>CALBZA010000027.1 GCA_937890005.1 uncultured Verrucomicrobia subdivision 3 bacterium | reverse complement strand
GGCTTTTGCGTCTGTTTTTCTTTCAGTCATCGCGCTTTCAGGAATCGTGAGGCGGCTCGACCAGGTTTTGAACGGCACTGCGGAAGCCGCTTTCAGTCATCGCGCTTTCAGGAATCGTGAGGCGGCGTCGTGCGCGACAGCATGAAGCAGCTGATGGGCGTCTTTCAGTCATCGCGCTTTCAGGAATCGTGAGGCGGCTTAGCGGTCTCGGAAGGTTGCCACGGCGGCGCCCTTTCAGTCATCGCGCTTTCAGGAATCGTGAGGCGGGGAAGACACAAACCAGAGCGTGGCGATCACGTCCTCTTTCAGTCATCGCGCTTTCAGGAATCGTGAGGCGGTGATCGACCAAACGCCGATCGCCGGTGGGAGTCTGACTTTCAGTCATCGCGCTTTCAGGAATCGTGAGGCGGGAAATGGAGCAGGCCAAAACCGGCGCGCTCGGTGGTGCTTTCAGTCATCGCGCTTTCAGGAATCGTGAGGCGGGTGTTTAACGTCTGGCACTGCACCAACCTCGCGGCTTTCAGTCATCGCGCTTTCAGGAATCGTGAGGCGGTACAAACAGAAGATGACAGTTACCACGTCCGGCCTTTCAGTCATCGCGCTTTCAGGAATCGTGAGGCGGGCGCCGGACTTGTGCCGCTCCGTTACGACAATCGCCTTTCAGTCATCGCGCTTTCAGGAATCGTGAGGCGGAGCTCCACGTCACTGCCTTCTCCATGATGCTCGATCCTTTCAGTCATCGCGCTTTCAGGAATCGTGAGGCGGGGTTGGGGTCAAAACTCTCCATTCTCGTACTTCTCTTTCAGTCATCGCGCTTTCAGGAATCGTGAGGCGGTAAAACTTCTAAATCCGCTAGACGGAAACTTAGGCTTTCAGTCATCGCGCTTTCAGGAATCGTGAGGCGGTCGATCTTTTCGGCATGAAAGAACGTCGTGCCAATCCTTTCAGTCATCGCGCTTTCAGGAATCGTGAGGCGGCGAATGGTGTTTGTCATGTCGCTCAGGATCGGCCTTTCAGTCATCGCGCTTTCAGGAATCGTGAGGCGGATTTCAGGGCGATTCCTAGCTTGGCTGCCTGCAACCTTTCAGTCATCGCGCTTTCAGGAATCGTGAGGCGGAGTCATGCGTCAGCTTTTCGATCAGTCCTGAATTCTTTCAGTCATCGCGCTTTCAGGAATCGTGAGGCGGGACTTGGCCGCGTGGGGCCGCGCACGCCTCAAGGTGCTTTCAGTCATCGCGCTTTCAGGAATCGTGAGGCGGGGCATTCCTTTCCCTTATTATGTTAAACCAGAATTCACTTTCAGTCATCGCGCTTTCAGGAATCGTGAGGCGGTTGCCCCGCTGAATGGGTGAAACACTGGTAATTGCCTTTCAGTCATCGCGCTTTCAGGAATCGTGAGGCGGTAATATAGCACAATATCAGTTATCCTTGCATCCCCTTTCAGTCATCGCGCTTTCAGGAATCGTGAGGCGGTTTTTGGAAACCCTTGCACGGGCGCGGGAATTACTTTCAGTCATCGCGCTTTCAGGAATCGTGAGGCGGCTTGCTGATATGCCTGGCCTGGCGGGAAGTTGGATGCTTTCAGTCATCGCGCTTTCAGGAATCGTGAGGCGGGTCGCAAATGTCGCGGCGCTCTGGCACCTCAACGACTTTCAGTCATCGCGCTTTCAGGAATCGTGACTATGGACTATGGGACTATGGGACTATGGGACTATGGGACTATGGACAATGGACCATGGGACGATGGGACTTTCAGGCATTTTGCTTTCAGCAGAGAAATAGCGGGTGTCGGAAGTAAATCGCCAATAGCCAATAGCCAATAGTCGATGGTCGATGGTCGATGGTCGATGGTCCTATAGTCCATAGTCCATAGTCCATAGCCCCATACTCCAACTCCCGTTGGGGGAAACTCCCCGTTCAAGCTTCGAGGCGCGGTTCTAACATTCCTTCACCAGGTGAAAACGCGTCACACAGCCCGAGGTCCAGCACGACGGAGCACGATGGCATCATCGTCGGACGATGGGGCGGAGGAAAATGTTCCCAGAACCTCCATTCATCGCCGGCTGCCGGTTGGCGCGGAGGTGCAGCCGGGAAAACGCGGCGTTCATTTCCGGGTCTGGGCGCCCAGGTCGCGGTTCGTCGCTGTGCGACTGGGTAAAGATCACGCTGAGTTGGAAACGACTTCGATCGAACTTGAACCCGAGGAAAACGGTTATTTCTCGGGGCTCGTTGCGGAAGCGAGCGCGGGAATGCTTTATAAATTTCAGCTCGATTCCGGAATGTTTCCCGATCCTGTTTCACGTTTTCAACCGGAAGGTCCACACGGGCCGTCGATGATAATCGATCCATCCGGTTTCAAGTGGAGCGATCAGAAATGGAAAGGACTCAAGCGCGCCGGCCAGGTGATCTACGAAATGCACGTGGGCACGTTTACGAGTGAAGGCACCTGCGCCGCTGCGATGGAGCAACTGCCTGAACTGGCGCGACTCGGAATCACGGTGGTGGAATTGATGCCGGTGGCGGAGTTTCCCGGCCGCTTCGGCTGGGGCTACGATGGCGTCGATCTGTTCGCGCCGACGCGGCTTTATGGTTCGCCGGATGCATTGCGCGCCTTTGTGAATCGTGCGCATGAGCTCGGGCTCGGTGTGATTCTCGACGTGGTTTACAATCACATTGGGCCGGATGGAAATTATCTGAAGGAGTTTTCGCCCGACTACTTCACCGATCGCTACGCGAATGAATGGGGCGACGCGCTGAACTTCGATGGCGAGAACAGTGGTCCGGTTCGGGAGTTTTTCATTTCGAACGCCGGGTATTGGATCGATGAATTCCACATGGACGGCCTACGGCTCGATGCGACGCAGCAGATTTTTGACAATTCGAGCGAGCATGTGCTGACGGCGATCAGCCGGCGTGTTCGCACGGCGGGAAAAGGGCGGGGCTGTTACATCGTCGGTGAGAATGAATCGCAACACAGCTGGCTGGCGCGTGATCCGACGGACAACGGGAACGGATTGGACGCTTTATGGAATGACGATTTCCATCATGTGGCGCGCGTGGCGATGACCGGGCGGAAGGAGGCGTATTATGCGGATTACGAGGGTTCGCCACAGGAATTCATCTCCGCTGCGAAGCACGGCTATCTTTTCCAGGGGCAATGGTATTCCTGGCAGAAGAAACGCCGTGGAGCTTCAACGGTGGGTCTCACGCCGGAGCAGTTTGTGACGTTCATCGAGAACCACGATCAGGTGGCGAACTCATTGCATGGACAGCGGCTGCATCGGCTTGCGCACCCAGGAAATTATCGCGCGCTCACGGCGTTGCTGCTGCTGGGGCCGGGGACACCGATGTTGTTTCAGGGACAGGAATTCGCCGCGTCGGCGCCGTTCGTCTATTTTGCCGATCACAATCCGGATCTGGCAAAACTGGTTTCGGAGGGACGACGCAAGTTTCTCGAGCAGTTTCCAAGTGTGGCCTGTGCGGAATCGCGATCCTCATTTGCGGAACCGCATCAGGAGGAAACGTTCCAGCAATGCAAGCTGGACCTGTCGGAGCGCGAAAAGAACCAGTCGGTTTATGAAATGCATCGCGATCTCCTGAAGTTACGGCGCGAAGATTCGGTGTTCGGCCGTGTGCGTTCGAACGGAGTTGATGGAGCGGTTCTCGGAGCACACGCCTTCCTGCTGCGCTTCTTCGGAGAAAACGAAGAGGATCGTCTCATGCTCGTGAATCTGGGGGCAGACCTTTGTCTCTGTTCGATTTCGTCGCCGCTGATCGCTTTGCCGGCAGAACATTCGTGGAGCCTGATCTGGTCGAGCGAAGATCCGCGTTACGACGGGACGGGCACGCCCTGTATCGAAACGGAGAATGGCTGGCGAATACCAGGTCATGCTGCAGTTGTTCTCGCCGGTGCGAAGCGGAGTCTCGAGCAATACGATGGAGAAAGTCATCCGAAAAATTGATCTGAGGCAGACAAGTCCCGCTGAGTCGCGTCGTTTGCTGAATCAGGAATGGCTGGTGACGAACGGATTGGGGGGATACGCGTCCGGCACCATTTCGGGTGCAGTGACGTGGCGTTATCACGGGTTGCTCATTGCCGCGCTGCCGGCGCCATTGGGACGCGCGGTGATGTTGAATCATCTTGCCGAAACGCTGGTGCGCAAGAACGGGGAACGGGTGGAGATTGGCGGACTGGAACATTCCGATGCCGAGACGGAGGGAGCAGTTTCATACATTGCCGAGTTCCGCCTTGAGAATCAGATGCCGGTGTGGCGCTACGATGTTGGCGGGATCATTCTCGAAAAGCATCTTGTTCTTCTTCACGGTCAGAACACGGTTCACATCGGTTACCGGCTGTTGTCGAAGGAACCCGGCGTGAAGCTGGAGCTTCGGCCTTCCATGCATTTTCGCGGACACGAACATTCGGTCAGCGAACCGCTCGATGCCCAATACGTGTTCAGCATGGAGGAGAAACGATTTGAAGTTCGTGGCGGTGAGGTGTTTCCCCGGCTGCGCTTCACCCTGAAGGGCGCCGAACGATTTGCTTTCATTTACGATGGCGGAACGCAGCGGGAGATTTTCTATCAGCGCGATGCGGATCGCGGATATGGCGCGAAGGGGAAGCTCTGGAGTCCGGGCTGGATCACATTCGATTTGAATCCGGATTGCCAGGCGACATTGATCGCCTCGACCGAAACGTGGCGTGTGATGCAGGCGTTGTCGCCGGAGGAAACCGTCGATTTCTATCAACAACGCCGGACGAGACTGATTCGCACCGCGGTTCCCGAGGCGCGTGCGTCGCCAGCTGCCGACCTGGTTCTCGCTGCGGATCAGTTCATCATCAATCCCGTCGGACGTCTGCAGGATGCGGCGCGTGCTCATGCGGCTGGTGATGAAATTCGAACGGTGATTGCAGGCTATCATTGGTTCACGGACTGGGGACGGGACACGATGATCAGTCTGGAAGGGTTGACGCTGACGACGGGAAGGCACGCGGAGGCGGGTTGGATTTTAAGGACCTTCGCGCATTACGTTCGCGATGGTTTGATTCCGAATCTTTTTCCCGAGGGGGCGAATCAGGGTTTGTATCACACCGCGGATGCGTCGCTCTGGTTTTTTCATGCGATGGACCGTTATCTCGAGGTGACGAACGACCGCGACACGCTGCGTCATGTGCTGCCGAAGTTGATTGAAATTGCGGATTCGCATTTGAAGGGAACGCATTTTGGCATAGGCGCCGATCCCGTCGATGGATTGTTGAAGCAGGGTGCGCCCGGATATCAGCTGACCTGGATGGATGCAAAGGTGGATGACTGGGTCGTGACGCCGCGACGTGGAAAAGCGGTTGAGATCAACGGGCTTTGGCTCAACGCACTGACGCTCCTTGCGGAGTGGCTTGCGGAACAAGGGCAGGGCGCTGCGGCCGAGCAATACCTGACGCATGCCAGACGGGTGAAACAATCGTTCAACGAACGCTTTTGGTATGCCGAGGGCGGCTATCTGTATGACGTCGTCGATGGAGAGGGTGGAAACAGCGCCGCGTGTCGCCCCAATCAACTTCTCAGCTTTTCGCTCAAGCACGCGGTGCTCGACGAATCGCGGTGGAAGGATGTGCTTGAGACAGTTCGCGAACGTCTGATGACTCCGGTGGGGCTGCGAACGCTGACGTCGGATCATCGTGAATACAAGGCGAAGTATTTCGGTGACCTTCGAGCGCGCGACGCGGCGTATCATCAGGGAACCGTCTGGGCCTGGTTGATCGGTCCTTTCGTGGATGCGTGGCTGAAGGTTTATCCCGGCGACAGAGCTGGGGCGCGCCGTTATCTCGAGGGTTTTGTTCCGCATCTCAATTCGGGATGCATTGGATCGATCAACGAGATCTTCGACGCGGAAGCACCGTTCACGCCGCGCGGCTGCATCGCTCAGGCGTGGAGTGTGGCAGAAGTGCTGCGGTGCTGGGTAAAGACGACCGTGTCGTCGTCTGGAAAATCGGCGTCGCAGTCGAAACCGTCGCGCGCGGAAGTGTCTGTGGCCCGGCGATAGTTTACAGTTCGAGTTCTGAGTTCTGAGTTCCGAGTTTCATATTCCGAAATAATCTCGGTGCGGCATTCGAAAATGACGCTCAACGAGTCGGAAATTCACCCGACGCCTGTCGTCCGCAGGCTTTCTGCTTGCGGCAATTAGTCTGGTGCATAGGATCGAAACCGCCACTTATGAACGCGCATCAAATAGTCGCGAGAGCCCGAAGTCTCCCGCAGGTTTCTTCCGCAGCACTGCGGCTCGCCCAGCTGCTTGATGATTCTGCCAACGGTTTTGACGAGGCCGCGGCAATCATCAAATCCGACGCTCTTCTCACCGCGAAACTTTTGCGCGCGTGCAACTCATCGGCCTTTGGGCTTTCCGAGCAAATCGCATCGGTCGAACAGGCGTTCATGCTTTTGGGCGTCAATGAAGTTCGTCGCGTCGTGCTGGCGCTCAGTTTCGGAAAGGTGATGAATGCGGAATGGCCCGGGGTGTCGGCCGAACCTGATGCGCTTTGGGAACACACGCTCATGACCGCTGCCGCAGCTGAGACCCTCGTGCTGCGCGGTTTGTGTCCAGACATCGAACCGGCTGCGGTTTACACGGCCGGCCTGTTGCATGACATCGGCAAAGTGGTCATGTCGCAGGTGATTTCTCCCGACGAACAGCGTGTCATTGCCAATCACATTCAAGCCGAGGGACTGGACACCGTGGAAGCGGAACGCGAAGTCCTGGGAACGGATCACGCCGAGGTGGGCGCGTGTCTCCTTTATGTCTGGCGAATTCCGCCGGTGGTGATCGAGGCGGTTTCGAAGCATCACGATCCCGTGATCAATCCGCGGCCACGCATTTCAGCCGTCGTCCATGTGGCCAATCGTATCGCTCATCTGGCGTCCGGCGAAGGGGTGGAGGATCGCCACAAGTTTGTTCCGGACGAACCCATCGCCGCTGCATTCAACTGGAGCGAGTCCGAGCAGGAAGCGTTGATTGCCGCCGCTCATCAAAGTCTGGAACGGGCGCGCGAACTTCAGGCGATTGCCTGATCTTTCCAGCGAATCTTACTTTTCGGGTTGCTGCGGCTGGTCTGCGACACAGCCGCCCTCCATTTTCAGTCAGTCTCTTACGCTTTCGAGCGGCTGTGCTTGAGAATCGCCACTGGAAATTCAGCCAGTGCCTCTGCGACCCGAATGGAACGAACTCCATCCTTCTCCACAGCTGAAAGCTTTTTCCCTGTCAGCACATTTTCAAATTCCGCCGGCAACCGACTGTTCAGCGGCAGAGCTGTATCTTTCCAAACTGTTTCGCCCAAAGGCAAAGCTTCTATTCCTTGCATCAGCACGGCGGTGAGCCGGGGGACGATGACGACCACTGCGCCGGCTGCGTTTGAACGGGCGAACGCACAGAGATGGTTTGCGTTTCCTCCAAAGCTGCTGAGCGGGATGTAATCACCGGAATCGAAAACGCCGCGCAACTCGCGTCGCAGCTGCAGTCCGCGCCAGACGACAAACAGTTTGGCGACACCTGAATTATCGATCGTTGGCAGTGCTTCTTGCGATCGCGACTGAAGTTCCGACAGCAGGCGACGGCGCAATATGTAATCTACCGGTCGGCGATTGTCAGGATCGACGAAGCTGAAATCCAAGAGTTCGGCGCCCTGATAAAAGTCGGGCACGCCGGGTGAGACAATTTTCAATGCGGTCTGCGCGAGTGAATTGATTCGGCCGAAGAAAGCGATGCGCGAGCTGAAGCGGCGGAGATCGGGAAGGAAGTTGTTGTCGGTCGAATCGGCCAGGATTGCTTTCGCGAAATTCTGAACCGCGTCTTCATAAGCCGAATCCGGTTGAAGCCAGCTCGTGTTGGCTTTGGCTTCACGAATCGCCTTCAGCAGAAACGCCACGAAACGATCGCGAAAATCGTCGAGCACCTCTTTGCGATCGGAATCCTGCGGCAGCGCTCCGACGAGGCTTTGATAGATCAGGTATTCGTCATTGCACGTCGGGACGGGGGACTTATTGAAAGGCGTCTTCTTTGCCGAGTTCCAGTCGCTCCAACGGATCACGGCCTGATGCCATTCTTCCGGAAGTTCGGAGAGCACGTTGATGCGGGCGCGGGCATCTTCGCCGCGTTTGGTGTCGTGCGTGGCGGTGGCGAGCAGCGTGTGTGGCCAGCGTTCGTGCGTTCGTGCGTTCGCATTGTGAAATTCCTCAGCGCTCCAGCCGAACCGCGCCGGTTCACCGCCGACTTCATTCAGCGAGATCAGACGGTTGAAGTTGTAGAACGCGGTATCCTCAAGCCCCTTCGCCATCACGGGGCCGGTGAGCTGTTGAAAACGCGCGATGAATTCACGCGCCAGCTTCACGGTGTCGGGATTCATCTCCGGCAGCAGTTCGAGCGTGAGCAAACGGCTGAGAAAATCGAACAACGTACGTTCCGTTTGTGAGTGACCGCCACGTGCGTCTGAAATCGCTTTTTCGATGACAGCCTTGTCCTCTGCGCTCGGCTGGAGAGTGTCGTCGGTGATGTAAGTCCGATAAACGGGAAATGCGGCGATGACTTCCTTCAATGCCGCCTTGAGCTGCGCCTGGGTGAAGTCGAGTCCGGCTCGCGTGTTCGTGGCGACGGATTGAAGCCGGTGCGTGAGAGATTCCATTTCGCTGATCAGCGAGGTTTCGAGAATGCGCTGTTTGCTTTGCAGGACAAGGTCTTGGAACGATTCGCTGCTGGATTTCTCTGATCCTCCACAGAATTCAGCATAAATCCCGTCCATGCGTTCGACGGCCTTCGTGTCAACGAACAGTCCATTGAGCCGATTGAGGAAGTCGTAACCGGTGGTGCCATCGACGGGCCAGTCGATCGGCAGCTGTTCGTCGCCGCTCAGAATTTTTTCTGCAACGACATAAAGCCGGTCGCCTGTGACAGCTTTCGATTTCTCCTGCAGGCACTCGAAGTACTGTTTCGGATCGCGCAATCCGTCGGGATGATCGATGCGGAGTCCGGTGACGTTGCCCGCACGAATCCAGTCGAAGATGATCCGGTGCGATTCTTCGAAAACTTCGGCGCGCTCCATTCGGAGCGAAACCAGTTCGGTGACATCGAAGAAGCGGCGGTAGTTGATTTCCTCCGATCCAACTTTCCAGAACGCGAGCCGGTAATGCTGTTTTTGAATCAGCGAATGCAACCGGTCGAACGATCGCGCGTTGCCCGGCGTTCCATTGAATTTGGAAAGGACCGCATCGGTCGCGCTCGCAGAAGTCGTGGCGTGCTTGAGTTCCTCGGGAACGGTGGATTGATTCACTGGAAACCGGCGGTCGAAGTAGCTGATCCAGAACCGGCCGTCCGCGAAATCGAGTTTCAACTCGCCGCGTTCCAGCACCGCAGAGTAATGGTCGCCGAGCGTTGGAATCAGGACTTTGTTCTTCAGTGCCAGATTGGATGGATTCCAGTTGATGTCGAAGAATTCGGCGTAGCGCGACTGAGATCCGTGTTCGAGAACGTCCAGCCACCAGGCGTTTGAGAGCACCGCGCCCATGTGGTTCGGCACCATGTCGAGCAGCAGTCCGAGTCCGAGTTCCTTTCGTTTGCGATGAAATGTTTCGAAGTCCTGTTGCGAGCCGAGGTTCGGATTGAGGGTGCCAAAGCAGCAGATGTCGTAACCGTGTGTGCTGTCGGGTCCGGCCTGGAGCAGGGGAGAGGCGTAAACATCGGTGATCCCAAGCTGCTGCAGATAGTCGAGCAGCTCTGTGGCCTGCGCGAAGGTGAATGCTCTGTTGAATTGAAAGCGATAGGTCGCGCCGGGAAAACGTTCGAACTCGGTTGAGGATTCAGCCTTCATGCGGAATGGCCGGAATTCTCCGCAATGAAAGCGGCCTTGGCACTGGACAGAACACCTACCGTCGTCCGGCGGGACTGATCATTCGTAGCGAAGCGCCTGGATCGGATCGAGTCTCGCGGCTTTAAAGGCGGGAATCAGACCGGCGACAACACCGACGCAGACACTGAAGCTGAAGGCGATCACGCAGGCCGTGAAAGTGATTTCGGGCGTGTTGTCGGACGCCATGATGACGCCGAGCAGATTGACCAGGGCGAATGAAGTCAGAAGTCCCGCGAGGCCGCCGATGATTGCGATGACCACGCTTTCGACGAGGATCTGGATGAACACGTCCAATGATGTCGCGCCGATCGCCTTGCGGATGCCGATTTCGCGGATTCGTTCGGTGATGCTTGCGAGCATGATGTTCATGATGCCGATGCCGCCGACGATCAGGCTGATGGCTGCGATGATGCCGCCGCTCATCCGGGCGTTCTTGATGGCGGCTGCGATGTTTTCGGACCAGTTCTCCTGTGTTTCGAACGAGAAGTCTTCGATGCCGTTGTGCGTTCGGAGCAGGGCCTTGTGCGCCTGTTCGATGGCCGGGTCCAACACATCCGCGCTGGCCACTTTGATCGACATTCCTGTGAGACGATTGTCGGGTGTGTTGTTGGCGCCGGAGGAAGCCCGGAAGCGCAGCCACATCGTGTTGAGCGGAATGTAAACCGTGTTGTTCTTCATCCGGAACACCCAGCTTCCGCCGCCGCGTCCACGACCGGCCCAGCCGCGATTGCGCGATGGTCCGGCTGCCGCGTTCGTGATGGAGCCTGCCTGGGCTGCGGCGAGACGTTCGGCTTCGCGCGCCTTGCGGTCCTGCTCGCTTTCATAGTGTTCGAACATGCCGATGATGGTGAACACCTGATTCTGAATTGTGACCTGGTCGCCGACCGGATTGTATTCGTAACCCAGTTCCTCCGGCGATCCGAACAGGTCGTCGCGAACCTGTGTTCCGATCACGCAAACCGGTCGCGCGAGTTCGTCATCGACCTCATTGAACATGCGTCCGTGGGCGATGCGATGTTCGTTCATCTCCAGCGCGCTGGGCCAGGTGCCGAGGAAGTTCCAGGGATTGGAGGTCTTTGGTCCGCGGCTGAGAATCAGGTTTCGGAAACGCATCTCCGGCTGGATCACGCGGGTGAGACTCGCGTTTTTCTGAAGCGCATAAACGTCATTCATCGTCAGGCCCGTGGCCTGATCGGCGCGATGCTGTTGATTTGGCGGGATGTCGCTTTCCTGAACGCGCACACGTTCGACGCCACCGATGGCGACGAGCGCCTCGCGCATTCCATTTTCCATTCCCTTCACGAGGGCTGACATGCCGATGAGGCTGGAGACGCCGAGGATGATTCCGAGCATCGTGAGCACCGAGCGGAACTTGTGCGCCCAGATCTCCTTGAAACCGACGAGAATGGCATTGAGCAGGTTCATGTGGTGACGCTGCTCCTTTGCCCGATGAATTCCGGTGTGAGCGTCGCGGCCACTTTGCCGTCGCGAATTTCAATCTTGCGCGGCGTGCGCGCGGCGATTTCGGGATCGTGTGTGACGAGGACAATTGTCCGGCCTTCACCGCTCAGTTTGCGGAAGAGTTCAAGGATCGCTTCGCCGGTGTTCGAATCGAGGTTTCCCGTCGGTTCGTCGGCGAAAATGATGCGCGGGTTGTTTACGAGCGCGCGGGCGATGGCGACGCGTTGCTGCTGGCCGCCGGAGATTTGCATCGGGCGATGCTTGCACCGTTTTTCAAGCCCGACGAGTGTCAGCGCCTGCATGGCGCGTTCGCGGCGTTCTTTTGAAGAGATGCCGCTGTAGATCATCGGCAGTTCCACGTTTTGCAGAACGTTGAGCTTGGGAAGCAGATTGAAGAACTGGAATACGAAACCGATCTTCTCGTTCCGCAGTCGCGCAAGGCGTGTGGCCGAGGCGTTCTGGATTTCAAGACCGTCGAGCTTCAGCGTGCCGTGCGTGGGGGAATCCAGACAGCCGAGAATGTGCATCAGCGTCGATTTGCCGCTGCCGGACGGTCCGATGATCGAAATGAATTCACCGGACTCGATGTCGAGCGAGACGTTGTCGAGAGCGCGAATCTCCTCGCCGCCGAGGTGATAGACCTTGCTGATGTTTCGAAGCTCGATGAGCGCCATGTGGGAACGGTCAGCGCACCTGCGCCGGCGAATTGGTGGCTGCGGCGGACGCAAGCTTCAGTGAGGCGGAATCGTTGCGGGTGCTTTGAGTTCCGGAAGAACCTGTGCTGGCCGGTCGGACAGTCTTTTCGGGTGAGGGACGGATCAATGAAACCTCTTCGCCGCTGCGCAGTCCTTTGAGGATCTCCGCGTATTGATAATCAGACACGCCGATGTTGATGCTGCGCACTTCGTACTTCTCGGCGCCCACCTTCACGTAGGCGAACCGTTCCTCCTGCTCCGTGAACACCGCTGCGAGCGGAATCGCCAGCACGTTTTCCGTGGAGAAGATCGGGATGGAAATGTTCGCCGTCATTCCCGGGCGCACGCGTTCATCCAGATTCTTCAGGCGGATCTGTGTGGTGAAACCTTTCATGTTGTTGCGGATCGTGGCCTGGGGGGCGATGCGTTCGACGTGACCCTTGAGCTTCAGGCCGGACACTGCTTCGACCGACACCGAAACTTCCTGGCCGGGTTTGATGCTGATGACATCCGCCTGGTTCAGGTGCGCGGTGATGATCATCTCACGAAGATCCGCGATGGACATGATTTCGGTGCCGCCGCCGACGCCGCCCGATCCGGAGACTGCCTGGCCGATCGCAACGGGGCGGGTAAGAACTGTGCAGTCGAACGGAGCGACGATCCGAGTTTTTGCAATGCGATCTTCAACGATGCTGAGCGCTTTTTCCGCGCGTTCGAGAGAGTTCTTGGCAAGTTCGTATGCCGTCTCGGTGTCCTGGAAGGTTTCTTCAGAAATCAGGTTGTTGTCATAAAGCCGTTTGCTGCGTTCGAACAACCGTTGCGCCTGCTGAAGTTGAAGTTGCGCGCCTTCGATTTCGGTGATTCTGGAAGAGCGTTCGGTCTGAAGATCGCGGTCGTCGAGCGCGCAGAGGAGATCACCCTTTTTGACCTGATCACCGATATCGACCGGCAGTTCGGAAATGCGTCCGTTGACCTCCGGTCGCACGGAAACCATTTCGTCGGGGCCGATGTCGCCGGCGGCAATGACGGAGAGATTGATGTCGCGGCTTTCAACCAGCGCGGTGGTGGGGCGCGACGGCGTCACGGCCACCGGCGCGGGCCGGTTCTTGTTCCAGAAAACGTATCCGCCGCCAAGCGCGGCGATGATGATTATCAGACTGATCCACTTCTTCATTCGATCCAATGACGCGCGATGATAGCGCAAATAAAGCCGGTGCAAACTCCAATTCTGAAGAATCAGAAGCCAACCGAAACTCTAGAGGCGTTTTGGACGTAGGCGGTTACAGCAGTATTCATTCAATGACGGAAGCAGACTCGCCTCCCGTACCGTTCCCGTCATAGCGTCCAATCCGATGAAAACTCGGGATGGCGAGGGATTTCAGTGAAGCATTTGACGTGTGGAGATTCGGACTCCGAACCGTGGACCGGGCATTCCAGCAAGCCGGTTGAGGTTTCCGGAGTCCGTGTTTTCGCTGCGTGAATGGGACGACTTTAAGCCGCCCATCAATGGATTAGCAGAGGCAATGTGGCGTATCCGCTGGCCGGATAGATGGCGAGTTCCGGTTTTCCTTCCGGCCCAAGAGCCAGCTCGCGCGTGGCGGATAGCAGTTCTTCCACGAACACGCGCATCTCCAGTTTTGCCAGCGGTGCGCCGGGGCAGACATGGATTCCGGCACCCCACAACAGGTTCTTGTTGTAATCCCTGCCGAATCGAAACGAATCGGGTTCTTCAAAAACGCGTTCGTCGCGATTGGCCGACATCCACATCACGGTGATGCGTTCTCCGGCTTCGATTTTGCGTCCGCCAATTTCCACGGACTCCTTCGCGACGCGGCGGTTGGAAACCAGCGGTCCATGAATGCGAAGGATTTCCTCGATCGCTTCAGGAATCAGTCCTGTTTGTTCCCGCAACTGCTTCTGCAGCTCCGGATGTTCGGCAAGGTATTGGGCAAGAATTCCGACAGAGGCGGAAATCGTTCCAATCTCTCCGGCCGTCCAGTTCCGCAAAATGCTCGCAAGCTCCTCATTGCTGAGCGGCCGGTCGAACACCTTTTCGTGCATCAACGAGGCGGTGATGTCCGACTCCGGACCCGCGCCGGTTTCGCGGCGGGTTTCGATCAGGTCATCGATGATTTCCTCGAACTCGCGCGCGATTTCAGATGTCGCTCTGCGATCCTGCGCGTGTGTTGCCGCCTGACTTTTCCTGATCCATTGAATCAGCGTTTCGTGCAGCGTTTCGGGCCAGCCGAGAAAGGCGCATTGCACCTGCACGGCAAAAGGAAGCGCCGCCGCGTTCATGAATTCGACTTCATTGCGAAGCGCCGGATCGGAAACGAGCTTTCGCGCGATGTTCCGGCAGATCGGTTCGAACCATTCCATTCGCTCAGGCGAGAAATACGGTTCGATGATGCGCCGGTATTCGGTGTGTTCGGGCTGATCCATCCCGCTGGGAACAGACAGGTGCTGCGACACGGCGTTGCTGAACGTCTTGTGATCCTGAATCACGCGCATCACATCTGCATGACGGAACAACGACCAGCCCATGAAGTCGCTGTGCGCCACGGGACAACGCCCGCGCATTTCGTCATACGCAGCACGTTGATCGCGCTGGACGTCATTGGATTTGGGATCCCAGTCGGGCTGATGTGATTCACTCATGGCTTAACGATCTTTCTGTTTCGGCGAACGGAGGTCCGCGGGTATGCCAACAATGCTTTCTCCGCGGGACAACGACCAGCCTGTTTTAAGTCCCAGGACAAACCATCCAAGCGTGAGTGTGCCGATGGCGAAGATCGTGTCGCCGATGACACGCAGCCATCGCAGCGTGTCCATCAGGCCGGTTTGGGTGAATTCCGCCGAGCGGGCGTACCACATTCCGTGTTCGACGCTGGCCCAGGCTTGAAGCAGACCGACCGGCAGCAGACTTAGAAGAACCATCAGCGCGAGGCCGATGTTGATGCTCCAGAACGAGAACATCAGCGTGCCGGTTTTCCAGACGTGCTGATTTGTGAGTCCGCGCTGGCAGAAGAGCATCAATCCAATGCCGAGCATTCCATAAACTCCGAAGAGCGCGGTGTGAGCGTGAACAGGCGTCGTGTTGAGTCCCTGCATGTAATACAGCGCGATGGGTGGATTGATGAAAAATCCAAAGAGACCCGCGCCGACCAGGTTCCAAAAAGCGACCGCCACAAAGAAAAAGATCGGCCACTTGTAAGCAGCGACCCACGGGCGGGCGCGACTGAGCGTCAGATTTTCGTAGGCTTCGAATCCAATCAGGACGAGCGGCACCACTTCCATCGCGCTGAACGTCGCGCCCAGCGCGAGGACTGCTGTGGGGGTTCCGCTGAAGTAAAGATGATGGAACGTGCCGATCATTCCACCGGAGAGAAAGATGACGGTTGAGAACAGAACGGCACGCGTCGCAGTCCGGCTTCGCAGCAATCCCATTCGCACGAAGAGGAATGCGATGACGACCGTGGCGAACACTTCGAAGAATCCTTCCACCCAGAGATGAACGACCCACCAGCGCCAGTATTCGATGATGGCGTAGTTGGACTGGCGGTTCCACATCAGGCCGGCGCCGTAGAAGGCTGCAATGGCCGCCGACGCGATGAAGAAGAGCACGAGCATCTGCCAGTGTTCACCCGGTTTTCGCAACACCGGCCAGAGCGAGCGACCCATGAGAAACAACCACAGGAAGAGCCCGATAAACAGGAACCATTGCCAGAACCGGCCGAGATCGACGTATTCCAGTCCCTGATGTCCGAACCAGAAGTTGGCCGGCAGCGAAAGCTTTTGATGAACACCGAGAACCTGTCCGACCATGGATCCGCCAACGATGATGAGGAGGCAGATGAACAGGAAGTTCACGCCGGCCCGCTGGAATTTGGGTTCGTAGCCGGATACTGCGGGCGCGACGAACAAGCCGGTGGCCAGCCACGCGGTGGCAATCCAGAAGATGCCGAGCTGCGTGTGCCAGGTGCGGGTGATGGAATACGGCAGCCATTCCGCGAGTGGGAATCCGTAGAACGCCGATCCTTCCACACCGTAATGCGCGGTTACCGCACCGAGCAGCACCTGCACAACGATCAGCGCGGCGACAACCCAGAAGTATTTCAGCGTCGCGCGCATCGAAGGTGTGGGAGAAAGCGAACGCAACGGATCTTCCTCGGGGAATTCTTCTCCGTGCGATTCGAGTTCCTCCTTGTGCCGTTGCACGGCGAAATACCAGGCGAGTGCGCCGACGCCTGCGAGCAAAAGCACAAAACTGAGGACGGACCAGACGACGATCTGACCTGTGGGACGGTTGTCGATCAGCGCCTCGGGCGGCCAGTTGTGTGTATAGGTAACGCTTTGTCCGGGACGGTCAGTCGCACATGCCCACGCTGACCAAAAGAAGAATGCGTTCAACGCTTCGCGCTTTTCCGAATCGGCCAGCGTGTTGGCCGGAATGGCGTAGGCGTCGCGCAATTTGTCGAGTTCAGGATCATTGCTGAAAAGCGCGCTGTAGTGGTTTCCGACTTCAGCGATGGCGGATGCGCGGGTATCGGAAATCACGAGATCGCGGGATTGCGGATTGAACGTGTTGCTGCGGATTTCCTGCTTGAGGCGTTCGCGCAATGACGCTTTTGCCGGCTCGTCCAGGTCCTCGTATTTTTTCCCTGAATCCGCTTCGGCCCAATGATCCAGGATCCAGACCAGTTCGCGGTGCAGCCAGTCTGCCGACCAGTCTGGTGCGACGTAGGCCCCGTGTCCCCAGACGCTGCCAACCTCCTGCCCGCCGATCGATTGCCAGACATTCTGACCATCACGGATTTGCTTTCCGGTGAAAATGACTTTGCCGCTCGTGGTGACGACGCGTTCCGGAACCGGCGGAGCGAGTTGATAAAGCTCCCATCCGTAGTAGCCGAGAACTGCCAGTGATCCGCAAATCACCAGCGCCAGTGCGATCCATAGGTTTCTGTATTTCATCGTGACGAGTTTTGTTGCCGGCATGGTTGATCGGCCTGTTATGTGCGAGGGAAGGCCGGGCTGCATTAATTTCCGTGATCCCGAGCATACAACTCCCCGGAAGATGAACGATGGGGGAAACACCCGAGAGACTTGTTATCGGAAAATCTGAAAACCGCGCGATGAACGCTGATTCACGGCATCGTGTCCCGTAATTTGTACACAAAAAAACCGTGCCCTGTTGAAGGGCACGGTTGTGAGATTCAGTCTGGTCCGGCTTACCGACGAACCGTGGTGGTGCAGTAGGACTGGCTGGAGACAGCGTATCCAGATGACGGATAACATTCCGCCACTGCTTTGCAATTGAACGTGCCGGCATCCCAATAGGAGAAGCTCACCTTGCAGGTGATCGTGTAGGATTCACCGGGGCCAAGCGCCGGGAAGCTGTAGGTCTTGCCGCAGATGTTGACCTTGCCGCCCTTGGTGAAGCAGCCGTTGCCGGTGTTGGAGATCGTGGCGGTGTAGGTGGCGGTTTCACCGCACCTGACGCTGCTCGGTCCTTTGACGACGCACACTGCTTTGTAGGAGGTTCCCTTGTAGGCGAAGTTCACGTCTGTATCACTGCCGCAGGCGCTGACGGTCACTTCTTCCTTGTTGTCCTTGGGATCATTGGCGCCCTTGTAACCGCAGAGCTTCGAATAGGTGCGGCCATAGCGATCCTTCCAGTATTCATAGCCGTTGGATTTCCAGCGCTTGTAACCGTCGTCGCCCATCCAGCAGTCCAGACCGTTTTCCTTCCAGTGGGTCCTGCCGTCGTTGTCCTTCCAGCAATGGCGGCCGTAGCTGTCGCGCCATTGAGGTTTGGTGCTGCCAGCGGTTTGCTGGTAACCGGACGGAGGAACGACCATCACCACGTACTTGCCGGCTGCCACGTTGGTGAAGCAATAGCCACCATCAGCGCCTGTTTTGGTCTGGGCAACAATGCTGCCGGTCGGAGTCTTCAGATAGACCGGAACGGCCTTCAGGCCCACGTCGCCACCGGCGAGGTTGCCGTTGCCGTCGCAGTCGAGGAAGACATAGCCGCAGATGCTGCCACGTCCCGTGCCGCATTTGATGATTCCAGTGTCGGAGTCTTCGACGGAAAGAACATTCTTTCCAGTGCAGTCATAGATGCCGCAATGCTGGGCGTCCTGGGCAACTTTGCCCGTCACCGAAACATTGAAGGTCGTTCCCGGGCATTTGATGCGGAGAGACTTGGAGAAGGTCTTGCACTCGCCCGGCGCCAGGTCGAACGCTGTGGGCATCGTGAATCCAAGCTGGCTCAGCACCGTGGATGACAACTTGACGTTTGTCAGGCGGCTCGCGCCGGTGTTGCAAACCTTGATCTTGATCGTGGTGACGCAATCGGTCTTGCACGCAGAGAGCAGGACGTGATTGTCCTTGGCGTCGCCATCTTCATCGCAGTCGGAGTAGAGCTCGACTTCGGTTTTGATTGACGCTGAATCCACGAGCGCGACTGCGCTGTCCGAGGAATCCACTTTCGCGCCAGTCTCAATGGAATATCCGGTGACAACCACCACGTTGGTCGTGTCTTCTTCAAGTCCGGCCTGATAGTAGTAGCTGGCCGTTGCACCGGGCTGGAACACCGTGCCGGGCGCCAGCAGATTGGTCGTGATGTCGCCGAACATGCTGTCGATCACCGAAACGTTCGTCAGAGCGACCGGACCGCAGTTGGTGATGGTGATGCCATAGACGAATTGCGCCGGGTCATTGGCTTTGAAGCCCGCGGCGATCTTGTCGAAGTCAGTCAGGTAATTCTTCGACTTAAAGCAGGCGACGACCTTGCTCACCTTGATGCAGGGCTCGCAGGGAATCGGAACTTCAATGATCGTCAGCTGAACGCGGAAGGTCCAGGTCGGCACCGCGACAACCACCGCGATCACGTCTCCGCACTTGGGTTCCCAGGTCGCGGCGTTGGCCTCGGCCTCGGCGAGAAGCGCGGCGATCACCCCCAGATTGGTGGGCGGATATGGGGCCGAAAAGAATTCCGGCTTGGCGGGCCCGCCAACGAGCGTCCACAGCGCGAGCTGGACATCCCAGAAGTAGGCGCCATTCCGGTGATTCAGGATGTAATTCACCTTCTTCCACGTTGCAGGATCAACATAGACGCTCGACGGATATCCGAGCCCGAGAGCCTGCAGGTAGGTGGGAAGGTTGGGATCGCAGCTTGAATACATCACCGCGTCGTAAAGGGTCGGGAAAATATCAATGTCATCCGGGGCATCGACGCACCATCCCTTGTAGTAGCCGGGAGGAACCGCTGCATTGCCGACGACAACATAGTTGGAGATGTACGACGGGTTGCTGGCGGGGGTAGTGTCGTTGTTGGGAAAATTGATTGCCCACGGGGCAGACATGATCACCGTGGCACCGTTGTCCGGGGGAACGAGGCTGATTGGGCAATCATCGGCCGCCTGGGCACGAATCGAACCGAGGAAGAGCGCGCCTGCAATTGCAGACGCAAATATTTTTTTCAAGTTCATAGAGTTAGGGAAACAACTGAGGGGACGAAAGACCCCCAATCGCGCCGCAGTCTCCTGCGCCGTGAGAGGGGGTTGTTGACTACTTATTACGCTTGAACATGCGGAAACCGAAGATCAGTGCACCAACGCCGCCCATCAGGAGCGGAGCGGTGGATCCGGTTTCAGGAACCTGCAAGGTTACGGAAGCCGAGGCGGTCTGCGCGAGCATCCCAAAAACTACGGCTGCCATGGTCATTGTAATGAGTTTCTTCATATGAGTTTGGTTCTGGATACAGGAACCCCCAAGCTACAGAAATGCCACGTTGCTTGCTGAGATGGCGGAAACGCGCCCAAGTGCCTGTCATTATTGGCGATTTTTTTTTGAAAAGGATTTCTGCTGAACCGGCAATTTCAGCGAAATGTAAAGGTTTCCAACGCGTAACCCCCACGGACACAGGGGGTTTCATTTCGTAGAAGTACGGATTCAGCGTTCTTCAAATGCCTTCCTTATGGAGCCGTTGGGTTTGGCGATATGACTGCCGCCGTCGCCGTCTAAAGAGCGGGTTTCAAAATCGGCCGTGATTGGTAGGCGCCGACACGAGAGAGAGAAAGAAACTCGAATTTTTCTGGAATCCGCTTCGTTCCCTCAGCGGCTACGAATATCGAAACTGCTTCTACTGTTCTTGCAGTACGTACGAGCGGTGCGTCTGACCGATGACGTCAGCGTCCGTGAAGTGATAAAGGCCACTGCCCAGGCAGAGCCGGATTGCTTCCCCATCGGATCAATTTCCCTCCTTCCAATGGAACGTTCGATTCCTTCAGCCGCCCACCTTTCAGGCGATCGCAGATCAGAAATTACCTTGCGCCTTGGCCCATAGAATCCAGCCCGCTACTCCGCTCAATACGGCGGTGATCAGCAGGAAGATCCACATGGCGATTCGTTCGGCGCGTGAAGCCTCCTCTTCGTTGTCCTCGTGTGCGTAACGGGGCTTCATCTGCGTCCGCGGATGTCGTTCGCGCGGAGGATTGTGTCGGCGGGGCATCGAAGACCTCGACCATGGATGGTGATGGATCGGAGTGCTCATAAATTCTTCGCCCGGGTGCGGAGCCGCCACGCACCCGGGAACGTTCGTGACTAACGCGCTTTGCCAAGATCGGCGCGGACCTGGCTGGCATCGACCTGCGATCCGCCGCCCAATACGGCGTAGAGCCGCACCTGGCTGGCGACGCGTGAAAGGTCGAGTCGCACCAGTTGCTGCTGCGCGGCGAAGAGGGAGCGCTGCGCGTCCAGCACACTGAGGTAATTGTCGATGC
>CALBZA010000026.1 GCA_937890005.1 uncultured Verrucomicrobia subdivision 3 bacterium | reverse complement strand
GTCCGCGGACGCGGAAGCATGTCCACCCGCCGCTCACGCAGCGCACTTCCTGCAACGACGCGCCGGCCCAAGTCTTCCACCGCAAAACGGAAGTCCACCGCGAGTCGCGGTCGGCGGAGCAGTGGACGTTCATCGGCTTCCGCGCGAACAACCGATCACCAGGAAATCCGCAAATGGGTTGAAACACACGGCGGGACGCCGAGCATTGTGAAGGGAACGAGCAAGGCCGGTCAGGGCGGCGGCATTCTCAGGATCGACTTTCCCGGCTTCAGCGGGGAGAAGTCGCTGAGGAAAGTTTCCTGGAATCAATGGTTCAAAATCTTCGACCAACGCAAACTCGCGTTTCTCCATCAGAAGTCCCGCGGGAAACAGGGACGCTTCAACAAACTCATCAGTCGCGGCAAGTAGCCGTCGAAGACTTTCGATGAGCTGACATCGTCCGGAGCGGAGCGCAGGCGCTCCAAAGAAAAGGCCCGGCATTATGCCGGGCCTTGCAAAAATGGTTTCGATCGAGCCAGACGTTATTCCTGGACTGACACCGCGGTGGTCGGCTGTTTCGGAATCTCAACGGCTTTGAGCTTTTCATCGAGAATCTCGACGTTCGATTCCTTTTCGACCTTTTCAAGGAATTCAGGCAGCTGCTTGCGAAGTTCCTGGCCGGTCAGGAATTCCTTGATATCGGATTCCGCCTCGGAAAGTTCGACCTTCTTGGCCGGCGTCTTTTCGTAGGTCTTGATGATATGGTAACCGAACTGCGTGGTCACGATGTCGCTCACCTGATTCGTGCCGAGTGAGAATGCCGCGGTTTCGAATTCGCGGACCATCCGGCCGCGCGGGAAGGTGTATTCGCCGCCGTTGTCCTTGGAACCGGGATCTTCGGAATATTCCTTCGCAAGCTTCGCGAAATCTTCACCGGCCTTGGCGCGTTTCAGCACGTCCTCGGCGATTTTCTTCTTGGCGGATTTCTGTTCGTCGGAAAGGTCAGTGCGCGTCATCGGGTCCTGCGTGCTGATCAACACGTGGGCGGCACGGACGAGTTCAGGACGTTCGAACTGGCCGGGGTTCTCGTCATAGAACTTCTTCACTTCTTCGTCCGAGACATTGATCTTCAACTCCCGTTTCACGTAGGCGTTGGCGATGAGTTTCTCGGACAGCTTTTCGCGGAGAGTTTCTTCCGTCAGATTGTTCAGTTTCAGCTGGGCCTCAAAGTTTTCGGGTGTACCGGCCTGTTTCTTGAACGATTCAATCTGTTTCTCGGCGAGAGCCTTGCCTTCGGTCTTGTCGGCATCGGAAGCGCGGGAATTGAGCAGCTTGATCCGGATCAGGTCGAGAAGCACCTGTTTTTCAATGATCGGAGACTGCTCCGGCGGGATCATGCGACCCTGGGCGGCGAAGGCGCTTTTGACTTCAATGAACGCTTCGTCGAGCTGGGCGCGGGAAATGGAAACGCCTTTTGCTTTCGCGACAGCTTCGCTGCCAAACAGTTCGCTGACTTTCGTGGCCGGCGTTTTGGTGGAGCCCTCCTCAGCCGCCGATAGGTTTGCCAACGGCATCGCTGCACAGAGCAGGACGAGGGACTTGGTGATATTTTTCATAAATTTTCGGTCAGTCAGTCTAACACAGTTCTACAGTTTAACTACCTCGACATTGCTGATGTCGGGGTCCGTTCGAATCTCGTCCAGGAACTCAGTTGGCGGGACGCTATCCAAATTCAGGGCTGTCAGCGCAAGGCCGCCCGCGGCGTCGCGGGTGAGGCTCATGCTGGCGATGTTCACTTTATACTTCGCGAGCAACGTGCCGAGGTAGCCGACGATGCCGGGCCGGTCCTTGTTGTTCAGGAGCAGCACCACGCCCATCGGGACGATCTCGGTTGGCTGGCTGAAAACGCGAACGATGCGCGGATTCTCCGGCGATCCAAAAAATGTGCCGCCGGCGGAAACGGTCTTCTTGCCGTTGCTGAACACCTGGACGTGCAGCCATTCGTTGAAGGTTACGGGCTCGTTCGACCGTTTCTCTTCGACACTCAAACCCAACGTAGAAGCGACACTGCGCACGTTGATGTTGTTCAAATCTTTCACTGCCGCGCGGGAGAGAAATCCCTGGAGAATGGCGCGCGTGATCGGATCGATGTTCGGAAGCTCCTTCGCCTTGCCGCCGTAGGTGATGTGCAGCGTGTCGGCCTGACCGGGCGCCAGCTGCGCGAGCAACTTGCCGAGCTTCTCGCCGAGCGTGAGATAAGGCTTCACCTGCTCGTAGGTCTTGGCGTCGAGGTAAGGGAGATTGACCGCGTTCCGGACTTCGCCGGTGAGGAGGTAGGCGGCGATGACTTCAGCCACTTCGATGCCGCACTTCTCCTGCGCCTCGTTCGTGCTCGCGCCAAGGTGCGGCGTGAGGATGATTGCCGGGTGCTTGCGGAACGGATGATCGGCGGAAAGCGGTTCGGCGTGGAATACATCGAGCGCAGCACCTGCCACCTTGCCGGAATCGAGCGCGGCAATCAGGTCTTCATCAACGATGATTTCGCCGCGGGCGCAATTCACGATGTTGACCTTCGGCTTCATTTTCGCG
Source organism: uncultured Verrucomicrobia subdivision 3 bacterium (assembly GCA_937890005.1). Taxonomy (GTDB): domain Bacteria; phylum Verrucomicrobiota; class Verrucomicrobiia; order Limisphaerales; family DASXHY01; genus DASXHY01. The sequence continues at coordinate 74,048 of CALBZA010000026.1, read as the reverse complement.
AAGGCAGCTGCGTTCAACATGCCCTTGGTCTGTTCGGTCACCGGCATGTGAACCGTGATGAAATCCGCATCGCGATAAACGGCGTCCAGTTCGGCGACCAGTTCGACTCCGAGCGACTTGGCGCGGGCTTCCGTGAGGAAAGGATCGTAGGCCAGCACGCGCATTCCGAAAGCGACAGCGCGTTTTGCGACTTCGCCGCCAATGCGACCCATGCCGAGGACGCCGAGCGTTTTGCCGAAGAGTTCGGTGCCCTGATACAGTTTGCGGTCCCATTTCCCGGCAACCATGGAACCGTGCGCCTGCGGAACCTTCCGGGCGAGGCTCAGGATCATCGTGAACGTCAGCTCGGCGGTGGTGATGGTGTTTCCGCCCGGGGTATTCATGACCACTACACCGCGTTGTGTGGCGGCTTCGACGTCGATGTTGTCCACACCGACACCGGCCCGGCCGACGACGCGCAGTTGCGGCGCGGCCTCCATGATTTTCTTTGTCACCTTCGTTTCAGACCGGACCACCATTGCGGAAACGTCGGAGACCAGCGGGAGCAGTTCGGCTTCGGAGAGGCGCTTCGGAAGAACTGTCACCTGGAACTCAGGGCGTTGTTGCAGCAAGGCAATGCCTTTGGGCGAGATCGGGTCACAAACGAGAACTTTCATAAAATGAGGGGCGAGCATAGGGAATGGCCCAAAACAGGTCAAACTTTCCTCGGAACAGCCGGTTCTGCGCGCTTACACCGGTGATTTGCCTGGATTTTGGCCGGAGCGTGGGTCGGACGGAATTGGCCAGAACTGCTCGAGTTTAGGAGTGAAGATCGTTGAAGGCCCTCATCTTTCACTCTGCGGACACACTCTCCTCCATTTCTGCGAGAACGAAGGAGAGGGATGGGGAAAGTGGCGCTCAATCACCGTCCGCGCTGTTTCGGTGATTCAAGCCGGTCCAAGGAAGACTTCGGTGTTTCCCGTTCGTCACGGTTTTCCTTGTTTTCATCCTTGAACGCCGAGCGCAGCAGCCAGTGACGTTTCAATCCTTGCACGAGGTTGTCGGCATCCACGATCGCTTTCGAAACCTGGCTGAGGATGTTCGTATTTGCCTGAACCTGATTGTTGAGGTTGCTGGTCATGCTGGCGAGGTTCAGCAGCGATTCGTTCAGGCTTTGGGCCAGCACGACGAGGTTTGTGTTCGCTGAGTTCAGCGTTGAATCCGCTTCGCCGAGGACGGAATCGAGTCGCTGATTGATATTCGTCGGCAGGAGCCATTCGCCCAAGGCGCCGGGCTGATTCAACTGTGCCGTGACGAGTGTGAGATTGCTGACAGCTGGCAGCGCGGCCACCGCGACCTCGTTCAAATTCGCTGTGAGCGCGGCGCTGTTCGAGAGCACGGTGATCAGTTGGTTGGTGAGACCAAGGATGTTCGGAAGCGCCACTTCGATCTGATTCGCGACGCGTTCCAGGCGCTCATTCAACGCGGGCGATTCATCAGGTTCGAGCCAGTATTTGGTATCCAGAGACGTGTAAAACGCAGCGCGATCACTGTTCGCGATCCGGGTGAGTTCCTCGGTCACACGATAATTGTAGGTGTAAGGATCGCTCTCCAGATCGGGTTCCGACTGCTTCAAAGAGGCGAGAACATTCTGCCGGGCCTGCTTGATCCTGTCGCGATTCAGCACCGCGCGAGGAACTTTGTTCGTGCCTTCATCGATGGTTGGCACTCCAGCCTTGCCCTTGGTGATTTCCAGAAACCGGTTGCCCAGGAAATCCGAAGATACTTTCACAACCGAATCATCCCACACGTAACCGTAATGCGGTTTGAGAACGTAGAAATAAACTGTCATGCCATAGTATTCGTTCGGAGCGTTCGGAATGATTTCCGTGATCTGGCCGACGGGTTTTCCCATCAGCATGACGTTGTTGCCTTCCTTGAGGCCGGCGGCGTTGTTGAGTCCGGTTTGATAATAAAACTTCGGCGTGAACCAGCCCTTGCGTTTCGCGGTGTTGTAGATGTAGTAGCCGAAGCCGAACAGCAACAGAGCGGTCGCAATCAGCACGAACCATCCGACCGCGCGTTCCATCCGGCTCAAGCGCGTTCTCAACTGCGGCGTCAGGTCTTGTAGTGCCATATCAAATCAGGTGGGCGTCAGCCCAATCGTTCGAATTCTTCATCCGGTCGGCGTTCCGAACGTCATCAATTCCACCACGGAAGCGTCATTCATCTTTTCCAGCTGTTCCCAGGAACCGAGTTCAACGAATTGCCTTTCCTTGAGCAACGCAATTTGCTTCGCACGATTGCGCCACGGTCGCAGATCGTCCCCCGTCACAACCAATGTGAGCGGCTGGCCGCCGAACCAGTCGTGTCCCGCCGAAAGTTCTCCAAGAAAATTCAGCCACCAGCTGCGATGACGCAGGTCGAGGCCTCCAAGCGGATTGTCCACGAGCAGAATTTCCGGTCGAAGCATCAGCGCGCGGGCAAGGCCGACGCGTTGCTGCCAGTTACGACCGATCGCTCCCGGCGTGTTGTCGGCCCATGGCGCAAGACCGGTCATCTCCAGCATCCGCTGCACCTCCGCTTTTGCGTCGGCGGGACTGAGGTTGTGATGATACCGGATCGGAAGTGCGATGTTTTCTGCAACGGTGAGATGGTTCAGAAGCTGTCCGCCATCGAAGACAAGACCGATCTTCAGTCGGGCGGCGAGCCGGCCCTCTTCAAAGATCGGCATCGATTCGCCAAGCAACTGGCAGGAACCGGAAACCGGCGGTATCAATCCTCCTGCCGTCATCATCAGATCGGTTTTTCCCGAACCCTGCACGCCGCCGACGACCCAGAAATCACCGCCCGCGACGGTCCAGTTCACGTTCTTGAGGATCACAGTGCTCCGATCGCGCAGGGCGCCGATGTCAACGCCGCGCATTTCGAGAATCGGACTGGATTTCCCGCCCTTCATGAAACAGTCAGATAAATCACGATGAACAGCGCATCCAACAGCACGCAGGCGATCACGCTTTGCGCAATGGCGCGGACGGTTTGAAACGAAACTTCCTCAAGCCGCAACGGCTGCGCGAGTCCGTGATAACAGGTGACGATCGAGATGATGAATCCGAACAGCAGCGTCTTGAGTCCAAGCAGCGCAAAGTCGAGTCCGCTCAACGACTCCGCCAGCTGCCGGAAATAATCGCCCGGACGCAGCGGGACATCCTGGAGAAACGCCCAGAGATAACCGCTGCAAAGCGCGCCGAGAATCAGATACACCGTCAGCGAAAACAGGCCGATGGCCATTCCCACCACACGCGGAACGACGAGGTAATGGATCGGATCGATTCCAAGCGCTTCGAGCGCCTCCACTTCGCCCATCGCGCGCGCGGTGCCGAGTTCAATCACATTCGCAGCGCCGACACGCGACAGCACCAGCAGCGCGGCGATCATCGGGCCGAGTTCGCGCACCACAACAATCACCATCACCGTGCCGAGATAATTGATCGCGCCAAACCGTGTTGCCCAGGAAACGGTCTGGCCGATGATCACGAGCCCAAGCGCCAGAGCCAGGAACAAAAACATCGGGAGCAGACGCAGGCCGGAGCGGGATGTCTGCTGCACGACGAGCGGGTGGATCAGGCGTCGTGCCGTCGTGAATTTTGTCAGCATCACGCCCAGCGTGATCAGCGTGAACGCGCCGAGTCCCTGGATGGCGAGGAGAAAGCGGAACAGTTTGCGTCCGAGATACGTGGTGAGTGAACGTGGCAGAAGGCGCAGGCCAAGGCGGACCTGCGGCGATTCGATCGTGCTCGCGTTACCCTTCTGCACGGGCGAAACCTAAGTTCTCGCCCCGGGGCCGGTCAAAGAGGTTTTTGCCTGACAAACTCGCGGGCTTCGGTTTGAGCGAACTCCCCCTCGGCAATTTCAATGTGCTCCTGCAGCTTCTGCGCGAGTTCGTCCACTCCCGGCCGCATGAAAAGTCCGTGCCGGATGCCGGAGATGGTCACCATGCGACACTCCTTCGCCATCGGCCGCATCATGAGGCGCAGATCCCGGTCGCGGAACTTTGTGTCCGCAGTCAGAAAGAGCGTGATTCGTCCCGGATAAAACTGTGGAACATAGGTGCGATTGGCGCGGCTGTTCATGTGTGCCACGAAGCGTCGATACGATTGCAGCCACCGATCGCCGCGCCCGGCACCAAGCCCGCGGATCATTTTCCAGCGCAGCATCCGAAATGCATCGCGCACGACGTCGCGGACCGGGCCGTACCACCGTTCGCGCCAGTCGGGATGATCCGAACTCCTCAATGGGAACCGCACATCCATGAGCGCGAGCAGGGCGACTTCCTTTCCCTGTTGCAACAGCATCTGCGCCATTTCAAACGCGACCAGTCCGCCCATGCAGGTGGCTCCGAAAAAATAGGGCCCGGTTGGATCGATGCGTTGAATCTCCTTCAGATAACGGCGGGCCATGTCGGGCACGCTTGATAGAGGCCAGACCTCACCGTTCAGTCCAACTGACTGCAATCCATAAATCGGGCGTTCCGAGAGTCGCCGGACCAGAAGTCCGTAAGTGGCGACATCGCCCTGGCCGCTGTGGATCAGAAACAACGGCCGGCCGCTTTCCGCCTTTCGAAGTGGCACCAGCGGACTGTCCGACGAAATCACCACATGCCCGGCGATGAGAGAAGCGAGCTTCTCGATGGTTCCGTGCTCGATCAGTGTCGAAGGCGGCAGTGAAGCTCCGAACGATTCTTCGATTGCGGCCAGCACCTGTGTTGATTGAAGGGAGTTGCCGCCGAGATCGAAAAAGTTGTCGCGCCGTCCAATCGCCGAAATTCCAAGAACCTTTTCCCAAATCCAGGTGAGGCTTTTCTCAACGATGTCGCGCGGCTTTTCGCTTCGAGGCACCGCAGATTGTTCTTCCGGCGGTTCAGGCAGTGCCTGGCGATCGATCTTGCCGTTGGCGGAAAGTGGCAGTTCCTTCAGAAAAACAAATCGTGCGGGAACCATGTACCCGGGAAGTGTTTTGCGGAGTTCGTGGCGAAGCGCTTCGGGTCGCGTTGTTCCTCCGTTCGAATTCACCACGTAAGCGATGAGCTGCTGTTCGCCGTCTCTTGCCGCTCGTGCGCAGACGATTGCTGCGGTGATTCCAGGCATGCGGGTCAAAGCATCCTCAATTTCAGAAATCTCAATCCGATAGCCGCGAATTTTCACCCGTGCATCACCGCGATCCATGAAAACAAGTGAACCGTCCGGAGCGCGGCGGGCGAAATCACCGGTTCGAAACATCCGAAATCCGTTGGCGTCGTCACCCGAAAATTTCTCCGCGGTCAACGTTTCGTTGCGCCAATACCCCGGTGAGAGAAACCGGCTTCGCACCGCAATTTCTCCGGCTGCGCCATTCTCAGTGACAACGGAGCCATGTTCGTCCAGCAACAGAATCTCGATCCCTTCAACAGCGTTTCCAACAGGCACCCGCTCGTTGTTGTTGAAAGCTTCGGCATCGACACGATGACGCGTGATGTTGCCGGTTTCGGACGAAGAGAGCGTGTTCAGCAGAATGCCGTCGTTCGGGAAGTGGTGCCTCCACGCGCAAACATCCGCGGCAGCCGCCGGTTCCGATGCGAATCGAACAGCGCGCACCGTTGGAAAACGATCAGTGGGATCGAGCGATCGGATGAAATGCCGGAAGATGGAAACGGACGAAACATAGACCGTGATTTCATTTCGGTTCAACCAGGGACCAAGGCCGATCACACCGCGCTCGGCTGCCGGAAACGGACAAAGTGCCGCGCCATTCAGCAGCGCGCACCACGTCGTCGCCATGCCCTGGCCGCCGCCCGGCGACGCCAGCAACACGATGCGATCCTGCGCGGTGAGATTTAATCCGCGGGTTTGACGCAGCACATTGTGCAGCATGTTGCGATGCGTCTGCATCACGCCTTTCGGCCGGCCGGTGGTTCCCGATGTGTAAATCAGAAACGCAAGGCTGTCGGGCCGAACATCAACATCCGGCGCTGTGGAAGGCTGGTTTCCGGAATCGTCATAAAGCAGAACGTGGTTCGAATCGGTTGCGATTTCGTCGGCGAGTTTGCGATTGGCGGCGTCAGTGAGAATCAATGCGGGTTCGGCGTCATCGAGTGTTTGTCGTAACCGCGTGGAAGGATCGCCCGGGTTGATGACCACGACGACTCTTCCCGTCTTCAACACGCCGAGAATGGCTGCAATGAGCGGGCCGTCATGCCGCATCAACAACGCCACGCGATCTCCGATTTTTCCGCCGCGGGCAACGATGGCGTTCGCGACCTGATTCGCGGTCGCGTCGAGTTCTGTGTAGGTGGGCCGCCAGTCGCCGGTTCCAATGGCCATGCGATCGGGATGTTCAGCGACAATCTGTGAGAAGCGTTCCGACAAGGTTTGCTCAGCGTCACCGAGGTCGTCATTCAAAGCGGATTTGGAAGAGGGGTGGCCGCTGGCAGTGCCGGGTTTTCCACCATCGCCTTCACGCATCAACCGATCGACTCCGACAAAATGAAACAGCACCTTGCTTTCATCGAGCGGCAATTCATTTCCCCGGAACCGAACGCGCCCGACCGCAAAACCGTCCGGCGCTGTCGTCTCGAATTCGAGTTCCTCAAATTGAGCAGCGCGGAACCAGTCGCGAATGTTCCGAACCTGATTGCGCCCGTCATGCAATACCAAATGCCGGTTCCAGATCACCGACGCGCCGTGTTTGCAGAACATCGGAAGAAACTCGATCAGCCGGGGAACGTCATCGTGAGGCAGGTGACCGAGAAAACCGGAGAGCAGAACGAGATCGGCGGGAACGGCTCCGGCGTAGTGTCGGGCGAAGGTTGCATCGGCGTGAAGGCAGCGGAGTTTTCCGTCCAAACCCAGCTCGCGCGCAGTTTCGCTTCCCCGCTGAATGCATTCGGGATCATTGTCGATCAAAAGCCCATCGACCTGATGCCGGCGGGGATGATTCGCGAGAACACCGAGGAGATCGCGTCCGTCGCCGGCGCAGATGCTGATCACTCGGATGGATTCGCGTGAATCGTCGAGGACGGACGTGATCAGTTTCTGAACGATGCGCAGTCGTGCCTGAAGGTTCGGGAATTGATCGTATTGTTGATGCCAGGTGTTCCAATCCATAGACGACGGACAAAATCCTGCGGGTAAATTGAGTGGCTGCGTGTGGGAGAACATGCAGGCTTTGTCGGGAACGATTCAATTGAAAAGTGCGCGGAACGCAGCTTTGTTTCATGGACCGCGAATTTGTCTGCACTGTTCTGCCGCGATGTTTTGATGAAATTAACGGCTGCCGCACATTTTGAACTTTTGACTGCCCTGTTTGCGGCTATCATCGCACCGCATTGGAAAAACGCGGATGAAGAACATCGTCTATTTCGATCTCGAAACACAGAAGTCAGCTCAGGAAGTCGGCGGCTGGGACAAAATCAGCAGCATGGGAATGAGCGTCGGCGTGACCTACAGCACGGCGCGCGGGGACTATCGGATTTACGGCGAGAAACAGGTGGACGAATTGATCCGCGAACTTCAGCGCGCCGATCTCGTGGTCGGGTTCAACAATCTCCGTTTCGACTACGAAGTGCTGCACGGCTACACGGCGTTCGATCTGCGTCAGATTCCAACGCTGGACATGATGATCGACCTTCAGAACACGCTGCAGCATCGTCTGTCGCTCGATTCCATCGCCACGGCGACGTTTGGTGTGGAGAAGACGGCGGAAGGTTTGCAGGCGATCGAGTGGTATCGGCAGGGAAAGCTGATGAACATCGCCGAGTATTGCTGTTACGACGTGAAGATCACGAAGCTTGTTCACGAATACGGCTGTGCAAACCGGCAGCTCTTTTATCACAACCGTTTCGGCAAGAAGCTGAGCGTGAATGTGAATTGGGCGTGAGGGGGAAAACGTGATGCGTGAAACGTGATGCGTGATGCGTGCGCAGAACTCCTTTCTCCTTTCTTCACTCCTCTCGCCTGACGTCCCGTGCCTCGCACCTTCGGAAAAACACCCCGCCCGCGTTGGGCACATCACCCACATAGCTTTCGCCGCGGTTCAATCCTAGAGTCTGGTCAGAAAGAACAGAAACATTGGCTGCACTCTCAGCCAGCAACCTTGGCCAGCTATGAACAAAGCACTATCAGTCGCATTCCTCGTCGGGGGGATTCTTCTCCTCATCTTCGGATTCAGCGCTTCTGATTCGTTCAGTTCGGACGTATCGCGCTTCTTCACCGGATCACCCACGGACAAAGCCGTGTGGATGATGGTGGGCGGTGCGATTCTGTCGGTGCTTGGCCTGGTTGGAACGCTGCGGACAGCCAGATAACCGGAGGTAACTATGTTGAACTATGCACTACTGTTCCTGATTGTTGCGTTGATTGCCGGAGCTCTCGGCTTCTTCGCCATCGCAGGAGTCGCCGCGACGATCGCCAAGATCATGTTCGTGGTGTTCCTCGTGCTGTTTCTCGTCTCCCTGCTTACCGGGAGACGTCCGCGGGTCTAGCTTTTGGGACCCGCATCGCCGCAACGCCAGCTTGCTGGTCTGGCGGTGATCACGGCCGTTTCCATCATTGGGAACGGCCGAATTTTTTTTCCAGCTCCCGAAAGTTCATCTCGATCAACGTCGGCCGGCCGTGCGGACAGGTGTAAGGCATCGCGCACTGCCGCAGGTCGCGGACGAGATTTTCCAGTTCCGGTCCCGCGAGCGGATCGTTGGCTTTCACAGCGTGGCGGCAGACGGTTTTGGCGACGACATGTTCGCCCAACCGAAGCGAATTCACTTCCTGCCCGGCCGCCTTCAGTTCGTCCACGAGTTCGAGAACGAACTGCCGCGGATTCGAGGCCTTCACGAAGGGCGGCAGTGCGTCCAAAAGAAATGTTCTCTCACCGAATTCACTCAGGCCGACACCGAGCCGCGTGAGAACCGGCAGATGATCGCGGATGAACCCCGCGTCGCGAACCGACAGCTCCACCGTTTCGGGCAAAAGGAGTTTTTGCGAATCCGCCTGCTGCTTCAGTTCGAGCCGGTTCAACATCTGTTCAAACAGAATCCGTTCGTGCGCAGCGTGCTGGTCGAGCAGAACCAGTCCGCGATCTGACTCCAGCACGACATAAAGTTTTCCAACAACGCCGACGATCCGGAGCGGGACGCTCAGGAGGGGAAGGCGGGGCGATTGCGGATTAGGGATTGCGGATTGCGGATTATTGGGAGCTGGAACGGTTTCGGACGGAAATGCTCTCTCCGTTGGCGATTGCGTCGGAGTGGAAAGGGAAGGCAGGGATGTGTTTTCGGGTTTTGCCACGCTGGGATTTCCGAAGCCCATCTGCAATGCGGGTTGCTGCGACCGGGGATCAGGAACGGGCGGGGCGGAAAAGGCCGGCAATGCTGTCTGCCGGTCGGGAACCGATGCAACAGGCGCTGATGAGGGATGCGAACTCTGAGGAGGAGAGACTGTTGGCGCATTCTGTGTTGCTGCCGATCCGGAATGATATTTCAGCAGCGTATCCCGAACAGCTTTGGCCACGAGTCGGCGGACGTCGGCTTCTCGATGAAACTTCACCTCGCGTTTTGCGGGGTGAATGTTCACGTCCACAGCCGCGGGATTGATTTCGAGAAAAAGACAGCAGACCGGGTAACGCCCTTTCATCAACGCGGTGTGATAACCCTCGAGCAGGGCGAAATTGAGTCCGCGGTTTTCCACCGGGCGACGGTTCACAAACAGATGCTGGTCTTCGCGGGTTGAGCGCGATACGCCGGGCGCGCCGATGAATCCCCACAGCCGAAAACGCGACGTGCGTGGCGCCTGATCGTGCAGCATGTCGAGCGATTCTGTTTCGTCTGCGATTTCGGAGAGATCGGTTGCGAAATCGACTGCGAGCAGGTTTTGATCGGTGCCCCACAGCGCGCCGAGTCGTTCGCGCAGGCCGCCGAGGCGTTCGGAAACGGATTCGCCGGACTTCGCCGCGGGCAATTGCCACACCAGCCGGGTGTCTTTCACAAAGGTGAAGGCCACTTCGGGAAACGCAAGTGCCGCGAGCGTCAGGTAGTGCTGAATGTGCGCCGCCTCGGTTTCTTCGGTTCGAAGAAATTTCCTTCGCGCCGGAAGATTGAAGAACAGCTGGCGGACTTCGATGGTTGTGCCTGTGGCGGTTCCGGCGGCGCGGACTTCGGCGATTTTGCCGCCGTTGATGATGACCTGCGTGCCTTCGGGCGAATCGCCGTCGCGTTCGCGGGTTGTAAGCGTGAACCGGCTCACGCTGGCGATGCTGGGCAACGCTTCGCCCCGGAAACCCATGGTGGAAATTGCGGCGAGATCCTCCGCACGCTGAATCTTGCTGGTGGCATGGCGTTCGAGGCAGAGCAGCGCATCGTCGCGGCTCATTCCGACACCGTCGTCGATGACGCGTATCAGGCTGCGTCCACCGGCCTGGATTTCGACTGCGATTCGACTGGCTTTGGCATCGAGCGAGTTCTCGACCAGTTCCTTGACCACACTGGCGGGGCGCTCAACCACTTCGCCGGCGGCGATCTGGTTGGCGACCTGGTCTGAAAGAAGACGGACGCGATTCATGAACGGCGAAGCGTGACGGCTGCGGCGGGAAATTTCAAGCCGGGTCAGATTTCAGCTTCAATGAGGGGATGGTCGGAGCCTTTGAAAACACGTCCGGTCGGAACAGTTTCGTTTCCTACATCTCGACTTCGTAACGGCTGCCGGCATCCGGGTTCACTTCTGACAGTCGCCGGTTTTTGTCAGCCAGCGTGACTGCACCGGAGATAAATTCCCTTCAGATACTCGGCTTCCTTGAACGTCGCGTGATGATCCGGCGCGTGCAGGGTCGTCTCCATTTCTTCGAAGCGCAGTCCTGACCTTCTCGCCGCGGATCGAATCGCTGAGAAAAATTCCTGCGCGGTGACATGCGCCGAGCAGGAGCAGCAGAGCAGGATGCCGCCGCGTTTCAAATGTTCCATTCCGAGCAACGCAAGCTTCTCGTAAGCGCGAATGGCTCCGATGCGGTCCGCCTCGCGTTTTGCAAACGACGGCGGATCGAGAATGATCAGGTCGAACTTCCGTTTCGTATTCTGTTGCAGCCACTCGAATGTATCGGCTTGAACACACTCATGCCGGCAGCGGCTCGCATTCGGATCGGCTGCGTTCAGTTTAAAGTTCCGCTCCGCGCTTTTCAACGCGTGGGCGCTGATGTCGAGATCGGTGACTGACATCGCTCCGCCGCGCGCTGCGTAAAGCGAAAATCCACCCGAAAAACTGAATGCGTTCAAAACGGTGCGTCCGTTCGCAAGCTCTCCAACTCGCCTGCGGTTTTCGCGTTGGTCGAGAAAGAAACCGGTTTTCTGTCCTCGCAACACATCGGCTTCGAAGAGCAACCCGTTTTCTTTGAAGACCACGCTGCCATCGCACTCGGAGCCATGAAGAATTTGGAAATCCGAGGAATCGAAACGCATGGCCGCTTTCACTTCGACCGAGATATTTCGGCTCCAGCGCAGAACAATTCGTTCGGGATTCAGCTCGTGTTTGATCAACGCGACAACGTCATCAAGCCGCCGCAGCCAGATTGCCGTGTAAATTTTCAGAACAAGCGTTTCGTCGTAGCGATCCAGCACCAGCCCCGGCCAGCCGTCGCTTTCGCCATTGATCAAACGATAGCCGTTCGTTCGCTCGTCAAAGAGTCCGCGGCGTCGATCGATCGATTGTCTGAAACGCTGTTCCCACCAGGCGTGGTCGATCGTTTGCGGTTTGCCTGCATGCAACACGCGCAGCCGGATGGGTGATGTCGGATCGTAAAGACCGACTGCAAGAAATCGGTCCTGCCGGTCGTAAATGACTCCGAGTTCGCCGGCATGACCTTCACGGTTCTGTTCGCGGATGCTGTCGGCAAAAAGCCACGGATGACCGGATCGCAGATGCGATTCCGCGGCGGGAGAGACGCGAAGCCGGAGACGGGAGTTTGAAGCGGCAGCTCTCAAGAGAAACAAGGAATCGCGATCGCGACGCGTTTGTGCGGGCTGGGTCGCGGGTTCTGCCCATTTGCGAAAAAGGGAGACTTACAACAGATTGTGGCCATGTCGGAGCGGAAACCAGTTCATGTGGTCGTTCTTGGCGCAGGGTTCGGCGGGCTCGATTTCTGTAAGCGCTTCCGTCATCCAAACGCTCGCATCACTCTCGTCGATCGCACCAATCATCATCTTTTCCAGCCGTTGTTGTATCAGGTCGCCACGTCGGGGCTTTCGGCGCCCGATGTCGCCCAGCCGGTGCGCGCCATTTTCTCCGACCGGCGCGACATCACCGTGCTGTTCGACAAGGTTGTGGATTTCGATCTCGCGAACAAGAAGGTCTTTCTGGAAACGGGCATTCTCGACTACGACTACCTGGTGATCGCGCTGGGCAGCCAGACCGGCTACTTCGGGCATCCTGAATGGGAGAAATTTGCGCCGGGCTTGAAGTGTCTCGACGATGCGCTCCGCATCCGAAGCCGCGTTCTGCTCGCGTTCGAACAGGCCGAAACCACGCGCGACAAAGCCGACGACGAACGGCTTATGACCATTGTGGTGATCGGTGGCGGTCCGACCGGTGTGGAGCTCGCAGGCGCTTTTGCGGAGTTGTCGCGCACGGTCCTTGCAAAAGATTTTCGCCGGATCGATCCGTCGCACGCCCGCATCATTCTCATTGAGGGATCACCGCGGGTTCTGTCGCATCTGCCGCCTGACCTGCAGGAAAGCGCGACTCGCCAGTTGAAGGAACTCGGAGTGATCGTGCGAACCTCGACGCGGGTGAAAAATCTTCGCGAAGGCGAAGTGGAGCTCGACAACGGCGAAATCATCCGCGCGGGAAACATCATCTGGGCTGCCGGCGTAGCAGCGAATCCGCTTACGAAAAAACTGAATGTGCCGCTCGACAAAGCGGGGCGCGTGAAGGTGAATCCGGATCTCAGTCTGCCGGGACATCCGGAAGTGTTTGCAATCGGCGACCTGGCCTCTGTGATGGACGAAGAAGGAAAGCCGGTTCCGGGCGTTTCTCCGGCGGCGATGCAAATGGGACGTTATGTGGCGCGATTGATCAAGGACGAGATCGATCTCGGGGTCGGACGTTCGCCGCGGCCTCCGTTCCGTTACTGGGACAAGGGAACCATGGCGACAATCGGCCGCACCGCTGCGGTGGCGTGGATCGGACGGTTCAAGTTCTCCGGCTGGCTGGCCTGGCTTGCGTGGCTGTTCGTGCATTTGATTTTCATCATCGGTTTTCGCAACAAGCTCTCGGTGTTGTTCCAATGGGCGTACTCTTATTTCTCCTACAAGCGGAGCGCGCGGCTGATCACTTACATGCCGCCGGAGGATGCCGGCGAAGACAGGGAAAACGTACCGCAGATGCGATCCGATCCGAAACCGGAATCAGAACAGCCTGCAGGAAAGAAAGCCGTGGCGCCGTGGTAAATCACACGCTTTCTGTTTGACCTCACGCGAAGGACGTGAAGGATGCCAAGGAATTTCTGAGGGTTTTCCTGTTTAAACCTCTTAAAAGCCTTCGCGTCCTTCGAGCTTTTTGGAAAAATCTTCACGCAATCTTCTGCTTGAATCGCAGCGCGCAGAGCGTGAACAAAGCCGCGCCCATTCCCGCCAGAATGGCCAGATGCGGCCAGAACTCGATCACGCTGGCACCGCGCAGAATGATCGCCCGCATCAGTTCGATGAAATACGTTGCCGGCAAACACGCCCCGAGTGCCTGAAAAATCCACGGCATTGTCGCACGCGGAAAAATGAAGCCCGAGAAGAACACGGACGGCAGAAGGAACATCATTGAAATTTGCAGCGCCTGCATCTGGTTCTGCGCTCGGGTGGAGATCAGAAGTCCCAGACTGAGCAGTGCGAAAATGTAGAGGAACGACGCCAGCATCAGCGCCGTGACCGGTCCGGCAATCGGCACGTTGAACACCCAGCGCATGATGGCGAACAGGCCTGCGGACATCATCATGCTGATCAGCAGGTAGGGCGTGAGTTTTCCGAGCATCAAACCCCAGCGGGAAAGCGGACTCACGAGGAGTTGTTCAATCGTGCCGCGTTCGCGTTCGCGCACCAGCGACATCGATGTGGCAAACACCGTTGCAATCTGAAGCACCAGCCCGATCACGCCCGGCACGAAGAAATTCGGACTGCGCATCGCCGGGTTGTAGAGAATTTGCGGACGAACCTCCACCGGCATTTCGCGGCGGCCGGCTGAGGGAAGCAGTTGAAGAATCGATTCACGAAAGGCGACTCCGAGCGACGTGTTCAACGCGGACGAGGCAATCGTTGAATTGGAGCCGTCGATGATCAGCTGCACGCGCGCCGGTCTTCCCGCGGTGATGTCGCGCGTGAAACCGGGTGGAATCTGAAGACCGACCGAAGCCTTTCCCTGCCGCATCAAAAGAGCCAGCTCGTCGATGCTCCCGACGTCGCCGGCGAATTTGAACGTCTGGGTGTTCACCATGCGTTTCACGATTTCGCGGCTTTCCAACGTGCGATCCTCATCCAGCACGAACATCGGCAGGTTCCGCACGTCCATGTCCAGGGCGAAACCGAATGCGATCATCTGGATGAGCGGCGGAAAGAACATGAAGAACAATGTCGCCGGATCGCGGAGCACCACGATGAATTCCTTGTAGAGGATGGCGGTGAAACCGCGGAAGGGAGAGTTCATGGGAAGGCAGCAACATTGATCCTTGAAGCTTGAAACTTCTTTGGAGCTTGGAATTTGGGATTTGAAACTTTCATTTCGCGGTCAACGCCACAAACACATCCTCCAACGACGGCCCGATCGGACGAATGTCTGCGTGTGGAATTCCGACTCGATTGAGTTCCGTCCGAATCGATTGCTCGGACATCGATTCATCCACGAGAAGATGCATCGACTGACCGAACACGGTTGCTGTCCGCACTCCTGGAAAATGGCGCATCGCCTGAAGCCCTGTGGTCACATGCTCGCAGGTGATGTCGAGTCGCTTTGTGCCGGGCGGTGTCACGGCGGGCATTGACTTGAGTTCATCCGGCACGCCGCAGACGACGAGTTTCGACATGTGGATATAGCCGACGTGCGAGCAGCGTTCGGCTTCATCCATGTAATGCGTTGTGACGAACAGCGTCATGCCGTGGCTTGAAAATTCAAACAACAGATCCCAGAGCTCACGGCGTGCGACGGGATCGATGCCGGCCGTGGGTTCATCCAGGAAGAGAACGGAGGGTTTGTGCAGAAGCGAACAGGCCATGGCCAGACGCTGACGCCAGCCGCCGGAGAGCAGGGCAGCGCGGCGATTCATGTAAGGTTCGAGATGCGTGAGCTCCACGAGTTCATCCTTCCGACCGTTGAGCGCGCTGCCATGCAAACCATAGAGTCTGCCGTAGAATTGCAAGTTTTCGTGGACGGTCAGTTCGTCGTAGAGCGAGAACTTTTGCGACATGTAACCGATCAACCGCTTGAGCCCGGCCGGTTCCTTTGCGACATCGAATCCGCCGATTTGCGCCGAACCCTCGCTCGGCTCCAGCAATCCGCAGAGCATTCGAATCATCGTTGATTTTCCCGACCCGTTTGGCCCGAGAAATCCAAAGATCGAGCCTTTGGAAATGTTCAGGCTCACGTGATCGACCGCGGTGAAATGCCCAAACCGTTTGGTCAGGTTTTCGCAGGAGATCATCGGTTCGGCGGGCATGAAAAGATCGGTGTCAGCGCGATTGGTTGTGATGGGTGGGTGCTATGACACTGGCGGCGGCTCGAGGAGCCGCGGAATTCCCAGAGTTGGAAAACGGGCGGTCGTCAGAAGTCATGGTTCATGTCCTTCCTCATTCAATTGGATCGCAAATGCTCAAACGACACGTCCGCTGACATGCCGGCACGGAGATCGTTGCTGGAATTGTCGAGTCGGACTTTTACGCCGAACACTTGCTTGATGCGTTCCTCCACCGTTTGCACGTTTCGCGGCGTGAATTCCGCCTGGCGGCCGATTTGTTCCACAACGCCGGAAAACTCACGGTCCGCGAAGGCATCGACGTGCACTTTCACTGAATCGCCGACTTTGATGTGTCCGAGCCAGGGTTCCGGCACGAAGACGCGAACCCAGATGTGATCCGGGAGCAGCAATGTTGCAATCTGTTGATTCGGCGCGAGCACATCCCCGACGCGGACGCTCAGAATTTCCAACACGGAATTGGTCGGTGCGACAATCTGCATTTCGCTCAACTCAGCGTCGTATTGAGCGAGCAGGGCGCGGGCTTGCGCGATCTGTTCCGGACGCGTTCCGGCGAGCAGCAGTTCGTAACGGCTTTTTGCCGCGGCGACATTCTTCTCAAGAGAATTTGCCTGGGTGACCGCCTGATCGCGTTCAGTGACGGAAATGGTTTTTGCGGCAAAAAGTTCCTCGGCGCGGCGGGCGTTGGCGCGTGCGAATTCCAACTGGGCGGCCTGTGCTTCCCATTCTGCTTTTGCGGCGGCGATTTCTTCGCGACGCGGACCGGCTTCGAGTTCGGAAAGCTGTGCAGCGGCTTGATCCCGTCGAGCCCGCAGCTCCGCGGCATCGAGCGTGGCAATGAGCTGTCCCGGTTTCAGCGAATCGCCTTCCTGAACAGCAAGTGTTTTGACGCGGCCGCCGTAGCGGGAGGCGACCCGAACTTCATCGACTTCAATCGTGCCGGAGACTGAGCTGGGCTGCGAAGTGCGGTCGCAGGAGCAGAGAAGAGTTCCGGCTGCCAGCAGCAGCAGCGGAATGAGTTTTCGGGCTTCCACCATGCGCGGAAGCTAGCAGCACGAAAAATGACCGGCAAGGAAAGCAGCTGGCGCAAAAAAGAAGGCCGCGCTGATCGAGCGCGGCCCATGATTCAAAGGTGCCGTGATGCGGAATCAGTCGTTGTCGCCATCCAGCAAGCCGCCGAGGCCGCCAAGAATCGAGCCTTCGCCGCGTCCGCCGCGTCCGGTTTGCGGCGATGCGGCCGTGATGCGGCCGGCAAGTCGGCTGAGTGGCAGCGATTGCAGCCAGATGCGTCCTGGTCCACGCAACGTTGCGAAGAAGAGACCTTCGCCGCCGAAGAACGCGGTCTTGATTCCGCCGACCATCTGGATGTCGTAATCGACGGTGGGCTGGAATCCGACGATACAGCCGGTGTCCACGCGCAGCATTTCGCCCATGCCGAGGTCGCGTTCGTAAATGGTGCCGCCCGCGTGAATGAAAGCGAGTCCGTCACCCTGAAGGCGCTGGAGGATGAAACCTTCACCGCCGAACAGGCCGGCGCCGAATTTTTTCGTGAAGGCGATTCCGACGCTCACACCTTTCGCTGCGCACAGGAACGAATCCTTTTGTGCGAGCACTTCACCGCCGAGATCGCCGAGGTGAAGCGGAATGATCTTTCCCGGATAGGGAGCACCGAACGCGACGCGACGCTTGTCGTTGCCGCGGTTCTGGAAAACGGTCATGAACAGCGATTCACCTGTGAGCAGGCGTTTGCCGGCGCCGAGAACCGATCCGAGGAAGCCGGTGTTCTTCTGCGATCCGTCGCCGAAAATGGTTTCCATCTGGATGCCATCGTCCATGAACATCATGGCGCCGGCTTCAGCAACCGCAGCTTCCATTGGGTCGAGTTCAATTTCAACGAACTGCATTTCGTTGCCGTAGATCTTGTAATCGATTTCGTGCATTGGTGGCATAAGGGTCCTTTCGGTTTTGTGTGAATCTGGACGTTCAGGAATAGACTTCCAACTTTAATTTCCGCTCAAAGTTGGGATGGAAAATCGAACGGTTAATTGTGTGATCGAGCCCTCGTCACGCTGCGACGCGTTGGGCGATCAGAGCTTCGACCGTTTTCGGCAGGTTGCCGCAGAGTTCATCGAGAAGGTTGCGGCATTGAAGTTCGGAAAGTTGAAGCGGACGGGCCGCGGCGTAAATGAAACCTCGGGTGGTCTGATAACCGTAGCCCAGAAGTCCCTGTCGCAGCGGCATGGAATAGAGAGCCAGCGTCAGGCCATACACCAACGTGTGCCACGCATTGGCCTCCTTTTTATCCACGGCTTCGAGATATCGGCGGATGATCCGCTCGTCTCGGAGCGGGCGCAGCTTGAGCAGTTCCGTCTGTCCGACACGGCGGCTCGCTTCGGCAAAGGCCTTCAGCACCGGCTCGTCGGCGAGCTGACGATCGAATTCAAACAGCTCGCGAACTTCATGGCGCGCCGTGTGATCGAATGCGCGTTGAATGGCCGGCAGTTCGTGAGGCAGGAGAATCTGGAGCAGATAACTTTCGAGAAAACGCCGGAGCGACTGGAGATCATCGACAATCGGCACCTGCATCGAAAGCGAGACCTCCTTGAGCGCAGCAAGACCGTTCGTCGAGCCCAACTGCTCGGCGAGCGGATGCCAGCTGCCCAGCCAATCGGCGGGCTCGCCCTGCTCAGGTAACAACTGCTTCAACATGATCAACTGCACTTTGCCCGCGAAAAAAATGTCCGGTCCGCGGCACGCTTTACCGTGCATGGGCTTGAACAGGTTTGCCAGAAGTAAAACTTTCGGACGGAAAATTATTCGCTTGAAAATGTGGAGTGATCTTTTGATGCCCAAACTCGTTTTTTCCCGGTCGCCAGTCTCGTTCTTGCTTCACAACTTTTCTCCTGAAGACGAAGACCCGTATGAGACCGGGTGATGCAATTCCGGATTTTTCCTTTTGTCACCATCCATGTCGGGGCTTATGCTCTGCCCACGCTCAGCATTCGGCCCGGAACTCCTTGTGAGTTGGAACGTGCCGGGTCGATTCAATTTAACTTGGATTAAATATGAATCAGCCTACTTCCACGCCATCAGGCATCCCTCACACGTCGCATCACAACGGCAGCGGTGCGCCCAAATACCCCGGCGTCCGCGTCACCTGCAACGGCAACCAACTGGTTGCCCAGCATGTGGAAACCCGCATCACCGAAGGCGGCGTGTTTTATCCGATCACACCCTCGACGGAAGGCGGCGAACTCTACCAGGGTTCCTACGCGCAGGGTGAGCTGAATGTCTGGGGGCAGTCGAAGATCGCGGTCGAAACGGAAGGTGAACACGCAGCCCAGGGCGGCGCGACGGCATTCGCGGTCAGCGGCAAGCGCACAGTGAACTTCACCTCCGGACAGGGAATCGTTTACGCGATGGAGCAGTATTATCATGCGCCGGGCAAGCTCTCCACGATGGTGCTCGAAGTCGGTGCGCGTGCGCTCACGAAACATGCGTTGAACGTTCATTGCGGACATGACGACTTCTATGCCGCGCTCGACACCGGCTGGACGATGTTGATGGGCAAGGACGCACAACAGGCGGCCGACCAGGCCATCATTCTCCGCAAGGTGAACGAGCTGTCGCTCAACCCGGGAATGAACATTCAGGACGGCATGCTCACCACCCATTCCGAACGGACCTACTTCGCGCCTGAAGCGGAGTTGCTCCGGGAATTTCTCGGCGCGGTCGATGACATAATCGACTGCCCGACGCCCGCCCAGCGCGAGTTGTTCGGACCGAAACGCCGGCGTGTGCCTGAAATGATGGACCTGAAAAATCCGGTTCTTCTCGGCCCGGTGCAGAACCAGGAACATCACATGAACGGCGTGGTCGCTCGCCGGAACAATTTCAACGAGCACATCCTGCCGATGCTTGAAGCGGCGTATGAAGAGTTCGGAAAGCTCACCGGACGTCGTTACGGCCTGCTCATCCAATACAAGTGCGACGATGCCGACACGGTGTTTGTGTCGCTTGGTTGCGCGGCGGACAACATCGAGGCCGCATGCGATTACCTGCGCGACCAGCGCAACGCAAAGGTGGGCTCGATTCACATCAATGTGATCCGTCCGTTCCCTGAAGCAGCCGTGATCAATGCCCTGCGCGGCAAGAAGAATGTCATCATTCTCGAACGCACGGACGAAGGTCTCGCGGGCGACAATCCGCTCGCGCGCGATATTCGTGTGGCGCTGGGCAAGGCGAATGAGGTTGTGAAGTTTGGCGGAACCTTGCCGGGATTGAAGCCGGAAGAAACGCCGCGCCTGTTCAGAGGTTCGTATGGCATCGGCTCGCGCGATTTCCGGCCGGAACACATTCTGGGCGCTTACGAGTTTGTGACCGGTCAGACGCGTCGCAAGGACGGCAAAGGCTCGACGGACGGCGAAACTTATTTCACGCTCGGCATCGATCATCCTTACGCGGTGATTTCAAAAGACACGCCGTCGTTGCTGCCGGACAAGTCGATTGCGGTTCGCTTTCACTCGATCGGCGGGTGGGGAATGATCACGACCGGTAAAAACCTCGGCGAGATCATTGGCGAATTCGGCGAATTGATTTCGCACCAGAATCCGGAATACGACGCGGACGGACGCCTCAAGGAGAAGCTGTTCGTGATGGCGAACCCGAAATACGGATCGGAAAAGAAGGGTGCGCCGACGAATTATTATCTCACCGTCGCTCCCGAACGCATCAAGGTGAACTGCGAGTTGAATCACGTCGATGTCGTGCTCTGCTGCGATCCAAAGGCATTCACGCACACGAATCCGCTGGAAGGCATCAAGAAGGGCGGCTGTCTCGTCTGGGAATCGAGTGAGACGCCCGAAACCGCGTGGCAGCGCATTCCGGCGCAGCACAGGAAGTTCGTCACCGAAAACAATATTCGCGTTTACATCCTGCCCGGATTCGACATCGCGAAGAAAGCCACCAGCAAGGCCGAGTTGCAGCTCCGCATGCAGGGCAATTCGTTCCTCGGCGCGTTCTTCCGCGTGTCGCCGTTTTTGAAGAACAACGGCATCTCCGACGAGACATTTCTCGCGACGGTGAAGAAACAGTATCAAAAGAAGTTCGGACGATTCGGCGAAGATGTGGTGGCGTCGAACATGACGGTGATGGAGCAGGGATTCTCGCGCTGCCAGGAAATCAAGTATGGCGAGTTCAGCGATCCCGATCGTTCGTCGATGCGCAATCCGCCAATCAAACCGGTGGGCGGCGTGCCGTTGATTCCCACCGCTGGATGCGGCTCCGCCTGTGGTGGCGGTCTTCCAACGCCCGCGGAACAGACGCCCCGTTACGCATTTCAGACACTTGGAAAGTTCGATTCCGAGTTCCGCAGTGGACTGGGCTACCACCAGCCGGCTGGTGCGCTGGCATCGCTTGGCGTGATGGGGGCAGGCAGTGGTGCGACGCAATCGAAGTACGTCGCCCGTCGCGAGACGCCGGTTTATATCGCCGAGAACTGCACGCAATGCATGGAGTGCATCACGGCCTGCCCGGACACCGCGTTGCCCAACATGGCGCAGGAAGTTTCAACCGTGCTGAAGACGGCGGCCCATTATTACGTCACCGACCCCGTTGAACGTCCGAAACTGATTGCCGAGCTGAAAGGCGTGGAGGAACGCGCGCGGGTGAAGATGAACGAGGCGGTGAAGACGCGCGCCAAGCTGCCGTTCAAGGACATCATTCGTGAGGAAGTCGGCAAGCTTTCGAACATCAGCGAAAAGACCAAGGCCGAGTTCACCGGCATCATCGACAAGCTGCCGCTCGCCTACTCGAATGTTCCGGCAATCTTCCGTTCGCTCGAACAGAAAACGCCCGGTGCCGGCGGCCTGTTCTCGATCTACGTCTCCGATCTTTGCAAAGGCTGTGGCGAATGCGTGCAGGTGTGCGGCGATCACGATGCGTTGCGCATGACGGCTGAAACCGAGGATCTGAATTCGCATCTCACCACGGCGCAGATTTTCTCGCGGCTGCTGCCGGACACGCCGCAGAAGTTCCTTGGCCTTTACAATGATGCTGACGCTGCGAATTCGCGCGAAGCGGCTCTGCGCAATCACCTGATGGTTCGCCGGAATTACGAGGCGCTGGTCAGTGGTGACGGCGCGTGTGCCGGCTGTGGCGAGAAGAGCATTCTCCGCGCGCTGGCTTCAGTCACCGAGGCCTACATGCGGCCGATCTATCATCGAAAGGCCGATCGCCTCCGCGGCAAGGCGACGAAGCTGGAGAACGAAGGTGTTGCGAAGCTTCAGGCGTTGAAGCAGCGCGATGAGAAGGAATACCAGCTCTTCCGCCGCGCGGTGCTTCACACCGTCATGCAGCTCGGCGGCGAGAACGACGCCGACACCACGAAACGAATCGCTGCCTACGAATCAAAGCATGGCGTTATCACGGACGAACAGATCGTGAAGGGCATCGCCGCGGTGATGCGTCAGGATGCATTCAATCATCGCGACCTGCAGGCTGTGGATGGCCGGCACGCCAACGGCATGAGCGTGATGTTCATGGGGGCGAGCACCGGTTGTAACACCGTTTATGGTTCCACGCCGCCATCGAATCCGCATCCGTATCCGTGGATGAACTCGCTGTTCCAGGACGGTGCGACGATCAGCTGGTTGCTCGGAGAATCGCTGATGCTGAATCACGCCCGGCGTTCGGTGGTGCCGGAGCGGTTGTGCGACGCGCTGCTGGATCAGGATGACGATGTGATGACCGAGGCGGGTTATTTCACCCTCACGCACCTCGATGACGCACTCATGACCGATCAGGAAATTCGCGAGTTGCCGAAGGTCTGGGTGGTCGGCGGTGACGGCGCGCTGGGCGACATCGGTTTCCAGAACGTTTCCAAGGTGATCTTGCAGAATCGCCCGAACGTGAAGATGCTGATGCTCGACACGCAGGTTTATTCGAACACCGGCGGCCAGAACTCCGACAGTTCGACCATGCTCGGCGGATACGACATGAACCAGTTCGGCGTCGCATCGCAGGGCAAGTTGATCGAGAAGAAGAATGTGGCCGAGGCATTCACGAGCGGTCACGGTTCGCCGTTCGTGGCGCAGGTTTCGATGGCGAATGCCGCGAAGCTCTACAAAGCGATGCTCGACGGACTCGAATATCGCGGCACGGCGTTCTTCCAGTGCTACACCACCTGCCAGCCGGAACATGGCGTTCCCGACAACATGAGCGCCGATCAGGCGAAGCTCGTTCGCGACGCGCGCGGCATGCCCGAGTTCGTGTTCAATCCGCGCCGCGGCGAAACCTCGCAGGAAGCGTTCGATCTCAAGGGCAATCCTTCCATGGAACGCGACTGGTGGCGGACCAAGTATGCAAGCACTGGCGAGGAATACAATTACACGGTGGCGCACTGGGCGTTGACCGAGGCGCGCTTCCGCAAGCACATCAAGGCGATCAAGGAGGAGGACATCTCCGAGATGATTCATCTCGACGACATGCTGGTCTTCATCACGCAGGACGACGTGATCAATCGTCGCGTGTTCAATCCGTCACATCGCAGCTACGTCCCGAACTTCGGCGTTTACATCAAGGCGGAGATTAACGGGAAGATGAAATACTTCGCGGTGTCGCGCCAGATGGTGTTGTTCGCGGTTGAACGCCGCAAATCGTGGCGCATGCTTCAGAGCAAGGCGGGCGTGGTGAACAAGGATTATTTCGCGCAGAAATCGCTGCTGGCGAAGCTGGACAAGGGCGAAATCCAGCTGGCCGAACTTCAGGCCAAAACGCGCGAGCTGTTCAATGCTGAACTTGCGGCTGTGAAGTAGGAATTCGAACGAATTCAGCCAAAGAAAAACCCCGGCTCATATCGCGTGAGCCGGGGTTTTGTATTCAAGGTTCGGAACAATCAAGGCAGCGGCGGTCCGACAAGCACGCGGTAGAATTTCACGGGCGCATCGGCATCGACATCGATGTCCGTGAAGTCGAACGGCATCGCCGGCGAGTTCGTGCTCAGGATGGTGATCCAGTCACCAGTCGCCAGGTTCGTGGAAACCTGCACGGCGTAATCCGGTCCCGTCTGTCCATCGATTGTGAAACTGAATGCGCCGCTGCTGCTTGCGATCGAACCAAGCGTCGGCAGCGTCAGCGGATTCACCACGATCGAATAACTGTTCATCGCGCTCAGGTTTGGCGAACCGTCATCCGTGACAACGATTGTAATGACGTTGGTGGTGTCGGACTGGCTGAGCAGCGGACGCCAGGTCAGAACACCTTCCGAGTTCAACACTGCATTGGTCGGGGCCGAAAGGAGGCTGAAGGTGAGCGTCTGTGCCGGCAGATCCGCATCGCTCGCCACATTGGTGACTGAAAGCGAAACGCCGGGATTGATGGTGAACACGCTTTCCGCAGCCGGAGCGGAGAACACCGGCGCGGTGTTGTCGGAGGTATTCACAGTCAGGGTGGCGGTGGCGCTCGTAACGGAACCGGCCGGTGTGCTGACTTCGACCGAATAGTCACCCGCGTCATCCGACTGTGCGCTTGGGATGATGAGCGTGGAACCGGTTTCGCCAATCAGGTTGGTTCCATTCTTCAGCCATTGGTAGGTCGGCTCCGGAATTCCGGTCGCTGTGACGGTGAACACCGCTTCATCGCCAACGGTGACGGCCTGGCTTGCGGGATTCGTGAGAATGTTCGGCGCCAGCGCTGGCGTCCAGCCATAGAACCAGGTGGTCAGATTGGTGGCCGCGAGAAGACGTGGATCGTTGTTCGTGACACCGATCGTCTGAACGTTGGCAAACGACAGCGGCGCGGACGCGAGCGTTGTGTTCTGGTGCTGCCAGAAGACGTAGTTGTTCGAGAGCGCAATGGACGGTGTCGTGTAGGTCGCACTGTCGAAGCTGCAGAACGCCCATGAAACAAGTCCGCCCGCAGTGCCATTGCTTCCGGCCAGTGTGATTCCAGACGCACCCGGGGCGGAGGTGAAGCGACATCGGACGAAGGAGAACCCGTTCGCGGAGTAGGTGATGCCGTTGGGATTGATCCACGGAGTTGTCGCGCTCAGCGCGCCTGACGTCTCGGTGCGGGCTGCGGTGATGTTGAAGTTGTTCGCACCGGAGATGGTCTGGATGTCGCAATCTTCGAAGTACAGGTTTCCACCGCCCCAGATGTAATCGAAGTTGCCAACGATCTTCGTCTGATAGAAGTAAGCCTGCGATGCGGAAATATTGGCCAGAATGGTGTCCTGACGGCTGTAGAGTTCGCAGTTGAACACGATGCAACGCCGGCCGTTGGAGATCATCAGCGCCTCCGCCTGGCCGCCGCCCTGGGGTGTGCTGTTGGTGATGGTGAGGTTCTCAAGCGCGATGTCATTCGCATTCACCTTGAACGTCATGCGCGCGTGCGTGGTGCCGCCGGGCGCAAGGTTCGCAT
The DNA here is from genome assembly GCA_937890005.1 of uncultured Verrucomicrobia subdivision 3 bacterium. Classification (GTDB taxonomy): domain Bacteria; phylum Verrucomicrobiota; class Verrucomicrobiia; order Limisphaerales; family DASXHY01; genus DASXHY01. Next base: position 48,905 of record CALBZA010000026.1, on the reverse strand, counting down.
TGTTCGGGTAACGAATGATTGTTCCGGTGCGACTCTCGCCACGGAGGGTGATGTTCGTCTTGCCAGAAATGTTCACGATTTCGAAATAGTCACCGTTGCGAATGTGGATCGTACGACGGGAGGCACCAGCCACCGGCAGTGAATCGACAGCGCCTTGAACTGTCACGAAATCGCCGGTTCCATCAGCGGCGACCACCGGGTTTTGGGGATCAACCGGACCGGTCGGTTTGGTGCTGAACTGCCAGTCGCTGGAGTTTGTGATACCGGCGAAGTAAGCGCCGGTTGTGTCGGCGAACACTCCGTTGTCGATGGTCACGTAATACGTTTTGTTCGATGTCATCACGTTTCCATGCGGATAAATCGTCGCCGTGTTTCCGCTGATGATTACGGGATAGTAGTTGAAGCTCTGGGCGTCGCCGGGGAAAAGGCTGTGGGCCTGCGCGCCGGAACCGTTGTTCAAGGTCAGGTCGATGGTGTCAACGGGAGTGGATGGATTCGCCAGGTCGAAGATGCGAATCCGGCCCGCGTTTCTGAGCACGGGCTGTCGGCTGAAGGTAATCTTCAGCGGCGTGTCATAACGCACGTCCGTTGCATTGAGCGCCGGATTGACCGAGACGACCGACATCACCGAATTCACTGTGAGCGTCGCATTCGAGCTGGTGAGCGTGCCGGCGGCATTGGTGATGACCACGGAATAAACTCCCATGTCAGAGGGCGCGGCCGAGGCGAAACTCAGGGTGGCGTTCGTTGCGTTTGGGATCGGGTTGCCGTTCTTCCGCCATTGATACGACAGGTCTGGAACGCCGGAAGCAACGACTGTGAAGGAGGCCGATTGAGAGTTGGTGACGATGAGATCGGCTGGTTGCTGGGAAATTGCGGGAGGAACGATCACAGTCAGGGCTGCGCTGTTGGAGACGACGCCTGCGGAGTTGCTGGCGACGATGCTGAACACAGCGCCGTTGTCGGCCAGATAATTCACATCGGTGAGCGTGTAGGTGGACGTTGTTGCACCCGGAATTTCAACGCCATCGCGGTACCATTTCAACGTCGGGACTGGAAGACCCGAGACCGAGGCGGAGAATGTTGCATCGTTTCCTTCAATCACAGTCTGGCTGGCGGGGCCGGTGACGGAAGGAGCGATTTCGCCATCGCTGATTGTCAGGACTGCGCCGGGCGAATTGGTGGCGGAACCATAGGCATTCGAAACAATCACAAAGTAATCTCCGCTGTCGGCCACCTGCGCGTTGTTGATCGTCAGCGTGTCGGTGGTTGTGCCGGCATAGGTCGAGCCATTGCCGGAAGCACCATCGTTGAGAAGAGTTGCTCCTTTGAACCATTGGAAGCTGAGCGGCTGAACACTGTTGGGATCGATTTCGACCGTGAATGAGGCCGTGCTGCCGGGACCGCCTGCGAAGTTGAGTGGCTGGGTTGTAATAACCGGACGAGGATCGCTTGGGAACAGAAGGTCGAGTGAACTGTTCGCGCCGTTGCTCACGAGTGTGGCGCCGACCGCCCATTCCGGAAGGGTGTCGAGCGCGAAATTGTTCTCACCGTTCCAGGTTGTGAATTTGATCAGCGGGATCTGCTGCGGGTAGCTATTGAACAACACCGGAGTCGAGCCGAGGCGGATGAGATTGGCTGATCCGGCAGTGGTGAGGGTGCGAACCAGTGCCGATGCCGAGCCGTTGGCTTGAACGGACAGGCCGATTGTGGAATCCGATGCGATGAATGTCGCAAGCCCGCTCGCGTTCGTGGAAAGGGTGTTTGTGACGATGAGCGTCGCGTTTGTGAGCCGGATGCTGTTGTTCGCGCTGGCTGCACCGACCCGGATCTGGTTGGCGAAAATGCTGCCACCGGTCGCGATGACGGTTCCCACTGTTTGAGTTGCAGCCACGCTGTTCTGTGTGGTGTGGCCGAGGACGAGGTTGCTGTTCACGATCAACGTGGCGTCGCCGTTCACATTGATGATGCCCGAGAGCGGTGTGATGCTGCCGATCGGACCGAGGCTTTGATTTCCGGCGAAGATCGTGTTGGCGTTGATGGTTCCGGCGTTGAAGGTCAGCACTCCAAAAATGGTGGCGGTGGCACTGTGCGAGGAGCTGGTGTCGCGCGCCAGCGAGAGGGTATCGACCATTGCATCCACGGTCCCGCCGGTGAAATTGTTGGTTCCGACCGAAACCTGCGCCGAGGAGGCGGAGTTGCACATGTCACCGATCGACCACCATGTGACGCGACTGGACGGTCCGCCGATGCCGCGGAAGTGGGCAACAGGATTTTCGCTGATGAAGGCCGGGTTGAACATCACGACGCCCGCAGCGCTGGCAGAAGCTTTGGTGCGTCCGGCTGAGATGCTGTCGATGAAGAACGCGTTGCTCTGGCCAAGGAAGAGAACGCTCAGCATGCCGGCGTTGTTTCCCGGGTTGTGGCTCAATTCAATGGCAGGTGCCTGGCCTGCGGAGGTCGCGTAGGTGTTGGCGGAAGCTGATTGCGAAAGTGAGATTTCGTTCGTCCGCGCCAGGAAAAGAATGCCGGACAACCGTTGCGCGGCATTGCCGGGATTCGGGAGCAGCGTTGTTCCGATTCCAATGCGACTGCCGGTCATCACGAATGTATTCAGGCCGGACATATCTAGAATTGCGCGTCCGTTTGCCGCGCCGCCCTGGTTGAGAACGAGGCTGGCGGACGAATTGTTCAGGCGCAGCGTGCCCGGTCCGGTGATCACGTTCGTAAGCGTTTTGACAACGCCGGGATCGCCGGTGCTGCCGATTCGAATTCCACCCGAACCGTTCACCAGCAATGTTTTTCCTTCGGCAATGTAGGTGGTGTGCAGATTGTTGGTCTGACCGTATTGCAGCGAGGCGATGGTTCCCGGGAAGACAGCGTCCACAGTGTTGTTCAGGCTGAAAACGGTGCCGACAGCTCCGGCATCAAAGAACTTTACGTCATCAGTCACCCCGGGTGATGCGTCGCCGGCCCAGTTGGCGGACTCGGACCAATCATAGGAAACGTTGGTGTTGGCGCCGCTCCAGATGACGGTCGCGGCTGCTGCCGGGTGGGCCAATGTGAGCGCTGCCGACAGAGTGGCTCCGAAAAAGAGACTGGAATAACGACGGCTCCAACCGGCGCAAGGAGTTCGTTGGATCATGTGGTCGATGGGGTTTGGATTTGGATCAACCTGACCCGACGACCTCACTGTCGTGAGAGAGTGTGGTGTGCCGGATCGTTGCTGATTGGTCCGAACCCTAGCATGCCGCCTTTTGCGAATGCTCCCTGAAGATTGGCAATTGAGATTGAAAAAACTGCACAAGGGAGCCCGACTAAAAAACAAAAAGGCCGGACAGCATTGCACTGTCCGGCCGTGGGAAAATCCTGAACGAGTTTACGCCTGCGGAGCTGCCGCGGGCACTTCCTCGATCTTTGCGTGTTCCTGGAGCAGATCCATCACCTTTTCACGGGCGATCTGATCGTAGATTTCGCCGACGCCATTTCGCTTCTGCAGATCCTTCACGAACTTTTCCGGAGGAATCTGATACATCTGCGACAGCTGGCTGATGCGGCGGATCACTTCCTCCTGCGAGACGGTGATCTTTTCCTTTTCAGCGATCTTCTGCATGAGGAACTGCGCTTTGACGCGTTCCTTCGCGCCGGTTGCGGCGTTGTTGTAGATTTCGTCCTTCTGCTGTTCGATGACTTCCCGGCTGATGCCGCGCTTCTGATTTTCGTTCACGATTTCGTAAACGACATTGCGCGTCTCCTGGGCGACGGTGGTTTCCGGCAGATCGAAATTCACCTTGTCGAGCAGGGCGCGGATGAGCTGGGTGCGGACGCTCTTGTTCAGCGTGAACTTCAATTCGTTTTCCAGGTCGCGGCGAACGCCTTCGCGGAGCTTCTCAAGACTTTCGGCTCCGTACGATTTGGCGAACTCATCATCGAGGTTCGGAAGAACCCGTTCCTTCACTTCGACCACTTCGACTTCGTAAACGCCCTTCTTGTTCTGAAGCTGCGGCGTGACGAAATCCGCGGGGAAATCAACATTCACCGTGCGCTTGTCGCCGGCCTTGGAGCCGAGCAACTGGTCGGCGAATCCCGGGATGAACGAGTTGGGCTGCATCTCAACCCAGAAATTCTTCTGCTCGGTCAGGCCCTTGGCGGTCGGGGCGGTTTCGATGATCGGTTTGCCATCGCAGGTGCCGGTGTAGTTCACGACGACCATGTCGCCGGTCTGGGCAGTGCGTTCCACGACCTTGAAATCAACCTGCTGCTGGCGGAGCGTGTCGATCGCGCGCTCGACGTCTTCGTCGGTGACGGTGCGGGCTTCGCGCTTGACCGGAATGCCCTTGTATTCGGGCAATTCGAATTCGGGGGCGGTTTCAACGGTGGCGGCGAACTGAAGCGACTGTCCGCGGCCGAACTGGATTTCCTCGATGTCGGGATAGCCGATCACCTGGAGCTTTTGCTCCTCCATCGCCTTGCGATAGGAATCGCCGATCAGCTTGCGCTTGGCTTCGTCCTCGATGTCCTTCTCGTATTTGCGCAGCACCATGTCGCGCGGCGCCTTGCCTGGACGGAAGCCGGGCAGGGAAGCCTGCTTCTGGAAATCTCTCGTAATGGAATCGAAGGTGTCGTCCACCTGCTTTGCATCGACTTCCACCCGCACGAGTTTTTTGCACGGGGCCAGATTTTCTACGGTTACATTCACAAACAAACCTTTCCGTTAATCGCTGAAAGTCCAGAGGCGATGAGTATGCACCGGAGTTTTCGCAGTTCAGCGAGCCGAAAAAGGTAGGTATCGATGAATTGCCCGTCAAGCACGGCTTCTGGCGTGAATTGGGGCTTTTAGATTTTACAGAAGAAAACGAAGGGAACGAAGGTTCTGGGACAATCCGGCTTTCGAGGTTTTCAACCGACGGGTACGTGGTGGGTCGGCATCTGAATCCGCTTACGGTTTCAGCGCGAGGGCGGGAGCAATGACGCGTGACGCGGTCGGGTCCAACAGTTCCACGGAGACATGGTCCACCTTTGCCGACACCGACTGGGGCAACGGCATCGTGCAGGTGCATATGGTTCCGTTGCGCTGGTTGGGTTTGATGTCGAACGTGGCGCCGATGGTGTTTGCCCGGTAATTCATGATGCGAAGCCCCATCCGACTTTTCTTCCCTTCAGGCAGGTTGAACGGAATGCCGTCGTTCTTCACCGTCATGATCAGCCTGCCCCCGGAAATGTGTGTGGAAAGCCAGACGCGTGTTGCCTTCCCGTGTTTCACGGCATTGCTGATGGCTTCCTGGGCGATCTTGTAAAATTGCATTGTGCTGTTGGCGGGGAGCATCGGGATGTCGCCCTTGAATGTGATCGTGCACGGAATGCCAAACATCTTCTCCACATTCGTCGCCAGGCTCCTGAGCACGGAGGTCAGATCGTCACCGCTGGCGTCGAGCGAACTGAAATGACGGGCGAGATTGTGCGTGTGATGCATCACCTGGTCGATCAAGTCGCTGATGTGGGCGGCATCCGGAGCAGCGGGATGATTTTCGTTGGTGAGACGTTGTTCGTGCGCTTTTGCTAGCAGTAGCAGGCCGGTGAGCTTCTGGCCGAGATCGTCGTGGAGATCGAAACCGATTCGACGGCGTTCGTTCTCGGCAATTTCGAGCAGTTCCGTTTCAAGACGCCGACGTTCTTCCAGCACGGCGTGCAATTTGACGTTGGCTTCCCGCAGGGCGGCGGTGCGGCGTTCCACGCGGATTTCCAGTTCGTCGTGGGCATGGCGCAGTTCGGCCTCGCACTTGCGCTGAATGCGCCGCATCTCCGCTTCGCGCAATTCGCGTTCGACGGCAGGAACCAGTCGGGCGAGCCGATCTTTCATAATGTAATCATGCGCGCCGGCTTTCATGGCAGAAACCGCGGTTTCCTCCTCGATATGGCCTGAAACAATGATGAACGGGATGTCGAGTCCGCGTTGCTGTGCGAGTTTGAGGGCTTCGGGCGCGCTGAAGGCCGGCATGGAGTGGTCGGCGAGGATGACGTCCCAGGACTGGGAATCGAGCGCGGCGATCATGCCCTCTGCGGAATGAACCCGATGACATTTGGCCGCGAGCCCGCCTTTAATCAGGGCGCGTTCCAGCAGTATGGCGTCGAATTCGGAGTCTTCGACGATAAGAATCCGCAGAGGCTGCCGGGCTGCGGATGTTCCGTTCCTGTTGGGTTCGTCAGTCATACGTCTTTGCCAAGGCGGGCAAATCCGGACAATTTCCGGGTTACCCTGCCACTGATCTTGGTGGGTGCAGCGGAATTGAGTTATGGGGTCAAACCCACACGAGAATTTTGAAAAAAGCTTTCTATGGAAGAACGATGCGGTTGGTTTGAAGTCCGGTTGACGCAATCGTTCCCTGAAGAGATGAAAATGCCGTCTGCAGAACGCTTCCGTCAGCCAGAGCGATATTTCCCATCCGTCCGTGAATCTCCTGTGTCCATCCCGAAGGAAAATTGGTGCTCAGGTTCAGTGTGTTGCGGACGATCCGGGTGCCGTTGGTAATGTTTCGGTCGCCGGCAAGGAGACTGAATGTGTTGGTTTCCGAAGCATCGGCTCCCACGAAATAACTGATGTTCGAAACAGTGAGCGCAGCGAAATTGGTTGCAGAAGCCCGATCCGAATCGTTTGGGCAAATCAGAATCTTGGGCACGCTCAATTCGTTGGACATGCATCGGTAAACGGCGACGACGTCACCGCTCAAAACGGCTTCCATGCCGCCACCTTCGACGGCCGGAACCTGCATCGGGAAGCGGTCACCGTTGTCACCCGACCAGATTCTGTATGCGATGGAAACCTGTTTGAGAGAATTTACGCAGGACATTTTTGAGCTGCGCACCCGCGCTTTGGCCAACATTGGGAGAATCAGTGCTGCCAGAAACAGTATCACTGTGACGACAATCAACAGATCGATCAGCGAAAACGCCGTCTGGTGTGTTGATCGACTTTGAATTCCAGTCTTCATAGTCACGGCAAAACGATCCGGTTCGTCCGAACTTCTGACGCTTCGATGCTGTTGCGCAGGCCTGCGATGCTGACCTGCTGCACGCTTCCGTCTGCGAGGAGGATGTTGCCGGCGCGATCGTGACGCGCCGAGGTCCAGCCGGCCGGATGATTGGTGCTCAACGGAAGCAAACCGCCATGGTGTGCAAGGCCGTTCGTGATGTTGATGTCTCCACTGAGAATCGTTTGAACGTTGGTAGTGGTTGCGTCGGCGGAGATGAAATAACCGAGATTACTCCGTGTGAAGAAGGTGAAATTCGTCGCGCGATTCACCGTGGGAACGCTCGGGCAGAACAGGATTTTGGGCGTTGAAAGCTCGTTGGACATCACAACGAAGTTCAACAGAGGATCGCCAGCCAATGTGGCTTCCATCGCGCCGCCTTCTGCTGCGGGCACTTGAGCGGGAAATCGATCGAGGTTGTCGCCAGCCCAAACCAGTTGCGCGAGTCCGACCTGCTTCAGGTTATTGACGCAGCTGATGCGAACGGCTTTTACGCGGCCAGTGTTGGGTCTGAGCATTGCTGGCAACAGCAATGCCGCGAGGAACAGCAGCACGGTCACGACGATGAGTGCTTCGATGAGTGTGAATGCCTGCCGCCTCCTTGTGAACGGATGCAAGTTCATGCCGTTCCTTTAGCAGCGGCCGTGCCCACTGTAAATTCGCGGAATATTGTAGAAGCAGCGGGTCGAGTGTCGTCAGATTCACGCAAAACGCGTGAATCTCTTCCTGTGGCGATGGCCTGTGACTGTTGAGCGTCCGTTGAAAACTACCGCCGATTCGCGCTTACGCAGCGTGGTTAAGGCTGCTTCTTTTCCTCAACAATGTTCTGTCCAATCGCGCGTTCAAGTCGGGCGCGGGCGACAGCATAATTGTGCAGCGCCTCGATCTGAGTTGTGCGGGCCTGGGTGAGAGCGGTTTCGGCATTGAGGATGTCGAGCTGCGTCGCCGCGCCTGCATCCGTGCGGGCTTTGGCGAGGCGCAAGGCTTCCTCAGCTTCCTCCTGAACCTTGGTTTGCGACTCCAGCACTTCGCGTGCTTCGACGAATGACGAGTAAGCGGTGCGGACTTCCAGTTCGATGCGCCGCGCGGCGTCTTCGATTTCCGTTTTTGCGCGTTCGTGCTGGGCGCGGGCCTGGATCACGCGGCCGCGGGTTTCGAATCCATCGAAGATGTTCCAGTTCAATTCCGCGCCGAGGTTCCAGCCGTTGAGTTCGCGGCTGAGATCCTTGGTGAACTGATAATTGTGCCAGCTGTATCCGGCAAACGCCTGGATGCTGGGTTTATAGCCGGAACGCGCCTGAACGATGTTCTCCTGCTGCAGCTGCTCAGCCTTTTGCAACGCGCCCAGTTCGGTGCGCTTTTCAAGCGCCTGTTGAATGGCATCGGGCAGGGCAATTTCAAATGGAGCGGCGTCGAGTCGATCCGTGAGATTCAATGGAATGTCCTCCCAGACTTCGCGCGGGAGATCATATCCGAGCAGGTTCGCCAGGTTGTTCTTGGCAATGCGATGCGCGTTGCGGGCGCGGATGAGGGCAGGGCGCTGGTTGGCAACGGCGACTTCGGCGCGAAGGACGTTGAAACGCGGAACCGTGCCGGCTTCATAGCGCCGGCGTTGATCTTCAAGTTCGCGTGTGAGCAGGTTCACTGAAGCTTCGTTCACGACGATTTGTTGTTCGGCCAGAAGAACGTCGTAATAGGCGACACGGGTTGCGAGCAGCGTGTCGGCAACGGTTGTTTGATAGTTGAGAAGCGCCTGTTGCCGGGTGAGACGCGCGGCGCGGAGCGCGGATCGGACGCGTCCGCCTTCGTAAATGGACTGGATGATGCGGATGCCTGTGTTCCAGTTGGCATCGGCCTGATCGACGGAGCCGGAGGAATTGGTGTCGCCACCGCTGAATGGGAATTGATCAACGAGATCGGGATCATTCTTTGTGAATGAACCGCTGGCCCGGATTTTGGGGATCGCCGCCGCACGGGTTTGGACGATCAATCCGTGAGTCGCTTCGAGATCGCTCTTGGCTTTGGAGATTGTGGCATTGCGCGCGAGCGTTGTGTTGAGCGCGTCGGCGAGTGAGAGCGGTCGTGAAAGCCAGGTCGCGTTCGTGACGGGCGGCGGCGTTTGGAAAGTGTGCGAGCCCTCAGGTGCAGCCGCGATGGTGCGCTGCGAGATCGAGAATGAAAGCGCAGTCGCGGCGATGAAATATCCCAGCCTGTTCATAAGCCGCCCAGTATTCGGATCGTTGGAAGGGTCGCTAGCTTTTTCATATACCGATCTGCAACGTTCAGCTGAATTCCACTTCAAAAAGGCACGCGAGAATCATCCATTCGTGTGATGAAATAATTTCTGTCAATCAGGAGTGTTTCGGTTTGCTCATTTCGCAGACGGTGGAATAATCTACGGCTCGCACTATGTTCAGTGGTATCATTAAAAAACTCGGACAGAAGACTGTAAATAACGGTGCAACATCGGTTCCGGATCATTCCTCCCGTTCTCCCATGTCCCATTCGCGGCCTCAGAATCAGCAGACTTACTCAAAGGTATTTCGCTGGTGCCTGCCCGATGGACATCCCGAACCTCCGGAAAAAGTTGAGATCGTTGGCTCTTTTACAGGTTGGCAAAAGGTCACAATGCAACGCGACAAAACCAGTCCGGCGTGGCATGCGACCATCGATTCAATCCCCGGGAACAAGACTCATCACTACATGATTCTCGTAAACGGACAGCCGGTGAACGACCGGAATAGCGACGGTCTGGCTGTTCCAAGCGGGCCGGATGAAGAGCGTTATCAGCTGATGACGGCTCGCGGTCCGCGCGTGTTCATGCTGTTCGCACAGGCAAAATAACGGCTGGCTTCACAGCCGTTAACTCCCGGCTCAGCGCGTTGTCTTCTTCTCCCTTGTCTCGGCAAGGGATCCGGGCAGTTTTTTCCAGTGACAGCCTTTCGGATCGTTGGAAGGAAGTCGTCTGAGTTACAAAAAGGGCGCGGTGGATTCCGCGCCCGGGCAGGTCATTGATCGTCGTAACGAATCAAATTTTCCCGAGGATCTCCTTCCAGCGTTTCCACGCTTCTTCACGCGCTTTTTTGTTCGCTTCGCTGGCATCGGGAGCTTCTCCCGCCCGCATGAAACCGTGACCCGCGCCATCGTAGGTGACCGGCTCGAACTTCTTCTCCGCAGCTTTCATTGATTCCGTCACTTTGGGCACCGCAGCGGTGATTCGCGCATCGTTCTCGCCGTAAAAACCGTACACGGGACATGTGATGCTTTTCATGGAACTGTCCGAAGCGGCGTCGCCGTAAAAGACGAAGGAAGCTTTGATGTCCTTGTTCTTCGTGGCGAATTCGAACGCCTGTTTTCCACCCCAACAGAATCCTGCGACCACCACCTTCCCGTTGCAGGCGGGCAGGGACGCAGCGTATTTGACGGCAGCTTCCAGATCGGCGGTGATCTGTTCTGCAGACAATGATCGGATCGCGGTGCGGGCCGCATCGCCACCGCTTGCGCCGGGTGTGCCGGTGAGGAAATCCGGGGCGATGGCGATGTAACCCGCTTCAGCCAGTTGATCCGTCACGCCTCGAACCCAGTCGGTAAGTCCGAAAATCTCATGGATCACAATCACCGCGGTTGCCTTTTCCTTTACTTCAGGAAAGGCGATGAAGGAACTGACCTCACGTTCGCCGCTTTTGATTTTGATCCACTCAAGGTGACGTGGCGATTTTTCCATTCTGGCTTTCGCCCAATCCTGAGCGGATGCGGTAAAGGTGACCAGAGCAGCCAGGGCAAAGGATGACAGTATGTGTTTCATAGGTTTGTGCGGATTTCCGGCAATGTAGCGCGCCCGGGAATTTTTCAAAGCCTCAGATGACGCGCTTCCAACAATCAGAGTAGAGCAGGTCCCAATCGGTCAAATGACGTTGATGCAGTCGAAAACCGCTGGCCTCAAGCAACGAATCGGGCGGAACGATTCGATCTGCAGCGATGCCGGTGGTGATGCGGAAGAAGGTATAGAGACTCCAGAGAATCAGCCGTGCGCGGAGGCGTCGAAATCCCGATGGCGGCTCGCGAAAGTCTGAGATCAGCCAGGTCGCTTCGGCGTTAGCCAGCGACGCGAGCTTTGGAATCAGTTGTTCCAATTGTTCGCGTCGGAAACAGTCGAGAAAGAAGAGAGTCACAACCGCGTCGAAACGTTCGGAAGTATTCCATTCCAGCGCATCAGCGTGAATGAACGTGATGTTGTCGGCCGACAAACCGTTTCTATGAAGCCGCTCCTGGGCGAGCGCAAGCATTCGCTGGCTGGCATCGACTACCGTGATCTGCGCTTCAGGATTCGTGCGACAGCAATCAGCGAGAAAACGTCCGTAACCTTCGCCGAGAATCAGGATGCGCCTGGCGAAGCGAAGTTCCGAAAGAAAGTGAGTCCGGCAGCGATGCAGCTTTTGGCCGGAGCCAAGAAACTCCATCCAGCGATAATGAGGCGCGAGCCGATCAAAGCTCATGACCAAACCGGCGGGCCAACCGATGCCGGTGCCACCACAGTCCGGCAAGGATCGCGCCGCAGAAATACATCACGATGTCCATGAGATCGCCGGTGGCGCGACGCACCAGATGCGGTCCGACGACTTCAAACAACAGGGACCAGACCGTTGTGTAGAGAAGGATTTCACTGACGGACGGAGATTGATCGCATTGGCGCAGTCCAAGCAGACGTTGCAACAGCAGAAGCGGCGGCAGTGCGCAGGGAATGAGCAGAAGATCGTTGAAATGAAACCGCAGAAACGAACTGTGTACATGCGGTTTGACGAGCCAACGGTTCAGCGCGTAGAGCGAACATGTCGTGAGGAACAGCGGATCGCGGAGATAGCCAAACCGCTTCACAACGCCAGCATGATAAAGTATCCGAAAACCATGGCGACGATGAGTTTCAAGGCGATGATCATGGCTTCCTATTCTCTACAGTGCCGTCGCTCCTGCAACTGTTTGTTTGAAGACGGGGCAGTCTTTAGATGACGGTGCCGTGCGGAACAACTCCGCTTTTCGGAATGATCACAATGCCATCGCGAATGTAATAGAGCGGATGATCGGCGTTCTCAGGCTTTCCGGCAGGCGTAATCACGACGTTGTTTCCGATGCGGGCGTTCTTATCGATGATTGCGTTCTCGATGCGTGTGTTGGTGCCGATTCCGATGCGTGGACGTCCGGCGGCTTCATTCGAGCGGATGGACTCGTGAGATTCGTAGTAATCGCAGCCCAGCAGAACGACGCGATTAAGTTCCGTGCCGGCCCCGACAATGCTTCGCACGCCCACAATGCTGTTGCTGATGCGGGCATGGTTCAGAATGCAGCCGTCGGAGATGACTGCGTGGTCGATGTGCGCGCCATTGATCTTTGATCCCGGCAGGAAGCGAGGGCGTGTAAAGATCGGTGCGGCCATGTCGAAGAAGTTGAACCGCGGCAGTTCAGATGTGACGTCGAGGTTGGCGTCGAAGAAGGAGCGAATCGTTCCGATGTCCTCCCAGTAGCCTTGAAACACGTGCGCGAACACCCGATGCGTCTCGATCGCGCTCGGGATGATGTGCTTTCCGAAATCGGCGAGTGTATTGTCCAGCAGGTTTCGGACGACGTCCCGCGAAAACACGTAGATGCCCATCGAAGCCAGAAACAGTTCGCGTCCATCCTGGATGCCCAGTTTCGGATACCATTCCTGCGGCAGGCGCAGCGAATCCTGCAATGCGGGATCCTTGGGCTTTTCGACGAACCGCGTGACGCGTAGATCCTCGTTCACCTGCATGATGCCAAATGCCTGCGATTCGCGACGCGACACGGGAATCATTGCGATCGTGATGTCTGCCTGACTTTCCGCGTGCTGATGAATGATCTGCCGGTAATCCATCCGGTAAAGCTGGTCGCCGCTCAGAATCAGCAGATATTCGAAGTCATGGTTCAGAAAGTGGATCAGGTTTTTCCGCACGGCGTCGGCCGTTCCCTGATACCACGAGGCGTCGGTGTAGGTCTGCTCGGCGGCGAGGATTTCCACGAAGCCTCCGGAGAAATGATCAAACTTGTAGGACTGTGCGATGTGCCGGTGCAGCGAGGCGGAATTGAACTGAGTGAGGAGGTAAACGCGTCGGAGACCGGAGTTGATGCAGTTGGAAATCGGGATATCGACGATCCGGTATTTGCCCGCGAGCGGCACTGCCGGTTTGGCGCGTTCCTTTGTCAGCGGGAACAGCCTCGTCCCTTGTCCACCACCCATGATCACCGAAAGAACGTTGCTCGTGTTGACGGACTGTCGCCCGGTTTGTGACATATTTGAATCCTTCTGGTCGAATTTCACGGGAGTTATACGACGCGACCATGGCACGGGCAAGGCGGCAGTTTTGCGGTGAAACGCGTAAGGGTTTCACCTGCTATCCGAGGAGGAAAGTCCCGGTTTGCGACGACCAAAATTTGGTGCGCCGAAACCACTGAGACAATTTTCAGCCGGTTCGTAGTTGGAAATTTTGGAGGAAAACAATCGCGCAAAAGAATCGTCCCACCGCCGAATGGACGCCATCTTCCGGCGCATTTTCGCACGCATCGCCTCCTCCGCGAGCGCCAGTCCCAACCGTCACTAGTCAAAAAATGTCCACGCTTGAGCAAGGGATGGGAAGCTTTTGCCCGGGCCGAAGGAGTAAGAGTTGTTAGTATCAGCAAATTGATGAAACGACAGGCAATGACGCCGCGTTTCCGTCTTTGCCGGATCGAATTTGAACGAGTCGCTGACAGAACCTCAAGCCGCGGGATTCGCCGCACTGGCCCTGAATGCCGCGGAACGCGCGGACGCCACAAGCGTCCCGAGCTGCTTCCACTGCGGCGAGCCGTGTCGTGACTCCAGTTTTTCGAAATCGGAAAAGGCGTTCTGCTGTCAGGGCTGCATGGTCGTTCACGATCTGCTGACCGAAAACGGCCTGGATCAATTTTACTCCCTCACACGCCATCCCGGCGTGCAGATGCGCCGCAAATCGAGCGCGGATCAATGGTCGTTTCTCGACGAGCCTGCAATGCAGCAGAAGCTGCTCGATTTTACCGACGGCGTTCAGAGTCGCGTGACGCTGCATATCCCGGCGATTCATTGCGTCGCCTGCGTCTGGCTCCTTGAAAATCTCTTTCGACTGCATCCGGGCATCGGACAATCGACCGTGAATTTTCCGCGCCGCGAAGTGGCGCTCACGTTTACGCCGGACAAGATCAGGTTCAGCGAAGTGGTCGCGCTTCTGGCGTCGATCGGTTACGAACCGGCGCTCACTTTCGGCGAACTTGAAAAGCGCGCTGTGAATCCGGGCCGCCGGCGTCAGTGGCTTCAGATCGGTCTGGCGGGATTCGCCTTCGGCAACATCATGCTGTTCAGCATCCCGCAATACTTCGGCCTGGACAGCTTCAACGGACCCGCATTCAAGGCGCTGTTCGGCTGGCTGAGTCTGGTGCTGGCCTTTCCTGTCGTGACGTTCAGCGCGGGCGATTACTGGAAGTCCGCGTGGCTTTCCATCCGGCAGCGCGTGGCAACACTGGACATTCCGATTGCGCTCGGGCTCGTCGCCATCTACGGCCAGAGCATTTACGAGATCGTCACCCGAACCGGCGAAGGCTACTTCGATTCACTGTGCGGACTGATTTTCTTCCTGCTTTGCGGACGTGCGTTTCAGCAGAAGACGCAGGAACGAATGGCGTTTGACCGCGATTACAAGTCGTTCTTCCCGTTGTCGGTCGTGCGCAAGCGTTCGGCGGAAAGCGGTGAAACGATCGAAGAATGCGTTTCGATTTCTCAACTCGAAGTCAGCGATCGCATCGTTGTTCGCAACGGAGAAATCATTCCCGCCGATGCGAAGCTGATCAGCGGCCCGGCATTCATCGACTACAGCTTCGTCACCGGCGAATCTGAACCGGTCGCCAAAGCTGCCGGTGATTATCTCTATGCGGGCGGACAGCAGGTGGGCGCTGCGATCGAAGTCGAAACGGTCAAAGCCGTTTCGCAGAGCTACCTCACCTCGCTGTGGAATCACGAGACGTTCCGAAAACAACGGGATGAAACGCTCGATTCGCTCAGCAACATTTTCAGCCGGCGATTCATCGGGATCGTGATCACGGTTGCGCTCGGCGCGCTGGCATTCTGGATTTTCCGTGGCGACGCCGCCCGCGGGCTCAAGTCGTTCACCTCGGTCCTGATTGTTGCGTGCCCGTGCGCGCTCGCTCTCGCGGCGCCTTTCACACTCGGCACCGCGCAGCGCTGGTTCGCGAAGGCGAGTGCGTTTCTCAAGAACATTCATGTGCTTGAACGGATGGCGCGCGTGGACGCAATCGTGTTCGACAAGACCGGAACGCTCACCTCGGCGGGCGTGAACGCCGTGCGCTTCATTGAATCCAGTACGCCGCTCAGTGCTGATGAACAGGCGTGGATTTTCTCGCTCACGCATCATTCGGCGCATCCGCATTCTTCACGTCTGCATGAGTCACTTGCCGGCCGGCACACGTTGCTCGATGTCTCGAACTTCAACGAAACCATCGGCTGCGGCATTGAAGGTGTCGTGAACGGACATGCGATCCGGCTCGGATCGGCGGCGTGGTTTGCCGCAAACGGAATTTCCGCAATGCAAATTCCGGCAGAGCTGGGGAGCGCGGTGCACGTTGCCATCGATGGCCGGTATCGCGGCTGTTTTCTGCTCGCGAGTTCGCTTCGTCCAGAAGCCGACGTGATGCTGCGGAAGCTCGCCGATCGCTACGAAATTGCGCTGCTCAGCGGCGACAACGAACGCGAGCGTGAACGTTTCAGTTCCTTGTTCGGCAGTTCGGCGAAGTTGAACTTCAACCAGACTCCGCTCGACAAACTGGGCTTCATTCGGCGGCTCCAGGAATCCGGCAAAACCGTGATGATGGTGGGCGACGGTTTGAACGATGCCGGTGCGCTGAAGCAAAGCGACGTCGGTGTCGCTGTGGTGGAAAAGGTCGGCGCGTTTTCGCCTGCGAGCGACATGATCCTGGATGCGAAGCGTGTTCCGGAGCTGTTCCAGTTTTTGAATTTTGCGCGGCGGGCGACGCGGATCGTGCGGGCCGGGTTCGCGATCTCCAGCGCGTACAACGTGATTGGAATCAGCATCGCCGCGGCGGGACTTCTGGCTCCGATCATTTGCGCGGTCCTGATGCCGGTGAGTTCATTCACGGTGGTTCTCTTTGCGTGCGGCGCCACGAGCTGGGCTGCGAAACGCAGTGGTTTGAAATTCGATTCAGCAGTTGAGACCGCCGCGGGAGGTTTGAAATGAGCGTTATCCTGATCCTGATTCTCGCCAGCCTGGCAATGGCATTGTTGTTCCTCGGTGGATTCATCTGGGCAGTGAAATCGGGCCAGTTCGAAGACACGCTGACCCCGTCCATGCGCGTTCTCGCGGATGAACCGGCGCGGGCCGTGGTCCGCAGCAACAATCGACGGGAGGAAACCCGCAACCGCGAAGCCGGCAGTCACAGCGAGATAAACCCGACGGCTCAATGAACATTTTCCGATTCGAAACCTTTTCAGCACCCAAGCAAAAACCATGAGTACTGCATCTGTTCCGCTGGGAGAATCGAAGCCGCGAGCTTCTTCGGCCCAGGTAGAAACCTTCAAATACGATAACAAGATCGTCCGCGCCTTCGCGATCGTCACCGCCATCTGGGGACTGGTCGGATTCAGCGCCGGACTGCTGGTGGCCTGCCAGCTGTTCTGGCCCGGACTGAACCTCGACCTGCCGTTCACGACGTTCGGACGAATTCGTCCGCTGCATACGAACGCGGTGATCTTCGCCTTCGTCGGCAACGGCATGTTCTGCGGCATCTACTATTCGCTTCAGCGTCTCTGCAAAGCGCGGATGTTCAATGACACGCTCAGCTGGCTGCATTTCTGGGGCTGGCAGCTGATCATTGTCAGCGCCGCGATCACGCTCCCGCTCGGTTTGACGACCAGCAAGGAATATGCGGAGCTTGAATGGCCGATCGACGTGTTGATCACCGTCGTCTGGGTGATCTTCGCCGTGAACTTCTTCGGCACGATCATCAAACGCCGTGAGAAGCACATGTATGTGGCGATCTGGTTCTACATCGCCACGGTCATCACGGTTGCAGTGCTGCACATCTTCAACTCGCTCGAAATGCCGGCGAGTCTGTTCAAGAGCTACTCGATGTACGCCGGCGTGCAGGACGCGCTGGTGCAATGGTGGTACGGCCACAACGCCGTCGCGTTCTTCCTCACGACGCCGTATCTCGGCCTGATGTATTACTTCCTGCCCAAGGCGGCGAATCGTCCGGTGTTCAGCTATCGCCTTTCGATCATTCACTTCTGGGCGCTGATCTTTCTCTACATCTGGGCAGGACCGCATCATCTGCTTTACACCGCGCTGCCCGACTGGGCGCAGTCGCTCGGCATGGTGTTCTCGGTGATGCTCGTGGCTCCGAGCTGGGGCGGCATGCTGAATGGATTGCTCACGCTGCGCGGCGCCTGGGACAAGGTGCGGCAGGATCCGATGCTGAAGTTCATGGTCGTGGCCATCACCGCTTACGGCATGGCGACGCTGGAAGGTCCAACGCTTGCGATCAAGAGCATCAATTCGCTCTCGCATTACACCGACTGGACCATCGCGCACGTTCACACGGGAGCGCTCGGCTGGAACGGCTTCCTGACGTTCTCGATGCTCTACTGGATTTTCCCGCGCCTTTACAACACGAAGCTCTGGTCCACGAAGCTTGCCAACTACCACTTCTGGATCGCGCTGCTGGGAATGATGTTCTACGTCGTGCCGGTTTATGTCAGCGGCGTGACGCAGGGTCTGATGTGGAAGCAGTTCAACTCGGACGGCTTCCTCCAATACGCGAACTTCCTGGAAATCGTCATTCGCATCATCCCGATGCATCAGCTGCGCGCGATTGGCGGCCTGCTCTACATCGTCGGTGCCGTGCTGATGCTCATCAACCTCTACAAGACCGCGAAGGCCGGTGTGTTCGAGCCTGAGACCGAGGCGCAGGCGGCTCCGATTGCGAAGACTCCTGCGGCTGAAGGAAACCACGGCCACGTGCATCGCCTGCTCGAAGCCAAGCCGCTTCTGTTCACCGTGCTCACCACGGTGGCGATTCTCGTCGGCGGTCTGATCGAAATCGTGCCGCTCTATCTGATCAAACAGAACGTTCCGACCATTTCCTCGGTGAAACCGTATTCGCCGCTCGAACTGCTCGGACGCGACATCTACATCCGCGAAGGCTGCGTCGGCTGCCATTCTCAAATGGTGCGTCCACTGCGGTCTGAAACGGAGCGTTACGGCGAGTATTCCAAGGCCGGCGAATACATTTACGATCATCCGTTCCTCTGGGGATCGAAACGCACCGGACCGGATCTGCACCGCGTCGGCGGCAAATATCCGGACGCGTGGCACTACAACCACATGGACGACCCGACCTCGACTTCGCCGGGCTCGATCATGCCGCGTTATCCGTGGCTGCTCACGCAGAAGCTCGATACGAACGCGCTGCCCGGACGCATCATTGCACTCCGCAAGATCGGTGTTCCGTATCCGGACGGATACGAACGCGGACCGGCACAACAGGAGCTCGCCGAGCAACAGCAGAAGGTGGTCGCCAATCTCAAGACCGGCATGGTGGAAGCCGAAGCCGACCGCGAGATCATCGCGCTGATCGCCTACCTGCAGCGTCTCGGAACCGACATCAAGGCCGCGCCGGCTGAACCGGCCCCGGCTCAAACCGAAACTGCCAACTGACACGAACCATGATCAAAAATGTTCTCACACACATTGGCGGCGTCGGCGTTTACGGCGTCATCTCCATCCTGATCTTCGTCACCGTCTTCGTGGCGGTGGCCATCTGGATGCTGTGCCTGAAGAAGTCGTATTACACCGCGATGCAGGCCCTGCCGCTTGAGGATGATGCGCCGGCGAAAAAGAATGATTCCCATCCGAACCTGAACTGACTGATATGAAACCAGAACAAGAAGATTCTTTGCTGCTCGAACACGAGATTGACGGAATCCGCGAGCTGGACAACAAGCTGCCGCGCTGGTGGCTGTACCTGTTCTACTGCACGATCGTCTTCTCCGTGATCTACCTTTGTTACTATCACGTGTTCGCCAGGGGCGATCTCGCAACCAAGGGCCAGATGGCCGCGGAATATGCGCAGGAAATGAAAGTCGGCGCCGCGATCAAGGCCGCAGCGATGACGAAATTCGAATCGAGCATCGATGGAATGCAGCCATCGACGGACGCGCTCGTTCTCGAAGAAGGCCGGCAGCTTTTCGCCAATTTGTGCGCGCCGTGCCATCGCAACGACGGCGGCGGGCTGGTTGGTCCGAACCTGACCGACGATTACTGGATTCACGGCTCCACCTTCGGCAACACCGTGCTCGTGATCTGGAACGGTGTTCCGGAGAAGGGCATGGTCACGTGGAAGAACAACCTTCGCCCCGACCAGATCGTTGCCGTGGCGAGCTATATTTACACACTGCGCGGCGCAAAGCTTGAGAAACCGGGCAAGCTTCCCGAGAACCAGGCGCCGGTGCAGACAGGCCCGAGCGAGTTTGAATAACCGCTCAATCCGTTCGTGATGAACAACACCGCCCAGGACGATTTTCGCAACCGACTCTCCACCGCCGACAAGGAGGGCCGCCGCCAGTGGCTTTATCCAAAGAAAGTCGATGGCCGGTTCTTCCGCTGGCGGACGTGGATGAGCTGGGTGCTGCTGGCAGTGATGTTCATCGGACCGTTCGTGAAGATTGCCGGCGAGCCGCTCCTCATGATGAACCTGGTCGAACGCAAGTTCGTCATTCTCGGACAGGTGTTCTGGCCGCAGGACGGAATCATTCTCGCCGTCGGATTGCTCGTGTTCTTCACCGGCATTGCAATCTTCACCGCGGTCTATGGCCGGCTCTGGTGCGGCTGGACCTGTCCCCAGACGGTGCTGATGGAAATGGTTTTCCGGAAGATCGAATACGCCATTGAAGGCGATGCGCATCAACAGCGCGCACTGGCTGCGGCACCGTGGACGTTTTCAAAAATCGTGAAGAAGGTCGGAAAACAAACGATCTTCTTTGCGCTGTCATTCATCATTGGAAACACGCTGCTCGCCTATATCATCGGCAAGGACCAGCTCTTCCGGATCATCACCGACAATCCGGCGAATCACCTGACCGGCCTGACAGCGATGCTGCTGTTCACTGCGGTGTTTTATCTGATCTTTGCGCGATTCCGCGAACAGGCCTGCACGTTTATCTGTCCGTACGGAAGGTTTCAGTCCGCGCTTCTGGACGAGAACAGCATCGTTGTTGCCTACGATTACAAGCGGGGTGAAAAGCGCGGCCCGTTCAAGCGCAGCCAGACCGTCGAGCAACGCCAGGCTGACGGACTGGGCGACTGTGTTTCCTGCAATCAATGCGTGGCCGTCTGCCCGACGGGCATCGACATCCGGAACGGCACCCAGATGGAATGTGTGAACTGCACAGCGTGCATTGACGCCTGCGACACCGTGATGACGAAGATCGGCCGGCCGAAGGGATTGATCCGCTACGCGTCGCTGAATGGCATCGAGCGCGGTGAACGGCTCAGGGTCACGCCGCGCCTGATGATATACACGGGCATCATCCTCGCGCTGATCAGCCTGGAAACATTTTTGATCTTCACCCGGTCCGATTTGCAGACCTCGCTGCTGCGCGCGCCCGGAGCGCTGTTCCAGCAGATGCCTGACGGGCGTTTCAGCAATCTTTACACGGTCAAGGTTGTGAACAAGACGGCCCGGCAGATGCCTGTTGAGTTCAGGCTGGAGAACATCGAAGGCGAACTGCGCGTGATGGGAAGCCAGCCATTTGAAGTGGAACCGCGAAAGCTGGCCGAGACGTCGCTGCTGATTGAACTCGAACCGGAAGCGATGAAGCCGGGGCAGACGCCGCTCGTGGTCGGTGTTTACGCCGAGGGAAAAAAGGTCGAAACGCTCAAAACCATGTTCATCGGACCGCGACTCAAGACGAAATAAACATGAACACCAAACGCAATCTCTGGCCTTACGGCATCATCCTCACGTTCGTTCTTTTCATCAGCGGCACGATTGCACTGATCGTGATCGCCTGCCGGAACGATTCCGATCTCGTCAGCAGCAACTACTACGAGGAGGAAATCCGCTTTCAAAACCAGATCGACCGGATGCAGCGCGGACAGGAACTCGGAGACGAAGCCGGTGTGGCGTACAACGGCGAACAGCAGAAGATCGTCGTAACTGTTCCGGCCGGACACGTTCAGGGGGCGACTCAAGGACGGATTCATCTCTACAGACCGTCCGCCGCAGGCCTGGATCGGAACATCGAACTGAAGCCGGACGCCAATGGAACTCAATCGATCGATGCCGCCCAGCTGCAGCCGGGATTGTGGAAGGTGAAGGTTTATTGGACGGCAAACGGCTCCGATTATCGCGTCGATGGCAAGGTTGTCGTCGAAGCAAGGCCATCATGACCGACTACTTCGCAGCGTTCATTCTTGGGCTGCTCGGCAGCCTTCACTGCGCGGGAATGTGCGGTCCTCTGGCGATGGCGCTTCCGGTGACGGGTGGCAGCGCGGTCAGTTTCGCTGCGGGGCGAGCCGCCTACAATTTGGGACGTGTGCTGACGTATTGCGCACTGGGAATCGTATTTGGACTGCTTGGGAAAACTTTCTGGCTCGCTGGGGTGCAACGCTGGGCATCGATCGCGTTGGGCGTGCTGTTGCTCGTCGGATTGTTCAGCTCACGCAAGCTGGCCGTGTGGCAACCGGTCACCGCTCTCGTGGGCTGGCTGAAGGTTCGGATGGCGGGGATGCTTCGCCGCCGTTCGTTCGCGTCACTCACATTGCTCGGAAGCTTGAACGGCCTGCTGCCGTGCGGACTGGTTTACGTGGCGGGTGCCGGGGCCACCACGTCGGGGGACGTTCTGGGAGGCGCTGGATTCATGGCTGCGTTCGGAGCGGGCACGGTTCCCATGATGCTGGCGATCAGCCTGTCGGGAAAACTGATTCCGGTTTCAGTCCGTTTGAAGCTCGTGAAGGCAATTCCAGTTTCCGTTTTCCTTCTGGCCACCCTGCTGATCCTTCGCGGAATGTCGCTCGGCATTCCGTATCTCAGTCCGGATCTCGCGATGGGATCGTGTTGCCACTGAAGAGGCAAACGGGGCGCGAGGCGAGAGGCGTAAGCCTGGTTAGTTTGCGACTTCGACGAAGATCGGTTCCTTGATGCCGGAGAGCTGTTCGAAATTCTGGATTTTTTCCAGGCTCATTTCGTTGATCTGATGCCCTGCGGCGAGAACGAGCGTGTCGTCCTTCGTCATCACGCTGGAGTGAAGCACCATCCCGACGTTCAGGTCGCGAACAAGCACGGCAACGGTCTCCTTCACTTTTCCGGCATCGACATCGGCGCCGCCGAAACAGGCGCGCACCTCGGCCATCAGCTTCGGATCGTACCAACCGGCGCGATGCTGCATTTCGGAAAGTGCAGCGAGCGGAAGTTTTCCCTCGGCAATCATCCCCGTCAGGTCGGAAACAATTTTCAGGAGCCGCGCGCCGAAGGGGATTGCATCGCCTTTCACGTCGTCCGGAGGAAATCCGGTGCCGTCAAAACGCTTGTGCTGGTAATGAGCGATGCGTGCGACGCCTTCGAGCCTGGGAATGTTCGAAAGCAATCGCGCCGCGGTGTCGGGCGCGGAGGCGACCATCTGTTCCTCAAGTTTTGAAAGCACCTGGCCGGCGCGGGATTTGACGACGGTTTCGGGCGGGAGCGTGACGAGCCCGATCGGGGCGAGCATCGCGGCGATGTTCATCTCCCACGTATTTTGCAGCGACATCTTCCCGGCGATTTCGTTCATCAGCGCGCGCGTCTTTTCGGTGTGGCCGAATGATCTCGCATCCATCATGGAGAGAATGTCCGTGAGCAGCTTCACGCTTCCGCTCAGCGTCTTGTTCAGGAGTTCCCGCTCGGCGAGCACCAGTTGATGTTGCGCGAGTCCATCCTCGATCGCCTTGGTGAGAATGTCCGGCGGACATGGCTTGATGAGGAAACGGAAAATGTTTCCTTCGTTCACCACGCGGACGGCGTGTTCGAGATCGACGTTTCCCGTGAGCATGATGCGCACGGTGTCCGGTTCGCGCTGGCGCACCTGGGTGAGGAACTGGATGCCATCCATGCCCGGCATCTGGCGATCCGAAATCACCACGGCATACGGGCCGTTTTCCTGAACTTTTTTCAGGCCCGCCTCGCCGCCATCGGCGGTGTCGAGCTTGAAGCGCCGGCGATAACTGCGTTCGCAGGCCGCAAGCAGATGCGGATCGTCGTCAACAAAAAGAATGCGGTCGCTCATGGATCAAAGGCATTACAGTCCGTCATCGAAACAGCGTTCTCTCCAGGCCGGAAGCCGGTCGTGAACTCCGAGTTTCTCAAGAGCCGCCATGTTGATCCGGATGGAGGCGTCGTGCAAGGTCTGGCCTGAATTTTCCGTGGCGAGAACATTTGCGACGTGCACCGCGACGAGCGGCGAGAAGCCTTTGCCACTGGCCTGTTCGGGGTGATGATGCAGGGCAACCGCCTCCACGATCGGATTCGGCAGGCCCCACAGACCGAGCAGGTAGGCACCAACCTCGGAGTGCGTCGCGCCAAACTGAGCGATTTCGGCTTCCTGCAGAGGGATGTTTTCCGCCGCCGCGGTTTCCAGCACCCGGCTGTATTCCTCCGGCAAACCATGCGCGAGCACCAGTTTGCCGACATCGTGCAGCATCCCGGCCAGGAAACACTGGTCTTCGTGCTTCTTTCCCGAATGTTCGACTTCGGAAATCCGGCGCGCGAACGCCGCCGTGGTGCAGCAGTGCTGCGTGAGGCCTTCAATGGAGAAGGTCGGAATGGATTTCTGATCGAATTGCGAAAAGACCTGCAACGACAGCACAAGCGCGCGAATGGTCGAAAGTCCCAAATACATCACAGCGTCTGCCGGACCGGAAAGCTGCTGGGGAAGGCCGAAGAACGCGGAGTTGACGAGCTGCAGAATCTTCGCGGTCATCGCGAGATCCTGTCCGATGATTTCGCCGACGCGCTCGAGCGACGGTTCTTCCTTCCGCAGTTCATCCGTGAGCTGCATGTGAAGCGTTGGGAGCACCGGCAGCGCGCGCAACCGGGCGGCGAGTTGCTTGAGGCGTTGGTCGGCCAGAAGGTCGCGAAGCGCGAATGCGCGGTTGATGGCATCGCGCAACTCGTCGGCGTCGCACGGTTTGGAAAGATATTGATGCGCCGGACCGACCAGGCGCAGCACGGATTCCCGATCTGCGTGACCGGAGAGGACCATCCGCACGGTATTCGGATACCGGACCATCACTTCGTCCAGCAACTGCGCACCATCCATGCCCGCCATCATCATGTCGGTGACGATCACATCGACCGAAGTTGACTGGAGAAGTTCGAGGGCTTTGGCGCCGCTCTCGGCAAAATGCATATTCCATTCATTCCGCATTCCGTAAAGCTGGCGTTGGAGCGCCTGGAGAATGCGGGGTTCGTCATCGACAAAAAGAAGCTGCTTCATGAATGGGCGGGCTGGGGAAGTTTGTTGAGATGAACCGCCGGTGCGCGTCCAACGTGGCCTGATTTCAATTCGGACGACGGGGCGATCGGCAGTCGGATGATGAATGTCGTTCCCTTGCCGGTTTCGGTCTCGAAATGAATTGTTCCGTTGTGCTTGTTCACGACGCTTCCGTAAACGATCGAAAGCCCCTGGCCGGAGCCCTTGCCGACATTCTTCGTCGTGAAGAAGGGTTCAAAGATTCGACCTCGCGCGGACTCGGGGATGCCGGTTCCCGTGTCGCTCACACGCAATTCAACGCAATCCCCATCGCGTCGCGTGCTGACGGTGATCGTGCCTTTCGTTCCCGGCTTCTGTTTCACAACGTCGCTGATTGCATGGGCCGCGTTGACGACGAGGTTCAGCACGATCTGGTTGAATTCACCGATGAAACAGGGGATCTGTGGCAGGGCGGGATCCAGTTCCAGCACCATGTCGGCGACATACTTCCACTCGTTGCGTGCAACGGTGACGGTTGTTTCAATCGCTTTGTTCAGGTCCGCGGGCGATTTGTCCTTGCCGCCGGGATGCGAGAATTCCTTCATCGCACGGACGATTTTCGTGACGCGCTCAACACCTTCCAGCGTTTCGCGAATCGCAGCGGGAATTTGTTCTGACAGATAGTCGAGGTCGGCGGAGTGGATCGTGGCTTCGACGTTCCGAACGAGAACGTCAGTGACAGTTCCTTTCTGGGTGGCCTCAAGCAGTTCCTTGCCGACGTTCAGGACATTGAAGATGCTGGCGAAGGAATCGCGAAGGAACCGCGTGTTGTCGGCAACGTATTGTGTCGGCGTGTTGATCTCGTGCGCGATGCCGGCGGCGAGCTGGCCGATGGCCTCGAGCTTCTGTCCCTGGCGCAGCTGAAGTTCCATCATCTGGCGCGCGCGCTCGTTTTCCTTGATCTCGGTGATGTCCTTCGAAATGCCGAACGTGCCGATGATTTTTCCCTCCGCATTCCGGAGCGGCATCTTGCTCGTGAGAATCCATCGGAGCTCGCTGCTGCCTTTCAGTCTCAGCTGTTCGAGTTTTCCGACGATTGATTCTCCGGTCTCGATAATCCGCTGCTCGTCATTGTAGGAGTCTTCGCCGTGTTCGCTTTCGAGGAAGTCGGAGGATTTTTTTCCAATGATCTGCTCCGGCGTGGTGCCGAATTGTTCCGCCAGCGTCTGGCTGCAGCGGAGGAACCGGGATTCCGTGTCCTTGAAAAAGATGAAGTCCGGCGAACTGTCGAGAAGTGTCCGGAGCAGTTCGCGTTCATATGCGAGTTCTTCTTCGAACAATTTGCGTTCCGTGATGTCGCGGGCGATTCCAACGATGCCGACGAACTTGCCCTCGCGATCTCTGAGAGGAACCTTCGTGTTTGAAATCCAGACGATCTTTCCCGACGGCGAGCGGATCGGCATGCGCCAGTCCACGATCGGTTCGCCCGTCACGGCCATTCGTTCTTCGTGCACGATGTCCTGCACGTTGCTGCTGTGCGGACAACACTCTTGAAGCGTTTTGCCGACAGCCTCGGCGGGATCGTTGAGTCCCAAAAGGTGTGCGAAGGATTTGTTGATGCGCGTATAACGGAACGAGGCGTCCTTGAAATAAATCGAGTCCGGCGCGTGCTCCATCAGAGCCATCAGAAGATCACGTTCCCGTGCGAGAGCGTTCGTGCGTTCGGCGACGCGAGCCTCAAGTTCGGATTTGGAGTCCCGCAGTGTTTGTTCGAGCTGTTTCTGCGCCTCGATGTCTGTGAGTGTGCCGACCCATTGGAGGATGCTGCCATCCGGGCCGCGAAACGGTTGCGCGCGTGAAAGGTGCCAGTGATATTCACCGTTCGCCTTTCGAAAACGGAATTCGCTTTCAAAGACGCCGCCACTCGCCAGCGATTTTCGCCATGTCTCGATCGTGGCTGGGTAATCGTCCGGATGAATATGCTCCTGCCACGCCGCGCCTCCCATGTGATCGTGTGACCAGCCGCAGTATTCCTTCAGCTGTTTGTTCACATAGTCGCCTTCACCGTTGCTGTTCGCAGTCCAAACCCCGGCGGGTACCGCATTGGTCAAAAGGTGATAGCGTTCCTGGCTTTCGCGCAGTTCGCGGAGATGTAATTCGGTTTCGACTGAAAGACGCCGCTTGGTCGAGAAGGCGTCGGCCAGTTGAAGGACTTCCACCGTCTCGAAAGGTTTTTTGAGAATTACGAAACTGTCCACCTTGGAGAGCTTCGTGCGCACTGATTTCCAGGAGTAATCGGAATACGCCGTGCAGAACGCAATTTGAAGGTGCGGATCGACCTCCCACAATCTCACGGTCGTCTCGACGCCATCCCAGCCGGGCGGCATCCGCATGTCCACGAAGGCCATCGCGTAAGGACGGCCTTCTTGAACAGCTTTCCTGACCATTTCGAGCGCTTGTTCACCCTGAAACGCCGAGTCGAGTTCGTATCGGGTTTCTTCGGGTTCGAAGTCGGTGTCGCCGAACAAGGCGGCTTCGGTCGATTGCAGTTCATTCAGGCCGGGCACGTCCTGCCCCAGGATTTTGCGGAAATCCTGATGAATGGCGGGATTGTCATCCACGACCAGAATCCGTCGGCTTTCCATATTCAAATGCATTTCATCTAACTGCCATGCGGTCCATGTCAGGAGCCGACCTCCCTACTATCGGCGCGATCATGGCCGGGCTTAGATGAATTTATTTTCAGGAAAGGACAAAAAACAGCCGGGAAAGCAGGGCAAAAAATGCAAAGCGCCGCTCAGTGGACCGTCACAGGAGCGCGGGTCTGTGACCCGCAGCAACGTTCGTTTTCCGGGAGCGAGTTATTCGCCAATGATTTTCACGAGAACACGTTTTCGGCGGCGGCCGTCGAATTCGCCGTAGAAGATCTGTTCCCAGGGTCCGAGGTCGAGCTTTCCTTTGGTGATCGCGACGACGACTTCCCGTCCCATGATCTGGCGTTTCATGTGCGCGTCGGCATTGTCCTCGCCGGTGCGATTGTGATGATACTGCGACGTCGGCGCGTGGGGCGCGAGTTTCTCCAGCCAGACGTCGTAATCGTGAATTAATCCATCCTCGGCGTCATTGATGTAAACGCTCGCCTTAACGTTGAGGCCAAGGCGGCTTCAGTGAGTTGCGATGCTTTGATGCTTTGATTTTCAGTCCGTCTCCTAGAATTCGGCGGGCCATGGCTTCAATTGCGTTAGCCTGCCAGCGCGGTGCATAGGGAGAAACCGTCATTTCCTCTATCAGTGTCAAAGGTTCAACTGTTAGTACAAAACCTTCGTTTCGAGGGAATGGATAATCGATGAAAAAGCGAACTTCATGTTCATGTCTGAATGCGGACCTCTTAATCAACCACGATGGGGCATCTGAAACTGTTGAAGCATCGCTGTAGGTCACCTTTGCGAGATGCAGTTTCATGCGGTCTTTGAATATCATTGGAACTTCACATTTAATCGATCTCTGCAAAGTTTTTACCGTGGTTGCGATGGAAACTCCTACACGGTCGCAATAGAGCCTCCACATGGCATCGGATTCCAGTTCGCTATCATACCAACAATTGCAGCAAAGCTCATCTTGCAATCTCCTGTGCTCAACACACCACGCAGCCTGCCTAAGCTCGTCTTGAGACATCTTGTCTAGGACTTCACTCACAGAGCTCTTGGTGACTGGTTGGCGTTGGCCAAGGACAAGCAAGTCAAACTGTAGCGGGCGCCATAAATTCAAGTCTGCTTCTGTGACGTATTCCTCTGCCAAATCCAAAATACTTTTTTTCAAAGCATCATCTGAAATTCTGCTGTAGTCTGGTGATGCCTCACATTCATGTGGGTCTCCCTCTTGCAGTTTTTTGACAGTCGGCAGTAACAGTCGCTTATTGACAATGAGGTCGATGAATTTTGGCAAATCCATGAATCGTCGCAACACGACGTCCTCACCTATCTCTGTGTGTTCGATAGAAGGCACAATTTCCGTGTAGCGCAGATGCTCTTGGTAGAACTTTTCTTTGGCTGGGCTTCTGTTCAGAACATCTCCTCCTATCGGCTTGCGCTGGCCGAATGCAGACTCTGTTTCCTCATCTGGAATTGAAAAATATTCGGAGCAAGTCTTTTTATAGATTTGTTTGAGTGTCATGGCGCACCGTTCGCTTTCAAAGGTTGAGGTTGTTCAGATTCAATTCGGCGATCCACCCCGCTGCGACTCGCAGAGTCGCGGTCGCGGGCTGATGAATTCGGCAACTCGCCGCAAATTACACAGTGCTATTCGCCAATGATTTTCACGAGAACACGTTTTCGGCGGCGGCCGTCGAATTCGCCGTAGAAGATCTGTTCCCAGGGTCCGAGGTCGAGCTTTCCTTTGGTGATCGCGACGACGACTTCCCGTCCCATGATCTGGCGTTTCATGTGCGCGTCGGCATTGTCCTCGCCGGTGCGATTGTGATGATACTGCGACGTCGGCGCGTGGGGCGCGAGTTTCTCCAGCCAGACGTCGTAATCGTGAATTAATCCGTCCTCGGCGTCATTGATGTAAACGCTTGCCGTGATGTGCATGGCGTTTGCGATGCAAATTTACCCACTAGAGCTTTCTGACCCTGCGGTGCCCCGAAAACAAATGCGCCCTCACTGATCGGGCCTTCTGCATCTATCAACAATCCTTCGATTCGATAGCGCCACTTCTTTCCAGTGCTGTCCCACGCTATGGAGATGCCCGTGCGCCGTCCGTCGGTTGTTTTTCCGGCGAACACAGATTCACAGAGCGCACGCTTCTCCTCAAAGCTCATCGCATCGAACGCTTCGTTCGCCTGCCGAGTTTTTGCCCAAGTTTTGGCACTGGTGTATTGAAGGAACTTTCCGGCGATCTTCCTTGAGGCCGATTTTAGCACTTCCCGCGATGGAACATGCGCAAGCTCATCTTCGAGCCGTGTTCGCTCGTCGGTTAGCTTCTGTTCGCGGTTTTTGAGCTTCTTAAGCTCCGTCTCTGCGTTTGCTTCTTCAATCGTCCCCTTCACAATCAATCTGAGAATTCGCTGCCGGGAATTCTCAATCGTCTCCAGTTCCTGCTCCACGAACCCCTTGCGTTTGACCGCTTGCTGAATCCTGTCGCTGTTTGGAGTCGCTTCCTCGATTGCTCGCTGCACTGCGACCGGATTGCCGAAGGTTTCAAACAGGTGGCGCATCACGTTGTCCTCAATCGCATCAGCCGGGATCCATCCCTTTCTTGGTGCGCCGTTGCAGACGCGATCTCGTTCAGTGTGCGCGTGTCTGTAGTAGCGCTTTGTATTCTGGTTCGTCTGTCCCATCATCGCATAGCCGCAATGAGCGCAAAAAATCATCCGGGAGAACAGATACCGATGTTTGATATGCCCGTGCGTGTAGGTGCGATTTGCTTCTGCTTTGCTGCAAATTGCCTCGATTGTCTCCTTGTCTAGCAAAGGAGGCACATCAAGTTCTACAATCTCGTGCAGATTGAGCACCTTGGAGCTGAATTCAACTTTCCATTTGGAGCCGCTCACCTTCGTAAGCACCTTCCAAAGGTTCGACGCATTCACGTTATATTCGGCAGCTAGATCAACGAGCGATTCACCCTTCAGATAACGCTTGGCGCAGTCCCTCACCATCTCATGCTTCGCTGGATCAATTTCCCAATGGCCCGTTCGCCTATCCTTGCTGCGCACGAAAACACGTCCAAACGGGAGGCGTCCCCCTGTGGGAACTCCTCCCTTTGCCCGTTCGATGCGGCTTTTCATCGACTTGAGCATTTGCTGGCGCGCTTGGAATTGTCCGACGACGGCTGAAATCCCGAGGAACAGCTCGTGATCCGGATTGAACAGGTCGTATTCCGTTGCACCAGCAAAGAACCTCACGCCGTGCTCGCGGAACAGTTCCAGTCCTGCGCGGCTGGAAGAATTATCGCGGCTCCACCTGTCCGGATGCGCCACGATCAAGGCATCAAACCGGTTTCGCTGTGCATCGTGGAGCAATCGCTCGACTTCCCGCTTCTCGTGGCCCGGTGTTGCGTGTTCCTGCCCTCCATACCACTCGACAACGACACCACCCAAGTCTTTCACAGTTGATGCGATGTCCTTTGTCTGTGTCTGGAGCGATTCACCAACCTTCTCTTGCTGCTCCGTAGAGACACGGCGCAGCGCGGCGAAACGGAGTATTTTCTGTTTTCCCCTGCTCATTGCTTCTGTGCTGTTGTCGGTTTCACCTTGAGGCTCTGAAGCTGTTTTTCCGTGAGAGGCGCAATGCGTTTCTGTCCGTCGCGTCCCCGCTTCAGCCCAACTTTCACGGTATGCGTTGCAGCTTCAATCCCGGCCTTGTCCAGTGCAGCACGGGCTGTTTCGTATGTCCAGCCTGCCTTGCCCATTGCTCGGATCACGGAGACAACCGAGTGACCGAGCAACAGCCCCAACTTGCCCTTCCGCGGTTTGATGGATTTCGCCGACTTCTTCGCTCTTGCTTTCACCGGCTGCTTGGGACGCGGAGCTGATTTGGCTTTTTCGTGTGGGGTTTGGAACTTCGGCGCAGTGTTCTTGTTCATTTGCTTTACCTTCGATGCAGGGGCTTCATTGCCGTCTGCGGTGCCTGTAAGCACCACTGGCATTTGTGCATCCATGAGCATCGCGTGAGCAACGGTATTGATGGTTTTTAAGAACATCAGCGAACAATCCTCCGCTTGTGTGCGCTGTTCCCCGGCAACGTGTAAACACCCTGCCTGGACCTGCCAATGCCCCACCTTGGACCTAAGCAGTAAGATCCCGCTCATGACAGCGCATTTGGGGCCGGAACGCAGAAACGGACACGGAGGAAGCTGGAAAAAGCGCCGTCCCATTGTGGAAAGTCAAAGGGACGGCTGTCGGTAACTCACCAGCTCCAAACAGAAACAAGCTGGCACTCTGAAAATAGCTACGGCGTGCAATACGGCAATCGCATTGACGCCGGAACTGAAGATCACTCAGAGAACTTCA
Organism: uncultured Verrucomicrobia subdivision 3 bacterium; assembly: GCA_937890005.1. Taxonomy (GTDB): domain Bacteria; phylum Verrucomicrobiota; class Verrucomicrobiia; order Limisphaerales; family DASXHY01; genus DASXHY01. The sequence continues at coordinate 17,308 of CALBZA010000026.1, read as the reverse complement.
TCCGGGGCATTTCCAGCGGTTGCTCGTCTGTTTCATTCACAACCGGACGCGGAAGGTTCTGCACCACGGTGCGAATGCGTTGATGCTGCTGGTTTTGAAGCGCATCTTGGAGGCTCGGCATCGTCATTGGTTCCTCGTTAGTCGCAAGGGCTTCACGTTCCTGTGTTGCAGCTGGCGTGAGATAGTGGTTTCTCAGCAATGCTGCGGTGGTTTCTGCGGTGCCACCCTCGATGGTGAGCAGTCGTCCGTCCGGCAGTTGAACTCTAGTCGTATTCATAAGTGATTTGATTGCGTTACACTCGGATGGAACGGCGCTTCTCGTTGAAGTCAGCCATGCGCTGACGCTGTTCCTCGTCTGCTCGCCTCAGTTCGGCTCGACGGCGACCCCAGCGGGTATTAGCAACGCCTTCCTCTGCCTCCGTCACAAGCTTCTTCCGGCTCTCTACCACTTTTGCGAGACGCTTTAGCTCTGCCAAATCCGCATCCGGGTCCATCGGAATCGTGTGTGCCAGCCGCGTGTTCAGCTGGTCGAACTCCGAAACGGCGGTCTGGAGTTTGAGCTGCGCGAACTTGAGTTTGTGCAGGGCCATTTTGTATTCCCCCTCGTCGGTGCCGGAGTCAGGCGGCTCCATCAATATGCCGATCGGATTCATGTCACGCATCGCACCGTCCGCGTAAAACCACGCAGCGCCGTCAGAATACTTCTCGGAACCGTGCCGTTCCTCGAACGCTCGGACCTTCATCATCACAGGATTGTCATTCATAATCGTTCATTGGGTTTGTTGGAGAATTGCAAGACGGCTTGGAAATTCTTCGGAAGCGTTCAGATCAATCCGCCACAGTCCACCCGCTCGGAGCCGCTTTTGCGATGCTGCACTGCACGCAACAGCTAGGGCGTTCGCAACGTCGTCCTTTCCGCCTCGGGGGTGGTCAATCACATCATTGCCCCCGCTGCGTGTTTTGCGCTCCAGCGATGCGAGCTGATTTACCAGTGTGGCATTGTCGAGCAGTTCGATTGATGCTTTGCCGCCGCACAACACAGGCAGCATTTCGCGATAGAGTTCTGATTTGCTGCGATCAGCTGGAAGGTAACGTATTCCGTGTTCGCGAAACGCCTGAACAGGCCAGTCGCCGGCGTAGTTGTCCCCGCGCACTGAACGGAGATTCCAACGCTTCAACTCACTCGCAATCTCCGAAACTACGGAATACGGGTTGAAGGGTGCGTGCCACTCCTTTATGAAATCCTGCACAACTCGCCGCTCTTCCTTGTGAACGATGCACAATGCGGCGCTGTCGCCGCGTCCACCGCTCAAATCCACGCCTGCGGAATACGAAAGTGAACGCGGAAGCAGTTCTCGCCTGTTTGCAGCAACAAGCGATTCGATCATGGATCGGGGAACAAATTCTTCAATGTCTTCGCGCCAGCAGCCGCCGAATTCACTTCGAGCTGCCGCTGGGTCTTCTTCGTATGCCGCTGCGATCTCTGCTTCCGACAGCGTGGGATTCATCGTCCGGGAATCGGTGTCCCAAACGAGTGTGCGCCATTTCGGATTGAACTGCGCATCTCCCTTGTTCGCTCCGTGCTGCTTCTTCCAAGTGCCATAGGCCCACCCCTTCTGCGCATATTTCGAGGAAATGCCAATCAACTTCCCCTTCGTCGTCAGCAATGCCGGGCGCAAAGCGCGAACCAGTTCAGTGTCGCTGCGCACCTTCGATTCTTCTGTGACACCGAAAAAACATACCTCGTCGATAATTGCGCAAACGACCGACGGCCCGCGCACAGTGCGCCAATCGCCTGTGAGAATTCGGATTTCGATTCCGTTCTGAAGCGTAATCGTTTGATCACGCTCGGATTCGTTGACCACTTCCTGTTTCAGCAGTGGAACATCAAAAAGACCGCGGATGTATTTCCAAACGATTCCGCTCTGGAATTTTGAAGGGCTGATGATAGGGATGATTCCGGTTTCACCCTTCGCAAGCCGCTTCTCATGTCCACCGAACAGCGCTTCAAAACCGCCGATCACTGCCGCGATACGAGATTTGCCACTCCGTCTGCCTACGAGGAACAGCGCGGATTGAAATCCTTCTGCTGGAAGCTCACTGGCATCCCTGCCTGTGCATTGCTGCACGAAGGCTCGTCCTTTAAGTGATTTGATTGGGATCCCGTAAAGCGCACGCAATGCAATTCCCCAATACTTCCACGTGCTCAAATCATCACCGAGAAACGGCCGGAACAAGTTCTCGTCTCTGATTGCATCGAGGATGTTCACTGCGCTGCGCTCCGTTTCTTCTCAAGGTAGGCGCTGAGGTCTGTCACGTTCCTGATCCGGCGTTCCAGCCCCAAGGAGCGGAGCAGGCCCGATAAACAGTTAATGGCCTGCACATAGACGCTCATGTCCAGTGAGCCACCCTCAGCCGCCTCAACCTCCTGCGTTTCGAGGATCACGGAAATGAAAGCAGTGCGCTGGCAGAGTAGATCGCGCTGATAGGATTCTTCGCCGCCTGCGTGCTGCTTCAAAAGTTCATACCGGCGGCGAATTGCGCGGACCACCGCAACGCGAGAATCGGACTGTTCCCAGAATCGGGGAGAAAACTGCTTGGAGAGTGTGATGTTCTTGCGCTTCTGCGCCCTGCGTCCCTGTTTCCGAATGTCGGCCCTGTCCTGCGTCTCTTCCGCCGTCTCGTCCATGTTGCGACAATGCGCGAGACGAACGAGTGGCGGCAACTGGTTTAGAAGCTATGCCTGACGTTCTTTGCGAAGTCGTCTCATCTGCTTCGCAACCGCTTGCCTTGTGAATGCTGCGCCCTGTGGTGTTTTGAATCCACGCGCATTGAGGCACTGTGCGATTCCTTTGAGAGTCGTAACACCCGCAGCCGTAATCTCTGCGATCACCGGCGCAAGCCTGTCGGTGAATGCCCGTGTTTTCTCCTTCGTTGCAGCGATTGCTAGCGTGCGAGCTGTTGCGATGCGGGGATTGCCAAGCTGGGTGCCCCTGCGCTTTGCCGCTGCCAGTCCTGCCTTTGTGCGTTCGCTGATCCAATCCCGCTCCTGTTCCGCCACTAGTGCCATGATGCCGATTGTGAGCTTGTTTGCGTCCGGCATGTCGCACGCAACAAAGTCCACGCCGGAATCCCGGAGATTCAGCACGAACGCTGCATTGCGTGCCAGCCGGTCCAGCTTTGCGATCACAAGCGTTGCCTTTGCTTTCCTGCACAGTGCGATTGCTTTTGTGAGTTCTGGACGATCCTTCCGCTTCCCTGTTTCCACCTCTGCGAACTCCGCAAGCAAGTGGAGGTTCCGTGATGCTAGGAACTGTGCGACCGCTGTTCGCTGTGCCTCCATTCCGAGGCCGTCCATTCCCTGCTGCTTTGTTGATACTCTGAAATACGCGACGCAATGTTTCATGCTCGCATTTTACGAGAGTGAGTATCTGGCAGGCAGTCGTGAAGTAAACGGTCGTTTTGTCCTGCTGCCGTGAGGTGTTCTGTAGAGACCAAAGGGGAGCGTGTTCAGGGTGTTCCAAAAACGCATCCAAAAACGCATCTAAAATCTAATCCAGCCAGATGCCTCCTACACGTAGTCCTTAACGTGTGATCAATGCTTGTTTTCCGCCCTGCAGTACCCCTTTGCCCGCCCTTCCTGCACGTTTTCCCGCGCGACACGCGTTTGCATCAGGGAGGCTGAACTGTTTGTTCCAAACGCAGATATTAGCGCACAATATTCGAGGTGTTTGCGATACGTAATGTAATTCTTCTCTGCCATGACTACTCACTCCGCCTCCGAAAAAGCGGTCTTTCCGGTCTTACTTGCTAGTTCGTCAAAAAACTGTTTTGTGGCTATTCTGGAACCACAGCAACGGACATAGAAATGGAGAGTCAACGGTTCTGGTTGAATCCAGGGAACTTTCGGTGTTCCGTTGAAGAAAATGGCAGGTTGCTCCTTCAACAACCCGAGGGAAACTAGGTGTTCGATACAAGCCTGCGCGAGAGTCTTGTCCTTCCATCCAGTAATCGCCTGAATCTGCTCAAGGGATAAATCTACAGACCTGCCTCGAAGCACACCCGAAGGACTGGCATCCACGATCGAGTTTTTGCAGACATGTTCTATAAGTTTAGCCTCCGCTGACGTAATGCGTTTTAATATGTCTATGAATGGTAAGCTCGAATCATCTACGCCATCTTTGGTGCAGGAGCTGGCCAAGAGTCCAGCCCACATGCTTTGGAGCTCCTCCTGCTCGCACCATGAACCGTGCTCGATGATCTCGTGAACAACTCTTGGCGGAGCCTGCAATTGCAGACCTTCAGGCGTGACAGTTGTGAATGCCTGAGCCTTCTCAGCGATCCGAGCTAGGTTCTTCGCTCTCCAAAAGCGTATCTGGTCCCGGAAAAGCAAGCCCGCTTCTTCAGCTGCGGGGCGACACAAAGCGTAGAGAAATGCCTGAGCCGTTTCGAAAGTCTTGTCGGTGGCAGACTTTACTGCTTCACCGTAAGGGGCGAGACCGAGTAGGTCCGTGGGCTTCGATTCTGAACTCATGGTATTTAATGAAAATCGGATTCCAATAGGTCCGCTGGCGAAAACTGTCCGGCGTTCAACATTTGGCGTTGAGCATTGAGCAACCGACGGAAGTTCCTCGCCGACTCCCTCGCCATTTCGCTGGGGTTGCAGAGCTTTTGCGCCTCCTTGTCGAGCCTTCCCCAAAACCATGCGTTGGAGAATGTCACTTCATCGAGCATCTTTGGGGGCCATCCAGCTATGAGTTCGCGGAACTTTTCCAAAGCTTTCTTTTCCAACTTTGCGCGCGTCTTTTCTATTTCGGATTTGCTCTGCTTTTCGGGTTTGTCCGTGAGAAGTGCGCGGGCCGCTCGCAGGCTCAACCCCGGGGGTGTGTTGACCTTTTTTGCGATCTTTTTCCAATTCTGAGGTGCGGCGATTTGTCGATAGAGGCGAGCGGTGGAAGGTTTGAAAATGCCGTCAAATGTCTCTTCAACCCACTTTTCGTATTGTCCTTCGGGAATCAAATGATCCTTTGCGAACTGCAATCTGTCTCCAATTTCTTTGGCATACGTCACGGCCAAGTTCATAGAGTTCGCCGCGGCACGTTCGTTTTTGTCGATGTTCTGTTGTCGGTCCGCAATCTCGCCCACGAGCGATTGGAGGGCTTTTGTTTTTTCCTGGAGCGTCCCTGTCCGAATTCTTTGAGAAAGCACCGCTAACGCGTTAGCGTTGTCCTTTTCGCGCTTTTGCATCTGGAGAATCTCTTCAATCGCTTCCCCTTTACGGAGGGTTTCAATCCTTTTACGGGCATTTTCCTTAATCCGGTGGAACACGATTGAACGCAACTCGGGATCATTCTCTAAAAAGCCCTCAATCTGCCTCACAAACGCATCGCGCTTTTCGCGCTCCTGACGTTGCAGTTGTTCTTCGGGAGTGGGAAGCAACACATCTTCAGACGAAGCATCTTCTCCATTTGGCTGCAAATTGGCTTTCTCCTTTGTCATGAGGCGGAATTTGCTCTTTCTGGTTTTGGCTGCAAGGAGATTTTTCATTTGGTGTTTTCGTTCTTCTCCCTCCTTCCGTTCCATTCACCTAAGCAAATTGGCGTTTTCTGCTTTTCTGAGGAAACACACATCTCTCTCTCCTTCTTCGCATACAGCGCCCGCGCCGCCAAAAAAGCGGCGGGCGCTATGGAAGCTTTTATTGAAGCTTTTATTATATGGCACCGCAGGTAGGCACCGCAGGTAGGCACCACGTGAAACAGGGCGTTGGATGTTCCTCACTCCGCCAGTCGTCCAAGAACAATGAGTTTGCCATTCCGAAGCACGCCACGCCGAGCTTTGCCCTTGGAGACTCTGTCGGCAACGAGCGTGTGAAACACGTTTTCCGACATGGTGCCTTTTGCAACGAAGGTAACACGACTGTCCACCCCTTTCCTGACTTCCAAGCGGTGGATCAGTCCATGCTTTTGCAGCCGCTCAAGGGCATTCTCCACTTGATGCTTTCCAAGCGGCTTAACGCCCAGCAACTCTAGCCCCGCTTCGTTCGTTGCACCCACGGCGCGCCACGATAGAACCCGCCAGCTTATCGTGCCGAATCCGTCCTCACCCATGCACGAGTTTACAGCCATCAGCACACGAAGATCGCGCAGGCTCAAAAAATCGTATTCCGGCCCAAGCAGCTTCAATGAAATCTGAAAACGTGCCTGCTCACATTCGGCAAGCTGACGCTCCTTCATGAATTCTCGTGCCGTGTTCCAATGTCCGAAGATTCGCTTAACACTGCCGCCGCCGCGATTCATCGCGAACATCGCAGCGCCCAGCGCTCGATGCCTTGGATTGTTCCTGTTAAAGCCGGTTGGTGTCTTCTCGGGATAGCGCAGACCGTTCATTTCATCCTTTGCTGTTTTGCGATACAAGTTCTGTGCATAGTAACAAATCGCATAGCTACGAAAGAAGTTGCAGAAGGCTTTGCGATCACGTGGGTCTTCCCTTTCAAACGCTTTCCTGCGGTGAACGTCCTCGCCGTGCATGATTCCCAAGAGGGGCAGCGGCGCGTTGATGTAGGGGCTAGATATTTTTGAGGGCTGTTCAAGGCTTCCGTCCGATTCACGACCTTGCAGGTCAGCCCATTCGCTTTCCAGCAGTGCCTTGGAAACCTCGCTCGGATCGAAAACGGCAACTTCTTGGAACCTGCAGCGTGTGTCTGCTTCTTCGTCCTCCAATTTTTGGGCCCCCAGCTCATACTGTCTGTCGAGGTAATCGGATTCGTCCCGCTCAATCGTGTAGTTCATTTCATTATTTTGTTCGCGAGCGATTCCGGCCAGCGGCAGAAGCGGCAATAATGAAAAACACAACCACCGCCAGCCGGGAATCTTCAACGGGGGATCAGGCCCGCTGCCCGCTTTCAGACATTATCTAGCTGCGGCAGAAAAATGCGGCAAGGAGGAGGCGGACGACCGTGACGCAGCACTTGTGTTCGGTGTGTTTGTTAGTGCAAGTCGAGTCTCTGCACTTCCAATGGGAAAACGCTAGAACGGCCGATCCGCGCAGACAAACGCGTGTTTTAGCCCAGGCAGCTCAAGGAATGTTGTAGTTGTGAACGTCGGGCGAACCCTTTTCCGAAGCGCTTTCGCAGCTTGGAAATGGAATGCTCAGGCTAGCCCATTGACTAGCTCACGAAATGCCGCCACTCCGCGACTATAGTTGGCGACCGTGTAATCGGGACAGCTATACTCCGAATTGGGCACGAGGAACAAATGCATGTTGTTCCGCATATCCCAGAGCCAGTCCAAATCGATTTTCAATTTGGGAGTGATGTGGTGGTGAGTGACTAGATATTCCGTTCGGATTTTATAGCTCTTCCCACATTTGCCAGACAAATAGACTTTCGTAATGCTTTCAACCAGTGCGCCAAGGAGAAATAGGTGAAGTTTGATAAGCTGTTCCTGTATTGTGTGGGTGACATCAGTTCTGCACAGAAGCCAGTGAGTCGTATCAGCAAGAATCAGCGTATAAGCAATGTTGTCTTTCAAAGGGCCATCTGGAATAAACGATAACCGTTGTCTTTGTTCTTGTGCTGTTCGAACATAACCCCGCGGAAAACGAAGCTTCCACTTCTTCGTGAAATCACGTCCCGCGTAATCGTGAATTGCTTGTATCAAGGCGCTTGCATGCTCAACGCAGTACGCAAGTCCCGCATCATCTTGAATTTTAACTTTCTTCATTGTTGTCGCGACCGCAGAACTTTCACAGACCAGACAATTGAGCGAAGAATCATGATCAGGGCGTAAGGCCCAAACGGAATTAAGGTCCATGCCCAGAACGGCGCGCCGTCTTCAGCTATGGCTGCGACGATGACAAACAGGGTGCCGGGAAGAACTGACACAATGAAGATTAGCCACTCCTTTGCGAGCCGTTTTCGTTTTGCGTCTTGGATCAATTCGCGTCCTTTCCTACCGGGCCGATTCAAAGGAATCTTGGAGGAAACAGCAATATGTTTTTTCCGGTTAGCGCCGGATCAACTCCTTGTGATGTGTATCCCCCGCAAACGGCAGCGTGTAATCCTGCAACAGGCTTCCCGCACACTTGCGCCGCTACTTATTCAAAAGGGTAGGCAGGGCGAACGGAAGGGCAAGGCGCGGGTGCCTACCCTTGTGATAGATGTGAAAACGAGGAATCTCGTTTGTGATGCTACGCTGAGAGCTGCTGAAGCACTTTTGTCAGTTCCGACAATCCACTTGCCGGAACCATCCGGTAATTGCGTCGTCCGGCAGCATTGCTCTCAATGAATCGGACACAGCTTCCCCGAGGGTTTTCAACGAGTTGGACTGTGATCTCCTTTTTCTCAACTTGAATGGTCGCGCTCCGCGTAACTGTTTCCTTTGGCATATTTCCCTTTCCCCAATTTGAATCCGCACCTCTTGTGAACTCTTACGTTCGCGCTGACAAGGATATTTTACCCGTCGAGTTCGTTGGGATCGTCGGAAGGTTTGTCTGCGGTTTCCGGAACTTCCTTGAGAATGGTTACGGACTCCCACAAGGGCGAGTTCATCAACCCTCGTTTTGCCTCTCCTTGGACCCCGTCTGTCATGAATCGGGTGTGAACGCTGAAATCTGGAACTGTTTGATTCAGCAGGCGCTGAAGCGTTTTGTCAGAGCAAATCCACTTTCCGCGCATTGTGTTCCAGCGAGCCGTTGCTCCGAACAGTGAAATTTTGAGCACGGGCTTCATATCAGCAAATCCCCTCCAGTCGGCAATGTGAACCGGTAGTAGCTAGTTTTGCATTGCGTTCACCAGACACAGGCCTTCCTGCACGCCGCTCTTGCGAACCAGTGCCGCAACGGTGTCGGTGATGTTGATGTAATCCCTTCGATTGGGCGTTTCGAACCAGAGATGTTCAGTCAGCGATTTCATGCGCTGAGTTTAGCGGTTTGGGAAAGAATCTCCATCGCCCGGAGACTGGCGGCGTTTCGATTGTCCACGCCCATCTTCTCGAAAATGTTCTGGAGATGCTTTTTGATCGTGTTCTCTGCAGCGCCGAGGATCGCGCTGATTTCCGGATTGCTCTTGCCCTGTGCCACCCAGAGCAGCACTTCCGCTTCGCGCGGTGTGAGATTCAACGTCCGCTCGAGCGGAGCGGGGGAGCTGAAGTCAGGATGAAATTCGCCCGCCGGTCGCTTCTGCTCGCGATCCAGTCTTGCGGAAACAGCCGCAAGCAGATCCGTGGCTGTCACCGGTTTTGTCAGGTAATCATCGGCGCCGAGATTCATTCCAGCGCGCTGATCGCGACGCTCACCCTTCGCCGTCAGGAAAATGAACGGCGTCCCCGCTATCGTGCGATCCTCCCGGAGCTGCCGGAGCACTTCGTGGCCATCCATCTTCGGCATCATCACATCGCAAAGAACCAGATCCGGCTTTTCCTCGCGCGCCATGGCGAGGCCCTGTTCGCCGTCATTGGCTGTGAGCACGGCGTAGTTTTCCATTTCGAGAATGGTGGCGATGTTCTCCCGCATGTCGGGTTGATCTTCGATGATGAGGATAGTTTTCATGACGAGGCAGATTGCAGTTGAGCGTCGGGCGCAGGTTTCAGGGAAAAGACGGGAAGATGCACGATTACCGTCGTGCCCGTGCCCGGCTCGCTCTGGAGTTGAATCTTTCCGCGATGCAACCGGACGCACCGGTGCACAATGACCAGGCCAAGCCCGGTTCCGGGGCGGTCTCCGACGTTTCGTCCGCGGCTGAATGTGGTGAACAGGCGCGCCTGATCTTCCTTTGGAATTCCAATTCCACGATCGCGGATGGTGAACACCGCGGCGCTGCCCTGACGTTCCACACTGAACTCAACCGGCGTGCCGGGCGCGGAGTATTTCACCGCGTTGGAAAGCAGGTTCGTCAGCGTATGCCGGAGAAGACTTTCGTCGCTGACAGCGCCCGCCACGGATCCATGCACCGTGAATTGAATCGGGCATGAGGCATTGGTGGCGGACGTGACTTCATCGACAAAATTCCGGCACAACGTTTCCAGATCGACCGGCACTGGCGTGAACTGCATCCGGCCATCTTCAACTTTTCCAAGCAACAAAACCTCTTCAATCAGCGCCGCGAGGTTCCTGGTTGAGCGAAAGATCATGTCGAGATGCCGCGCCCGTTTTTCGGCCGGCAGACGATCGAAGTAACGTTGGAGAACATCGGTGGCAGACATGATGACTCCGAGCGGTGTGCGGAACTCGTGTGAGACGAGCGAAACGAAATTCGTTTTCAGCTCGCTCAATTCCCGCTCGCGGGTCAGCGCGTTCATCAATTCCTCCTCGGCGCGTTTCCATGCGGTGATGTCGAGCAGGTTGCCCACAACGAGGTTTTGTCCGGAGGAAGGCATGGGGGCGAGCCGGATTTCGCACTGCACCTTCTGGCCGCCGGCATTGATGTGCGTCCATTCGAATGCGGACGATCCGCCGTTTCTCGCGGCGCGAATCTTTTCCATCGCCACTTCACTGGAAAGCCGTCCATCGGGCTGACGTTCGGGACTGAGATCGGCGGGTCCGACCGAGAGGAACTCTTCGCGTGAAAGACCGAACAGCAGCAGCGCCTGATCGTTGGCATCCACGAAACGTCCGGTCTCGGCATCCAGCGTGACGATTGCGATGGGGGTGTGCTCCAGGATCATGCGCAGACGTTCCTCGCTGACCCGCAGTGCCGCGGCGCGTTCCGTCACGCGCTGTTCGAGCTCCTGGTTCAGTTTCCGGATTTCCTCCTCGGCAACTTTCCGTGCCGTGACGTCCTCGTGAATGGCAACGACTTCGATGAGCTTCCCGTCGTCGTCGAACAACGGGAAGAGAATCGCGCTGATCCATTTGAGTTTGGCGCCGGTGTGTTCGCCCACGAACCGGGCCTGTTCGGTGTCGTAAAGCGTGGGTGGAATGGCCACGACCTCGCCTTTGAACGCGCGTTCGAAGTGCGGCATCAAACCCGCCGCTTTGAGCTGTTCATCCTTGAGAAGATTCCAGCCGCTGATGGCTTCATGTTGCAGACCGGTGAGCTGTTCCCACGCTTTGTTGACCCGGAGCGAATGGCCGTCGGGCGAAAAGAACTGGACGCTCAACGGCGATTGTTCGAACAGCAGACGCCAGCGGCGTTCGGAAGCACGCACGGCAGCATCGCGCTCGGAAACGCGATCCGCCATTTCGTTGAACGAACGGGCGAGTTCACTGATCTCGTCCTCGCGCGTTGTGTTCACCTGGATTCTCACGTCCGTTTCGCCGGCTTCGAGCCGCTGGGTCATGGCGAGCAGCTGGCTCAGCGGCCGGGCGACCTGCGTGCGAAAGCTTCCGCTGATCAACGCCAGCGAAACGAGCAGCACACCGAGTCCGCTCCAGAGAACCCATTGCGCCGATCGAAACGCCTGCTCGCGAAGGTCGGCGCGCGGCACCATTGATACAAACAACCAGCCGGGATGTTCAAGGTGCGTGATGGCGAGATACCGATCGCTGACCGGATCGTATCCCGTGTAGGGAAAGTTCGATTGAGCAGACGCGAGTTTGTAAATGCTCTGCAGCGACGGATCTCCCGAATTCTGGAGCGTCAGTTCGCCTTTGCTTTGGGCGATCCGTTCCATCAGGCCGCCGCCGATGATCACTCTTCCGTCCGGGCGGAAAATCAGATGACTGAGGCCGGGACGTTCGACAGCGACGGCGCGTTGAAGGAGTTCCGAGATTTGAATGTCCAGGTGAGCGGTGATCATGTGACGCCCGCCGACGTCAACCGGAGTGCAGAGCGTGACGTAAAGGCTCGATGGGCTGGTATCTCCGGCGGCGATGTCGTAGAAGACGCCGGTCCAGAGAGAGCGGCGGTCGGGATTGTGTTCGCGGCTGGCGAGAAGTCCCCAGACGTGGTTGTTTTGATCGAAATCGGGTGCGATCTGCCAGACCCATTCAGGAAGATCGGGAGCGATGCCGGTGTTGAATTCGTAAGGGGAGGAAATGTAGAGGCTTTTGAACTGTGGCGCCCACGCATCGAAATATTGGAAGGTCAGGTCGTGGCAGATCATGACCATGCGCTTGAGTTCCGGCGTGATTTCGCGGCCGGCTCGAATCCATGTCGATGGCTCGCGCAACGGATCAATGAGGTCCCGACGGCTGCGCCACGCGCCGTCAGTGCCCTTGGCGAAAACGGCGTCGAAACGTTCCTCCATGTTTTCCGGATCGGGCTGATTCCAGCGTTTGATGAAGGCGGCCTTGAGAACGGAATGATATTCCTCGGCGAGCTTGAAACTCATGTTCTCGCGTCGGGCGCGTTCGGAGGCGTATTCGCCAAGTGCTTCGAGGCGATCCTTCTCTGCGTTCCGAAACACCACCCAGTAGGACACGGCGGTGGAGATGACAACGACGAGCCCGACCATGGCCGCGGTGAAGCGCAGCGCGCGCCCGGCGAGGGAGTCTTTCCAGAACGAAATGACGGGGCGCATATCGGGAAACGGCTTTCTGCGCATGTCGGACATGTCACGAGTGTTTCTCAGAAAACCGGGATGAGACATACCACTACAGTAGTATCCCGCGCCCCGTCAATTCACCGCGTCGTTCAGCCGGCTGGCCAAAAATGATTTGAGCCACAGATGAAACACAGTGAGACACGGATTCGAGGTTTTCAGGTCGCAGTCTTCAGTGCATTCGTTGAAAAGCTGAAATGCTGAAAGCTGAAGAACCTGGATGCCGAAATTCAAAACGCATTAATTCAAAACTCAAAACTTAAAACGCAGAACTCACTCATGGTCTAATCCGCTAGTGGCATGGTCCGCTGTTCGGTGCTGGTGCTACAACGACCGGCATCAATTCAAAGGACATGACCATGAAAATACGTTACGCAGTGTTGTCGGCGGTATTGGCGATTGCGCAACCGGCTTTTGCCGGAACACACGTCTGGAGCGGTGCCAGTGGAAACAAATTTTGGAGCGATCCGGCCAACTGGAGTTCCGGTGGCGCTCCGTCCATCAACGAAGCCGCCCCTGTCATCATCGAGATTCCCGCCGCCATTTCGGGCGCAACCACGAACAACATCTTCGGTCTCAAGATCGACTTGCTCCGAATGCTCGGTTCGGGGCAGACGATCCGCACTGCGAGCGGTGGCACGATCACCCTGCGTGGCGGCAACTCGATTACGAACGTTCATTCCGCGGGCGTGAACTACATCGACACCACCATCACGCTGGAAGGCACCAATCGCATCGTCTCGCCCGTTTCGTTCAATTTTCTCGGCAGCGTGATCGGCTCGGGCGGACTGGAAACCGAAGGCACCGTGAGGTTCGGTGCTGCCGCGGCGAACACGTTCGCCGGCCCGACCATTCTGCGATCCGGCAGCGTCACTCTCGACAATGAAACACTGGTGGGTTTGGTGTCGATCCCCGGCGACCTGATCATCCAGAACGGCCTGGTGCTGTTCGGCAACTCCGGCCAGCTCGCCGAAACTTCAACAGTCACACTTGAAGCCGGCGGCGTGCTGGACCTGAACGGATACAACCAGACCATCGCGTCGCTGATGCTCGCGGGCGGCACAGTCGAAACGGATGGCGGAACACTGACGCTTGGTGGCAACGTGACCGCTTCTGCCAATTCCAGCGTCACAGGCAAGCTCTCGCTCGGCGGCATGTCGCGAACGTTTCAAGTTGCATTGAATCGGACACTCACAATTTCGGCAGCGATCAGCGGAGGCAGCGGGATCAACAATGCCGGGCTTACGAAGACGGGGCCTGGAACGCTGGCTTTGGCGGGCGCAAACAGTTTCATTGGAAATGTGTTCGTCAGCGAAGGCACGCTGGATGTGCGGCATCTCTCCGCGCTCGGAGCCAGTTTCCTGGGCGGAACTTCCGTGGCGAGCAACGCGACTTTGTCGATTCTCGACGGACTGAACATTGCCAGCGAGGCGTTGTCGCTGACCAGCGCGAAGCTGCGTTGCAACGGCACTGGCGCATGGATCGGTCCGATCACGCTGAATGGTGAATGCGCGCTCCAATCCGTTTCTGCGGGGCAGGAACTGGCGTTGACCGGGGCGATTTCAGGCCCGGGCGGATTCGATTGCATCGGCCTCGGCAGGGTGTTGATTGGCGGAACGAACAGCAACACGTTCGCCGGTGTCGCGAAGGTCAGCAGCGGCTCGCTGCGGCTGGCAAAGAGCGATGGGGCAATTGCGATTCCGGGCGATCTCATCATTGGGGGACTGATCGGGGCGAACAATTCGGACCAGGTTTTTTGTGCGGAGCAAAATCAGTTTTCAAGCAATTCGGTTGTGACCGTGCTTCCGTCCGGACAGCTTCTGCTCAACAGCGGAAGCACGACTGTGGGAGGATTGATTCTTCAGGGAGGTGAGGTGGCGACTTCATTCGGCACGCTGGTTTTGAATGGAAACGTTTCCGTTCCGCCTGCGGTTCAGCAGTCGAAGATCGCGGGCAAACTTTCACTCGGCGCATTGCAACGCACGTTCGACGTTGCGGCGAGTGCGACCTATCCCGCGCTGGAAATTTCCGCAGTCATCAGCGGCACAGCGCAGGGAGGCATTCGAAAGACCGGCGGCGGCACTCTCTGGCTCAGTGGCAACAACACCTACTCGGGCGCGACGAGCATCATTGAAGGCGAAGTTGTGGTCGCGCATCAAAAGGCGCTCGGCGAAGCGGTCGCGCCTTACACCGGCAACGGAACGTTAGTGGAATCGGGCGCCACACTTTCCACAGTTCTGGCCGGTGGCGTGGTGCAGGAGCGATTGTGGATCGGCGGCTCGGGAGTTCAAACCAACGGTGCGATCAATGTGATCGGTTCGAGCGTCACTTTCGCTGGACCGATCACCCTTCAGACGAATGCGCTGTTCAATGTTCCGGCAAACACCACGTTGATCCTCAGCAATCAGATTTCCGGCCCAGGCGGCTTTACGAAGACCGGAACCGGCACGCTGCGATTCGAAGATTACAGCATAAATAATTACGACGGCGATACGATCATCCGCGGAGGACTGGTGATCCTCGCCAAGCCGGATGGATTCACGTCGATTCCCGGAACGCTGCAGGTGGGAACGGTTCCAGCCGGATCGATGTCTCCCACCATTCGATGGGAAAATAACGACCAGATTCGCAACCAGAGCTGGGTGTGGGTCTGGGGCGACGGAGCACTTGATCTGAATGGGTACAGAGAATACATCACGCATCTGACCGCGCATGGTCCGATCGATCTCGGTGATGGCGAGTTGATCGTGGCGGAAGGTTCGACCGTGGATTCGGTCACTGGCACCGGGAAAATCCGAAAGCTCGGTGACGGTCAGCTGCTCATCGGCCAGTTCACGCAATACACCGGCGAAACCATTGTTGAAGGGGGCACGTTGAACATCGGGAATGGCGTAGCGTCGTCGCACGTGCGGCTCGAACCCGGAACGCTGCTCATGGGCCAGAAATCGATGCATGACGTGACGGTGAATGGCGCGGTGTTGAGCCCCGGCAGCTTCACGTTCCGGGCGGGAAAGATGAAGATGGATTCTTTGTTGATGTTGAACCGCGCACGGTTTGAAGTTCAGCTCCGCGGATCTGTTCCCGGCGAAAGCTACGATCACCTGGAGGTGGACGGAACGGTGAAACTCATCGATTCCTACCTCGATGTCCAAATGGGTTATCCCGGGTTCCCGAACATCTCCTACATGCTGATTTCCAATGCGGGAAATGATCCGGTGGACGGCACGTTTTTGGGCAAACCCGAAGGCAGCACGTTCAACATCGCCGGTGCGCAGTTTTACATCACGTATCAGGGCGGCGATGGAAACGACGTGGTGCTGACGCAGCTCACGACTTCGACGAACGACTACAGTCCGCGGCTTTACATCGATCCGGTGCCGGGAACGAACGAGGTGCGGGTATCCTGGCCGACCTTTGCGACTGATTATCAGCTGCAGCGATGCACGAACATGGCCGCTGGCTACTGGCAGACGGCTTACGGGCAGAGGTTCGTGTCGAACGACTTCTTTCATCAGTTCTTCACTGCAACCAACGACTGCCTGGTGTTTCGTCTGATGCGCCCGCAGAACTGATATCCTGTTCGAACCCGCGCAGGTGGCGCCTTTGGGCAAGTTGTCGTTTTCCACGATGGAAAATCGATGTTTAGATCCATTCTTTCGTGACTCTGCAATAGTTGTACTCGTCCAAGGTCTTTAAGATCTCCTGCGGCTGGAAAAATCTCTGTGAATGCCTGCAATGGTTTTGCATGAGTAAGCAAAAATTAAAATAAGGCATGCGATAGCCTCAGCTACTGAAACTCGCGTGTTCCCAGCGAACGACAAACGAACCAACTCCGAGGCGATCTTGTAGAAGAGATCGTCCGCAGCCCGAGCGGAAAGCTTGTTCTGGCTTTTCGAACCTGCCTGATCGCTGGACAGGTTTGGATTGGTTTCTCTTTCGTGATTTTTACCAGGTTCTTTACATCCCGGGCGGCAACGTAGGCAGCCCCAGCTCTTTTAAGAATTCGTTGTGCCTCCGAGTCGCATCCTGGATTTTTTCTTGAATCCTGACCAACTCCTGATGCGTTGCAGTCAAGTCGATCTCCTCCTCTGCCTGGGCGGTGCTGATGTAGCGGGAAATGTTGAGATTGAAGCCTTCTTTCTCGATCTCCGCCATGCTGACGCGCCTTGAGTAGCGTGGCTCTTCTGAGCGCTCGCGATAGGTCGTGACGATTTTGTCGATGTGCGCGTCGGTGAGGAAATTCTGGCGTTTGCCCTTTTCGAAGTGCTCGGCGGCGTTGATGAAGAGGACGTCGTCGGGCTTCTTGCACTTTTTGAGGACGAGTATGCAGACGGGGATGCCCGTCGAATAAAAGAGGTTCGCGGGCAGGCCGATGACGGTGTCGATGTGACCGTCTTTGAGGAGCTTCGTCCGGATGCGTTCCTCGGCGCCGCCGCGGAAGAGCACGCCGTGGGGGAGGATGATGGCCATGACGCCCTGCTCTTTGAGGTAATGGAAGCCGTGCAGGAGGAAGGCGAAGTCAGCGGCGGATTTCGGGGCGATGCCGTGGTTTTTAAAGCGCACGTCCTCGCTCATTTCCTCCTTCGGCTCCCAGCGGAGGCTGAAGGGCGGATTGGCGACGATGGCGTCGAATTTCGGCATCTTGGCCGGGTTGGTCTCGCGCAGGAAATCCCAGTCGTTGGTGAGGGTGTCGCCGTGGTAGATTTCGAACTCCGTGTCCTTCACCCCATGCAGCAGCATGTTCATGCGCGCGAGGTTGTAGGTGGTGATGTTTTTCTCCTGGCCGTAGATCTTGCCGATCGTGCCGCCCTGCTTTTTGAGCCGGTGAC
>CALBZA010000025.1 GCA_937890005.1 uncultured Verrucomicrobia subdivision 3 bacterium | reverse complement strand
ATTCGTGAAGTGCGCGAATTCGGCGTGCAGGACGTCATCGTCATCGGCGGCGGCAACATCTTCCGCGGACTTCAGGGCTGCGAACGCGGGATCGAACGCGCCACGGGCGATTACATGGGCATGCTCGCCACGGTGATCAATTCCCTCGCCCTTCAGGATTCTCTCGAGAAGCTCGGCGTTCCAACGCGCGTGCAAAGCGCCATCACAATGTCACAGGTGGCTGAACCGTTCATCCGCCGGCGCGCCGTGCGTCATCTTGAAAAAGGCCGCGTCGTCATCTTCGGCGGCGGAACCGGCAATCCCTACTTTTCCACCGACACCGCCGCCGCGTTGCGTGCGAATGAAATCGGCGCCGAAGTGATTTTGAAAGCAACGAAGGTGGACGGCATCTACGATTCCGATCCCAAGAAGAATCCCAAGGCCAAACGCTTCGCTCAGATCAGCTACATCGACGCCCTGCAGCGCCAGTTGAAGGTGATGGATTCCACCGCGTTCTCGCTTTGCATGGACAACAAGATGCCGATCATCGTGTTCGATCTGTTCCGGCCTCACAATCTGCGCCGCGTCGTTAACGGTGAACCGGTCGGAACTCTCGTAACCGGCTGATCCCTTCACGGCCGAACGCCAACAGAGCGGTTCATCTGCCGCTAAATTTTTTCATTTTCAGATTCCAGTCTGACGGAACCGGGCAGTAACATTTTCCCATCAAACTTCCGACTTCCCCCCGTTGCATTTTTTCCCGCGCGTCCGAAGAGTCTCTCATGACTTTTGTATCGAGAGACGATGCCGGGGAACAACTCGGCCGGGCACTGGCGGGAAAATATCCCGATGTTGGCAAAGTAATCGGACTGCCGCGCGGCGGCGTGGTGGTCGCTGCCGAAGTGGCGCGAATGCTTCAGGTACCGCTCGATGTGATTGTTGTCCGGAAAATCGGACACCCACAGAATCGCGAGTTCGCTGTCGGCGCGCTCGCAGAACGCGACGTGATGCTGCTCAGCGACGATGCCGCGCGTTGCACCGGTTCCCGGCAGCAGGAACTGGAATCCGTGATTCGCGAGGAAGCGGCACGCCTCGAAACCTATCGTCATAGATTTCATATCCGCGATGCCGGCGACACCGCTTGCGGAACTGCCATCATTGTCGATGACGGACTGGCCACCGGTGCCACTACGGAAGCCGCCGTGATTTCAGCGAGGAAAAGCGGGTGGAATCGAGTGGTGGTCGCAGCGCCGGTTGCTTCGGACAGTGCGATCGATCGGCTTCGACGTGTGGCGGACGACGTTTTTGCATTGGTGGTTGATCCGGACTTTGTCGCTGTCGGCGCCTACTACGATTCCTTTCCGCAAACCAGCGACGACGAAGTGATGCTGCTTCTGTCGTTTGTTGAATAGGAACGACAGAAAGGAACGAACGGTTGTGACAACAATGCGTGACGTAAAAACTCCACCCTTTCTCCTCAAACGATTTCCCCAAGGCATGCGCGAACGCCATCCCGCCGATAAACTTCCTCAAAAGCGAAATTCCACCCTAAAACTGTCTGTAGGCCGTTCAGATGCCAAATTCTCTTCATCTCTCTCATCCCAAACCAACTTTCCAGGCGACACAGGAATCTAGACCTCATTTCAACGCGGCGTGATGTGATCCCGGCATCCGCCCCCTTTCGATCCTCAAGCATTCCCATGCCGTCTCTACCCGTCTTGCCCCCTGGCAAAGGAAAAGTGAACAACGACCCCAAATTTATATTGGCAGCACGCCGTTTCCCCTTCCCCTCGTGAATGCTGCGCTGGCGGCCTTGCGAATTCTCAGGGCAAATCCCAGGCCGCGGCAGCGCCTTGAAATCGAATGCGAACACAGTCAAGGACGCGTTGCATTCTGCTGGCTTCGAATTCTTGATCTCCCCCAGTCCGATCGTGAACCGGAATTGAAAACCGAACGGGAAATTCGGCGATTAAAGGGCCGATTGCTTGATCGTGGGATTTATCCGCCGTTCGTGAAATATCCTGGAAGCCCGAAGCATGGATACTTTCGTTTCGTAATATCCAGTGAACATTCCGCCCAACAGCTCCAGAACCTCATCACGGCTCTGACGCACGGTTAGCCCGGACAAAATATTGTCGGATTCAGCAATCGGCGGCAGTTAGATAGTGACATGCAGAACCGAACTGACGCTGAACTGCTTCGCGATTTTGCGGACGATCGCTCCGAAGCCGCTTTCAATGAAATCGTGCGGCGTTATGCCGACGCCGTATATTCCGCGGCGCTGCGGCAGGTTGGAAACGAACACCAGGCCCGCGACGTCGCACAAACTGTCTTCGTCGATCTGGCGCGCAAAGCCGGTTCGCTCAAACCCAACACCTTGCTTATCGGCTGGCTGCATCGAAGCGCACGGTTTGCCGCAATGGAACTTCTCCGCACGGAACAACGCCGCTTCAACCGCGAACAGCAAGCCATGGAACTTCATAATCCTTCCTCTGAAACTGAAGGCGATTGGGCGGCCATTCGTCCAGTCCTCGATGAAGCCATTGCCAATCTCGGCGACGAAGATCGCAATGCGCTTTTGCTTCGTTTTTTCAAGAACGAAAGCCTATCATCCGTCGGAGCCACGCTCGGCGTCAGTGAAGATGCGGCGCAGAAGCGGGTTTCGCGCGCGCTGGACAAGCTGCGCGATTTCCTTGCTCAACGGGGCATTAAAACCACCGCGGCTGCGCTTTCGATTTCGCTTGCGGCAAATACGATTCATTCCGCGCCGAGTGGGTTTGCTCCCACGCTGGCAGCCTCTTGTTTATCCCTGACAAAAACAGCTGTATCAACGAGTTCAGGTTTGAACCTTTTTACCTTTTTCAATTTGAAGACAACCCTCCTCAGTATGTTGATCGTTGGGGGTCTTGGTGTTTTATTTATCGCAAATGTCCGTTCTCAACGCGAATTAAGTGACACACGCAAGCTCTACGACCTCCAGTCTGGTGAGATTCATGGCCTGCGAACTGAAATTCAACAACTCACGTCGCAAACCAATGAATTGAACAGATTACGAAACGATGCAAGGGAAGTTCTTCGCCTTCGGAACCAAGTGACTCAGTTGCGGCGCGAACTGGCGGAGCGAAATGCTCTGGTCTCAACATTGAAGCAACGCGCGTCTGATGGAGATCTCGCCGCTCCGAGCCCTTCACAGATGAACATCAAAGCAAAATTCATTTCGATTCCATCAACATCTTTTCAAGGAGGCATCACCGGAACGTTAACAAGTCCGCAGTTAGAGCTGGTTTTACAATCGCTGAATATTAACGAAGCGACAAACTTGATTAGCGAAGGTCAAATAACGCTTTTGGATCAACGACAAGGTCAGATTCAAATCCAAGGCACTAATGGTTACATCATCAGTTTGGAGGTGACTCCGACCTGGCGGAAAACCACCGGAACTATCAACCTGGATTATCGAATTGTTTCCGCGCTGGTCGCCGATTCGCCGCGAAATAGTTTACCGCCTGGAGCTGACCTCCCTTTGGTCGAGGCGCAAGAAATGACGAATAATGTTAACATTCCGGACGGACACACCCTTATGGCGAGCCGGTCCATGTCAGAACGCGAAAGCTTGCTGCTGAATTCGAAGCAGCCTGGTCCACGCACCCTATTGATACTGTTGACACCAACTGCGATTGATTCAGTGGGCAATCGGTTTTATTCAGAAGAAGAATCGCAATTCATAACCGAACTAAATCAACCGCCGCCAATTTTTCCTGGAACAATCGGCACGCAGTCTACTGAAGCTCCGCTGAACGAGACGCCCCCTTAGCAGGTTGTTGAAAAACTCAGCGCGGGTTTGAACAGATCGAATTGAGTGGG
>CALBZA010000024.1 GCA_937890005.1 uncultured Verrucomicrobia subdivision 3 bacterium | reverse complement strand
TTTTGAAAATCCGCGCCTACACCATCAACCACTTACAATCCAAAAGAACCGAAAATTCGTCACTTTCGCAGTCGAATAGCGGAAGTCGGGCTAGCGGCGCATCTTGGCGGAGGTCAAAGCGGTCAAGGTGGAGCGCAGCAGGGCACGGGGGCGCGTGGCGAGCAATACCTTGACGGCTTTGACCGCAGCCATACCCTCGCCGCACCGGAATTGCTTGACCCTCCCACCCACAAATTCTGCTATAGAGCCAAACTTTGCAGCAAACACGCCGCGTCCAAGGCTGTGCGGCAGGCGCAGGTGGCCGACCAACTTCACCGCGGCCTGAGGCGAGCCAGATTCTTTCACACCAATTGTGCGGGACAGCCGGCGGGTTCAACACTTACTTCAAATGGAACTGTGGTTCGATGATTCTGATTTCGTTCGCCCGCAGGTCAGCACCGAGTAATGCACGACGGGCTACGAAAAACTGTTCTCGCGGCACATACCATCCGACGAGGCCGAGTTCCATTACACCGCTCGCTTTGACGCCAACGCGCGCAAGCGCTTTTTCAAACGCCTTGCCGCCGTCGGCAAAGGCCGTTGACGTTGCCAATGACCAGTGGAAGCGACCGGCTTCCTCAGTTTGTGTTATGCCGATTCGGAAAAGCTCATCGGTCGTCAGCTTGAAAAGCACCATTTCCAGTGCGCGCGTCTGGCTGTCGGCATCGGTTGCCGCATTGAGGCGTTCAAAATCCTGGACTTCTGCCGGAGACGCGCGTTCACGAAACTTCGCCAGAACTTCACTACGCGTCAGCGAGGGCATACGATTGGTGATTATCGGGGCGGCTACCGGAGAACCAGTTGAAGGCAAGATCGGTTGCCGGCAGCCATTGAGGAGCAGCGTTGCTGTTGCCACCAGCCCCGTTGCGATGAAGGCTCGCCTCACCATCAGCCGGGTTGCTCTTGTGATGAATGCGTGCTTCACGGCGAAACAGTGAATGTGCCAGTTGCGGGAGTTCCATTGGCATTGAGCGTGAGGTCCTGCACGGCTGTGACGGTCTTCGACATCGGAATGCAGGTCGAACACGAGCCATTAACGGTGATTTTGAACTCCAGATGTTGAGGGGCAGTGAACGCGGCGGTTTGAGCAATTGCAGGAGTGTCATGGACTGTGAAGCACTTTTTTCCAGGGCACGGTTCTTTCCTGTTGTTCCACTGTTGAGCCTGACCGTTGTTGGGAACTGCGACGAACATGTCGTTCCAAGTGTTAGGCGGGATTCCTGGAATGGTTCGACTCGACCGCTCGAACCATTGCAACGATGGTGGCCCTGACAACGAGCCAGCCGAAGATGCGCGGGTGTAAGTAAGACAGACCTCAACATCGAAACCGTGTCCCCACCACGAGCCTGGGTAGCCGGCTATTGGCCCATTGATCGTTGTCACGTTCTTAATCGTGATGCTGTCTGGACAGGCACAACAAGCGTTGCACGCACCAGGCCCGCCAGGATCGTTTCGACCCCAGCCGAGATAATCGGTTTTATTGAGCGGGTCGTTGCCCACCATGCCGTAGAGGTTCAACCCGCCTCTTTCGGCGATGGGGTCTCTGTTTGGCCAGCGGCCTGTGCTCGCGTTGTAGTAGCGGTATCCGTAGTAAACCAGGTCAGACTCATTATCCTGATATTTAGTGGAGAACCTGAATGGGTTAGACTTGGCCATCGAACCTGTTTGGCGGATGAGTTCGCCAAAGGGGCCGTATTCATACACTGCCGCATTGTTACCTGTTCCTGAATCAATCAGAGCTACCACGTTGCCGTTTCCATCGTAAGCGGCAAAACAGGCGTCGGTCCAAGTTCCGTCGGAGTATTGCATTATCCACAGCAACCCGCCGACGCCACCGGCCCCTTGCATTGTTCCGCTCAGGTCAGAACCCCAAGCGAAGCCTTGAATGAAATCGCAAGCCGCATTCAGTCTGCCGATCAAGTTCCAACCGTCGTACACGAACTTCTCTTCAACAGACACGCTGGTGTCCAGATTCGTCACTTTCTTCCAAATCCGCCGCCCCTGATCGTCGTACGCAAATTCCAACCTGAACTTTGAACCGGTCGGCGCGCCCGTCAGGCTTTCCACCTTTATCAGGCGGTTCTCACCATCCCATGTATAGTCCCACCGGCCGTCCCGGGTAAGGTTGCCGTCCGCATCATATGTAAATAGTTCTGGCGTCTTGGGTACATAGATCGTTCCATTCTCGCTTTGGCCGGAACCGTAGGTTGAATCGACCGTCACTGTATCAAACCACGGCGCGCCGCTATTGGGCGTGCTCAACAGTTGCCGAAAGTATTCCCCCTGCCGCACCGCCTGGGCTAAATTCACTTTTACAGGCGCCGTCGGATTGGCAATGCCGACAATGTCCACCGTTCCTGGCACCGTCCGACTGTCTAGTTTGGGGTCGCTTCTATTCATTTTTCATTTGCCGACCCGTCTGCTCCATGAGTTTATGCAGTCGAATTCCTGCCTCTGGATATTTCATCGTCTCCAATTCGTTCTCTGGAATCTGGCGATGTTTTCAACGCTTACAAGCATTTGTTGACCGCGCTTTTCAGCCGAAGGAACCGGCGTTTCACTCAACACCCATACCTCAGCCATTACCTGCTCTCCCCGCCCCTTTCCTTCGGCATTTGCTCGAAAGAGAGGGAGACCCGTGCACTACGATTCGCTGAATGCTCCATTCATTCTGGTGCGAGTGTTCAACTTGCTGTCATCAAATTTGAACCGGCTTTTCGTTTGTGTGCGCCGGGCGATTACCTCTAAATTCCCGCCGCATTCGCTTCGGAATCAACCCACGCGTTCCGAGCGAACGAACGATCAATGAACACATTACGACGGCACTTCATTTCCTGTTTCGCTCTTCTTTTCGCAGCAATGGTTCTATCCGGTTGCCAAACCGATTCCTTCAGCAACACAGGTTCACACAATCTTTCCATCCAAAGTCCGGATGGAAAGCTGGCGGTCGAGTTCCTTCTCAATGACTCGGGCGCTCCCGGTTACACAGTCACTCGCGAAGGAAAAACGGTTCTTGAAAAATCCCGGCTCGGACTCGTGCGCGAAGACGCCGATTTCACGAAAGGCTTGAAGCTGGAGAGCGTGAGCCGCGCCAAACGCGTGACGGATCGCTACGAAATCCTCACCGCCAAACAACGCCACAACGAATACATCGCGACGCAGAAAATGTTCCGGCTCCGCTCCGCTTCAGGCGAAACGATGGAAATCACGTTCCACGTGGCCAACGACGGCGTCGCCTTTCGCTATTCCTTCCCCGAAAAAAACGCCGATCTGAAACGCATTACCAACGAGGTTTCGTCGTTCAAATTTCATCCGGAATCCAAAGCGTGGCTGCAGCCGATGGCGGTCGCAAAGAGCGGCTGGGAGCAGACGAATCCGTCCTACGAGGAATATTACGAGAAGGAAATTCCTGTCGGGAAACCGTCCAACTTCGGCGTGGGCTGGGTGTTCCCTGCCCTGTTCCGCACCGGCGACACCTGGGTCCTGCTCAGTGAAACCGGTGTTGGACGAAATTACTGCGGCGCGCGGCTGCGTTCCGAATCGCCGGGCGGCGAATACAGCATCGGCTTCCCTGATCCGCGCGAAGGCACCATAGGCGGCGCGGTGAATCCGGAATCCACCCTGCCCTGGCACACACCCTGGCGCATCATCGTCGTCGGCGATCTGAAAACCGTGACGGAATCGATGCTCGGCGTTCATCTCGCCACACCGCCTGCAAAGAAAAACAATCCTTCGGTGGAACCCGGCAAGGCGTCGTGGAGCTGGCCGCTGTTGGGCGACGAAAAAACCGTTTACGACGTTCAGAAGCAATTCATCGATTACGCCGCAGAAATGGGCTGGCGATATTGCCTCATCGACGGTCACTGGGACACGCAGATCGGTTACGAAAAGGTCAAGGAACTGATCGACTACGCGAAAACGAAGAACGTCAAAATCCTGCTCTGGTACAACTCCCGCGGCGACTGGAACACTTCCCCGCAGACACCGCGCGACAAAATGTTCAAACGGGATGTTCGCATCGCTGAATTCGAAAAGCTCAAGGAAATGGGTGTCGCCGGATTGAAGGTCGATTTCTTTGGCGGCGATGGGCAGTCGATGATGGCCTATTACCACGAGTTGCTTGAGGATTCGGCGAAGTATGGTCTTGCGATGAACTTTCACGGCGCGACGTTGCCGCGCGGATGGCATCGCACTTATCCGAACCTGATGACCATGGAATCCGTTCGCGGCCTTGAGTTTGTCACGTTCGAACAGCGCAACGCCGACCAGCAGCCGTCGCATTGCACCATGCTTCCATTCACGCGGAATATCTTCGATCCGATGGACTTCACGCCAATGGTGCTGGACCGCATCAATCGCATCGAACGCCGCACGACCAGCGGATTCGAACTCGCACTCGCAGTGCTGTTCACCTCCGGCATTCAGCACTACGCCGAAATTCCCGAAGGCATGAAGAAAGTGCCGGATTACGTCCGCGATTTCATCCGCGAAATCCCGTCAATCTGGGAGGACTCGAAGTTCATCACCGGCTATCCCGGGAAAGACGTCGTGATGGCACGCAAAGGATTCGGCCGCTGGTACGTCGCAGGCATCAACGGCGAACCGAAGGCGAAGGATTTCGAACTCGATCTTTCGGAACTCGGAGTGAAAGGGCCCGCCACTCTCATCCTGGACGGTGACGGTGGAAATCTTTCGTTCCGAAAAGAAACAGTGGAACTCGCTCCCGGCCAGAAATTCCGAATCACACTCCGTCCACATAGCGGCTTCGTGCTGGTGACGAAATAAAGGCGCGCAACTCAGGTGCGGAAACATGGGCTGTGCAGCAACACAGCCCCGCCGTTTGGCAGATGGGACGAAGCTGCCGCTTCGCCTTTTCCGACTCAGCCTACACCTTGCGTGCGGCTGAACCCGCAGGCCCCTGACTGACACTGCGTCGATATTCTGTGGGCGAGAGCCCGACAGTTTGCCGGAATTGCCGCGTAAACGCGCTCTGATCCGAATAGCCGCACTCCAATGCGATGTCGGCGATCGATTGATCCGTGTTCCTGAGCAATCGCACGGCGTATTCCATCCGCGTCTTCTGAATCAACTGTCCGGCGGTCATCTGAAATATCCGGCGCATTCGCTGTTCGAACTGGTATTCCGACAACCCCGCTCGTAATGCGAGTTCACGCACCCGCAGCGGCTCGGAGAAATGCGTTCGAATGTATTGGATCGATTCCGCGATCTGGCCGTAATCCTCGCCGCGTTCATTGGCCGACTGGATGTCCTTTGAAATGCCGGCCAGTCCGACGACTTCGCCCCGTTTGTTGCGCAACGGCAGTTTGTTCGTGATGCACCAGCCGCGTCCGCCGCTCGGATAAAAATGCAATTCCAACTGATTCAACACCGCCTCGCCGCTGCGCAACACGCGTTCGTCCTGGGCGCGATAAGTCTGACCCAGTCCGGACGGAAACACTTCGTCGGCGCGGCGTCCGAGCAACTCCTCCTTCTTTCGAAGTCCGCAACGTTCCACGAGTGTCTGGTTCACCACCACGTATTCGTAGCGGGCGTTCTTCACGAAATAAACCAGGTCAGTCAGGCAATCGAACAACGCTTCGCCCACCACCGGTTCCGCCAGTTGCGAAAACAGTTCGTGCCGCAGTGAGGAAACGTCGCGTTCGGCCATTGTGCCGAAATCGTAGTCGCCGCTCGCCAAAGGGACAAGACACGGTTGCCGCGTGCGATACCATGTCCCGACGCAAATGAACCCTAAATTGCACCGCATTTCTGTGATCGACTCGCACACCGGCGGCGAACCGACGCGCGTGGTCGTCAGCGGCGGCCCTGATCTTGGCAACGGACCGCTGGCGGCGCGGCGCGATTTGTTTCAGTCCCGGTTCGATCACTTCCGCTCGGCAATCGTCAATGAACCGCGGGGATCAGACGTGGTCGTCGGCGCACTGTTGGTGGAGCCGGAGGACAAGTCGTGTGTGACAGGTGTGATCTTTTTCAACAACGTCGGCTACCTCGGCATGTGCGGGCACGGCACGATCGGACTGGTCATCACACTCGCGCACATGGGCCGGATTCAACCGGGCGAGCACCGCATTGAAACTCCGGTCGGCGTCGTCACCGCCACGTTGCATCCCAACGGCGAAGTGTCTGTTGCGAACATTCAGAGCTGGCGCGCGAAAAAAGATGTCACGATCGACGTTCCGGGAATCGGCCCCGTCACCGGCGACGTTTCCTGGGGCGGCAACTGGTTTTTCCTGATTCAGAATCACGGCCAGCGTCTGGAACTGTCGAATGTCGAAATGCTCACCGACTATTGCTGGCGCGTCCGGCAGGCGGTCAATGCGCAGGGATTTCCGGAAATCGATCACGTCGAACTTTTCGGCGCGCCCACCGTTCCCGGCGCGCATTCCCGCAATTTCGTCCAATGCCCGGGCAAGGCGTATGATCGTTCTCCTTGCGGCACCGGCACGAGTGCGAAACTCGCCTGCCTGGCATTGGACGGCAAATTGGAGGAAGGCGCGGAATGGATCCAGGAAAGCATCATCGGCAGCACCTTCAAGGGACGGTTCAAGTGGATTGATCGCGCTTCTGGCAAGGTTGCGCCCACGATCACCGGCACCGCATTCGTGAACGCCGAGATCACGCAGTTGCTGGACGAACGTGATCCATTCTGCTGGGGAATCCGGCCGCAATGAGCCAAAGTCCGGACATCATCATCGTCGGCGCGGGAATCGTCGGAGCCGCCTGTGCTGCAGAATGCGCTGCGGCGGGAATGAAAGTTCTCGTGCTCGATCGCGGTGCCATCGGTGGCGGCACCACTGCTGCCGGCATGGGGCACATTGTGGTGATGGACGATTCCGAACCGCAGTTCGCACTGACCCATTACTCGCGCGAGCTGTGGCTCAAACTCCGGCATGAGCTTCCCGACGACGTTGAATTCGAAGCCTGCGGCACGCTTTGGGTTGCCG
This sequence comes from uncultured Verrucomicrobia subdivision 3 bacterium, assembly GCA_937890005.1. Taxonomy (GTDB): domain Bacteria; phylum Verrucomicrobiota; class Verrucomicrobiia; order Limisphaerales; family DASXHY01; genus DASXHY01. Next base: position 46,856 of record CALBZA010000024.1, on the reverse strand, counting down.
CGGATGACGAGGAAATGGCGGAGGTTCATCGCAAGCAGGCTTATTACGCGGAACGAAACGTTCGCGTTGACGTGCTCGACGCTGCGGCAGTGCGGTATGCCGAACCCAACTTGCGACCGGATATGGCGGGCGCGTTGCGTGTCGTCGATGACAGCGTGATTTATCCTCCCTGCGCCGCACGATTTCTCCTCGAGCGCGCCCAATGCCACGGCGCAACATTGCGAACCGGAGTTCAAGTGGAAAGACTGCTTCCTGAGGGCGGCGTGAAGCTCGCCGATGGAACCACGATTTCCGCCCATCGTTCTGTCAGCGCCACCGGTCCATGGTCGCCTGAACTCACGCCCGGACTGCCCGTTCGCAAACGCAAGGGACATCTTGTCATCACCGATCGGTATCCCGGTTTTGTGCGACATCAGATTGTCGAGCTTGGCTATCTCAAGAGCGCGCATTCGATGGGCAAGGATTCGGTCGCGTTCAACATTCAGCCACGCAAGACCGGACAGATGCTGATTGGCTCATCGCGCCAGTTCGATGCCGAACATTCCGGCGTCGATCAATACATCCTCGACCGCATGCTGAAGCGCGCGATTGAATATCTTCCCACGCTCGGAACGCTTTCTTCCATCCGCGTCTGGACCGGCCATCGCGCCGCCACTCCGGACAAATTGCCGATCATCGGGCCCAGTGTTGTCAGCGACCGCATCTGGCTCGCGACCGGTCACGAAGGGCTCGGCATCACCACATCGCTCGGCACCGGACGATTGCTTGCCGATCTTTTGTTCAACCGGAGATCTGAGATTCCGACGGAACCTTACCTTCCGTCACGATTCGCGAACGGTGGAGGTCATCATGAGTGAAACCGTGACGCTAAAAATCAACGGCAGGTTGGTGACCGTTCCCCGCGGAACCGTGCTCGCAGCGGCGATTGCGTCGGCGGGCATCACGACGTTTCGTCGATCAATTTCGAATCAGCCGCGCGGTCCGTTGTGCGGCATGGGCATTTGCATGGAATGCCGCATCACGATCAATGGCCGCTCTCAATGCCGCAGTTGCCAGACACTTTGCGCCGAGGGAATGGAGGTTCGCACGGATGAATAACGTGATGCCAAGCTTCGGCACATCTGCGGGATCGGTCTGCAACGATCGCATTCAACCGTTTTCGATTTTGCACCTCTGATGTCCACGCACTTTCAATTCGACGTTGTTGTTGTCGGCGCCGGTCCGGCCGGACTGGCTGCGGCGTGCGCGGCGGCGGAGTTTGGTCAGCGCATTGCGTTGATCGACGACACGCCATGGCTCGGCGGACAGATCTGGCGCGGACAACAGGCGAGGCCATCCATTCCCCAGGCGCAGCAATGGATCGAACGCTTTCGCAACTCGAAGGTAACATTGATGGATCAGACGAGCGTCGTTGCTGCGCCACAAAAGGGCGTGTTGCTGGCGGAGCATCCGGACGGCCCGCGCGAGATTCGTTTCAACAGCTGCATTCTCGCCACCGGCGCGCGCGAACTGTTCCTCCCCTTCCCCGGCTGGACACTTCCCGGCGTGGTGGGACCCGGCGGCTTGCAGGCGCTCGTGAAAAACGGATGGCCCGTCAGCGGCAAACGCGTGCTCATCGCCGGAAGCGGTCCACTGCTGCTCGCGGTGGCGGATGGACTGAAGAAAGCTGGCGCACAGATTGTCGGAATTGCGGAACAGGCGTCGTTCGGTCAGGCGGCTGGATTCGGATTCACGCTGATGGCTTATCCGGGAAAACTGTTTCAAGGAATCGGCATCAAGTCGCGTTTGCTTGGCGTTCCTTCCTGGTTCGGCACATGGCCCGTTCAGGCGGATGGCAGCGATCACGTCCGCTCGGTCACGCTTACCAATGGCAAACGCACCTGGACGGAACACTGCGATTTGTTCGCCTGCGGATTCGGACTCGTGCCGAACACCGAACTGCCACTCGCCATCGGCTGCGAGCTGAAAAACGGATTTGTTCGCGTCAATGATTGGCAGCAGACAAGTGTCGCTGACGTTTATTGTGCGGGCGAACCGACCGGAATTGGCGGCGCCGATTGCGCACTGGTTGAAGGACAGATTGCCGGATACGCCGCAACCGGACGCCGTTCCCAGGCCGAAGTATTGTTTGCGAAACGCGGATCGTGGCATCACTTCCGGAAGGCGCTTGCCGACGCGTTTGCATTGCGCCCGGAACTCAAGTCGCTGGCGAAAGAGGACACGACCCTCTGTCGATGTGAAGACGTTCCGTTCGGACGCGTCCGGCAATTCAACGGCTGGCGCGACGCGAAACTTCAATCACGCTGCGGCATGGGACCGTGTCAGGGCCGCATCTGCGGCGGGGCGGCGAAATTCGTTCTCGGCTGGGGCATGGAGTCCGTGCGCCCTCCCGTGCTTCCCGCGCGTGTCGATTCTCTCATTTCCAAATCGGACAACACTCAATAGAAAGACCAACACAACATGAAAATGAAATGGCAAGGTGTAATCCCGGCAATCACGACTCCCTTCAAGCCGGACTACAGCGTCGATGACGCCTTCATGGCAAAGCACGCGTCGTGGCTGATCGACAACGGCTGCACGGGCATCGTCGCGCTCGGTTCGCTGGGCGAAAGTGCAACGCTCGCTTTCGAAGAAAAGGTTCAGATTCTCAAGACCTGCGTGAAAGCGCTTGGGAACAAGGCGCCGGTGGTTGCAGGCATTGCTTCATTGAGCACGGCGGAAGCGGTGGAACTGGCGAAGGCTTCCGAGGACGCCGGCTGCTCCGGCCTGATGGTGCTGCCGCCCTACGTTTACACGAGCGACTGGCGCGAAATGAAAACCCACATGCAGGCGGTGATTCGCGCCACGAAGCTTTCCTGCATGCTTTACAACAACCCGGTTTCCTACAAAACCGACTTCCTCCCGCATCAGATTCAGGAGCTGGCCGAAGAAAATGAGAACCTCGAAGCGGTGAAGGAATCGAGCGCCGACGTCCGGCGTGTCACTGCGATCAAGGCCATTTGCGGCAATCGTCTGAAGTTGTTTGTGGGCGTCGATGATGTCATTGTCGAAGGCATTCGCGCCGGAGCCGTGGGCTGGATCGCCGGACTGGTGAACGCGTTTCCGAAGGAATCGGTCGCGCTTTACAACTATGCTCTTCGGGGCGAGTTGAAGAAGGCTGACGAACTTTACAAGTGGTTCCTGCCGCTGTTGCGCATGGACACGGTTCCGAAGTTCGTGCAGTTGATCAAGCTGGTGCAGCAGGAAGTCGGGATGGGCCACGAACGCGTCCGCGGCCCGCGCATGGTCATGAGCGGCACAGAACGCAAAGTCGCGCTCGAAACGTTGAAAGCGGCTCTGGCCAAACGGCCCAGAATCTAAACCAAATTCTTAAGCCACAGATGAACACGAATCCAAATTCCAAGTTCCAAGTTCCAAATTTCCAAAGAAACTGCGCGATGCGTCCAAGCAGCGCGTGTTTCTGAGGTTCGAACATTGAAATTGGAGCTTCTTGGAACTTGGAATCTGGTGCTTGGAACTTAAAAACATGAAACTCGAAGGTCTTTCATTCATCGGCAACAGCCGCGCGAAAGCGGCTGGCAAACCAACCCGTGCCATCAATCCCGCCACCGGCGCAACACTGGAACCGGATTACTATTGGGCAACGACCACTGAGGTGGACGCCGCGGCAGAGCTGGCGTGGAAGGCATTCGCCGAATACAGCCAGTGGCCGGCAAAACGCCGCGCCGACCTGCTCCGCCGCATCGCCGAATTGCTCGAAGCGAACGCCGGCGCGATCGTCGAACGCGGCAATCTGGAAACCGCGTTGCCACCTGCGAGGCTGCAGGGCGAACTGGCGCGGACCTGTTATCAACTGCGGCTCTACGGCGAAGCGTTCGTGAATGGTATCTGTGTCGGCGCGCGCATCGATCACGCCGATCCCGACCGCAAGCCGCAGCCCAAACCGGACGTGCGTTCGATGCTGCGACCGATCGGGCCGGTCGTGGTCTTCAGCGCCACCAACTTCCCCCTCGCCTACTCCGTGGCCGGCGGCGACACCGCGTCTGCACTCGCTGCAGGATGTCCGGTCATTGTGAAACCGAATCAGGGACATCTCGGGACGTCGGAAATTGTCGCGCAACTGATCCTTCAAGCCGCACGCGAAGCCGGTGCGCCGGAAGGCATTTTCTCGATGATCTACGGCTCCGGCCGTGAAGTTGGCATTGCGCTGGTCAAACATCCCCTTGTCAAAGCGGTCGGCTTCACCGGATCGAGGGCTGGCGGTCGTGCCTTGATGGATGCCGCCGCTGCGCGACCGGAACCGATTCCGGTTTATGCCGAAATGGCCAGCATCAATCCGGTGTTTCTCCTCCCGAGCGCCGTCGCTGCAAATGCGGAGGGCCTTGCGACCGGTTTGCACGGTTCTGTCACGCTGGGTGTCGGACAATTCTGCACCTGCCCGGGCCTCGTGTTCGCCGACAAGGGCGGCGCGACCGACACATTCGTGCAAAAGCTCGGCGGGCTGATGTCATCGACAGCCCCCGGCACCATGCTGACGCCTGACATCTGCGCGAGTTATCAGAAAGGCATCGAACATTTTTCGAGCGCTACCGGCGTTCGTCAGGTTGCGAATGTCGCCGTTTCAAACGCAACCGGCACGCAGGCTGGAGCCGCGTTGTTCGTCACCGGCGCGGAAACGTTCCTCAAGGAAAACGCGCTGCAGGAGGAAGTGTTCGGTCCATCCACGATTGTTGTCGAATGCGGTTCCCGGCAGCAGATGATCGAAGCTGCGAAGAAACTGGAAGGCCAGTTGACCGCGACGATTCATGGAACACCGGAGGAACTGGCGGCAAATCGCGAGCTGATCGCCATCCTGGAAACCAAAGCGGGCCGCCTGATCTTCAACGGCTTCCCAACCGGTGTGGAAGTCTGTCATGCGATGACGCACGGCGGGCCGTATCCATCCACCTCGGACGGCAGAACGACGTCGGTGGGATCACGCGCCGCAGATAGATTCCTGCGCCCCGTGAGCTATCAGAACTTCCCCGAAGCTGCATTGCCGGACGAGCTGAAGGAATCGAATCCGTTGGGAATGCTCCGACTCGTTGATGGACAGTGGAAGGTTTGATTCGTTCTTTCGGGCCACAGATGAAACACAGATGAAACACGGATTTATGTAGGGACCCCACCGTTTCGCTGTTGTTGATTGTTTTGGCCCGTCCCCGTGCCGACCGGATTGTCGTCACAGCCTGCCCTTTCACTGAATTCGGCCGGTACTGCGGTGATATCCGATAGGTGGCTGTGCATTTCATTTATGGGCGTGCGGAATCGTCCCCGCTAGCTTGGGTCACGTCACGCATGAAACTCCTCTGGTGCTTCAATGACTCGGAGACTACGCTGCGGTTCGATGGCCCAGAAGGACTTTCGGGATCGCATCCGAAGCCGCCAGAAAGTTTCAACTGGCTTACCTGAGAACGATATGCGCTACGAACCGATTGACCCGCAGCTGTTCATCCAGAACCGCGAGCGGCTGAAGAAACTGCTTCCGAAAAATTCCCTGGCAGTGGTGAACGCCAACGACGTCTGTCCGACCAACGCCGACGGCACCCAGAACACCATCGTCAATTCGGATCTTTTCTATCTCAGCGGCGTCGAGCAGGAACAGACCATCCTCGTTCTCTATCCGGATGCCGACGAACCGAAACATCGGGAACTGCTTTTTCTTCGCGAGCCGACGGGTGAAAACGAACTTTGGGAAGGCCACAAACTCACCCGCAAGGAAGCGCGCGAACTGACCGGCATCCAGAACATCCACTGGCTCTCGGAATTTCCGCGCCTGTTCCATCGCCTGATGTGCGAAGCGGACGAAGTTTTCCTCAACACGAACGAGCACAAGCGCGCGGTCATCGAAGTGGAAAGCCGTGATGCGCGGTTCATCCAGGAAACGATGCGCCGTTATCCGCTGCACCAGTATCGCCGCCTCGCGCCGTTGCTGCACCGGTTGCGCGCGGTGAAGTCGAGTTACGAGCTCGACCTGATCAAGCGCGCCTGTCAGATCACGGATGCCGCCTTCCGTCGCGTGGCGAAATTCACGAAACCCGGCGTCTGGGAGAATGAGGTTGAAGCGGAGTTCGCCCACGAATTCATCCGCAACGGCGCACGTTTCGCCTACATGCCGATCATCGCCACCGGCAAAAATGCCTGCTGTCTGCATTACATTGCGAACGAACAACAGTGTCTGAAAGGCCAGCTGCTGTTGCTGGATGTCGCCGCGTCTTACGCGAACTACAATTCCGATCTGACGCGAACGATTCCGGTCAGCGGACGTTTCACCCGCCGTCAACGCTCCGTTTACAATGCCGTCCTGCGCGTGCTGCGTCAGTGCACCAGGGCGCTTGTTCCGGGCAAGAAGATCAAGGACTGGCAGAAGGAAGCCGAGCAGCTGATCGAAAAGGAACTCGTCGATCTCGAACTCCTCTCGCCCGGCGACATCAAGCAGCAGGATCCAGATTCACCTGCGTTCAAGAAATACTTCATGCATGGCGTCGGCCATCCGATCGGGCTCGATGTCCACGATGTCGGCATAACGACCGAACCGTTGCAGGAAGGCTGGGTGATGACGGTCGAACCGGGCATTTACATTCCGGAGGAAGGTTTCGCCGTTCGTCTGGAAAACAACATCCTCGTCACCCGTGACGGTCCGGTGGATCTCATGGCGGACATTCCGATCGAGGCGGATGAGATCGAAGCGCTCATGAACGGAAATGCAAAGCCGGTGAACGGCTCGAACGGACATGCGGGAGGAAAGACGAGGAAGGTTTCAGTCTTTTCCTGACGGCGTGCAACGGATTTTTCACCGGAATGCCCTAAAGGCCCCATGCGACCCCCAAAGCATTTGATACCGAGTTTCCGTTTCCAAACTCGATCAACCCTCCGGTGCTTCCCGCGGATGTCGATCGTCTTCGTGGTGATGGTCGCAGCCGCACTTTGTCTGAATGCGATTGCGACGGAAGCTCGTCCACCGATCGCCGTGATCGATCCGCCGGAGCTGGATTTCTTCTCCAAGAAGCTGGATTACCACGGCATCCCGATCAAAGCCCATCAGGTCGTGGTGGATGAAGCGCTCCATCAGGCTTACGCGCGGCTCGACATGATGCTGAGCAACCAGCCGGTGGTCCTGCGCAATCTCGTCACCAACAACGTCTGCCTTCACATCATCGGTCGCGACCAGGTCACGACCGATTTGCCGGAATGGCGTCACGACAAGGGCAAGAAACTTCCCGAATACAACGGCCTGACCCGCGACGAACGGACCCGCGGCATGGGTGGCCGGCTTGTCTCCTGCGGGGAAGAGAATCTCCTGAAACTGGAGAAGGACAAATACCGTGGCCGCGACATCTGCGTTCACGAATTTGCACACGCTGTCCGGAACTACGGGATGAACAGTGCGGTTCGGCAGAAGTTCGACGAACAATTTCGCCGTTCCATCGACAAAGGCCTCTGGGTGAAAGGCTATGCCGCGGTGAACGCCGATGAATTTTTTGCCGAGCTTTCCATGTGGTATTTCGGCACGCATGGCGACATGAACATGGTGGAGCCGAAACCGGAGAATGGCGTGGAAGGCTTGAAGAAATACGACCCGGAAGCATTCGCCCTGTTCGACGAGTTTTATTCCGGTCGCCTGCAGGTGCAACCCGCCGAACCGCGTTCCAGACGCAATCGTCCGCAATCCGCACCGCAAACGAACACAACAAGCCAGGCCAGATAACCGTTCGTGGATCAATAGTGGTGGGACCAATGCCATGACCATTACGGCAGGCAACACTGAACACACGCACCAGAATCATGAAGCATTCAGCCGAAGCGTAATGCTCGCATCTGTTGTTGACGAACGGAACGCACCGGTCGGTGCGAAAAATGGGGCAAAGCGGCAGCTTTGCCCTACCTATTGTTGGTCCGACGGAGCTGCCGCCCCGCCAGAAAATCGTTGCGGTAAAGCAAGTCCTCCCCATGAATCCGTTTCAGGGGTTAAAAGCGCGAAGTTCCATTTGGGAGAATTCACCCCGCGCTTCGCTGCGGGGCGAGGGAACATTTCATGGTGCGGGTTCCAGTTGCGCCCAACTGCCACAGCGGAGCTTATTGCGATTTTTTAATCTTATGAGGAAAACCCTATCGACATTGACCTGCATTCTCGCCACGTCCGCGGTTCTCGCTGGAACCGCAATCGTCGAAGTCGATGCCTCAAAGCCGACGCGAAAGGTTAATCCCAATCTCTATGGAATTTTTCTTGAGGAGATCAACCATGGTGTCGATGGCGGCCTCTATGCCGAATTGATCCGCAACCGCGCCTTCGAAGATTCGCGGCCGCCCGAGGGATATGTTTTCAGCAACGGACAATGGCGCGACGAACGCGGATTCAATTCCGGCTTCTCACGGTACGGTTACACCACCAACGGCATTCCGTTCTGGTCGATGGTGAAGTCCGGTTCCGCCGATGGCTCGATGCACCTCGAAACGACGGGTGGCATCAGTGAAGCGTCTGCTTATTGCCTGCGGCTGGATGTGGCCAATGCCGCTGACGGCCAGATTGGCGTGGCAAACGAAGGTTTCTTGGGGATCGGCGTCAAGGAAGGCGCCGCATACAATCTTTCTCTCCATGCACGTTGCGCTGACGGCTTCAACGGCCCGCTCACGATCCGACTCGAAGATTCCGAAGGCGCGCCCTGTTCCGACGAAGTGCGCATCAACGGAATCGGATCGCGTTGGAGCCAGTTCAAAGGAACGCTCAACGGCACGAAGACGATTTCGAAAGCCCGCCTCGTCATCACCGCCGGTTCGAAAGGGAAAGTGTGGCTGGACTTCGTCTCCCTGTTTCCAAAAGACACCTGGAAGAATCGGCCGAACGGATTGCGTTCCGATCTCGCGCAATTGATCGCCGATCTGAAACCGAAGTTCGTCCGATTCCCCGGCGGCTGCGTGGTGGATGCCGGCACGATCGAAACCGCCTATGACTGGAAGCTTACAGTCGGACCACTCGAACAACGCGCCGAACGCTGGGGACCGTGGAATTACCGCCGCACGCAAGGGATGGGATTGTTCGAGTATTTCCAGTTCTGCGACGACCTCGGTGCAGAGCCGCTCTGGGTCGGTTTCGCCGGCCAGACCTGCATTCATCGTCAACGCGAGCATGTGCCGATGTCGGAGATGGGCTGGGTGCGCGACAACTTCCTGGACATCGTCGAATACGCGAACGGCCCCGCGGATTCGGGATGGGGAAGGTTGCGCGCAGAAGCCGGACGACGCGAACCGTTCAACCTGAAATACGTCGAGATCGGAAATGAAAATCAGGGACGGGAATATGGGGAACGCTACCGTTTCATTCATTCGGCCATGAAGGCGAAGCATCCGAATCTGATTTATCTCGCCGACCTTTCCTGGACGAGCCGCGAATCGATGGGCGATGCGCACTTCGACATTGAAGACCAGCATTACTACAACTCGCCCGCGTGGTTTTCCTCGCGATTCAAGGAATACGACAAACGCGATCGTGCCCTGCCGCCGCTATATCTCGGTGAAGTCGCAGTGACCACGCAGGACGCCGGTCCCACGCGCGGGAATCTGCGGGCGGCGCTTGCGGAAGGCGTCTTTCTCATGGGCTGCGAACGGAACGCGGATGTGGTGAGCATGGTTTCCTACGCGCCGCTTCTGGGACACGTCGAAGGCCGAACCGAACTGACAGATGCGCCGCCGCCGTGGCATGCGATGATTTATTTCGACGGCATTCGTTCCTTTGGAACCGTGTCCTATTATCTCTGGAAACTTTTCGGCGAGAATGTTCCGGCAGAAACGTTTCACACGGAGGTCACAATTCCTTCGGATACCGATTTCAAGATTGCGGGGCAGATCGGCGTGGGAACGTGGAATACAAGTGCGGAGTTCAAGGACGTTCGCGTTGAGAAAGCTGGAACGGTTCTTTACGCGTCTGATTTCAGCAAGGGCACCGAAGACTGGCAGGGCGAGCAACGTCGGGGCGGCGGCCAGTGGTCGGTGCAGGAAGGTGCGTTTCGCCAGGCGCAGAACACGCGCGGCTCACGTTATTTCGGCAGCAATGACTGGAGCGATTACACCCTCACGCTCAAGGCGCGGAAGCTCGGCGGCGGTGAAGGATTTCTCATCATGTTCGGTCGCAAGGGCGAGGAGATGTATTGGTGGAATCTCGGCGGCTGGGGCAACAGCCAGCATGCCGTCGAATTCAGTTCGCAGGGAAATCAAACCCCGGTTGGCCGTGGCGTGCCGGGCAACATCGAAACCGGTCGCTGGTATGACATCAAAATCGAGGTCAGCGGCAGGAACATCCGTTGTCACCTCGATGGAAAGCTGATTCACGATGTGACAACCGAGCCACAGCAAAATGTTTTCGCCGTGGCAGGTCGCAGTGCCGATGGAAACGAACTGGTGGTGAAAATGATCAACCTGGCGCCTGAATCGTACACCGCTGATCTGAAGCTCGGCGACCTGAAACAATTCGCTCCCGAAGCGGAACTGTCGATTCTCACGTCGAACAAACCGACCGACAACAATTCGCTCGATGCGCCGCAAGCAGTCGTGCCGAAATCAGGAAAACTCAGAATTCAATCCCCTGCCCTTCACCAGGAACTGCCGCCGCATTCACTCACGATCCTGCGGCTGAAAAAGCAGTAGAACTCCCGCCATCAGTCCTGCGGATAAACCAGAACGCGATCGTGGACGAGAACAATGAGGTCGTTCTTTCCATCGCCGGTCACGTCGGCGACGGCGGCTTCACGCGGCTCCGGAGTATCGGCGCGGCGGCTTCGGAAGGTTCGCTCCTCAAACACCTGCCATCGATTTGCCGGAACGAGTTTGTGGTCGGCTGAGAAGATCACGAGATCGAGGTAATTGCGCGCGGTCTCCAGGAAGACGAGATCCTTGCGGTTGTCGTTGTTCAAATCACCCGAAACGACATCGGTGAGATAACCGTTGCGAATCGGCGTTTCGTATCCGTCCAGTTCCTTCAATTCCCACGCGGGACCGCTTAGCGCCATCCAGGCGACAAGATTCAACCCAACCAGCGTGAAGCCGTTTGGATTCCTGCTGCCGAGCGAGGCCGGCTGGATTCCATTGAAACCGGAAACCGGCAACTCGAGATTTCGTATCACCTGCCAAACGCCCCCACCATCGCGTTCGCACAACGTCACCGCCTTGCGCTCGGCGTCGAGCAGGAACAGCGACGAAACCGCATTCGTCCCGTTCGGAACCGCCGCCACTCCAATGATCCGCGAATCGCTCGCAGAACCATTGATTTGCTCCTTCACCTTGAATGTCCACGCGCTGCGATTGGTGGAGTTTTCCATTCCGCCCGATTGCAACACGACCGCGCGCAGGAAATTTTTCTGCGGCAGAAGCAACTCCGGTTTTCCATCGCCGTCCACGTCCGCAGTGCTCAGCCACGGCTGTTCCATCGTTCCGCCGGGCGGCGTGACATCGACTTCTTCAAAATCCTGTCCGGCAACCTGCCGCAGCACCTTCAATTTTTCATACGGTATGAGAACCACGAGATCGGCCAGCCCATCCTGGTCCACATCATGCACGGAAATTGAAGAGGGATTCGATTTGAAGCTCGTGCTCAAATTCTGGACCCGCGAACGGCCATCGGCGGTGCGTGTCAGTAGAACCCGTTTTCCATCCTGATCGACCACCACGGCGAGCGCCGGCTTTCCATCCAGAAAAGTTCCCACCGTCATCGCCAGCGGCCGGCCCTCCGTGGGAATCAAGGTCGGGAACGGCAACCGCATCTTCTCATCCAGCTTCGTCACTCCGACCTGACGTTCATCCGCGCTCAACAGAAACACCTCCGGTTTTCCGTCCTGATCCCAGTCGGCAAGCGCGATGTCGCTGACGCCGGCCAGCGTGGGAAATGTTTTTGGATTCGAAAGAGAACCGTCGGTTTGCTGGAAGAAAACGGTGATCTGACCACCCTCCGGTTCTGCGACCAGCAGGTCGGGAAGGCCATCTTCATTGACATCGGCCCACAGCAATCCGCGCTTTGCCTTTTCCGTTCGATTCAACGGCAGCACTTGAAACTGCCCTTTCGAAAACGAACCCGAAAGCGGTTCCGATTCGCGCCGTTCGAACTGGCTGATCTGGGCGCGTCCGGAATTCTGCGCGATGGTCATCACCTGCACCTTGCCGTTCTCCTCCAGGTTGTCGGCCCAATACGACCGGATCGGCGCCATGGAGAAATACATTTCAGGACCGAGTTCACCATCCTCTTTCTGAAGCCGGAAACGAAATGGATTGCGATCCTCCCAATTGACCAGCAGCAGGTCGTCGCGGCCGTCGCCATCGACATCCAGAATCTGCACGGATTTCACGGTGCCGCTCAGTGGAATCCGTTGCGGTTCGCCAAGCGTGTGATTCTCCAGCTGCGGAATGAAATAAATGCCGTTCTCGGCCAGCAGCGAAAGATCGACGCGTCCGTCTCCGTTCAGATCGCCGGTGCTCAGCGCGTTTGGCGAAAGCTGCCCGTTGTTGATCGGCCAGCGCCGCGGCGCGCTCCAGAGATTCGTCCCCTCATTGTATTGAACCACCAGCTCCCTCGGCTCGCCATAATACGCAACGTCCGGACGGCCATCTCCGTTGAAGTCGGCAATCGCCAGTGATGCGATTCGTTTTTCGGAAGCGATCGATTCGATCCTGAAACGCCCGTCAGGCGGCAGTTCGTTTATCTCGCGCTTGAAACCCGATCGCACGGTTCCGGCCTGATTCGTTTTGCCGGTCTGATTGAACAGGATGTTGATCTTCGACCGGGAATTGTTCGCGACCACGATGTCCTGAAGCCCGTCGCCGTCGATATCCGCGACACGGAGCTGTGTCACGAGCGGATCGATCGGAAAAATCTCAGGGCCTGAAAAGCTGAAAAGGATGTTGGTCGATTGCGCGGAGAGAGCAATGGCTGGAGCTGCGAACAAAGCCGTGAAAACCCAGTGAAGTCGTCTCGGTGAAATCATAGTCAGAATGCTGCGGAAAGTGCCACCGGACGACCGGCTTGGCGAGTTCAAATCGGGGGGGAGGCATTTGAGTGAAGAACGCTTTGTCGGTTCGAAAAAGTTTTTTAACAGAAGGAAACGAAGGGAACGAAGAGGGTGCCTCAAAACGACCGGGCCGTTCCGCTATTCCTATTCCCCAATCAGGTGCACGGCAATCCGGCGGTTGTGGGGGGCGTAACGATGTTCCCAGATGTAAATCCCCTGCCAGGTTCCCAATGCCAAACGCCCCTCACGGAGCGGGATGCTCAGATTCACTGCCGTCAGCGCCGTGCGGACATGAGCGGCCATGTCGTCTTCACCTTCTGCCGTGTGGATGAAAAGGCGATCACCGTCGGGAACGAGCCGTTCGAAAAATGCGTCCAGATCCCGGCGCACATCCGGATCGGCATTTTCCTGAATCAACAGCGACGCAGACGTGTGTTTGAGATGAAGCGTCAGCAGGCCGTTTTTGAACTGGCTTTTCGAGACCCAGGAATTGATTTCGTCCGTGATCTCATAAAGTCCGCGCCCGCGCGTGCTGAAGGCGAATTCGTGGAAAGCCTGACGCAGCATGTTCAGGGCGTCGTCTGGTTGCGATTCAGAATGCGCTCCATGTCGATGCTCGGCTGCAATCCGGCCGCCAGCGCCTTCTTGTAATGCATGCGGGCCAGCTCCGGATTGGAGGTCATGTAAAGCACCGCCATGTTGTAATGAGCGCTGCCATAACTCGGATCAAGCACCAGCGCCCTTCGGAAAGCCGATTCGGCGGCGTTGCGCATGCCCTTCTGACTCAGCGTGAGTCCAAGGTAATTCTGAATTTCCGCATTCTGCGGATCGAGCTTGGCGGCGCGTCCAAGCGCATCGAGCGCGTCGTCGTAACGCGCCTGGCGAAATCGCAGGAAGCCAAGCAGCGAAAGGCTGTAGGAATCGTCGGGTGCATTCGTCAGCGCGAGCTTGATGTTCTTCTCCGCCTCATCATAACGATTCCTCTCAATCTGAATCGCAGCCAGATTGGCGAGCGTGTAAACGTTGTTCTCATCCTTCCTCAGGACCTGCTGGTATTTTTCCTCGGCCTGATCATATCGTCGCGCGGCGAAATCCTTTTGCGCGGCCGCAACAAGTTCCGCCGAGCCGGGCGGCAATTCGCGAACGGATTTCTTCGGCGTCCGGTTCTCCACCAGCCGGGCTTCCTCCTTCTTGATGAGCGCCGCCTCCTCCTCCGTGTATGGAATTTTCTGGGTTTCCATCACAGCCAGCCGCGTGCGGAGAATCTGAATTTCATTTTGGAGCTCCTCAACTTTGCTGCTGGCGGGCGTTCGGGATTTCAGGCTCGCCACTTCCTTCTGCGAGGCATCTAGTTTCTTTTGAAGATCGTCACGCTCGCGTTCGAGCTGTTTCACGCGTTCGGTATCAGCCGAAGCTGTGGCGGAGGAACCGGCTTCCTTGAGCTTCTGTTCCAGTTTCTCGCGTTCGAGCCGGAGGACGTTTTGTTCCGATTGCAGCACGGCAATCAGCGCCTTCGCTTCTGTAAGTTCGCGCGTGAGCTTTTCGCTTTCGCCCGCGGGCGCGGCTTTGGCTTCGGCGAGCTGTTTTTTGAGAACTTCGTTTTCAGCTTTCAACGCGGCGAGAACCTCCGCGTCGGTGAGCATCGCCTTGACACGCTCCTGAAGGGCGATCTTTTCAAGGTCGAGTCGCGCCATCGCTTCGTTCTGCTCCGCGATTTTCCGGTTCGCCGCTTCCAGTTCCTTCTGAACGGTCGCAATCTTTTCTGCATTCCATCCGGCGGGAATCAGCGATTCCAGCTTTTGTTGCAGTGAAGCCTTCTCGTTCGCAAGTGTGCCGGCCCGGGCATTCGCCTCCTCAGACTTTTTGTTCGCCTCCGCCAGCTGCTTCTTCAACTGATCCACCGTGGCCTGATCCACGGTCGGCACGGCGGGCGGACGATTGGTGAGGCTGACCTTCAGCAGAGCATTCTCCTTCTGAAGCGCTCGAATTTCCTCATCGGCACGGGCGAGTCGCTGCGGATCGACCGAGGCCGGCTGAACACGAAGCGCTTCCTTGAGTTTCGATTCGAGCAGTGAATTGTCCGACTGCAACTGCTGGATCTGCGCCTGCAACGTTTTGATCCGGGTTTCGATTTCCGGGGAAACTTTGGTTTCAACCGCGGTTGATGGCGCGGCGTTGGTCGGAGTGGACGTCGCAGCCGCCTGGGGAACCTTCGCGGAAATCTCGGCGATCACCGTGCTCAGGAATGTGAGACGGTATTTGATGATGTTGCTGTTCCAATCCGGATAAAGCCTTTGAAACTGCTGCAACTGGTTGAATGCTTCCTGGTACTTTGCGAGCGCGGCCGAATGCTGCTGGCGGGAATAAAGGGAATCCCCATCCTGGATGATGTCGTAGATGCGGAGATATTGAGTGTCCTGCGCGTAACCCACTCGCGGGAACGAAATGAGGATCGACAGCAGACAAACCAGGAACAGCAATCTTCTCATACGGCGCAGATCGTAACCGCTGAGGCTGAAGGCGAAAAGCGCTAAAGCGAAGGATTCTACAGCTTGATGCAGGACAGGCTTTGGGCTGCTCTACACTGCTCGGGCTCATCCCCGTCATTCCATTTCGCCGTTTCTGTCCATCCCGCCGCCGTTGATCATGTAAATGATCGGAAGGAACATCGCGATGACGATGCTTCCGACAACCACCGCCAGGAACACGATCATGATCGGCTCCAGCAGCGATGTCATCGAACTGACCGCATTATCCACCTCCTCGTCGTAGGTATCGGCAACCTTCATCAACATGTCCGGCAACGCGCCGGTCTGCTCGCCGACATCCACCATGCCCGCAACCATTGCCGGGAAAATGCCGGATGCCTTGAGCCGGCCGGAAACGGTTTCGCCTTCCTTGACACCATTGTGAATGTCGGAAATGACGCCGCCGACAACCACATTCCCCGCCGTTTCACGCACGATGTTCAAGGCCTGGAGCATGGGCACCCCGCTGTTGAGCAATGTTCCGAACGTGCGGCTGAAGCGCGCAATGGCCACCTTCCTGAAAATCGGTCCCAACAGCGGCATCACGAGCTTGAATCGATCGAATGCCATTCGGCCCAGTCTGGTTCGGAGCGACGCGGCGAATGCAATCGCAAGTACCGCCAGTCCGGCCGTGACCGCGAGCGCGTGGTTCTTCACGGTTTCACTGATGGCAAGGACGAACAGTGTGAATTTCGGCATCGAAGCGCCGTTCATCATCCCATCGAACACTTCGCGGAACCGGGGAATGACGAACACCAGCAGCACGGCCAGGATGGCAATCGCGACAAACATCACCGCGCACGGATAGAACATCGCAGCCTTGATCTTTCCCTTGATGCGCTGCGCCTTCTCCATGAATTCGGCCAGCCGCCGCAACGTGATTTCGAGCGCGCCGCTCAATTCTCCCGCCCGGACCATGTTCAGGTAAAGCGGACTGAAAACTTTCGGATAATTTGCCATTGCTTCAGTCAATGTGCTGCCGCCTTCGATGGAATCCGCCAGGCGTCCAAGGATGACCTTCATCCCGGCGTGCTCCTCCTGTTCCTCAAGCGTCTTCAATCCGCGCAGCAACGGCATTCCCGCGTTGATCAACGTCGCCAGCTGGCGCGTGAACACAGCGAGAACTTTTGCCTTCGGTTTCGGTTGAAACAGCGAGATCTGCAGAATGGATTTCCCACCCGCACCGGCCCTGGACGGCGCAACGATCCGACGAAGATCCTTCCCCCGTTTCTGAGCGACCTTCACCGGAAACAATCCCATCTCACGAATGCGCCGCAGCGCCTCCATCTGATCGCATACCTCAAGCACTCCCTGTTTTTTCGATCCAACCGCGTCCACAGCTTCGTAACAGTAACTCGTCATACACACCTCGCTTTCCGTGGGTCGTATTGATGAAAGGGCATTCAACGAATTCGACAATGCTGCCGGGAAAGCGTCACGCCGAAGCGAAGCTGGAAGAAAAAAGAAGTGAAACCGGCTGACCGAGAGCGAGTGACTCAGCCGATCCGGTTTCGGAAACGTCGCGCCGCGAATCCAAGAAGCCCAAGCGCGACCAGAGCAACGCCTGACGGTTCGGGAACCAGCCTCACGGAGACGTTGTCGAACGCGATGCGATTGGCATCTCCATACCCGATCATCTCGCCGCGATCGAACAACCAGCCGTCCGTGCCCGGCAACGGTTCGTAGGCATTGGCCCGGCTCCGGATCAAAAGCAGATCAAAACCTTCGGGCAGACTTATATCGACCGTGAAGCCACCATGTGTCCTGCTGTCGCGGCCAAACACCGTTTCCTGTGACCCGACGAGTTCCCCATCCCGAAATGCCTGCCATTCGAAGATTGTGTCCATCAGGCCGAATTCGATCATGTAGAAATTCCAGTCGAAACCATAGAGGAACGAGACGGATGACATCGCGCTGCCAGGCACGCTGATTCCCACCCAGCCGTCGCACGCGACGTTCAGGGCACGACCGTCGTAGAAAAAGCCGCCCCCGAATAGCGTTCCGGCAAAGTTCCCGTTCACCACGCGGAAATCGGATGGAGCCGAGAACAGAATGCCATTCTCTGAATACGAGCTGCCGACAAAGTCCAACGAGTTCAGGTGCTCGAAATCGGCGTGGAGATAGACAGAAGCAGCTCTTGCGGAGAAGCAACTCAGGCAGAATAACAATGGCAACAACAGGAATCGCACATTCCCTTTCTGGAACAACCGACAAAACATTCGTTCAGGCTACTACAATGCGATGCTGAAACGGATAGTCGTAGTTGTCCGGATTTTTACCGCAGGGGAAACCCTGCTCCTCCTCGGAAAAGACTGCAAGCTACTATTGCCGGAATTTTCTTCCGCAGATTTTCGTCGCGCAGAGAAGCCTCCACCCTGCCGCATTCCCCAATGCCTAAATTTCAATGCCTAATGCCCGGTGCCCAATGCTTCATCCCCCAGACTCCACCACCCGTTCCAAAATCACATCCGGCAGATGCGATTCCGTCCCCACTGCAGGCGCATACCAAACAAGCTTTCCATTGCGTTCCGTCGGATTCCGCCACGTCGGCTGTCCGGCGGCCTTGCGTTGTTGAACGATTCGTTCCGGCTCGCCCAGCATCACCGGAATATCCTCCTGCGTGTGCAGCCCGTCGCTGATGAAGAATGGCACCACGACGATGTTCTTCGTCGGTGCCGTCGCGTAACACGTTTGAATATGCGGCTCCTCTTCAAGGAATATCGGGTGAACCGCCGCGTATTCGCCGCGTTCGCGAATCAAATGCACCTGACGTTCAATCGCCCGACGGGAATCGTCCGTCTGCTCAGTGCCGTGTCCAGCAATGAACAACGAGATGTCCTTCGGTTTCGGTGCGCGCGGAAACGGAAATTGTGCGATTACATCACGCGCCCGTGCCAGAAGAACGGATGTCATGCTGTCGTGTGTGCCCACGGGCCTGCAGTAAATCAGCGCTCCGGATTCGCGCTTCAATATCCGTGAACGTGGATCCGAACTGAATTCAAACCCAAGCGCCTTTGGAATCACTTGCTCGCAGAAATAGCCTTCGCAAATGAACAGCGGAACGATGAACACGCGCGGTGCGTTCACCTGCTGAACGACGTCCACGATTTTCGGTTCCTGTTTCCAGAACGCTTCACGAACTTCAGCAAAAAGCTTTCTGCGCCGCAGCTCGGCGGCGTGTTGATAAACCGGCGCGGCGGAATCCGAATTTTTCGTGGAACCGTGTCCCACGAGAATCAATGCGGCATCCAAAAAGCTGGAATCGTCTGGCACGCCCCTGTGTTAACGCATCGTCCTCCCAATCGCAACCGGCGTGCTTTCACGGAAGCGTGAATGCCACCACACCCATTTCTCATTAACACCCACTTCAGCGGGGTGACCTTGTCGGCGATGAGAGAGCCGTCTTAACGGCTTTTCCCACAGAAGCAGCAAGCCGTTAAAACGGCTAAACCACCGCCGTGACCGATATCACTGCGCTGAAGCGCGGTGTTAACGAGAATCGCCATTGTCTGAAAGGATGGGTTCCCGAACAGGCGCCGCAACTGTCGGGCAGTCCATTCCAGCCTGCGGGTTGACGGGACTTTCCTGTTTGGCGTTGCAGAACGATTTTCGACCCAAGGCCCAAAAGCCCGCCGCCACAGTTCAAGGCTCGCTCGACAAAACGGCGCCGGGACACCTACATTGGCGCGCGATGTTGCTTGAGAACAAACCTTTGACGATTGCCGGCCGCACGTTCAGTTCGCGTCTGATCCTCGGCACCGGAAAATTTTCGTCGCCGGAAGCGATGCGCGATGCCCTGGCCGCCAGTCAGACGGAGATGGTCACCGTCGCCCTGCGCCGCGCCGATCTCAGCGGAAAGAAAGATCCGTTCGCCAACATCCTTGAATTCATCGATCCAAAAAGATACCTGCTCCTTCCCAACACCAGCGGCGCGATGAACGCCGAGGAAGCCGTCCGGCTCGCCCGACTGGCTGTCGCGGCCGGTTTGCCGAAGTGGGTGAAGTTGGAAATTCATCCCGACCCGCGTTATCTGCTTCCCGATCCGATCGAAACACTCAAGGCCGCCGAAGTTCTCGTGAAGGAAGGCTTCACCGTTCTACCGTACATCAACGCTGATCCCGTGCTCGCAAAACGCCTTCAGGAAGTCGGCACCGCAACCGTCATGCCGCTCGGTTCTCCGATCGGTTCCAATCGCGGCATCCAGACGCGCGACCAGATCCGAATCATCATTGAACAGGCAACCGTCCCCGTGGTTGTCGATGCCGGAATCGGCGCGCCGAGTCACGCTGCGGAAGCCATGGAACTGGGCGCCGACGCCGTGCTCGTCAACACAGCGATTGCCGTGGCAGTGGATCCCAACCGCATGGCCATCGCGTTCAAAATGGCCGTCGAAGCCGGGCGCGCTGCGTATGAATCCGGCCTCGCCGCGCCACAGGACACCGCCAGCGCCACCAGTCCGTTGACCGCATTTCTCGACTGACTTTCATGAGCACCAACTCGCTTCCACAATCCCGCGTTCGGCAGCTTCTCAAAAAAGCCTCCACGACCCGAATCCTGGTCGTTGGTGACGTGATGCTCGACCAGTTTATCTGGGGAACCGTGGCGCGCATTTCGCCCGAAGCTCCCGTGCCGGTCGTCGAATTCAGTCATGAAAGTTACATGCCCGGCGGCGCTGCGAACGTGGCGCGCAATCTCACCGCGCTGAATGTCCGGACGGAACTTTACGGCGCGGTTGGAAACGATCATGCCGCCGAACAATTGAAGCACCTGCTCGAACAGCAGAACATCCGCTGTTCCGGCGTGCTGGCTCATCCAAATCGTTCCACGAGCCTCAAAACCCGGATCGTCGCACACAAGCAGCAGGTGGTCCGCATCGACCGCGAAACGCGCGATGGCCTGGATGCCGTGCAGATGAAGAAGCTGCTGGCGACATTGAAGCGCGATCTCCGGAACGCCGACGGCGTGATCGTGGGTGATTACGGCAAGGGTGTTGTCACACAACCCCTGCTCGAGGAATTGAAACAACTCTGCCGCAGCCACGGCGTCTGGCTGAGTCTCGACCCGAAACCCATTCATCATCTGAACCTGAACGGGCTTTCGCTCATCACGCCGAATCGGAAGGAAGCGTTCGAACTGGCCAAACTTCAGGACGAAACGCGAAACAGCGATCCATTGGCCGACAAAAATTTGATGCAGGTCGCGGACCGGCTTCTGCGTGAACTGCACCCTGCCATTTTGCTGATCACACTCGGTGAGCTTGGAATGCTTCTCTGCCAGCGCAATCAAAAGCCGGTTCACATTCCCACGGTGGCGCAGGAAGTGTTCGATGTTTCCGGCGCAGGCGACACCGTCATCGCCACCTTTACGCTCGCAATCGCAACGGGCGCGTCACCGCTCGAAGCCGCCATTCTCGCAAATCACGCGGCGGGAATTGTCGTTGGAAAAGTCGGAACCGCCACGGTCACCGCGGAGGAACTGATCGCCAGTTTTCCCGCCCGTTGATTCAAACAATGAAAGTCACGGTCGAAACCATTCGAGCCATGAAGGGGCGCGGCGAAAGAATCGCCTCGCTCACCGCCTACGACTACCCGACCGCCAAACTGCTCGATGAGGCAGGCATTCCTTTGCTGCTGGTCGGCGATTCGGTCGGAATGGTGGTGCTCGGCTACCCCGATACGACGCACGTCACGATGGACGAAATGCTCCATCACACCCGCGCCGCAACCCGTGCAAAACCGAATGCGCTCATCGGCGCCGATCTTCCCTATCACAGCTACGAAACGCCCGAACAGGCAGTCGAAAACGCACGGAAACTCGTCGCGGCCGGCGCGGAATACGTGAAGGCCGAGGGCGGTCGTGAAATTCTTCCTCAGGTCAAAGCCATCATAGCCGCAGGCATCCCGTTTCTCGGCCACATCGGCATGCTGCCCCAACATGTGCTCGAAGAAGGCGGCAAGTATCGGATCAAGGGCAGGGATGACGCCGGTCGCGCAAAATTGCTGGATGACGCCGCGGCGCTCGCTGAAGCCGGCGCGTTTGCAGTCGTGTTGGAACTCGTCACGCCCGCAGTTGCCAGGGAAGTGACCGAACAATTCCCATTCGCCACCATCGGCATCGGTTCCGGTCCCGATTGCGACGGCCAGATTCTTGTCACTCCGGATTTGATCGGCGCATTTCCATGGTTCACGCCGAAGTTCGTCAAACCGTCGCTTCACACCGGCGATCAAATCCGCACTGCCGTTAGCGAATGGCGCAAGCAGGTGGAATCTGCAAAATCCTGAATTCATGCCGCGCACTGCCAAAAAGCTCACGCACATCGACGCCACCGGGGAGGCCAGCATGGTGGATGTGTCGGCCAAACCGATCCTTCTGCGCGAAGCCGTCGCTTCAGGAGAAATCCGCCTCAACCGCGAAACGCTCAAGCTGATTCAATCCAACAACGTCGCAAAAGGAAACGTTCTCGCCGCCGCACGGCTCGCTGGAATTCTCGCGGCGAAGAAAACGGGCGAACTCATTCCGCTCTGTCATCCCCTGCCCCTCACGCATTGCGAGGTGAATTTCGACATTCCGAAAACGCAGGATCGCGTCGTCATCACTGCATCCGCAAAAATCGCCGCCCAAACCGGAATTGAAATGGAAGCACTCACAGCCGTATCCGTCGCCGCGCTGACGATCTACGACATGTGCAAGGCGGTGGATAAGAAGATGAGGATTGTGAATGTGCGGCTGGTCAGTAAGACGAAGAGGGAAGTGAAGGGGTGATGCGTGATGCGTGACGAGTGAATACGTGAACGCGTTGGACACGGGAAGAATTTGAAACTGAAAATCACATGAACATTCAAGCTGGCATCATCACCATTTCCGACCGCGCGTCCAAAGGGCTTTACGACGATCTGGGCGGACCGGCTCTGAAGAAGGCGGCGGAAGGTTACGGCTGGAAGGTTCTCGATGAAAAACTGGTTCCGGATGAGAAGCGCGACATTCAGCGCGCGATTCGCGAACAGATTGCCAAGGGCTGCCAGTTGATTCTCACCACCGGCGGCACAGGCGTCGCGTTGCGCGATGTCACGCCGGAAGCCGTTCGCGAAATCGCCGTGCGCGAACTTCCCGGCTTCGGCGAAGTCATGCGGATGGAGTCGATGAAGATCACAAAGAACGCCATTCTCTCCCGTGCGCTTGCAGTGGTGGTTGAACGCAGCCTGGTGATCTGTCTTCCCGGAAAGCCCAGCGGCGCAGTCGAATGCCTCGATTTTGTGGTCGGCGCGATTCCGCATTGCGTGGAAGTCTTGCAGGAAGTCCCGACAAGCTGCTGAAAAAAATTCGCCCTGGTGCCTCACGCAAAGGACGCGAAGGACGCGAAGGACGCGAAGGATTTCTCCCCTTCCCCCTTCCCCCTTTCCCCTCATCCCTCTTCCGCCCCGCCTGCGTTCTTGACCTGACGCCGCCGCTCTGAGAATGAATGAGCGTTCATTTACCTAAAGATGTCCGTCAGTGAACAGTATCGGATTGAGCAGCGTCACAAGGTTCTCCTTGCGGCGCGCAAATGCTTTGTGCGCCACGGCTTTCATGCCACCGGCATGGCTGAGATTGCCAAGGCATGCCAGATGAGCGTCGGAAACATCTACCATTATTTCCCGAACAAGGACGCCATCGTGAAAGCGATCACGGATGAAATCCGCTCGCGCATGCTTCCGGTGCTCCAGCCGCTCGGCAACCACTCGGATCCGAGGGAAGGACTCATTCAGGTGATGCTGCTCAGTCTTCGTGAAATCTGCACGGGATCGAACGCGGTCCTCTGGATGGAAATCCTGGCCGAGGTGCCGAGAAACAAGGTGATCCGGAGCGTCTGCATGGCGTTCGACAGCGAGCTGCGCGAACTCGTGAAGCATTTGATGCAGCGTGCGATCGAGGCCAAGCAGCTTTCGCCAAAGATCGATCCCGACGCCACTTCACTGTGGCTGATCGCACTGCTCGACGGAGCGATCGCCCGGCTGATCGTCGAACCCGATCTCGATTTCACCCACGCACACGACACACTGGCGCAGCATCTTCGCCGATTTTTCAGCACGTGCGGCGCCTGAGCGCCGCTTTCAGAACATGGACTCTACCGAACCGATTACCTTTCCCACATCAAAAGCCCGAACTCCTGCAGTTCAAAGCGACAGGCTCGACAGCGCCATCCGCGGCGCCATGGACTGGCTCGTCCGCGAGCAGGAACCGGAAGGTTTCTGGGTCGGCATGCTGGAATCCAACTGCTGCATGGAGGCGCAATGGATTCTTGCGATGCATTTCCTCGGAGTGAAGGACGACCCGAAAACACCGGGCGTGATCCGCGCGATTCTGCGCGAGCAGCGTCCCGACGGATCGTGGGAGGTTTATCATCAGGCACCGATGGGCGACATCAACACGACGGTCGAATGCTACGCCGCGTTGCGCTGCTGCGGGTTCAAGCCTGACGACGAACCGTTGCGCAAGGCGCGCGAATGGATTTTCGCTCACGGCGGGTTGAAGAAAACCCGCAACTTCACCCGCATCTGGCTTGCGTTGATCGGCGAATGGCCATGGGCTTTCACGCCGGTCGTTCCGCCGGAACTGATTCTTCTGCCAACCTGGATGCCCTTCAATCTTTACTGGTTTGCAAGCTGGGCACGCGCGACGATTGTTCCGCTCGCAATTGTTTCGGCGCGACGCCCCGTGCGTCCGTTGCCGGCGGATCGGCGTCTGGACGAACTCTTCCCCGGCGGACGGGAAAACTTCGATTACACGATTCCGCGCAACAAAACCGGTTTCTGGCCCACGTTCTTCTGGGCGAACGAACGGTTGCTTCATGCTTACGGCTGGCTTCCGTGGAAGCCCGGCCGAGAAACGTGCATTAAGCTCTGCCTCGAATGGATCATCAAGCATCAGGACGCGGACGGCGCGTGGGGCGGAATTCAACCGCCGTGGATTTACAGTCTCATGGCGCTGCACACGGAAGGTTATCCGCTCGATCACGCAGTGATTCACAACGGACTCGACGCGTGGAATCATCACTGGTCCTACGAACGCGACGGCGCCACGTATCTGCAGGCGAGCGAATCGCCGATCTGGGACACACTGCTGACGTTGCAGGGATTGCTCGATTGCGGTGCAACGCCGGAGTCATTTCCGCAAATGCTCCCGGCCGTGGAATGGATTCTCAAAAAGCAGATCCTGGTGAAGGGCGATTGGGCGATGACCGTGAAAGGAGTCGAATGCGGCGGCTGGGCATTCGAACGTGCGAATCTGCTTTATCCCGATCTCGATGACACCGCCGTGGCCATCACGGTGCTCGTACAATTGCGCGACCTCGTTACACCGGAGCTTCGTCAGCGGATCGATTTCGCCATTCGCCGCGCGGAAACGTGGGTTCGCGCCATGCAGTCGTCGAACGGCGGTTGGGGCGCGTTCGACAAGGACAACAACAAGTGGATTCTCACGCGCATTCCGTTCTGTGATTTCGGCGAAGTGCTCGATCCCCCGAGTGCCGATCTCACCGGCCACAAGCTCGAAGCGCTGGGCTTGATGGGATATGACATGAGCGATCCTGCCGTGGCCAAAGCCGTGCGTTACATCATGAGCGAACAGGAACCGGACGGCAGCTGGTTCGGCCGCTGGGGCGTGAATTACATTTATGGCACCGGACTGGTGTTGCCGGGCTTGCGGGCCGTCGGATTCAATATGAACGATCCGCGCATTCGAAAATCCGCCGAGTGGCTCGTATCGAAACAGAGTCCGGATGGCGGCTGGGGCGAATCCTGCGCTTCCTACATGGATGAATCCTTCCGCGCCACCGGCCCCAACACGCCTTCACAAACCGCCTGGGCGTTGATGGGATTGCTCGCGGTTGGAGGTCACGATTACGACGACGCCATCCGGCGCGGCGTGGACTGGCTGTTGCGGCATCAGCACAACGGAACCTGGGATGAACCGCACTATGTCGGTTGTGGTTTCCCCGGTTACGGCATTGGTGAACGCATTGATCTCAACAAGGACACCGCCCGACTGGCGCAGGGACGCGAGCTGGCGCGTGGGTTCATGATCAATTACAACATGTATCGGCATTACTTCCCGTTGCAGGCGCTGGGCCGCGCACGACGGCACTTCGCAAAGGCACGGCAAGTTTGAATGGAAACGATGCCGCAACAGTCTGAGAATCACGACAACTGCATGAACATTTTCACCTCGTTCAAAATCGCAGCGACCCTCTGCCTGTTCCTTCCCTGCCTTGCCGGCTGTGTTTCGAAATCGACGGCGGGAATTCAAGCCAGGGCCGCGTATCTCGCCGGACAACGGGATGCCATCGCCCAGATGAACCAGGCGCAACAGCAGCCACAACCCGGCACGAATGCAACTGCGCTTCAAAATCTTCCGTCCAACATCACGATGATCGGGCCGGTGGAAAATCCTGTCATTCCCTGGACGCAGGATCTCACTCTCGCCAAAGCGATTGTCACGGCAATGTATGTTTCGGCGGTCGATCCCACGGTGATCATCATTCGGCGCAGCAACGAGGAAATTCAGATTGATCCGGCGCGACTTCTTGCCGGAGCCGACTATCCACTGCTGCCCGGCGACATCATTCAATTCCGCCTTCCCGAACAATAGAGTCTCGCCGCTGCGGGAAAGTCGCGTTATACACCAGCGCGATGAAAGAACCCGTATCGCTTCAAACCGTGGACCGCACGCACGTCCGCTGGGGCAAGCGAACGCTCACCAGTTTTTCCGGATGCGACTATTTCCGAATGGCAAGTCATCCGCGCGTGCTCAAGGCGGCGCAGGCCATCATTGCGAAATATGGATTGAGCGTCAGCGCTTCGCGTCGCACGACGGGTAATCACGCGGTGTTCCTGAAACTGGAACAACAGCTCGCCGAATATTTTGCCGCTGAATCCGCATTGCTCGTTTCCACCGGCTACGCCGCAGCGCAGGTCGCTGCGCAGGCGCTTGCAGGAAATTTCTCTCACGCGCTGATCGACGAGAAAGCGCATCCCGCTCTGCAAAACGCCGCGTTGTTTCTGGACTGCCCGGTCATTCGATTCAGCCATCGCAACGTTGAATCATTGCAACAAACGCTGACCCGGCTCGGACCGAACACAAAACCGATCGTGCTGACAGACGGATTGTTTGCCTCCGACGGATCTGTTGCACCGCTGAAACTGTATCTGCGCCTGCTGCCGCGCGAGGGAAGAATCCTTGTCGATGATGCCCACGCCGCCGGAGTGATCGGCAACACGGGAAAAGGATCGCTTGAAGTCGAGAAAGTCGATCGAAGCCGGATCATTCAATGCATCACCTTGAGCAAGGCGTTTGGAGCGTATGGCGGCGCGATTCTTGGAACGCGGCGTTTCCGGTCGCAAATGCTCGAACGGAGCCGGGCTTTCATCGGTTCAACAGCCATTCCACTGCCACTGGCCGGCGCGGCACTGGAAGCAATCGCTCTTCTACGACGCGATCCTCGCTTTCGTCAGCGACTGATTCGGAACATCAAAACGCTTCGCGAGAAACTGGTGAACGCCGGTTTCGCACTGTCGGAAAGTCCTGCTCCGATCGTGCCGATCCTGACTGATTCGAAACGCGAAACAACGAACCTCAAACGCGAACTTCTTTCCGCCGGGATTTTTCCTCCCCTGCTCCAGTATCCCGGCAATCCTTCGGACGGATATTTCCGTTTTGTCATCTCAAGCGAACATTCCAGCGAGCAACTGGACTGTCTGGCTCAAGTGCTGGTTGGCAATCACCGGCCTCAATCTGGTCGAAAAACGTAACCTATGGCTCACTTTCTGATCGCGGTTGATCCTGACCCGCAACGCCGCGAGCAGTTCGCAGGTTCAGCAGCCGGAAAGCTGGCGGACTTTCCTTCGCTTCACACGGAACGATTCGATTGCGCGCCACTCGTCGCCCTCGCAGGCCGGAGAAAGGAGGCGCCGTTCAGTCATTTGATCCGTGAAGATTCATTCCATCTGCTGCTGGGCTACGCGATCAGCGACGAAGGAAAGCATCTGGATGCCGAAGCCATCGGGACAGCGCTCTGCCAGCCAGAGAGCAGGAAAACCTTCGGCGGCTATTTCGTTGCTGCGACATTCTCCAACGCCCGCGGACTCACGTTTGCGTCCGATCTGCTCGGGTTCTTTCCCGTGTATTATTTTCAATCGGCAGACGTGATGATCGTGGCGTCGAGTCCGGAACTGATTGCCGCTCATCCGAACTTCCGACCGGAGCTCGATCTGCACGGACTGACCGGCATGCTGTTGATCAACAGCCTCACCGGAGATCGTCCTCTGCTTCGCGGAATTCGTCGTCTGAAACCCGGACATCTGCTGCAGTGGAATGCCGCGGGTGATTTTGAAGAGCGCGAAGTGTTCTCGCTTCGCAACCTTCCCTGCAACAATTCCATTTCCACCGCGGAGACTGCCGAGCGGTCCGAAGCGGAGTTGCGCCGCGCCATTCGCCTGCATTGTCCGATTGGAAAGAAAACGGCGCTTCTGCTTTCAGGCGGACTGGATTCGCGGCTCATGGCTGCTTATCTCGATGCCGAACAAGTCACCGATTCTGCAATTGGACTCGGACGACCGAACGATCTTGAAACACAGGTCGGACGCCGCGTCGCCCGGCAGCTCGGATGGAATTTCCAATCCGAAGCCACCGAATTTACGCCAACGGAATTCGCCGCTGCCGCCGCGAGGATGGCGCGATGGGAACAGCTTGCCGGTGGGTTCAGTCACATTGAAGGATATTGCTCCGGCGAAACGGTTGGAAATATTGCGCCGATGTTCTGGTCCGGGTTTGCGCTTGAGGATGTTCTTGGAGGCGACGCATTCCTTTATGGCTGGGAGTCGAACTCGCAACGATGGTCCTTCGACCGCCTCTTCTCGCAGCTGAACATGTGGGGACTCACGAGCGAACAGCTGATCAGGCTGATCAACTCGCCTGAGATCGGAAATGTAATCCGCGACTGCCACAATGAACTTCGCGCGGAGTATGATCGCGGCACAGCCGAGGAACCGTTGCGAGCATCGCTCATGAAGCTTTTCACCCGCGCGAGGTATCACGTCGGTTCATTTCTTCACCGGCTCGCTTTGAGCAGCTGGCCGATCGTTCCGATTCTCGACCGTCAACTGCTGGAAACCCAAATTGCCGTGCCGTCGGAATTGAAGCGGAACCGAAGGCTGCAGAAGGAACTGCTGTTCAAAAGCAATCCGCGTCTCACAGCGATTCCGCGCGAACACAATTCGTTTCTCTTCGAACCGATCCGGCCAACACTCTTTTCCCGGAAAATCGCATCGCTCCAGAAAAGACTTCGCCAGTGGTATTGGCTGAAATGGAGAAAGGAGGAACCCCGCCGTTACGTTCGCCTTTATGACCTGAACAGTCCCGACTGGCGTGCGGTTCGTATCGAGGCGGAACCACATCGTTCCACACTGGAGCAATGGATGAACCGCAAAATGCTCGACGAGTTGTGGCCGGCCGGTGGCAGGACTGTGTCGTTCAAAGCACCGGTTTCGGGAAGCGGTGCTTCACGCCTTCTTCTCGGGCTCGCACTCTGGTCGAAGCGCGACTGAGTTTTCCAACCGGTTCACTCGCTCCAAATGATCATCCAATCCACGTTCGCATCGAAGCGCTCGATTCAGGATCACTCCATCAAGACGGCTTTGGTTCATGGCGAGATTGGTCCGATCGGCGGGCGCATGCCAGAGGTGATAACAAAGGGCGCGCCCACGCACATCGAGGCGCCAGATGGAATTGTGAAAAAGGCGTGAAGCGAGATCGAGATCCTCGCATCCCCAACCCACGTAACCTTCATCGTAGCCATTCACGCGCAAGAGGTCCTCGCGCCAGATGCCAAGATTGCAGCCGCGGACGCCGTCCAGATCGTACAGCACGCGCTTGAACGGCGCGATCCAGCGATACACATGTTTCCATCCCTTCAAGTCGCCGCCCAAAAAAGCACGCCTCCGGTCCAGATCGAAATCGCCGGCCCCGAACCAGCACGCCGCCTGTTCGCTCACCAGCGCACGATGTCCTTGAACAAAAAATCCTTTGCGCGCCAGCCGCCGATGATCACCCACAAAATCCGGATGCGGAATGGTGTCGCCATCTAGAAAAATCACATATTCCCCGCACGATTGGGCGATCGCGATGTTCAGAATCCGGCTGCGGCGAAATCCGACCTTTTCCTGTGTCACATGTTGAAGAACGGTCCTGCCCGAAAACCTCGCCTGGCCCACAGCCTCGCGCGTTTCAGGATCGTGGCCATCCTCCGCAATGATGAGTTCCTCGGGTGCATCCGACTGGCGCGCAACCGCTGCCAGCACACGCGCAAGAAACTCCGGCTGCTGCGCAGTATTCACGATCAATGTGACGGTCGGGTTCATCCCGCGATTCCCTCCCGGCTCAAGGCCAATGTTCCAAGGCTGCCATAGGCTTCGCGCCCACGCCGCACCTGTTCCCGTGCCAATTCCCTCATCCCTGTTCGCAATGTTTCCTCCACTTTCCACGCCGCATCGACTGCCCGCGCAAGCGACGGAATAAAATCTGACTTTCCTGCCGACAACACCGTGCAACCGGCGCCGAACTGTTCCGCAAGACCATTGAACTTGGCGGAGTAATAATCTGATTGCGCGACTGCCACAACGGGGATTCCAGCAGCGAGCGCAAAGACAGCGGCGTGGTAACTGCCTGCCACAACAATCCGGCACCCGGTCATCCGTCGCACCAGCGACCGCGTCGTCCAGCGCGTTTGCAAATCAACGACGCCGGGCAGCAGCTCCGAAAGTGTCCTGACATCCGAATCGTCGGCTCCGGTTGCGATCGGAATGCCCGTGAGCGTTGCTTCGAGCGGACCGGCCTTTTGCTTCAGGAGTTCAGCAATCGTTCTCGCCGTTTGCAGCTCCAGCCCGCCGTATTCGGATACCCGCAGACTGACACCGATCGATCTCGTGTCCGTCGGAGAATCGTTCAACGCCAGTTCGACGGCATCATCGCCGGTGCAAATCAAACGTTCTGTCGGAACATTGAACTGCTGCAGCAAAGCAGCGCTCCGAGGATCTCGCACGAAGGTGAAGTGGAGTTTCGGCGCGACTTCGCGCACCACATTTAGAAGATCAAGATCGCCGATCGGTCCAATTCCCTGACCGAGCATTCCGGCCGGAACATCCGTTTCAACTGCGGCCTTGAGCGTCGCGAGCAGTCGTAGAGCGGTGGGTTTGAAGGCATCGGTGAAGATGCCCGAGCCGGACATGGCAACAAAATCGATTTCCTGAAACAGGATTTGAAACTTCCGAGCCGCCGCGCCGCGGTCCGGCAAAATGCGTTTCCACGAACCTGCCCGTCCATCCGCCCAATGCTTCCAGCTTTCCGCTGAAACGCACCTTACGTCGTCACCGAGGCTGGAGCAGAACTCTGCGTCACGGCTGACCACGAAGAATTCCGCTCCACGAAACACTTCGCGAAGGCGCAGCAGCGCCACTTCGAGCATTGCAACGTCGCCGAGGTTAGCACCATCCAGAGTTCCGGGTAGAATGAGAATGCGCACGGGTTGATTCAACCGAGCCACAATTTCCTTACGTTGCGAATCTTCCGTTCCACCGTTCGCAGAACGCTCATTTTCGCAGCCCGGCGCATGGTCGAGCGGCTGCGTTCCAGACACAAGTCGATTTCGCGCGCAATGTCCGGCCGTCCGCGCTGGATCGCCGGCGCCTTGATGTCTTCCCAAAGCGGCACGGCCAGCTCGTTCGTCACCGTCACCTTTCGAAGTTTCTCCATGATGTCTCCCGGCGGAAAGCAGCTCGCACGCGGCAAGGCTCCGATCACTTCCAGCATCAACATCGTGCGGATGCACTTCTCGCAATCGCCACAATTGTCGTTCGAATTCCGAATCCAGCAAACATGCAGACGCTGGAGAGCCAGATCGAACTGCGAAATATACTCGGTCTTCGCGAATCGCGTGGTGTTGTTCGAATACCGGATCACCTGAGTCCGGCTGGTGGACATCAAAGGATCGGTCAGTGGATGCGATCCCCAGGCGGTGAAATCGTCGATGCAACCGCCGGCCGAAATGAGAACCTGTTGCCATCGGGATTCCAGCAACAATCCCGCAGTGCCGAAAGCGGGCCCATGCATGAATCGGCCCCAGTCGAGTTCGTTCAAACGTGTCTGACGCAGATTGGTCCAGAGCGGAACGAGCTTTTTGTTCATCTGCCGGACCACTTCCGAAAGATCCGTCAGCTTGCGCGCCAGTTGATCGCGTTTCTCCAGCGGAATGTCGTAACCGCAGACATAGACAAGATCATTGAGCAACGGCCTGCCCGACTGTTTCGCCTCGGCATCAAATTTGTAGAGCGAATAAAACGAATCGACGCCGGCGGTGAAGAAGAGAGCGGTTCTGTTCGACACAGGTTGTGTCTTCGACTTTCCGCCAGCCACAGGCGCTTCGATTTCAATTGGCTCAAGCCGCGGAAACCAGCGATGCCAGATCGTCATCTGCGATCGGGCGTTGACCAGCCATTGCGGATCAACTTCAAGGTTTGTTTCGAGCGTTTCGCCAAATTGAAAGGCATGCGGAAGGGCCAGTTGAAGCCATGGTGTTGCCTCGTGCGAAAGCTCGGAACTCAGCTCCTCTGGAACCTCGAACCAAACGCGCTGGGGCTGGGATTTCCAGCGCGGCGAAGTGATCGATGCGGAAATGCGCGCGTACCCAGCTTGGGCGCCGGATTTCAGTTCGATGGATTCAATCCTCATGCAGAGTGCGGCGGCATCCGAAGAGAATGCCGCCGCATCAAACCGCCATCTGGTTCAGATCAGTCCACGCTCAGAATACCGCCCTTGCTCGCGTTGGTGACGAGCTTCTGATAACGCGCCAGCCAGCCACCGGGATGACGTGCGGTCGGCGTCCATTGCTTCTTCCGCTCGGCCAGTTCGGCTTCAGGAACCAGGATGTCCATTCGACGATTCGGGAAATCAATGCGCAGGCGATCACCCTGTTTCAACAGGCCGATCGGACCGCCTTCCGCGGCTTCAGGCGACACGTGTCCGATGCAGGCGCCGGCGGTTCCGCCGCTGAAACGTCCGTCGGTCACCAGCGCAACTTTATCCCCGAGTCCCATGCCGACGATGTAACTGGTCGGCGAAAGCATCTCCTGCATGCCGGGACCGCCTCGCGGTCCTTCGTTGCGGATGACGACCACGTCGCCAGCCTTCACCTTGCCGCCGAGAATTCCAGAACAGGCATCGTCCTGGTTTTCGAAGATCACGCACGGGCCTTCGAACACGAAGTCCGGCCCACAATAATCCTTGAAGCCCTGGCTGATGCCGGCGGTCTTGACCACGCTGCCCTCCGGCGCGAGCTGCCCATAGAGAATCGCCAGTCCGCCATCCTGCGTGTAGGCGCGATCTTTGGACCGGATACAATCCTCCGGCTTGAACATGAATGACGAATCGTACGGCATCAGGCCACTCGGAATCGTCTTCGCGAGCTTCTTCGGTTCGACGATATAATCGGCCCGGACGATGACTCCCTTTCGAACGCTTCGCGCGCGAATAATCGCGGACGGCGTGCGTGTTCCATCCTTTGAGTATTGCCACATCAGCAACACCGGTTCGCCGCGCAGTTCACCGAGTTCGGCGCGAACCAATCCTTTCGATTCCTTCAGCTTCTGTTCGATGACCGGCCGGAGTTGATCGTGTCCCTTCAAACGAACGGCACCAGGCATGTTCAGAACGGCCTTCGGATCCCAGGCAGCCAGTTGAGCGTCCACGTCGCCGGCGTTCCAGGCGGCGGCATCGCGCCAGAGCGCCAGAGCCACGGCATCAGCCGGATGAAACAGCATCGGCTTCGGAACCAGATTGCCGCTGGCTGTGCGAGCCGCAGGCCCCATTTTGTCATTGGGATCGACCACAATCGCCGACGAACCGGACAGCCGGACCGCCTTGGCTTCAGCACTGCACTTCTCGGAACGGATATCCCATTCGTCGATGTTCTGTCCGATCGTGCGTCCGGTGACTGTCTTGCATTTCGTGTTCAAGACGCCCATGCGCTTGAGTTCACCGAGAATGGTGTGAATGCCGCCCGCGCGATGAACATCCTGAACGTGGTAATCCGATGATGGCGAAACCTTGCAGAGACATGGAATCCGCCGCGAGATTTCATCGATGCGCTTGATGTCGTAAGGAATGCCTGCCTCGCGCGCGATGGCGAGGGTGTGGAGAATGGTGTTCGTCGAACCGCCCATGGCGACATCGAGCATGATGGCGTTGTCGAAGGCTTCGATCGTCGCGATGTCGCGCGGCTTGAGATCCTTTTCCACCAGTTCAATGATTGTGCGGGCTGCGCGGCGGTAGAGCGCTTCGCGTTCTTTTGAAACGGCGAGAATGGTGCCGTTGCCCGGCAGCGCAATGCCCAGCGCTTCGCTCAGGCAGTTCATCGAATTCGCCGTGAACATGCCCGAACACGAACCGCAGGTCGGACACGCCGTCTGTTCGAGTTTCTTCAGCTGGTCTTCCGTGATCTTGCCGCTCTGAAGTTCGCCGACACCTTTGAACACGGAAATCAGATCGGACTTCCCCGCCGCCGGCTGGAGATGGGCTGCGAGATCCTCGTGCGTGGCCTTCTGTTCCGCGATTCCCGCGGCCATGGGACCGCCGCTGACGAATACGGTCGGAATGTTGCACCGCATCGCCCCCATCAACATTCCGGGAACGATCTTGTCGCAGTTCGGAATGCAGACCATGCCGTCAAAGCAATGCGCCCTGACCACAGTCTCCACGCAGTCCGCAATCAATTCGCGCGACGGCAGCGAATACAGCATGCCGCCGTGGCCCATCGCGATGCCGTCATCGACGCCGATCGTGTTGAAAATGAAAGGCACGCCGCCTGCCTCGCGAACCAGTCGTTTGACGAGCTGGCCGACCTCGTTCAGATGCGCGTGGCCGGGAATGCAGTCGGTGTAGGAGTTGGCGATGGCGATGAACGGTTTATTGAAATCGTCTTCGGACTCAATGGAACCGGTGGCGCGCAGCAGCGAGCGATGCGGCGCGCGTTCGAAGCCTTTTTTGATCGTGTCAGAACGCATAAAAATGACCGTGATACAATACGCTGCTTCCATGCGGATTGTCACGAATAGAGCGGGGCCGGGTTCGCGCATGCCCGAAGAGCGGACTCACCGCGAACAGGTCAGTCGATGCTTCTGAACAGCCTCAGTTGCCACTGAGGAAACATCTTCCCGAACGTCTGCGTTTCAGCTCAACCACTCCAGCACAACCACTTTCCCGCGAATCGCCTTGGAATCGGAGTAGTTCCTCCAAACAGCGTCGTGATCAATGTAGGCAAGACAGCGATAGCCGTCACATTGAACGATTGCCTGACGATAGAGATTCTCCGGGGGAGTTGCCTTCTGCGAGACGTTCGATCCTGAAATGCCTGGGTTAGCACTCATAACGATCGGCGTCGTTTATAGCGACCATCAACTAAACTGTCAATTGTAAATATCTCATTTTGAGCAATTTAGTGCCCCTGATTTATGCACACCCAAATCTGGGGTGGTCAAATTCCGTTCGCTGTTCCGACTGCCGGCGATTCGCCGACAAATTCCTTTTGCCGTCCCGACAATTCCGCTTCAATCCCGCCGATGAAAATTTTGGTCATTGGCTCCGGTGGACGCGAACATGCACTTGTCTGGAAACTCGCGCAATCGCCGCACGCCTCGCAGATCTGGTGCGCACCGGGCAATGCAGGCATCGGACTTGAACGACTTGCCAGCAATGGCGCACCGGTCGAATGCGTCAACATCGGCGCCGAAGATCTCCCCAAACTGCTCGCGTTTGCGCAGGAAAAAAAACCGGCGCTGACCGTCGTCGGCCCCGACAATCCGCTCGCGCTCGGTGTGGTCGATCTTTTCCAGAAAAACGGTTTTCGCATCTGGGGCCCGAACCAGAAGGCCGCGCAGTTCGAATCGTCGAAAGTTTTTTCGCAACGCTTCATGGAACAGCACGGCATTCCCACCGCGAAGTCGGGAACGTTCTCCGACGTTGCACAGGCGAAAGCTTTTGCCGCTTCGCTGGACGGTCGCTGCGCGGTGAAAGCGGACGGTCTCGCGCTTGGAAAAGGTGTGCTGATCTGCACGAACGTGGCAGAGGCAAACAAGGCAGTGGACGAAATTCTCGTCGGCAAAAGCTTCGGCGCGGCGGGTTCGAAAATTGTGATTCAGGAATTCCTCGAAGGAACCGAGATCTCGCTGCACGCGATCTGCGACGGAACCACCGCAAAACTTTTTCCGACATCACAGGATCACAAACGTGCGCTCGACAACGATCAGGGCCTCAACACCGGTGGCATGGGCACTTACTCCCCCACTCCGTTTCTCACCGATGCGCAGCTTGAAGAAACCGGACGTTGCATCCTGGAACCGTGGGTGCGTGGATGCGCCGCGGAGGGAATCGATTTTCGCGGCATTCTCTACCCCGGAATCATGGTCACAAAGGATGGTCCCAAGGTGCTTGAGTTCAACGCGCGGTTCGGCGATCCCGAAACACAGGTTTATCTGACACGCCTCGAAAACGATCTCGTCGAACTGTTCGATGCCTGCGTGGACGGCACGCTTTCCAAAATCGATTTGCGCTGGAATCCGATGTCGAGCGTTTGCGTCGTTGTCGCCAGCGGCGGTTACCCTGGGAGTTATCCGAAAGGAAAAGCAATCGCGGGAATCGATCAGGCCAATGCTCTTCCGAACACAAAAGTTTTCCATGCCGGCACGGCGAAATCGGGCGACCACATCGTGACGAGCGGCGGACGGGTGCTCGGCGTCACTGCCCTTGGCAACGATCTGAAAAGCGCACAGTCCGCCGCGTATGCTGCGGTGGAAAAGATTCATTTCGAAGGAATGCAATTCCGCCGCGACATCGCGAGCAAAGGTCTGCGATAGCAGTTTCGAAAGAGATTTTCCTGGGATTTGGCGACTCCGGCAAAGCTGGAGTTTTCGAAAGCGGTCGCGGCTCAGAGCATCTGACTCGCTCCCGATCGTCCACGATCCACAGCTGAAGCGATTCAATACAAGCCATCGAGGAATTCGCGCAGTAATCCACCCCATACCTCCGCGGTGGCTTTCTTCCTACGTTTCGCCTGTGAACCGCTTTCGGATCTCATGAAACTCGGACCGCATTACCTAAAACGCTATAAGGACATCGCCCTGCTCTTCGGCAAGTACGGCCAGCCTGGGATGATTTCAAAATTCGGCTTCGAGCCTGAACCCGATTCGCTCGGAAACGCCGATGCCCACGAACTGCCCAATGATTTGGAACGGCTCGGACCCACGTTCGTCAAAATC
The DNA here is from genome assembly GCA_937890005.1 of uncultured Verrucomicrobia subdivision 3 bacterium. Classification (GTDB taxonomy): domain Bacteria; phylum Verrucomicrobiota; class Verrucomicrobiia; order Limisphaerales; family DASXHY01; genus DASXHY01. The sequence goes on along the minus strand of CALBZA010000024.1, from coordinate 9,959 downwards.
GGCCAGTTGTTGTCGAGCCGCGCGGATCTATTGCCCGACCGCTATCTCAAGGCTCTGGCGCGGTTGCAGGACAAGGTAAAGCCATTCCGCTACGAGGATGTTGAATTCATCGTTGAACAGGAGCTGAAGACGAAAATTTCGAAGGCGTTTTCGTCCTTTGAAAAGGAACCTCTCGCCGCCGCTTCATTGGGACAGGTCCATCGCGCCACGCTGCATGATGGACGCGAAGTCGTGGTCAAGATTCAACGACCCGGCATCCAGAAACAAATTCAGGAGGACTTCGAAGCGCTCGCGGAGATCGCGCGATTGCTGGAGCGACACACCGATTTCGGACGACGCTATCAGCTCGGAAAGGTTCTTGAGGAATTTGCGACAACCATTGCGCACGAACTCGATTATCGCCGCGAAGCCTCGAACCTTTCCACCGTCGGCGAAAACATGCGGGAATTCCCGCGGCTGCGCATCCCGCGGCCGGTGGACGATTACACCACGCACAAAATCCTCACCATGGATTACGTCGAGGGCACGAAGATCACCGCCCTGAGCCCGCTGACGCGGCTCGACATCGAAGGGAATGTCCTCGCGGAAGAAGTGTTTCGGGCCTATCTCAAACAGGTGTTGATCGACGGCACTTTTCACGCCGATCCGCATCCCGGGAATGTATTCCTGACCTCGGACAACTGTGTTGCGCTGCTCGATCTTGGAATGGTCGGCCACACGACACCCGCCTTGCAGGAGCATATTCTGAAACTGCTTCTGGCTGTCAGTGAAGGCGACAGCGACACCGCGGCGGACGTCGCAATACGCGTCAGTTCAACGACTGAAAATTTCGACGAGAACCAGTTCCGCCACAAACTCGGCCAGCTGGTGGCCCAACAGCAGAACAGCAAACTGCACGAGATTGACCTGGGTCACACGCTTCTAGAATTGACGCGTTCCGCCGGAGACACCGGACTCTACGTGCCGATCGAACTGACCTTGCTCGGCAAGACATTGCTGCAGCTTGATGAGATCGGGCAGATTCTCGCTCCAGAATTTGATCCGAACGAATCCATCCGCCGCAATGCGAGCAATGTTCTGAACGAGCGGATGCGTTCGTCGTTCTCGGAGGGTCGCATCTTCTCCTCCCTCCTGGATGCGAAACAATTTCTCGGCGCACTGCCTGCGCGGCTGAACAAGATTCTCGACACCGTGGGCAACGCTGAATTGAACGTGAAGGTGCGCCCGGTCGAAACCCAGTTCCTCGTCGAAAGCGCTCAGAAGGTGGCGAATCGCATCACCACCGGCCTGATTCTCGCCGCGTTGATCGTCGGCGCCGCGCTGCTGATGCGCGTCCCAACCACGTTCCAGCTGTTTGGTTATCCAGGCCTTGCGATCATCTGTTTCCTGATCGCCGGCTGCATCGGAATGTGGCTCGTGCTGAACATTCTCTGGCAGGATCACAAGAGCAAGCAGCGGAACCGCAGATAGGCCGGATCTTCGAACGTGGGGGAACTGAAGGACCGTGTCCCAAACAAAAAGCCGGACAACAGGTCCGGCATACACACGGCCCGGAAATATTACTCCCCGAACCATGGATCGCCAGTCCGAATTGATGCGGAGTGCGAAAATTCTGGGCGCGCTAGATACAGAAGGGAACAAAGGAAACGAAGAGAAACGGGAAGGACAAGTTTCGGAAAGAAAAAGCAATGGCCACTTATCTTCGTTTCCTTCGTTATCTTCTGTGAAGTTCCCTTCTGTGAAAAGTTCCCTTCTGTGAAAATCCTCCGGCAAATGCCGGACGGGAATAGCATTGGCAAGCGCCCCTGCCCTGTTCACACTTCGCCACCCGATATGAAGTGGACTAAATCATTGATCCCGACTCTCAAGGAAACGCCGGCCGAGGCCGAGATCGTTTCCCACAAGCTTTTGCTCCGCGCCGGACTGATCCGAAAACTCACCGGCGGTCTCTACACCTTTCTCCCGCTCGGACTCCGCACGCTTCACAAGATCGAGCAGATCATCCGCGAGGAAATGAATCGTGCCGGCGCCCTCGAAGTCCTGATGCCGACGTTTCAACCGTCGGAAATCTGGCAGCAGTCCGGACGCTACGAAACCGCCGCCGACGTCCTCTACAAGGTCCGCGATCGCGCCAAAAAAGAATGGATACTCAGCCCGACTGCCGAGGAAGTCATCACCAGCCTGGCCGCCGGCGAGATCAATTCCTACCGCCAGCTGCCCATCAACTTTTACCAGGTCAGCATCAAATTCCGTGACGAAATCCGTCCGCGCTTCGGTCTCATGCGCGCCAAGGAATTCATCATGAAGGATGCCTACAGCTTCGATGTGAGCGACGAAGCCGCGATGGGCAGTTACCGGAAAATGTATGACGCCTATAAACGCATCTTTGATCGCTGCGGTCTGAAGAACTTTCCTGTCGAAGCCGACACCGGCGTGATCGGCGGCAACTATTCCCACGAATTCATGGTGCCGGCCGAGACGGGCGAAAATGACGTCGTCTTCTGCGAAGGTTGCGGCTACGCGGCCAATGTGGAGAAGGCAGCGAGCGGCATTCCAAAAACCGCGCCGCGTGAGATCGGTCCGGCCATTGAAAAATTCGCGACGCCCGGAGTTGTCACGATCGAAGCCCTGAGCAAAGCGCCTTACAGCGTTCCAGCAAATCGGCAGATTAAAACGCTGATCTATATCGCAGACAGCAAACCGATTCTCGTGCTCGTCCGCGGCGATGATCAATTGAACGAAGCCAAACTCGCCAGCGCGATTGGAACGACGATTTTCCGGCCAGCGGAAGCGCAGGAAATCTCCGACGCTCTTGGCGCACATCCCGGCAGCCTCGGCGCTGTCGGCGTGACGAAGTTCTCCGTGTATGCCGATGAACGCCTGCGTGGTGCAAACGACATGACGACCGGCGCAAACGAAGACGGTTTCCATTTCCGAAACGTCTCCATCGACCGCGACATCCAGGTGACGAAGTGGGCCGATCTTCGCACCGTCACCAAAGGCGAACCGTGCGCGAAATGCGGGAAGCCTTTGAAAATTCAACGTGCTATCGAGGTGGGCCATGTCTTCAAACTCGGCACGAACTACAGTGAAAAGCTCAACGCAATGTTTCTCGCTGAAGACGGCCAGCGTTATCCGTGCGTGATGGGCTGTTACGGCATCGGCGTCACCCGCACGCTGCAGGCTGTCATCGAGCAGAGCAATGACAAGGATGGCATCGTCTGGCCGGTCAGCGTCGCGCCTTACACGGTTTGCATCACCCCGCTGAGCGTCGCACCGGACAGCGCGGTGATGAAACTGGCGGAACAGCTTTACTCCGATCTCACGGCCCGCGGCGTGGATGTCATTCTCGACGACCGCGACGAACGACCCGGCGTCAAGTTCAAGGATGCCGACCTTGTCGGATTCCCGATTCGAATCGGCATCGGAGAAAAATCCCTGGCCAAAGGCGAAGTGGAGATCAAACCACGCACCGGAGCCGTTCAGCCCGTGAAACCCGAGGAAGCGGTCGAGCGTGTGCTTTCGCTTATCGCAGAACTGACACCGCGCGCGAGCTGATCGCGTTGCGGCGAAATTTCGATCGTATTGAACCTGCTGGATGCTGATGCCGGCAGGTATTCCATCCAGTCATTGGGCGGACTAGTCCCCATTGGAAACGGGTTCGCGTTTCGAAAGACTCGCGAACATGAAAACTCTACGGCAGCTTGCTCTCGGCCTCCTCAGCATCGCTCTCCTAAGTTCCGTCACCCACGCGCAGGAGAACAGATACCAGCTTCAGTTTCGTGGAACTGCGGTGAGCACGAACGAGTTCGGGGATTACTCAAAGCAGACCATCAATCAGAACACACTTATAGCGGAATGTGTGTCGGACCTGGCCCTCACCAACAAGCCAAAGCTCATGCTCGTGTATCACGAGAACGCCGATTTCAATGGAGATGTGATCGAGGTGATCGGGAGCAAAACCGGACAGGTTTTCTGCCAGAAGCTTCGTCTGTTATTCCCGGCCAGCATGTCGAATCCAAGCGGTTCGGAAGTGACCCAGTTCGTTTATGTCTTCCCGGTGAATGGCAACGACGCCATCGGACAGGGCGTCATCACCAAGAAAACCAACAAGGGCAAAACGCGTATCAACGGACAACTGATCTACCTGTTGCCACCAGACGGCAACAACCCGGTGAAAATAATCAACGCCACGCTCAACAGCAGCAAACAGGTGAACATCGCCGACTGATCAGAAAACACTCGGCGCGGCGTCGCCAATCAGAAATTCAGAATTGATCACACCCTGGTCCAGTCGTTCGCGAACGGCCTGCGCCAGGGTGTAACGCGTGTAGGGCTTCTGCAAAAACGCGGCTGGCTGCTGGAGAAAATGAGTATCGAACTGTTCGACACAATAGCCGCTGGTGAACAACACCTTCAGATCCGGCCGATACGCGATCAGATGCTGGGCAAGATCGACACCTGAAATTCCATTCGGCATCACGACGTCCGTCAGAAGCAGGTCGATGTTGCCATCGAATTCCGACCACAACCGCAACGCATCGACACCTGAAGTCGCTTCCAGAACCTGATAACCGCAGTCCTGAAGAATCGATTTGCCCATCGCGAGCACCGAAGGTTCGTCTTCCACGATCAAAATCGTTTCGGTTCCGCCACGAACTTCCGCCGTCAACAGGTCGGTCTTGCGGGTGATCATCGCGGTCTCGCTTGTTGCCGGGAAATAAATGCTGAACCGCGTTCCCTTTCCGTATTCGCTCGCGACCTCAATCCAGCCCTTGTGCTGCTTCACGATTCCATAAACAGTCGCCAGTCCCAGGCCTGTTCCCTTGCCCGCTTCCTTTGTCGTGAAGAACGGTTCGAAAATTCGCGCAACGGTTGCCGGCTTCATTCCATGTCCGGTGTCGATGACATGCAATCGAACGAAGTTGCCGATATACGCCTCCGGATTGGAAAGCACGTAATCCTCTTCAATCGCAACCGCGTCGATCCGGATCGCCAGCGTGCCGCCCATGGCCATCGCATCGCGTGCGTTGACACACAGGTTCATGAGAACCTGCTCCGCCATGGCCGGATCGGCTTCGATCAACAACACCTCCTGCGGCGCCTGGTAATCCAGCGTGATCGTTTCGCCCAGCAATCGTTTCAACATCTTCGACATGTTTTCAACGATCTCCCGCAGGTCGATGAGTTTGGGCTGCATGACGCTCTTGCGACTGAACATGAGCAGCTGGCGCGTGAGACTCGCGGCACGTTCTGCGGCGAAGGAGACCGACTGGACCGAATCGCGAAGTTCAGCTGGAAGATTCTTCCGGATCATCAGCATTCCGGCGTGCCCCTGAATGACGGTCAGCATGTTGTTGAAATCATGCGCCACGCCTGCAGCCAGCTGGCCAACGGATTCCATCTTTTGCGACTGCCGGAGTTGCGCTTCCAGATTCAACCGATCCGTGATGTCAGTGACGTAGCAATGCACCACCCGGTTCCCGATCATCGGATGCAGCGACCACGAAAGAACATGATTTTCAAAACGTGATTCCATGTGGAGCCGGCTGCGCCCGGAGGCCAGGCACGCTTCCACTTCGCGGATGATTTCCTGCGGCAAAACTTCGGAAGGATGATTTCGACCGAGGTATTCGGCGAGGTGCAGGGCTGCGTCGTTGAAATAGGTGATCTCGCCCGACGCATTCAATTCCATCGCAGGATTCGGATTCAGCCGCGCGAATTCGGCGACCTTCAACAATTCGGCCTCGGCGCGATTGTGTTGGACCGCCACCGCCAGCGCATTGGCAACTGCGAGCAGAAACTGAATGTCGTCGCTGTTGAACTCGCGTTTCCGGTTCGTGTAAACGGCCAGCACACCGTAAGGCTCGCCGCGTGTTACGATGGAAATGCTGACGCCGCTGATGATCCGATGTTCACCAAGGATCGGATCGTTGCTGAATCGCATCTCACGCCGCAGATCGGAAATCAGCACCGGCTCTCCCGACACAAGCGTGAAGCCAGCCTGGGAACGCGGATCGGCACTCACCACGGTGACGCCCACGACACCTTTCTTCCATCCGGTTCCGGCGCGCATCAACATCGACTGTCCGTCCGGCATCAGTTCAAGAATTCTGCAAAAGGGTACTTCCAGTGTTTGCGAAACCAGACTGGCGGCCTGGGCGAGCAGCGCGGAAAAATCGTTGCTCGTGAGCGCGAACTGGCCGAGGGCAGCCACCGCGGTTTGCTGGAGAGCACGATTGAGAGAGCGTTGCGCATTATGTTCGTGTTCGCGCATGCGCGATTCGAGGGCGTCGGCCACGCCGTTGAATTCCGACGCGAACCGGTTGACTTCGCCCTTGTCGCCGGAGATGGCTATCCGCGCGCTCAAGTTGCCTGTGCGAAACTGCGCCGCTGAATCAAGCGCCGTCCGAAGACCGCGCAACACAAAATGCCCCAGCGCCCACCATGTGGTCGCCAGCGCCAGCAGCATGGTTGCGAGCGCCGCCCATCGCGATGGAAGGAAAAAGAACGCAATCACTGATGGAACAGTTGTGATTGCCACAATTCCAACAATGCGCGTGCGCAGACCGGCCAGACCGAACGTCAAATCAGAGGTCTTCAATCAGTTTCGGGTTAATGATACAGCCCCCGATTTGAGCCAGTTTTCTGCCAAATGGTTGGACACCAAGAAGAAACCATCCGCGTCCTCGCAATCGTCACGAGGCGGGATGGTCGTGTGTCCGGCTTGAAGACAGTTCAGCCCGATACCGGGACAGCCCGGCGATTCAGATCTACGGAAAACTCGGAGTAATCCGACGACGTTCAGGCCGTGAACTGTTTCACGGCTTCCACGCAACGTCCGCAAAGGGTCGGATGTTCCGCATGCGAACCCACATCCGTCTCCCAGTGCCAGCAGCGTTCGCACTTCTGACCGTTCGCGCGCACCACCTGAACTTCCACAACGCCGTTTCCGGTCAGTTCGATCTCCAGTTGCGACACGTTGGCCAGTTCGCGCAGTGCCTCCAGATGCACCTTCGCATCCATCAGCAGCGGATCAGTTCCGCGCAGGATGACGCGCGCTTCGAGCGATTTGCCGATCGTCTTCGCCTGACGCGCTTTTTCCAGTTCGGGCAGAAGTTTTTCACGAAGTGCAAACAATCCGTTCCACGCTCCGACTTCCGCATCCGATCGCGAAAAGACTGTCGGCTCCCAGCCGGTGCGATGAATCGACTCCACCGTTTTGCCGGGAACGAATTCCCACGCCTCATCCGCAGTGTAGGCGAGGATCGGCCCGAGCATTTTGCAAAGACCGGTCACGATCCGATGCAGCGCTGTCTGGGTCGAGCGGCGGCGCGGCGAATTGGCCGGATCGGTGTACATGCGATCCTTGATGACGTCGTGGTAGATCGCAGAAAGTTCCACCGCCACAAACTGGCTGAGCTTCTGGTAAACGACGTGAAATTCGAAGTCGTCGTAGGCTTTCGCCACATCCTTTTCGAGCTTCGCGAACTCGCCCAGGATCCAGCGATCCAGTCCGGTCAGCTGATCGTCTTTGACGCTCTGCGTTGCCGGATCGAAGTCGTAAAGGTTCGAGAGCTGATAGCGCAGCGCGTTGCGGATGCCGCGATAGGTTTCGCCGACCTTGTTGACGCGTTCCTCGCTCACGACGATGTCGTTGCGGAAATCCTGCGACGCCACCCACAGGCGGACGACGTCCGCCCCCCATTTCTTCACGTAAGCTTCGGCCGTCTGCGGCTTCTCGTAACCGCCCTGTTTGCTCTTCGAGATTTTTTCACGGTCGGCATCGACCATGAACCCATGAGTCAGAACGGTCTTGAACGGCGCCGAACCATTGCCAGCAAGTGAAAGCAACAGCGACGACTGGAACCAGCCGCGGTGCTGATCCGAGCCTTCCAGATACATGTCGGCCTGCCAGGAAAGTTTCGGATCTTGAGCGTCGGGTTTTGAGTTGAGTTCCTGTCGGCGCATCAACACGGACCGCGACGAAGAACCGGAATCGATCCAGACGTCCAGCGTGTCGTTCGACTTCGCGACGGCATCCGGACCTTTCCAATCCTTCGGCTTCACCGCAGCCCAAAGTTCCGCAACGGATTTCTCGAACCAAATATTCGAGCCGTGTTGTTCGATCAATTGTGCCGCATTACGAACAACTTCAGCAGCGGCGGCACTTTGTAAAACCGGATCAGGCGTCGGACACCCGGTTGCATCGTAAAAAAATGGTATCGGCACGCCCCAGGTGCGCTGGCGCGAGATGCACCAGTCAGGACGCGTTTGCACGGCACCTTTGATGCGATTCACGCCCCAATCGGGAATCCATTTTACGCGATCGATTTCTGCGATTGCTTGAGTTCGAAATGGAAAAGCAGCCGCACGTTCCTCAACCGCACTCCTATTCTCAGGAGTATCGATTACATGATCGATCCGGATAAACCACTGATCCATCGCACGGAAGATTACTGCTGTCTTGCTGCGCCAGCAGTGCGGATAACTGTGGTGATAATTCTCCTGATGCAACAGGACGTTGCGCACGCGCAGTTCGTGGAGCACTGCTTCGTTCGCATCGCTCTTGCCGTGTTTCTCCAGGATCGACTTGCCAACCATTTCCGCCGGCATCTGCTGTTCGACCGGCAGATCATTTGTATGAGCCAGACGGCCATCGTCATCCACCGGCGAATAGATCGGCAAACCGACCTTCATTCCGAGTCCGTAATCTTCGAGACCGTGTCCCGGTGCGATGTGCACGAAACCGGTTCCCGTGTCGCTCGTCACAAACTCCGCCGGGTAGGCTTTGCCGCGCCGATTGCAGAATGGATGCTGGTATTCAAGCTTCGCAAGTTCTTCGATCACGACCGGCGTTTCCGTGTATTCCGTCCAGCCGCATTTCTCCGCAACACCCGCCAACAGGCCGCGGAAGAGGATGTAGTTTTCTTCCCCGACCGTAACTTTGACGTATTGCAGCTTCTCATTGTATGCGACCGCGAGATTTGCGGGCAGCGTCCAAGGCGTCGTCGTCCAGATCACGACGAACGTTTTCGGCTGACCGACCACGGGAAACTTTACGAACACGCTCTGGCTGACGTGATCGGCATATTCCACTTCCGCCTCGGCCAGCGCAGTGCGGCAGGGAATGCTCCAATACACCGGCTTCTTGCCGCGATAGACAAATCCCTGCGCGACGATGTCCGCGAACAGACGCAGTTCGTCCGCTTCGTATTCCTTGTTCAGGGTGAGATATGGATTGTCCCAGTCACCCAGCACGCCGAGGCGCTTGAACTGTTCGCGCTGGATGTCGATGAACTTGCGCGCATAGGCTTCGCACGCTTTGCGGATGGATGCGGGATCAAACGCGGACACGGCGTCCGCTCCGGCAGGCGAAGCGCCTGCGCTCCCCTTGCGCATTTCCTGCGACACCTTGAATTCGATCGGCAGCCCGTGGCAGTCCCATCCCGGCACGTACGGCGCGTCGAAGCCGCGCAGCGTCTTGTACTTGATGATGATGTCCTTGAGAATCTTGTTCAGCGCGGTTCCGATGTGGACATCGCCATTCGCAAAGGGCGGTCCGTCGTGCAGAACGAATTTCTTTTCGCGGGCACGCTGGGCGCGGATTTTTTCGTAGAGACCGGCGGCCTGCCATTTTTTCAATCGCTCCGGTTCCCGCGTCACCAGATCGGCCTTCATCGGGAAGTCGGTGCGCGGAAGATTCAATGTATCTTTGTATTCCATCGCAAAGAGCCGAAACCTAACAGTGGGGTTTTGGGGTGTCAACGAAGCCAGTTTTGCGCAAGCCTCATTGGGCGCAACTGAACACGCACCATAATCAATGAAACGTTCAGCGAAGTGTGATCCTCGCATCTCCCTCTCTTCCGCACGAAGCCGGAGGAGAGAGCTGGGGAGAGGAGGAATTTGGCTGAGAAACCCCTCTCCCTAACCCTCTCCCCGCACTTCGTTGCGGGGCG
>CALBZA010000023.1 GCA_937890005.1 uncultured Verrucomicrobia subdivision 3 bacterium | reverse complement strand
TGCGGGCTGGAGACCTTTTGGTTTTATTCATCCCTGCCGTGTGGCAGGAGCAAACAAAAAACTCCAGCCCTCTTTTTCAAATCCTGTGGGATGGCTGTGGACGGGCACAATAAACCAGCCACCTGATTTCACGTAAGTTGAGAAAGCCTTCACAAACAAATCCCCGAAGTGCTTCTTAAGGACTTGTTTGTGAAGACTTTCTCAAAAGGTCAGTTTCAGTTACGCAGATTTGGGTGGCCGGTTTAATCCGCCCACAAGTGGCTGGTTTTGATCTGCCCGGTGACAGATCACGAACTACATTGAAGCTTCCCGCTCGTTGCTTGATGCACTCCGACCACTCGAACTGCCCTGGCTGGAGGGGGACAAAAACCAGATATGGGAGGCAGTACAGGCAATCAGGCCGAAGATCACAGCCGTCCCGGCGCTCCGACCGCTTTTCAAAAAGGCACAGTTGTATCTTGCACCTGGAACCCTGCAACCCGGATACCCGAAATCATCCGCCTGACGTTCTGATTATTTCCGTTCAGCGGCTCCACGCGCCCGGCAAGCATCAATCCTCGATGGAAGGTCTCCCGTGTGATACTCAGAGCTGCGGTTCCAGCAGCGACCAAATGTAAGCAGTAAACTATCGCTGTTGTGACGACTGGACCGCCAAACAAAAATCCGGCCCCGCCGAAATCGCCGCAACGTTTGTCAGACCTGCGGGGATTGGCGGACACCCACGACCCCACCCCACAACGGTTCCGTCCTTTTTCAGCGCAAGGCTATAGCGATCATGGGCGGCTATAGCAACCACATCATGCAACACTTCGCCATTGAGGGTTACTTGCCCACTTGAGAACCCAGGCGAGTCCGGGGCGGCGATTGTCGGAACGCCCGTTGCCTGCCCGTCAACATTAACGCCCCACCCAAAAACAGTACCGTCCCGCCTCAACGCAAGACTGTGCGCGAGTCCCGCTGCTATTTCGACAACATTGGTTGCCTCCCGAGGAACGTCTTCAAGGTGCGGACTCCCAGATTTCCAAACGACAACCGTCCCATCCTTCTTTAAGGCCATCCCGCGCTCCGCAGCACCGCCCCCGCAAGCAATGCTCACTACATTGCTCAAGCCGCTCGGCAGGTGGATTTGCACCCAAGGCTCGATTCCCCAACTCACAACCGTTCCGTCACCTTTTAATGCAATCGTGTAAAAGCCTCGTGCGGCAACTGCAACAACATTCGTTAGAGGAGTGGCCTCGTTTTCGTCTGCCCTCAAGCTCACAACTCCATCCGGTGTTCGTTTCACCGCCAAACGACCCCTTGAGTCGCTGGAATTCGGAATCAACATTACGTTCGTGCCAACCGTGTTTCCCGTAACCGGATCAATCACTGGCGTCTCGATTTTTCGTTGTTGCTCAAGAGCGGGAACAGAAGAAATGGCCGCACCACGCTGTGGCCTGCCCCAGGTAACGACAGTTCCATCTTCTTTGCAAGCGACACCGAAACCATTTCCCGCTGCAACGCAAGTGACGTTCTTCAAAAGCTGACCGTCTATCAGAACAGGGCCGCTATTCCGCAGAGCTTCTGGGGTGGTCTTTCCGATAGCTTGTCCATATTGGTTGTCGCCCCAGCCGAACACGGTGTGATCGGCTTTCAGTGCCAGTGAAAAGCCCTCACTGGTGGAAACCGCCAGTACGTTTGATCCCGCGACCAGAACAACTCCAGTTGAGCACATCGTTGCTCCAGCCGCGTTGGTCAAAAGTTGTGCGACGGGAACGCCCGTTGCTTCGCCCGAAACATTTACCCCCCATCCGATCACCCGCCCAGACGACATTCCAAAACAAGGAACCGAAGAGAGAAGGCAAAGAGCTAGTGCAATGTTTTTCATTATCAAAGATTCGGTGTGATCACGTTGTTGATGGTTCTCGTAACGGTCTGTCCAAATTTTGAGACTGAAAACGTTCCGCTCCCGTCAATCGAAAATACTTGATCCGACCAGGTGAAATTATTCGTTGGACCGCCAGGAATTCTCCACCTTGCCGGAATGGGCCACGTAAAACTTCCGGGACGGTAAGGCGATGGTAAATTGCCCGTCCCCCAATAACCGCAATTGTCCATTGAATCTCCAATCAAGTTGCTCTCCCCAACCGGATGCCACGTGTTGGCACCAGCGGCGGTATCATGCGGTTTAGGTGGATGGTCTTCAAAGTAACCGGATATGCTCGTCGCCGCTTGTCCGATCTCGATCATTTCGATGCGATAAAAGGACACATTCGTTGGCTGCACGGTGACATCCATGTGCATCCACGCGCCTGCGATTCCAGACGGGATAGCATTTGCCGTCGTTGACGTGATTACAGCCGAGACACCGGTCGGTTTCTCAACATTGAATGTAACCGGACATTTGAGACCTTTCACTGAGGCTGTCACAGTTGCGCTCATGGCATTACTAGGCGCGGTAAACCTCGTGCCGCTACCGGATGCCGGAGTAACGCTCCCCGCCGTGGTCGTCCAGTCTATTTGAATGCCAGCAGGCGAAGGCGTGAAATAAACCGAGACATATTCGCCAACTCCAAGATCGGTCCTGTCCGCAGGCCGGGGCGCTCCCCGCTCACAGATGTTGGTGAGGACGCATTTCGTGTGATCAGCGCCAAAAGCGTAAAAGTCCACACCGCTTACCTTCGGAGTCACATCCTTCGTGACACCATTCGGAAGTACCGCCCAGACCACACCGGTTGCATCAAGCTGACCGAGTTCCCCCATTGTGATTTTTGTCTTATCCTGAATCGGTTCCGTTTCAGTTCCGGGTGGATACGGAGGTTGGGCTGTCTCGGTCAGGATTCGGGTTGCGGAACCTCGAACGACGAACAGATTGTCGCGTTTGGGCAATGCCTTGCCACCCGTGAATAGTTGCATGGTAGTCTGGGCGGAACGCGAATAGATGTTCGTTAACGAAAAACCGAAAGTTGGAAATTTTCCGCTAACTTCACAGTGTTCCTGACCAATTACGGGAGCAGGCACGTTATAGGTGATTCCTCCGGGAACGTTCACTGTGGTTCCGGCCTTTGTTGGCGCATAATCGTCCGCTGGCCACGTCGTATCTGAGGTAATGGTTTGGTTTCCTCCACTCACATTTGTCTGGTATATGTGGATCGCATGGCGAGTTGCCTGTTTATTCAACGCCCAATTCAGATGTGATTCACTATACCACAATCCTCTCGGACTCTGGTTACGCGGCGAAAGCTCTGAGCTGAAATCATTGTGGTAGTCCAACACCTTAATGTGAGAATTCTTCACCTGATTCGTATCGCGTTCACGGAATTTGAAGATGAAGCACTGGAGGCCGCCGCCGCACCACTCGCCCCACCCCCTCCGCTGGCTCCACTGGCCTGCAATTGCTCTGGCGGATACGCACTGATGACGAAGCTCGCCGTCCCGCCTTCAGTCACCGGCACGTTCTCGGCAGACCAACTGCCGTCAGGGTTCACGACCGCTTCGACTCCATTGACCCATACAGAGAAACTCGGGTCCCCGACCGTGCCGCTGACGCTGGTCTCCGTCTGGGTCAACTGCTCATCTGAAAGTGGGTTGATGCTCAAATCAAAGTCGATCTTCACGACGACAAAATTCGTCGTAGAGGAATTGCCCCAAGCGTCCGTTGCACGAAGGGTTATCCAATTGCTGCCTCCAGCCAGGAGAACATTCTCGATCCAGAATTTTCCGTCGCGTTCGATCAACCCCGTGTAGGTGTTGGTGGTTGCGTTGGTGCTGACGAGAGTCGCCGTGATGGCGGCGGAAGCGTCATCCAAGAGTCCACTGAGTGTCACGGAACCATCCGCAACGGTCATCCCATCGTTCGGATAACCCACCAAAACAACTGGGGCAACGCTGTCGTTCGTTAAGACAAAACTGAAATTCGTAACCATGAGATTCCCCGCCCAATCAGTCGCACGAACGGTTAAGACGTTCAAACCGTTTGTCAGGAAAAGATCAAATGCTTGAAATATATTCGTGGTCAGCTCTTTGAGGTCAGGGTCATAAACCTGTCGAAGAACAGAAATCAATTCGTTGCTGGACACTCCGGCAGCGTTGGTTAGATCGCATGACAGAGAAGACAACGATTCAGGACTGAAACCGTTTACCTGGATCATCGGTTGAGACACACTATTCGAGGGACTGGTGATAACAATCTGCGGTGGTGTTGTGTCGAATTTTACTCTCACCTGTTCCCAGGTCGGCGGATAGTCCGACGATCCACGCACGCCGATGTAGATTGTGTGCCAGCCTTCGATAGGCCCAAGATCAGCCAGAACGGTGGAACTGAAGCTATTCCAACTCGCCTGCTCCAGATTCGTTTCATCCACCAGCACCGCTACCGCAGTCGGATAACCCGATTTCGTTTCAATCATCACCGGCACCACAGTACTCGCTGAATACTCGTTGGTGGTGGTCAGATAAAACGAGACGGAGTTCGGATTTCCTCCATTCTGATAAGCGGCAAGAAGGTCTTCTTCCGTGAAGCCGGACGGCAAATTCGTATAGAGGCCGAAATGCTGAAAAATCCACCACCAAGGGACTCCGAGCGGAGTGGTATCGTTCCATGTCTGGGCGCGAAAAAAGACGGTCTGCGGATGGTCCAAAATCGAGAATGTAGTGGCAACCTCATTGGAATCCGCAGCCGGATGCAACACCTTCTGCGGCACCCAGACAGCGGAATGCAGGTCAGTGCAACCGGCGAGCATGTAAACGTTCGTTGCTTGAACTCCGTGCAAGGTCGCATCCACAACTCCCACCCCACCATGAGCATTTTCTATGGAAAGCCACAAATCGTTGGAGCCATAGACCGGGGCTGAATAGGAAATCTCGGGGTACCATTCATTGGTGTCGCCTTCGCCATCACCTGGAAACGGGATGCTGCTGACCGTCATCGCCGTGGAATCCAGTCCGTATTCGCCTTCCAGAGTCTGCAATGACAACGCGAGCCTCCGGTATCTGTAAACAGCGTCGTAATCCACAGCACGGTCATCGAACAGGTAAATGCCAGGCGCGATCTCAATAGTTTCAAGTTCCGGGAACGGCAAAAAAGGAAGCGGCGGGAGGTCGCGCTGTAAACCCCAGTAGGTCCCAGGCATGTCTGGTGACAGGGAAAGTATCGGGACAACTTTTTCTTCGACCGGTTCCGCTGCCGCAGCCTCGCGGGCAACGGAAACGATTTCGGATATAGACAACTGTGATGTCTGAGCTGAGGCGATAGTACAGGCTGCGAGAAGGGCAGCCATGCCCGCTGTGAGTGGTGGCAGATTCATTCTGAGTAGCTAGTCAGGTTAAGGGTTAATACGTGACTTCTTCGGAAATCTTTCAAACAAAATGTCCGGCTCTGGAGGTATAAGCCACCCTGCTCTCGATGATTCCAGCCGTTGAACAATAGCGGCTGCCATCGAAGCTCGACAGCAGCCGCCAGTGGGGAGGTTGCGGGGCTTGGGAAGATGCTTGGAATCTCGTTAATCATTCGGGATTGAATATAGTGACGGAGGGTTTGATCCCGTGTGGCTCCAGAAACCACTTCTGAGCTTGTTGTCCAGACATGCCGACGTGCAGGAGAACGAGCTTCAGTCCTCGGCTGAAGAATCCGAGGACGCTGAAATGCGCCCATGACTGACTCGTCGGTTGGCAACCGTTGTCCGCAGGTCCGGGAGCGACGAACAGGAGATCGTCTCGGGTGATAATGTCATCCTCGACTCCGACGCACGCAAAAATGTTTACGCCGTTCCTTGGATCAGCAACAAACCTGCGCACTTCATCCTGAATGTCGGCCTTCTGTCGGCTAGGAACGCAGACAATCAGTGCAGTGCAGTTGCCCAAAAGGCCAAGACACTCGCTGAAGCTCGCGATGTCATTGGGTCGCATCCGAACGCAAGGACCGGGATGGAACGCGACGGATGACCGCCGCAGCAGCTCGACGATGCCCAAACTGATCAGCGCCCTCAACTCGACCGGAGTCATCAACTCTTTCCAATCAATCGCATCCTCTGAAGTTTCTTCCACGATTACGATCTCCTATTCCTTTGCTCCGGCTTCCTTCAGAACCACAACTACTGCCGCCTGATTCATCGCTGTGGCAATCGCGAGAGCGGTCTTCCCATCGTTGTTAACTGCATTCACATCTCGAATTTTCGACAGGATCATCTTCAGCGCATCAACCTGCCCCTGCGAAGCGGCCCACATCGTTGCGGTCCACCCGTCGTGATCCTGGGCGTTTACGTCCGCGTCTGCGTCGAGAAGAACCTGAACGGTATTCTGTTGTCCCTTGAGCGCGGCCCAGATTAGGGGCGTGAATCCTCGATCATCTCTGGCATCCGCTTTGGCACCCTGGGCCAACAGCCATTTGACGATTCCCGCTTCACCCATTTCAGCAGCAACCATCAGCGCCCCGGCCTGAACGACCGGATCAGATTGAAGTTCCATCAGAAACTCCGTAAATGCTTTGATCGTCTCCCGGTTCTGTTCATTGCCACCTATCGCGCCGCTGGCGTTGATGCTCTCTTCCATGGCAAACTTCTCGACTGCCGAACTGACGGTTCTAAAGGCACAGACGCGAGCCTCAATGAGCTGATTGGTGGTGAATCGCTGTTCGTTCTCGAAACTGAGCAGTTGCTCGGCGATGAACTTCCGGGCACCGTCCGGCGATTCTCCGGCGATCATGCTCCTGACCGCTTTGCCGTGAAGATCGCGACGAAACTGGTCCAGCATCTTTGACATGGCTGCATCCGTCACAAAAGGTGCTCCGTAATCCCAGCCCGACTTCCGCTATTCGAGGTGGGGTGAGGATATAAGTGGCTGGTAATCAAT
>CALBZA010000022.1 GCA_937890005.1 uncultured Verrucomicrobia subdivision 3 bacterium | reverse complement strand
TGATTACCAGCCACTTATATCCTCACCCCACCTCGAATAGCGGAAGTCGGGTTAGGTGGCTGTCATAGCACTTTTGCAATTGAGCGTCGCTGAAAATCACGATGCACATGAGTGGCGGCTCAGAAGAGTTGACTGGCTAGTCGCTGGGGTCTGCGTCGTCCATTCATCGAGTGCGCGCGCTCTTCGTTCGGCCACGCTTCGCTTGCGTTGAGCCTGTTCGCACCCATCGTTTTGCCGTTGAGAGCTTGGATGGCGGCTCGGGCGCCTTCAGATGTTACCATCGTTACAAATCCGAAGCCGCGCGGTTTATGGCTTGTGCGATCAACAGCAATATTGACGTCCACCACGTTGCCGTAAGCGGAGAATAGCTCTATCAGCTCACCCTCCGTGGTGGCGGCAGCCAGGTTGTCCACATATATTTTGTTATTCATAGGTTTCGGCGCCAGTTCTCGATCATTTGCCGAGGTAATTAGACGGGTTGCGTATTCGGTCGAGCCGTTCGGCCTCAAATTCCTTCTGAATGATTTGCTGACGCCTTCGCCGGAGTGCAGCGGCGGCTGATTGAGGAAGCGCCCACGCCTGTCTGGCGAGTTGGGCGATGGTAAGGCAAATGAGCGTCATTACATGCATAGGAACAAAGCCGTGGACATGAGGTCATGTTACGGTCCTGGTTTTTCGAGTCTGAAAATCCTCCAGCACCAGGAACCCTGAAACGCCGCCCCTGATCGGACCGCCGACCAACTCTGGCTCTGACTCAAATTGCAGTGGAAACACCCGCTTTGCATCCTTACCGAGCAGTTCATAGCTGTGAGCCAAACGTTTCGAGTCGGGCGCTGCGGTGCCGCACCAGAGACGGACCTGGCCGCGATCGGTAACAATGATCGGCTGCAATGTTCCGATGCCGGCATCGTCCCGACCGGGTGGTGTGAAATAGCCCCACATTCTGGTGCCATCGGCCAAAATAAAAGCGGCTCGCACAACGAACATGCGGTCGGTGGGATCAAGCGCGCCAGTGACCTTGTGCGGCCCAACGGTACACTCGTCCCGGACATCCTCACCCTCCTGATCTATCCTGAACTCCCAAACCGGAAATCTGCGGAGGTCGTCCAGAGTAAGTTCATAAATCTGCTTTCCGGCTCGAGTCCGCTGGCTTTCGTCAGAGATAAGAGGAAATTTCATGGTTTCATTAGCTTTGGTTTCAACTCTCCACAATGCGCACGAGCCTGAAGAACATCCGAACCAGCCACAGTTGCGGTTTGTGCGGATCCTTCCTTCGGGCTGGGATGAGAGGTTTCGTGTTGTGTTTCAATTCCTCGTGACAATGGGGACACGCGTCCGCATAAAGGAAATTGCCAAGTTTAACACCGCAATGAGGACATTTCGATCGGTTCATTTTGATCTCCTTGCCAATGTGATGTCTCCATTGGCCTGTACCTGGTTGTTTTGCTCCAGAATGGCTCGGAGCATCCACGCCATCTTTTCGTGCTGCTCCATCACACCGGTAAGAAAATCGGTGGTGCCGGCGTCGCCGAGTTTGGCCCCGCACAACTGCACATCCGCGCGCAACTGTCGAATGAGCACCTCGTGGCCGGCAAGCAACTGCAGGGTCATTTGTGACCCGTTCGGGTATTTCCCAGGCTGCTCCTTCAATCGCGCCAGGTTCAAGAATTCCGTCAGGGTTCCGACCGCCTGGCCGCCCAACGCGCGAGCCCGTTCGGCCATCTCGTCCATGATTCCGTCGAGCGCATCGTACTGGGATCCAAATAGTTTGTGCAGATCATGGAAGTGCGGTCCAGTGACGTTCCAGTGGTAATTGCGAGTTTTGGTGCCGAGGACGACTTCGTCAGCGAGCAGCCTATTGAGTATTCTTACCGCGCTTCCGCGGCTCTTTTCAGCAAGGTCAATGTTCGGTTTCATGTTGATTCATTTTTAGACTTGGTAAGCCCGGATGGTCTTCGCCAAACGCCTTGGTCGAGTGGAACATCAACCCAACCGTCGTCTGGCGCTTCGCGACCGCCTTCACCCTCGAACCGGGACAGAGCTTCTGCTTCAACGAGCGTCGGTTCAATCACTGGGGAAATAGAGCTTCGGTCTTCCTTGGCAGCACGGCTCTGGAGAATTCTTTCAGGCAGGAGTTGGAGCCGGGTAATAGAAGTCATTTCCGGCGTTGGTCCACCGTTCACATTGCCAGGGTTGCCCGAAATGAACCTCGCGCTGCGTTTGGCGAAATCCTTTGTCGAGCGCAGCCAGCGTTTGGCCCATGCAAACTCGATTGCCAGAATCGCCATACCGGCGGGAATCACGAGGAAGGCAGGTCCGGGCAGCACCACCAGAGCGATACCGACTGCCAGGACCGTCACCCCCGCGACGGTGACGAGGATGCGTTTGACCTTTTTCATTGTCGCCAGGTCAAGGAATGAAGTGAGTGGAGGATTCACGTCACCACCTCCCGCACGACGACGCGCGCGCCTTCAATCTCCATCACTTTGACGGACGCCCCGGCATCAATGAGTCCGCCTTCGGTCACCACATCCACGCGTTTCCCGTTGAAAACCGCCGCCCCGGACGGCCGCAACTGCGTGATGGCCACGCCCGTGCAGTGAAGCAAAGCTGGTTTCGCCACGCCCAGTTCACCGGTCGCGCATTTTGAAATGAACTTTCTGGCGAAGCGGCTCTCCGGGAAGAATTTCAGCCATCCGAATACACCAAGAGCCAGCCCTGTCACAACGCCGCCCAGAACGAGATTCCCCGTCCGAAAACCAAATTCCTGGTAAGCCAAAATCACCGCGGCCACCAGACAGAGGAAGCCGATGACGCCGGCGACCAACCCTGGCAGCAGGGTTTCGAGGAGTATCAAAACCGCTCCCACGACCAGCAATGTAATGATGATTGTCATGGTGCACACGGACTGGCATGCCCCGGGGTCATGCTTCCAAGCCTTTCGGCGGAGCAAAAATCAACGACGCGACGAAGGCGCGCCGCACGGTTCGACCGTCGTGCCAAAGACGAACGGGGCGTTTGTTGGCGCTCGAATGCCGCCGGTGGTCGGCGCCCATCGCCCTGATCGGATACTTTGCTTGTCTATCAAATGGCACCACACCGTTGACGGCGTTCACATGGCGGTCGTCGGCCTCAATGCGAGGGGCAAGCGCGGATGATTGCTCGGCAGCTTGCTTCCTCTGTTGCAGTAACCGTTCATGGGGTTTCTGCGATTCTTCCGGCCAAATCTGTTCGGAGTGAAATGGTTCTTCGTCGCGCTCGACGGCTGGCGTTTGGTCGTCACGGGAGATGCGAGGAACGGGTGGCGGTGATGGTGCCATTACCGGTGGTTCACCTCCCAGCAGTTGACGCAGGATGTCCTGCAAGTCGGGTTGGCGAGTCGGGTGTCCTCGTTCGCCGGTTGGCAGCGGAGATTCCCTCTCGTTGGGCGAAACCACAGCGCCCGCCTTGCCTCGCCTCTTCACGAGCCAATTGGCGAGTGCGCCCACGAGAACGATAGTCGCAAGTACCAGCGGGTTCTCGAAAAGATTGGCTGCGACAATAGAATTCATTTGAGCTTGAAGCACCGTGTTACGGTTTGCCCGCCTCTGCGGTGAGTGAGGGTGTCTCTGACCCGCCGTTTCCAATATTTTCGCGCATGGTGGTGTCGGCCTGGACGTTTCGGATGCGGTAATAATCCATGATGCCCATGTGGCCTTTGTCGAAAGCGCGCGCGACGGCCATGGGAATCTGCGCTTCCGCCTCGACGACTCGCGCCCGCATCTCGGAGACGCGCGCAATCATTTCCTGCTCCGTGGCCACGGCGGCAGCGCGGCGGACTTCCGCCTGGGCTTGGGCGATAAGCTTGTTGGCTTCCGCTTGCTCGGCCTGGAGTTTGGCCCCGACATTTCCGCCCACGTCCACATCGGCGATGTCAATTGACAAAATTTCGAACGCGGTATTGCTGTCGAGAGCCTTGCCCAGTACGGTTTTGGAAATACGGTCGGGATTTTCCAGGACCTCCTTGTAACTGCCAGCCGAACCAATCGTGGAGACAATGCCTTCGCCGACGCGCGCCACGATGGTTTCTTCGGTGGCACCACCGACAAACCGCTCCAGATTCGTGCGCACCGTCACGCGCGCCTTGGCCTTGATGACAATCCCGTCCTTCGCCACGGCGTCGATGGTGTTCTTGCCCGAGTTTGGCGCGGGGCAATCGATCACCTTCGGATTGACGGACGTTTTCACCGCTTCGAGGACAGTCTTGCCCGTGCCCTTGGTGGCGAGATCAATCGCGCACGCACGGTCAAAGACCAGATTGATGCCGGCCTTTTTGGCGGCAACCAGGGCCAGCACCACCATTTGCACGTTGCCGCCGGCCAGAAAGTGCGTCGAGAGATCGTCAATTGAAACGGGCAACCCGGACTTCACCGCGGTGATGCGGCCATCAACGATCAGCCCGGCCGGAATGCGCCGCAGCCGCAGCGCAATCAACTCGGTGATGGTGACTTTGGCTCCGGAAAACAAGGCGCGGATGTAGATCATCCCAAAGCTAAGGGCGATGATGCTGAAGACGAGCAACACGACCGCGCCAACGCCGTAAAGCACGAGGTCCAGCGGAGCGGGCACCGCTCCAAACGAAGCAAGGTTGGTTTTCATCACCCCAAGCTTCCAGCCGGGGAAGACTGCGCGCCAATACTTCCTTGGTTGGGCGGCGATGCTTCCGGGCTATCGCTGCACTCCACACGAAGTATTGGCGGGTTGCTATTGCGAGGTGGAACATGGGGCATGAGTCAATCCCTGCATTCACATGGGATTCCTTTCGGTATCAAATTCCCGAACAGGCCGGGAGGTGTGCTTTGTTTTCGGCGGCGCACAGTTGGTTTGCTATGCGTTTGCTTTGCGCTGGCCGGCCCCGGGCTGTTCTCTGCCCAAACCGATCAACTCTCCGCCGCGCCGACTACAGAGGTTTACATCATTCCCATCCGAGAGAACATCATGCCACCGCTGGTTTATACGGTCCGGCGCGGAGTGAAGGAAGCGATGGCGGCAAACGCTGACCTGCTCGTTCTCGACATGAAGACCGATGGCGGGCGGGTGGATGTGACCGAGGAAATCATCGAGATCATCAGCCAGTTCAAGGGAAGAACGGTCACTTATGTCAACAATCGGGCTTTCTCCGCTGGCGCGTTTATCGCCGTAGCGACGCAGCAGATTTACATGTCGCCTCAAAGTGTGATCGGCGCGGCCGCGCCCATCATGATGGCACCGGGCGGCGTTGGCACGGGCAACCTGCCTGACACAATGGAGGTCAAGATGACTTCGGCGATTCGCGCGCTGGTGCGCGTCCAGGCCGAGAAGAACGGGCACAATGTAGAAGTGATCGAGGCGATGATTGACAAAACCAGGGAACTGAAGATGGACGATGAGGTTCTCAACAAAGCAGGAAACATCCTCACGCTCACCGACCGGCAGGCCGCCAAGGAATACGGGAATCCCCCAAAGGCGTTGCTCTCCTCGGGCACGGTGGAATCGCTGGACGCTCTGTTGGCCAGTCTTGGTTATGCCGGGGCGCAACGCGTCGAAATCGAGCCGACCGGTGCCGAGAAGATCGGCACCTGGATCAACGCCATTGGACCGCTGTTGTTGATCATCGGAATGGTCGGCCTCTACATTGAATTCAAAACCCCGGGCTTTGGCTTGCCGGGCATCGTGGGAATTGCCGCGTTTGCGCTGTACTTCTTTGGCGGTTACGTGGCGGGGCTTTCCGGGGCCGGCTGGGCGGTGGTGTTTCTCGTGGGGCTGATTCTGGTGGGACTGGAACTGTTCGTCTTTCCGGGCACATTCATCGCCGGAGTGAGCGGGGCGGTTTTGATGCTGGTGGCCATTGTCATGGCGATGGTGGACAAATATCCCGGCGCGCCGAGCCTGCCGACGCTGCCGCAATTGAGCCTTCCCCTGCGCGACATCAGCCTGGCCATCGTCGTGTCGTTCGTTCTCGCGCTGTTGCTGGCGCGGTTCTTTCCGAAGACGACTTTCTTCCGCAGGCTCGTCTCCCAAACGGCCAGCGGCGTGAGTTCCGTGTCTGCGCAAGAGAAGCAACAAGAAGCGCGCATAGGGCAGCTTGGCGTGACCGTTTCCCAGTTGTATCCGGGCGGCAAAGCGCGTTTCGGTGAGCAAACCCTTGATGTCCTGACCGAAGGCGAACTGGTGGAGAAAGGGCGCCGCGTGAGAATCATCGGGCACACCGGTGCGGATGCCGTGGTGAAGGAAGCGGAGTGAAATCTTCTGCTTCACCCCATTACTGCCAGCAGATCATCAAGCGGCACCGTGGCGAAGCTCGTTGCGTAATCACTCATGGCGTAGGGAATGACCAGTTCCCGTCCGTGCAGCAACGCGCCGCAGGTGTACACCACGTTCGGCACGTAGCCGTCACGCTCGGCTTCGTTCGGAGAGAGCAAGGGTTCGCGCAATCGTCCAATGACACGAGCGGGGTCGTTCAAGTCGAGCAGGAATGCGCCGAGACAATACTTCCGCATCGGGCCGACGCCGTGGCTCAACACCAGCCAACCCGCCTCTGTTTCAATCGGTGAACCGCAGTTGCCGATCTTGAAAAACTCCCAAGGTTGGGCGGGCGACAGCAGCAGCGTGGGCGTTTGCCAGAACCGGACGTTATCGGAGAACATCAACAGCAGGTTCTCGTCGTCCTGCCGGGACAGCATGGCATACTGGCCGCGGATCTTGCGCGGGAACAGCGCCATGCCCTTGTTTTGCACGGCGGGACCGTTGAGCGTGCTGAAGTTAAAATGCAGGAAGTCCGGCGTCTCCAGCAATTGCGGCAAGGTGATCTTTCCATCATACGCAGTGTAGGTCGCGTAGTAGGTGGCACCGCCATCGTCATTCTGGAATCGGACGAAACGCGCGTCCTCGATGCCATTGCTCTGGCTGGGCGAAGTCGGAAAAAGCACGCGCTGCGAGGGTCGGCTTTCGGGGGCAAAGCGCACTTCGTAGTTGGACTCCGCCAGCAACAGAATGCCGCGGGCGGCGTGCTCAGCGCTGGCATCAGCCGGCTCGGAGTGCTGGCGCATTTCCAAAACAACCCGGCGCAGTTCATCGAGGGTGAATTGCTCCGGCAGCCGGTCCAACACACGCCGGCAACAATCGTCCTGCACCCCGGCCTCCTGGAGTTTGCGGCCGAACAGTGTTTTCTCGTATCGCACGTCGGGCACCCGTTCCGGCTCGGTTAACAACGGCCCCGGCGGCGTGAGGGTAATGCGGTGTTGCGCGCTGACTACGCCGGTTCGGAAGACGACCGACGAAATGTGCCCTTCGCCGGTCGCTCGGAGGCTCAGGAGGAAACGCAGCGATCCGCCGGGCAAACCGGACTGGTCGGGATGCGGGACGATGGAGGGATTGAACAACGCCGCGGATTCGGGAGAATATTCGTGAGAGAAATAAGACCCGATGAGCATTTGGCGTTCGCGAGAGGGTTGAGCCTGGGCGTCGAGGTGATGCTTCACGCTTGTGAAGCGATCGAAGAAGAACTCATTGATGCCCTCGTGCCGGTCATCGAATTCACCCAACACCTGTCGCAATTGATCCGCGACTTCATGCTCCGGGAGTGTCATGACGCGAGCGACGATTCTGCGCGCGATGTCTTCGCTGGCGGGCCGAAATGGACGCATTAACACCCGCGAACGGTCCGGGGCGAGAGTTGGACCGATTCGCTTCGCGAGGACAGCGGGGCTTGGTCTGGCGCGCATGTTTTTCCTTTTCGATGGTTTGCTCCCGCCGGCGCTATTCACCCTTCGGCTCCTTGAAACTGGCGAGGGTGTTTTGCAGCGCCTGCTTTTCTGCCAGGGCAAGCAGGAATGCGAGCGTGGACTCCGCGCCCTGGTTCTGGCTCAACCGATCTACGTGCAGGCCGTCGCGGCAACCACCCGTCCCGGGATCGTAGAGCGCCATTCCCAAATCATTGCGTCCGAGAAACCACTCGAACGCGCGGCGGGCTTCCGCAATCCAGAACCGGTCGTTTGTCGCATGATAAGCCTCGATGCAGGCGGACACTGTGGCCTGCGCCTCGATGGGTTGCTGATCGAACACCGCGCGTTCCCCGCCGCGCGGGTAAAATCCGTTCGAACCGATGGGGCGGAAAGCGCCGGCCTCCGAAGTCTGAATCTTGACGAGCCAGCGCAGGGTTTTAAGGCCAAGTTCCAGCATCGCCGGATTGTTCATGCAGCGTCCGCTGAGGATCAGTGCGTGCGGCAGCTTGGCGTTCGTATAGGAGATGGAGTCTTCAAACCACTGCCAATCCCCGGTGGCGGCGTCCGCGAATCTCTGCACGAGCCTGGTCGTGAGCGTTTCACGAATCTGGTTTGCGCGCCGGTCGCCGCTCAACCGGCGCAGGTATTCGTCAATGCCGATCAGCGTGAACGCCCAGGCGCGCGGAGAAGTGAAGTCGGCGGCCACGGGCAGGGCCTGTTCGAACAGTTCCGCCGCCAGCATTTGGAAACTGCCCTGACCCGCTTGCGCCACGCACAATCCAAGCGCCCACAGTGCATGGCCCTGGCAATCTTCCGAGCCGACCTCCTCGAGCCAGTGGCGATCGAAACTCATGAAATTGCGGAAACGCCCGCGCGGGCGGTCAAATGCATGGTTCAGAAACGCCGCGTAGGTGGCCGCCTGCGCCCCAAGTTGCGGCGAACCGCGCCCCAACTTTTGCAGCATCAACGCCAGCACCAGGGCCCGTGCGTTGTCGTCCGTGCAATAGCCCTCCGCAAAATTCGGCACGGTGAAACTCGCGTGCTGAAAGATGCCGGTCGAATCGCTCATCCGAAACAGATGATCCAGTTTCAACTCAGGCAATTGGCCGGGCTGCTCGTCAAGCGTCTTGATGGGCGACGATTTTCTTCCGACGAAACTGTGATCCTGCCGGGCCTGCTCGAAGGATTTTGCGTAGAGTTGCGCCACCTGGCTCCACACCATGTCGCGCCCCAGCTTGTAAGCATTCTTGCGCATTGCGTGGCGTAGCGGTTCGTCCCGCAGCAATTCCACCACCCCAACGGCGATGGCTCCGGCGTCGCGGAACGGCACCAGTTTGCCGCGTTCGGCGGTCAGCAATTCCGTCGCGTGCCAATAGGGCGTGGAAACGACCGCGTTTCCAGCGCCGAACGCATACGCGAGGGTTCCCGAAGTGATCTGGGCCTCGGTCAGGTAAGGGGTGAGATAAATATCCGCCGCGCCGATGAATCGCATCAGTTCTTCAAGTTCGACGAAGCGATTGAAGAACACGACGTGCTTTTGCACGCCGAGGTCCAACGCCAGGCGTTCGAGGCTCAGGCGGCAGGCCTCGCCTTCGTTGCGTAGCAGGTGAGGATGCGTCTGACCCAGCACGATATAGACGACGCTGGGAAACTCCCGGATGATGTCTGGCAACGCGCGCAAGGCGAACTCTATGCCCTTGTTCGGCGAGAGCAGACCGAACGTCAGCAACACCTGCCTGCCCGCCACACCGAACTCGTCTTTGAAGTAATTGGGGTCGGCGAACGGCATGTTGGGAATGCCATGCGGAGTGACATCAATCTTGGCAGGCGGCGCATGATAGACATCCAGCAGGAATTCCCGGCCTCGCCCGCTCATCACCACAAGCCGCGTCGAGAGCCGGATCAATTCACGCATCACACGCATTTGATCTGCGTTAGGCTCGCGCAGGATTGTATGCAACGTGGTGACGATGGGCATCCGCAGCTCGCTCAGCAATGCCAGCACATGGCTTCCCGCCGTTCCGCCGTAGATGCCGAACTCATGCTGTACACAAAGCACGTCCACGTCCGTGATGTTCAGAAAATCCGACGCCCGGAGGTAAGACGGCAGGTCCTGCTCCGCAATCTCAAATCGCACCTCGGGTGGATAGTCATAACCGCCCGCCAGATCATTGACCGGCACGACGAGACATTGCAGCGCCGGAAATCCCGACGCCATCGCGCAACGCAGGTCAGTGGTAAAAGTGGCAATTCCGCATTTCCTCGGAAGATAATCCCCCAGGAATGCGACTTTACGGATGGCGGAGGGGTGCTGCATGAAATGAACTCAACTGCATTCGATTATTGTCCGACCGGAATGATTGATTAGAAAGAGGCGCATGGCATCGGTTGGCCCTCGAGTGGTCGAGCAAGTCCATTGGCCCTCCGTTGATTGGGCTCTGCTGCAACGGCGTGGAGCTCCGCCGCCATGTTCTCATGCTTCTCGATGATTCCGTTTAGGAAATCCCCGGAGATCATCTCGCCGCCCGTTTCGGTGCATCGCTCCAGGTTCTCGCGTAGCCGCGAGACTACTGCCTCGTGACCGACAAGCAACTCGGACGTGATCTCGGACGCTCTCGGAAATTCGCCTGGGTGTGCTTTCGCTCGTGCCAATTTCAAGAAAGCAGCCAGTGCTGACGCTTCTTTGTTCCCGGTTGCCAGTGCCCGTTCGCCAATTTCATCCATCATCTCACCCACCAGCTCATCGTGCGACGCAAACAACCTTCGCAACTCCTGCGACCCGGTCACATTCCAGCGACAATTTCGCATCCTGACGCTGACCGCAAATTGATCAGCGAGCAGTTCGTGAAGCATTCTGGTCATTTGGTTTCTTTGGGGTCTCTGGCGGAAGCGGAGTTCATCACCCCGACTCACGAAACCTTGACCTCAACATGTTGCGGCTTGGCTCTCTCGTCTTTCGTCAGATGCACGGTGAGCACGCCGTCTTTGAATTCCGCGCTAACTTTGTTTGGAGTGACATCGTCCGGCAGCGAGAAGGTGCGTCCGAAGCTGCCGTAGGCGCGTTCAACGCGGTGATACCTCTTCCCATTTTCTTCCTTCTCAAATTTGCGCTCGCCCATGATTGTCAGCATGCCTTCCTCGGCGGTTACCTTCACATCCTCCTTCCGTACTTCAGGCAACTCCGCTTTGATCAGGTACTCGGTCTCGTCTTCGCTAATGTCCACCAGCGGCGACCATTCAGGGACCGCCAAAGCCTCCTCCTGGCCCACAGGCCAGTGGGCCGACGATCGGTGCAAAAGACCCTCCAGTCCGTGCTGGAAAGCTTCCATTTCTTTCAATTGGTTCCAACGTTTGAGTGCGTTCATATTCTCATTCCGTGTTGGCGGGTCTTGGTAGTGGGCTTTTGCGCCTGCCCGCCAACGGTTCGGGCAGCAAGGCCGAGGATGTCACGCTCGTTTGGGTTCAGAAGTCAGCTTGAACAGCATCGTGACTATGGCCACAGCCAACAAAGCATGGATCAAGCCTCCCAACGTGTAACCACTGCCGAGACCGAGCAGCCACAAACCGAGCAGAACCGCCGCAATCATGTATAACATGTGATTTTCTTTCGTTTTAAGCTCCGATGAGGATTGCATGTTACCCTCCAACAGTTCTCACGCAGTTCTCGGTGCCCAAGGAATTCGCGATTCTCTGCGCGGCAGCAGGATCGTCCTGCCACACTCCGTCCGCAACGAACCGGTATTCGTGATGACCGGGCTTCAGTGGCACATTCCTTCTCCACACTCCGTCGTGCCCTCTCCGCATAGGCATTGATTTGGAATTCCAATCGTTGAAGTCGCCAGCCACGGATACATTCCTGGCGGTAGGAGCCGGGAAGGCAAACTGAGTTGGAACATCTTTGGGTGTACTGTCTTTCCACCGTGCTGTTTTCATGGTTTGGATTTTGGTTTGAGTCTTTTTCAAATGCGAAGCCTACTGTGCTGAAAGGCGATGAGGATTATTCCTGAATTCCTCGATGCCCACAGCCATGGGATCGTTTACCCGTTGGCTGGCCGCAGCATCGTTTGGTGAAGGGCCAGAACCTCTGGTTTTCACACTGGCTACCTTTGAAACCATCCGCCGCTTAATGGTGATGGCTGCTGAATTTGCGTGGTTTCGATTCATCTACCTCATCATCCAACCCGGGAACAAATCCAGCCAATACCTTGTCTATGCACTACCCATAGCTGTCAGCTATGGAGTCACATCATTAAGGGGTGAAATGTGCTTGAGCGAAAACGCGGGGAATCGCGTTGCCTGAACTTCTTTTGGAAAATTCTGGAGACGTACGCTGGCGTATCCTGACGCATTCTTGCCGGGTGGTTAACCCGGAGTAGGAGTTCCGACGATAGGGCGGGAGCGATCTACAACCTCAAATAATGGTATCTTGCCGATTCGCCCGAGCGTTTCGGTGATTCTTTCTTCGTTGCCCCAGTCACTCCACACCACATCGCGCAGTTCGACCACCGCGGTGGCCGCTGGAATCTGCTCAACCAATTGAGAGGAGAAATTGACGGTCGGCATGGACTCATAAATTGAGTCGAGCATTTGCGATTCTCGTTCGGAGCCGAGGTAATGCGTGAGATCTCCGAACGCAGTCATCATCGCGGGAACGTGTCGCCCGAGTTCCCATAGCGTCTTGGCGCGGGCAGCCATCACCATGGTGTTCCAAAGACCTCCCGCAGCGAGGAGGGTTTCAGCGTCAGCCTGGTTCGGCTTCTCTCGAAATCTTCTTACCGCGCGAACGACGTGGCCATCCACCCGGTCAATAATCGAGCCGGGCTCGATCCAACCGTATTCGGTTTCCGGACTGTCCGCATGAGCCCCCAAGAGCACGAGTTTGTCGGGCAGTCGGCGTGCCGTTGCGACGACTCTTTGCAGCGCCGCCAAAAAGCCCGCTTCTGGAAACACGAAATGATCGGAGGGGAGGATCAAGACGATTGCATCGGGATTCTTCAAGTAGATATGAGCCAGCAGAAGAAAGATGCCGGGACCGGTGCCGCAATTCCGCGGCTGCAGGATGGTCTGTTCCCAATGGATTTTGTCCAGATGTTCCCAGACATCCGGAGCATGCTGCCGGGCGACCACCACCAAAGTTCGGTCGGTGCCCGAAAGCACCACGGCGCGATCCAGCGTATGCTGGAGCATCGAACGATTACCGACGAAGGCGCAATACTGTTTAGGCCGGTGCGCGCCCAGCCACCGTTTCGTCAGTACCCGAAGCCGTTCGCCCTCGCCGCCGGCGAGCACAATTGACCACGTGTCTGGCGAGAGTTGTTCAATTCCGTGGGTCGTGCCAGCGGGGTGTGCAACGGCGGCAACGGTCCCGAACGACGGTTGCAGCAGCGTTTTGAGAATTATCTGCTTTTGCATAACTGCTTGCACTGCCTCTGAATGTCCGGCGGAATTGGTCGAGGTCAGAGTGATCCTCGAAGACCTTTCAGGTGACGGTAGCCGACCAGCTTCTGCCGTTGTTCATCCCAGAGACGGAAGGTGAACGACTTGAAGCTGGCAAACAAAGTGATCGGCTTCACTTGCTGAAACAGCGGGTTTGCGTTGTGGCATTTTTCCAGATTGTAGTTGGGAATGCGCGGACTGAGATGATGGATGTGATGAAATCCGATGTTTCCGGAAAACCATTGCAGCACCCGGGGTAATTTATAGAAGGAACTGCCTTGCAGTGCCGCGGCCGTGTAGTCCCATTCGTCTCGGCGCTCCCAGTATACGCCTTCGAATTGATGCTGCACATAAAACAGCCACACCCCGGCCGAGCCGGCCACCATCAGAGCCGTCAATTGCATCAGCAGATAGGCCTTGAGGCCAAAGACGGTGGTCAGTGCGATGGCCACACCGAGGATCGCCAGGTTCATCCAATAAACGGACCAACGTTCCCGCCGGCTCGCTTTGCCTTTGGGAAACCGATGGCGAATCAGAAAAAGAAAAATCGGGGCCAGCACGAACAGCACGACGGGGTTGCGCGCCAGCCGATACGCGAATCGCTTCCCGCGAGACGACTCCAGGTATTCCTGCACCGTCATCGTCCACACGTCTCCAGTTCCACGGCGGTCAAGGTCGCCCGCCGAGGCGTGATGCAGGGAATGCTCCCACCGCCAATGATAGTAGGGCGTAAACGTCAGCACCCCGCAAAGGAATCCCCAAACGTCATTCGCCGCCCGGGATTTGAAAAACGAGCCATGCCCACAATCGTGAAAAATGATGAAGACCCGGACCAAAAATGCACCTGCCAGAATCGCCAACGGGACCGTAAGCCACCACGACACCGCCAGGGTGTGATACATCAGAAACCAAAGCAGCGCGTAAGGGACGAGCGTGTTTACAATCTGCCAGGCTGCTCTCGCTGCGGAGGGCTGTTGATATTGGACTACAATTCTCTTCCACTCAGCCGTATCTGGCTGGGGTTTTCCGAAATCTTTGCTCTTATTCATAACTGCCTTCGTGCCTGGTCGAGCCGGAGTCTAATATCCGCGCTCGTTTCGCTCGTTTACAAAGGATCATCCTGATGGCCGAATCCTGCCAATACCTCGTCGGAATTGCCGCGATAGTCTGAGGCTATCAGCGAACTTGCAGAAGAGGCAGAATCTGGCAGTGCGTTGGATTTACTTGAAGGGCCAAACCAATGGCGTCAGCCACGTCGCGAGAAGCCACGTCAAAATCGCCATTGCGCCGCCAATTTGAAGGTAATGCTTGAACTGATAACGTCCCGGTCCTGCGACCAGGATGGTGCTTTCGTGTGCCACCGGTGTACAGAATCCGGCAGAGACACAAATGGCCAGGGCGACAAGAAATGGTTTTGGATCCACGCCTGCTTCGAGGGAAATCCAATAGGCAATAGGCGCGAGAATAATTGCCACCGCTGCGTTCTCGATGATCTGCGTCAGGATTACTGCCACCAACAACGTGCCTCCCAACGCCACGATCGGTCCGTATGGTGACAGGTTGTTTCCGATCAATCGCGCAATTACCTCTGCCGCACCGGTCTTCTCCAAAGCCAGGCCAAAAGGAATCATGCCCGCTACCGTGACCACGCTTGGCCAGTCCACTGCCCGGTAAAGCTCAGGCACGCGCACGCAACGAGACAAAACGGCAAGCATCGCCACGACAGGGATGGAGATGGCAGGACTCAACAATCCCGTAATCGCACTACCAATCATGCCTGCCAGCAGAGTGAGAACAATCAGAGCTTTCGCCTTGCCCAATGCGGGGAACGATTTCTCGTCCAGCAAAATGAGGTTTCGATTGTACTGCAAGCGTGCCACTCCCGACCGGTGGCCCAGCAGTAGGAGCGAGTCGCCGAATTGGAGCGGCGTAGCCATCGGTCGCTGGCGGGTCGTTTTGCCTCGCCGGGAAATGCCCATGACGGTAAAGCCAAATTCCGGACCGAATTCCACTTCCTCCAACGTCAAACCCGCGTAGTCCGAATCGGGAGCAAGCAATGCCTCAATGGTGACGAGTTCCTGGCTGCGCAATGTTTTTTCGCCGATCAACAGCTCCTGTTTCAGTTCAAAGTGAGCTGATTTCAACAACTCGCCAATGGTGGACGCCGGCCCCTCCATGATCAGCACGTCGCCCGATTGGATGGCAATCTCCCGATGCGCAGGCATTCGTTCCGTTCCCCGGATCACTTCCAACACGGACACATCGGCACGCTGGCCCCAAATCCACTTATCCAGGGTTTTCCCAATTGCCGGGGACTCGGCCGTGACGGAAACCTCCGTCAAATACTTCTGCGCCAGCACCTCTTGGATCGGGCTGACGTCGCTCATTTTTGGCAAGAAGCGTCGCCCCACCAACAAGAAGTATCCTGCGCATGCTGCGAAAATGGCCGCCGCAATCGGCGTTAAATCGAAGAATCCCAATCCCTTGCCGGACCGCTGGAGCAGGTAATCACTGATCACAATGTTGCTGCGAGTGCCGATGAGCGTCCATTGCCCGCCCAAAAGGGAGCCGTAAGCCACGGCCATCAGATACCGCGATGGCGAAAGGTTTTTCTCTTTGCATACCGACATGATGACCGGAAGGAACACGAGCACTACGGTCGTGTCATTGACGAACATGGAAACAACGGTCGTGACCGCGAGGACAACTGACTGGAGAAGCAACTCATGGTGGGCGCAGGTTTTGAACAGTCGGCCGCCAAAATATTCCACCATGCCCGTGCGCACCATGGCCGCGCCGAAAATAAACATGGCGACCACCATGATTACCGCAGTACTGCCGAATCCGGAGAATCCTTCCTTGTACGTGAGAATTCCCCGCCATGCCCCATCGCCATGCGGCCAGGGAACAATCAGAGCGAGCATCACCAACACAGCTACGAGGTCTGTACGCAGTTTCCCGGTCCAGAACAAACACACTGCTCCGGTCAAAATCAACGCCAATGCCACATACTCGCCCGTCATGAAAGAAATGGGCGCTTCGCCGATCCATCAATGGATCACGCACGGGAAACGCCCTGTTCGACTCGCGCCAATAAGCTCACCCAGGGTTTCCACGTATGTTCGCTCCGGTCACAGGCGATTTGCAACACGACGGAAGTGGTAGCCGATGATGGCGAGTTCAATTGCGTTGCGGAACTGTCGCGGCCGTCGAAGCAGCGTGCTCCAGAAGAAGCGCCAGTACGCGACGCGTCCACGGTACCAGATGCCCAGCAGCCAGAATGATTTTAGAAAGGCTTGGAAGTCGCGTAGCGAAACTCGGAAGGTCAAACCACCGGGGCGATGATCTTTGAGAAAAATTTGAATTCTCTGGTAGTACGTGCGCGGCTCGTAGAGCTTCTTCATCAGTTCGCGGTAACCATTCAGCAGAAACTCCCGGTCCAACTTTGGCTGGAAGTTGAGGACGGCGTCTGTGTTGTTCCCGGTGGTTTCATTTTCGATACGTCCCTCCTTCACCAGCCGGCGGTACAATCGCGTTTCGGGCAGTGCAGTAAGAAGCCCGACCATCGCTTCCACGACGCCCGAGCGCTGAATGAACTCGAACTGCCGTTTGAAAATGTCCTGCTTGTCATTGTCGAAACCGACGATGAAACCACCCATCACCTCCAGACCGAAACGCTGCAGCAATTTCACCGTTTCGACCAGGTCACGGCCACGGTTTTGAAGCTTGCGACATTCTTCGAGGCTTTCGACGGACGGCGTTTCGATGCCGAGGAAAACCTTCTTGAATCCTGCCCGGACCATCAGTTCGCAAAGCTCCGTGTCGTCGGCGAGATTCACCGAGGCTTCGGTGAAGAATCCCATATCAGCCCGCACCCGGTTTCGCCACAGAATCATCTCCCTCAACAGCCCTTTCGTCAGCTTTTTGTTGCCAATGAAATTGTCGTCCACGATGAACACCGTGTCCTTCCAGCCGCGGAGGCGGAGTTCTTCGAGTTCCTGGATCAGTTGCGCGGGCAATTTGGTCCGAGGCACACGCCCGTTCATGACGATAATGTCGCAAAATTCACAGTCGTAGGGGCAGCCACGCGAGAATTGCACTGCCATGGTCGCGTAGTGCCGGAAGTCGATGAGATCCCAGCGCGGCACGGGAACTTTCGTAATATCAGGCCGCCCGGGCGCTTGATACTGATGACGCAACGTGCCCGCCTTCAGGTCCTCAACCAGTTGAGGCATGACCTCCTCCGCCTCTCCGAGAACAAAATGTCGGACCTGCGGAAACCCGCCGTGACCGGTCGTGAACAGTGGCCCGCCCGCGATGACTGTCTTTGACAGACTGCAACAGCGTTCGACGATTGCATTGACCGATTCCTTATGCACGATCATCGCGCTGATCATCACATAATCCGCCCAGCGCAAATCGTCGTCGTTCAGCCGCTCGACGTTCGTGTCCACCAGCCGCAAGTCCCAATCGCGCGGGAGCATCGCCGCGACCGTCAGCAGTCCTAACGGCGGGAAGGCGGCGCGTTTGGAGATGAAGCGCAAAACGTGTTTAAAACTCCAAAACGTTTCCGGCGTCTCCGGATATACGAGCAGGATTTTCATACGTTTAACAGTTCGCCGGTTTCCGGTGTGCTGCGACGGGGTCGTTGCCCCGTTGACTCGGTATTGGCGCCTTCCGCCGGGCAGTTGTCCTGACAACCTGACTCGCAATCCAATTCAAACGTGCGCCAATTGAGCCACACCCCTGCCTGGGTCATCCCACACTTCCTTCCAGGCTTACCCCCAGAAGTTTCTGCGCCTCCACGGCGAATTCCATCGGGAGTTTTTGAAAGACGTCTTTGCAGAACCCGTTTACGATCATGTTTACGGCGTCCTGAGTGGAAATCCCGCGTTGGTTACAGTAAAAAATCTGGTCCTCGCCAATCTTCGAGGTCGAGGCTTCGTGTTCTACCCGGGAAGAACTGTTCTTCACCTCGATGTAAGGGAACGTGTGCGCCCCGCATCGGTTGCCGATCAACAACGAATCACATTGGGAAAAGTTCCGCGCGTGGGTCGCGGATTTTCGCACCTGCACCAGACCGCGGTAACTGTTTTGGCCGTGCCCGGCGGAAATTCCCTTCGAGATGATGGTGCTTCGCGTGTTCTTGCCCAGATGGATCATCTTCGTGCCGGTGTCCGCCTGCTGGTAGTGGTTTGTCAGCGCGATGGAATAAAACTCGCCCACCGAATTGTCGCCGAGAAGCACGCAACTCGGATATTTCCAAGTGATGGCCGAGCCGGTTTCGACCTGCGTCCACGAAATCTTCGCATTGCGGCCTCTGCAAAGCCCGCGCTTGGTGACGAAGTTGTAAATGCCGCCCCGACCGAGTTCATCTCCCGGATACCAGTTCTGTACGGTGGAATACTTGATTTGAGCGTCGTCCAGCGCAACCAGTTCGACCACCGCCGCGTGGAGTTGGTTCTCGTCGCGCATGGGCGCGGTGCAGCCTTCGAGATAACTGACGGAAGCGCCCGCCTCGGCAATGATGAGCGTCCTCTCGAACTGTCCAGTGCTGGCAGCGTTGATGCGGAAGTAGGTGGACAATTCCATCGGGCAGCGAACGCCCTTGGGAATGTAACAGAACGATCCGTCGCTGAAGACGGCGGAATTCAAGGAGGCAAAGAAATTGTCGGTATATGGCACCACCGAGCCAAGATATATGCGGACCAACTCCGGATGTTCCCGCACCGCCTCGCTGAAGGAACAGAAGATGATTCCCTGCTTTCCAAGCTGCGCTTTGAAGGTGGTTGCGACAGACACGCTGTCAAACACGGCGTCCACAGCAACGCCGGCAAGGCGTTCCTGTTCGCGCAGGGAAATGCCAAGTTTTGAATAGGCCTCCAGGAGCTTTGGGTCAACCTCATCAAGGCTTTTGGGCGCGTCTCCTTTCTGCTTGGGTGCTGAGTAATAGATGATGTTCTGGTATGCGATGGGTGGGTGATGGACTTTCGGCCAGGTGGGCTCGGCCATTGTCAACCAGTGCTGATACGCCTTCAAGCGCCACGCCAGCAGGAACTCTGGCTCCTCCTTCTTCCGCGAAATAAAGCGAATGGTTTCTTCATCCAGTCCCGGCGGCGCCGACTCGGTTTCGATTTCGGTGATGAAACCGTGCTTGTACTCCGCGTTGACAGTGTCTTCGATGATTTGGTCGGAAGTTATCATGGTTTCATATTTGCACGTTGGAGATGCTGCTCGAGGTTCTGTCCCTTGGTCATCCCCAGGCCTCTTCCGCCGCTGGTGTGTTCTGCCTGGAATCAGATCGCGCCGCAACCCACTGCCGACGGGCGCGCCAGCGCCAATCGGCAGGGATACAACTTATGCCGCTTTGGCCAACCGCGGTTCTTTCAACACGAC
Source organism: uncultured Verrucomicrobia subdivision 3 bacterium (assembly GCA_937890005.1). Lineage (GTDB taxonomy): Bacteria > Verrucomicrobiota > Verrucomicrobiia > Limisphaerales > DASXHY01 > DASXHY01. Next base: position 9,386 of record CALBZA010000022.1, on the reverse strand, counting down.
CTTGACGCCGTTGATCGGCTTGCTCACTACCTTGTGAACCGTTTCGACCGCAGTCGAACCTAACTGACCGGCGGCTTTCAAAGCCCCATCCGCCGCGGCCGCGGCTGCATCCTCGGCGCTGACGCCGAGTTCTTTGGCGCCTTCGATGGCTCCGGCGACCAATCCCGTGGCAGCGGCACCCACGTCACCACCCACCTCGGCCGTATCTCGGACCGCAACTTGGGCGGTGTGGCTGACGGTATCCAAAACCGCCGCACCGGTTTCTTTGGTACCGCGAAGCACCCCGAGCATGATGCCCTTGGCGGCCTGCGTCAGGTCACCGCCGACTTGCACCACGCCGCGGACCGCGCCGCTGGCTACGTTCGCTATGACATCAGTCACTGACGTGCCCACCTTGCCCGTGTCCTTGATGGTGGTGGCGAGAATCCGGGTCACGGCATCCACCGTTGCCTGAACGATGTCGCCTGTTCCCTGGACCGCGGCTATGACCTGATCTTTGACTGTTTCGACCATTCCTGAATGTTTGGCATGCATATGTTTTATTTCATTTTGCTGTTTGTTTTACTGTCGCTTTCGCCCCACCCGGTGTCACCCTCCTGGCGCTCTTTCTTGTATCATCGTTCGAGCGTCATCCTTTGGGATCCCGAGGTTCAGTCAGATGCGTTTGCTTCAAGGCGCGATTTTGTCGCTGAGCCACTGGCGCGATTGCTGAAATCCTTCCTGCAATGAATCGAACGCCTTTTGCGTGGTGGTTTTGATGCTGTCCCAGGTGGACTCGGTGGAATTCTTCGCCTCGTCGAGCTGCTTGCTCAACTGGGCGGTTTGTTCGCGCAACGCCTGCAGTTTGGGCTTCGCCTCGGCCTTGGCCGCGTCGCTGGACTTTTCGATCTTCGCGGCGAGTTCGTCCAACTCCCGGTTGATCCCATCCAACTGACCCTGCATCCTCGTGACGAACTCCGTCTTCTGCGCGAATGTATAGTCCTTGATCTCCCGTGCGGCTGCTTTCGTTTCGGTTTTAACCTGATCGAGCTGTTGCGCAGTGGAATTTTCGTCCGACGGTTTGCAACCCGCCGCAAACGAGATGAGGGAGAGCAATGTGACGGTCAAAAGTTTATGTTTCATAATCTGCAATCTACATTTCAGTGTGCGTTCACTTCCGCTTTATCCGTGTGAGTTTTGGTTCGGATTCGTGTGAGCAAACTGTTCCTCTGATCATCGGAGGCAGCCAATACCTTGTTTGCTTTCGCCAATAGCCGGCTGCTATCGGGTTTCACCCCAGGGGATTCGGGCAGGCTGCCGTAAACACGGACGCTGCGGTATCGCCGGGCACATGACCACCGCTTCGAACTGAAGCCTCTTGATCTGGCTCACCACGCGATGACCGTTCTCAACTTCGTCAACGGCGTCGATGTCGTTCGCTGCTTTCAGCAGCACGGTGATGGTTTTCATGGAGTTAATTCGCCATGACGCTTCAATGCGCGAATATATTCGGGGACAATCTCTGCCGGGCCCCGGCCATGGAACTTCAAGCCGGCCGCGCTCCCCGGCTGGTCCGCTGTTGCGTACCCGCCCGTCCAATGGGCGGATGGCCTCGATTCCACGAAGCCGTTGAAAACGGCGTAACGGGTCAGTGTGGCAATCTCGTGGATGTCCAGTTTATCCATGAGCGCCTGCCGGTGCTTTTCCACGGTTTTGATGCTGAGGCGCAGCAGCCTGGCGATTTCCTTGTTGGAATTTCCCTCGGCGATCATCTGCAGGATTTCGATCTGTCGGCTGGTCAGCGCCGGGGTCGCCGCTGCTCTGGACTGGAGATCGCGGTTTTGCCACCGCTTCAACAAGCGCCGGGCAATCAGCGGACTGAAAAAGGCGTTTCCCCTGGAGGTCTCGCGGATCGCCCGTAATAAATCCCGCGAGGCGGATTCCTTCATCAAATACCCTGCTGCCCCGGCTTCAATGGCCTGCTGTACGTGCTGATCGTCGCTGTAACTGGAAAGGATGAGCACTTTGGTGGCGGGAACGTCGCGGGCAATTTGCCGGGCAGCTTCCACGCCATTCAACAGCGGCATGGAAAGGTCCAACAGGACCACGTCGGGCTGAAGCCGCTTCGTTTCCCCGACCGCCCGGCGGCCATTCTCCGCTTCCCCGACCACTTCGATGCCTTCGTCTGTTTCTAGGACCAACCGCAACCCCTCCCGGATAAGGGCGTGATCGTCAGCGAGCAATACGGTGATCGTTTTCATGAATTCACTTCGCGATTGCGGGACAACGTTTCCCGGCGCATCGCATTGGCGGGCGGCTGCCGCCTGTTGGCGAGACGAGGCTCGATCTCCTCTCCGCCAAATGCTGGCGAAGATTCTCGCGGCAGTGTGTTGTGCGTCAGCCAGAAATCCCGGATGGCTTTGACGATGTCCTCGAATTTGCTCGCTTCGGACGGTTTGGTCAGAAAAGCATTGGCGCCCAGCCGGTACGCCGCCGCGATGTCCGCATCTTCCGCGGATGCTGACATGACGACGACAACTATTGCCGGACCGGGCTGTTCGCGAATCCATCTGAGCACGTCCAGGCCCATGACGTGTGGCAATTTCAGATCCAGCAGGACCAAACTGGGCAGCGGATAGCGCACGCGGTCGGCGAATTTGCCGGCGCCCTGCAGATAATCAATCGCCTGCTGGCCGTCGTTCACAACATGGAGGGGGTTTGCCACTCCCGCTTTCTTCATGGCGTGTTGGAGGAAGAACACATCGTTGGAATCGTCTTCGACCTGAAGAATTGTTCTCATGGGTTTTATCCTTTCTTTAGCTGAATCCAGAAGTTGCTGCCCTTGCTCGGTTCGGATTCGAAGCCGACCTGTGCGTCCATGCGTTCGACCGCCTTGCGGACGATGGTCAGCCCAATGCCGGTTCCCTCGTACTCCGCAGGCGAGTGAATTCGCTCGAACAAACGGAAAATGCGCTCGTGATTTTCGGAGGCGATGCCAATGCCGTTGTCCCGGAAGAAAACCTTCACGAACGAAAACGCGCCTTTGCCGCGAAGCACCGGCGCAGCCGGCGAAGAACTCAGGGAAGCTTCTCCTTTGTTCCCGTTGCCGGCTTCCGTGTGATGCGTTTCCTCCGCCCAAATCTCCACGCGGGGCGTGGTTCCGGGCCGGATGAACTTCGTGCCGTTGCTTAACAGGTTGGAGACGCACTGCGCCAGCAGCGCTTCGTTGCCCATGACCTTCGGCAGTGTGCCTTTGATTTGAATCTCCGGTTTGACTGGCTGCCCTTCCGAAAACGTTTCGACGATGTCGCGCACCAGGCGATCCAGGTCCACGGACTCCATGGGCAGCGTCGCGTGGAGAATCCGGGTGTAGCTCAAGACGTCCTGAATCAGCCTGTCGAGCCGGACCGCGGAGCGCATGATCTGGCGCAGATAATTGACTCCCTGTTCATCCAGCTTGCCGCCGTATTCCTCCACGAGGTACTGCGCGTAACTTTGCATCGCCCGCAACGGGGCGCGCATGTCGTGCGAAACGCTGTAGGAGAATCCTTCGAGTTCGCCGATCGTCTCGCGCAATTCACCGGTGCGTTTCGCGACCACTTGCTCGAGTTTGAAGGCGTGCCTGCCTATTTCGTTTTTGGCGTCCAGCAGCGCCTGCTCGGCCCGCCGGCGTTCGGTTATGTCCGTAAACAGCACCGCCACTTTCCGGCTTTCCTGCCCTCCCAATCGAAAGGCATAAACATCGAACCACCGGTTAAGCCCCACAGCTTCATTCACAAAGCGGACTGCCTGGCCCGTCAAAGCGACCCGGCCGTACGTTTCGAACCAATGCTGTTCGTGATTCGGGACCAGTTCGCGCATCCGCTTTCCCAGCACGCCGCGCATCCCGGTCTGCTTCGCGAAGGAAGGATTCACTTCGGAAAACCGGTAATCGACCGGCTTGCCGCTTTCATCAAACAGCAGTTCGATCACGCAGAAACCCTCGTCAATGGAGTTGAACAACGTCCGATACCGCTCTTCATTCTGGCGCAATGCCTCATCCGCCTCCTTCCGTTCGGTGATGTCGCGGATGTTGCATTGAATGACCTGATGGCCTTCCTCCTCGTAGAGATTGCTGACAAACTCGACTTCGTGCCGCTGCCCTGCCTTGTTCTGAAGCGGCAGATCCTCGTAACGGATGAAATGTTTCCTCTGCAATGCACGAAAGGCTGCCCGGCTGGCTTTTTCGTCCTTGAGCAGGCCGATTTCCCAAAGCTCCTTCCCCAACAATTCCCCGTGCTGGTAGCCCAGCAGTTCCGTCATGAACGGATTGGCGTCCGTGATTTTCCGGGTCTCCGGATCGAGAATCAGAATTCCGTCCCGCGCCGCTTCAAAAAGACGGCGGTAGCGAATCTCCGAGGTCCGGATGGCGGCCTGAGCTTCCCGCCGGTCTGTGATGTCATCGATGAACATCAGAATCCTCTGCAAATGATCCACCTGTCCCCCGCTCAGCAGCAACGTCCGGCGGCCGATGGCTTCAAACTCGTGCGTCATCTCGAAGTTTTTAAAAACTTTCTTCCGGGGCAGGACCTCTTCGAGCAATGTCCGGAGCCTGGGAATATTCCACTGTCCGTTCCCCAGTTCATACACCAGGCGGTTCACGGTCCTGTTCGCGGAAATCTTGAAGTCTCTGCAGAACGACTTGTTCGCCGTCTGCACGCGCAGTTTCTCGTCGAGCACCAGCAGCGGCGGGACCGCCTCGATGATCGCTTCGGCATAGTCGCGCGTGGCGAGCAACTGGTTCTGGAGCAGGAACGCCTCGTCCAGCTTCAGCCGCTCGCTCCGGCGGGCGCCGGGCAAACTCTTCGACTGCTCCCGGCACTTGATGGGACTGGTCGCCTTCGGTTTCATGCTTTTCCGTTTCCCCTGCCTGAAGTCTCACGATTGCGCCGGTCAAACCCGGCGAGCTCAGCTTTGATCAACAGCTGCAAAAACCCCCCGGCTTTCCGTGTTCCACGGGCGCCGCAATAGTGCTCGATCACACTGCCAAACGTCAGCTCGTGTTTCGACGATTTGGTTTTCATCAGCCTGAAAATAGAACGGAAAGCGCAGGACGGACATTGTGGGATTGACCGTGGGGTGTTTCCCCCCTCCCCGGGCCACGGAATTCCAAAGTGCCGGCGGGCCTAGTCACATAGGGACCGAGAGAAGAATCAGCGTTTCCCCGGTTTCCAACGGCGGAATTTTTCCTGTTTTTGCAGCCCTGCGGACTACGTGATGGTCATCCGCACATTGCTCTCGATGAGTCCCTCGGCGATGGCGAAGCGGGTCAGACCGGCGACATCATGGATGTTTAGTTTGCTCATGAGATGCTGCCGGTGTTTGTCCACCGTCTTGAAACTCACGGCCAGTTCCGCGGCGATTTGTTTGTTGGGCTTGCCTTCGGCGATGAGTTGGAGCACCTCCACCTCCCGCGAGCTGAGGCGGTTGCTGCTTCGTTTTGACGCCCCTCGCTTCTCCGGCTTCCGGCCGCGACCTCGAACGCGCTTGGAAATCGAAGTGCTATAGAATGTGCTTCCCTTCTGGACCTCGCGAATCGCCGTGGCCAGGGCGTGCGAGGAGGTTTGTTTGAGCAAAAATCCCGCCGCGCCCAACAGGGTGACTTGCTCGACATAGGCGTCATCGCTGTGCGCGGACAGAATGAGCACTCTGGTATCGGGACAATCCTTGCGGATTTGCCGGGTGGCTTCCAATCCATTGAGCAGCGGCATCGCGATGTCCATCACGACAACGGCGGGGCGGAGCTTCCGGGTAAGTTGCACCGCCTGGCGTCCGGTCTCCGCTTCACCGATGACTTCAATGTCACTTTCGTGCTCCAACAGCGAGCGAAAGCCTTCGCGAACAATCCGGTGATCTTCCGCCAGCAGAACTGTGATTCGTTTCATGCTAAATGCATTTGATGTGGGGCATCGCGATCAACGCCCCCCGGGATGACGCGGTCGGCCAGCGGAACTTGCGCAAGAACCGTGGTGCCTTTGCCTGGCACGGATGTGATGGAGAAATTGCCCCCGACCATCTCCAGCCGTTCCCTCATGCCGAGCAGCCCCAATCGTTTTCTCTTTTGGGCGCGCGAGACGCGTGCTTGCTGGAAGCCCTGGCCGTTGTCTTTTATTCTCATGCGAATAACGCCGCCGGTCTTCTGAAGCCTGACTCGCGCAAGGCTCGCTCCCGAATGGCGGGCCACATTGTTGAGCGCTTCCTGGGCAACGCGATAGAGCACGGTCCGCTTGTCGTCATTGAGGTGTTCGATCTTGGCAAAAGCAGAAGTCGTGAAATGCAGGCGGATGCCTGTCCGTTTCGTGAAATCCTGCATGAAGGAATGGAGGGCAGGTATCAGCCCCACGTCGTCCAACACCGTGGGGCGCAGTTCGCGGGCAAACCGATGGACCGTATTCACGGAGTGCTCGACCAGCCGTTGCGTGCGGGCAATGCTTTGTTCGAGACCCTTGGTGTTGAGCGATGCGTCCTTCTTCAAGGCCGCCAGCCGGCCGTTGATCGTCGCCAAGGTCTGGGCGATGACGTCATGCAATTCGCGGCTGATCTTCTTGCGCTCATCCTCCTGCGCCAGCAGAAGCTGGCGGGAGAGGAGCCGCAGTTGTTCGTGCATACGCCGTGATTGTTCCAACAACTGTCCGTAGTGTTGCTCGCTCTTCCTGAGAGCTTCCTCCGCCGCCTTGCGCTGGGCGATTTCCTGTTTCAACTGGCGGTTTGAGGCGGCCAAGTCCGTGCTGCGTTGGCGCAGGGTCCGGTTCAGTTGTCCCAGATGGACGTTGGTTTCCCGGGCGATGCGATGTGTCTTCTCGATCGGGGTGACGGCCTCGGCAAAAAAACTTCCCGCCCGCCGGACCATCGTCACGCGGGTCCTGGGGGCGTAGCCAGGCAAAACCAGCGCGATCAACGCCTGCTCGTGAATCCGGGCCAAATCCAGCGTCTCCAGCCCGATGCTTATGGCCTGGCGTCCCAATTCAATCGCCGGCTTCAGGCTCCGGGGGCGGCCTTCCTTCAGGTGCCTGCGCAACGCCGCCTGATACTGCCGCGATAAGCCGGTCAATTTACGCTTCATGATGTCTGCCGAATTCACGAGCGAACCGGTTGATGCTCTTTATCGACTTATCCACGAGCTGTTGCGTGCTGGCAATGTCTTTTTTGAACCCCTTCGCGTTGACCGCTGCTTCCTTTTTCAATGTCAACATGCGGACGTTGATTCCGATCAGAGTTTGAGCGATCTCGTCCTGCAAATCGCGGCTGATCTTTTTCCGTTTGTTCTCCTGCGCCGACAAAATCTGATGAGTCAGCCGCTGCAGATGTTTCTGCAACTGCCGCGCTTCCTCCAGAAGCCTTCTGGAATGGCCTCCGCTCCTTTTCAGAGCGGCCTCCACGTTTTTGCGGCGGACGATGCTCTGTTTCACCGAACGATTGGCGGCGGCCAGATTTGCCGTGCGCCTCCCCAGCGCCTTGTTCACCTGATTCAAGCGAGCGGTGGAAGCCAGCGCGGCGCGATGCGTCTTTTCGATCGGGGTAAGGGCCTCGGTGAAAAAAACCTCCGCGCGCTTCAAGATCCCATCCCGGCTGCTGGAGGCTTCCAGTGTGACAAGCGCTTCTTCGTGAATCCTCGCCATGTCCAGCGTTTCGAGGCCGAGGCGCACCGCATGCCTTCCCAGTTTGCGCGCCTGCAGCAGGCTCGCCTTCGGGCCGTGCTTCAGGTGCTTTCGCAATGCCGTTGCGTATCTTTGTGATATTGCGTTCGACTTGCGCTTCATTATGTGCCGGGGTTCACGCCCAATTGGCTGGCGGGCTGGTTCTCTGTTCCAATGCCCGCCGCATCCTCGCTGAGTCAGCCAACCGATAAAATTATCCCACGGCCCCTTGAAGCTGACGAATCGGGGATATCCCCAACTGGCGCGAGAACGTGGCGCGTCCAAGATCGTCGCCGCCGGCAAGAGGAAAAATCAGAGTCAACCGGTCAAAACCGCGCGAATCACTTCAGGGCAAGATGGCGGCCTGGCCCGTGACGACATCGATGTATTGGCTGAGAGCCTTGGAATGGTTCTCGCGATGCCAGGCAATCCAGTATTCAGCCTTTGCAGCCGTCGCCAGTGGCCGAAAAACCACGCCCGGATGAGGCAGATTCCTGATCTGTTCGCGTGCCAGCGTCACACCCAGACCTTCAGCCACAAAAGTCATGAGGCCGGATTCGAGTTCCACGTCCTGCAGAATCCTGGGCGTAAAACCCGCGCCCTGGCAGAGGCCGGACAACCAGTCGCGTGAGCCGGGATGCGTCTGTTCGGACATCGCGACGAAGAACAACGACTTCAGGTCCGACAATTTGATTTTACTCCTTTTCGCCAACGGATGATGAGCCGGCAGAACAACGACGACGTTGTGCCGGGCGACGCATTCCCATGTCAGAGCTGCCATGTTCTTGAGGGACGCGGGGGGACGCAATCCCACAAAGCCCAGGTCAATCTTTCGGGCTTCCAAGGCGCGAAGCTGTTCGGCCGGTGACATGTCGAACAGGTTGACCGCAATCTCGGGACACGTTTGGTAAAAGGTCGTCAGCGTTGCGGGCAGGAGATCGAAATTGAATTTGAACAGGTAGCCGAGATTCAACTGGCCGGATTCACCCCGGCTGAACCGCTGAACGGCCTTCACGCTTTCGAGACTCAACGTCACAAGCCTTCGCGCATCCACAAGAAAACTTTTCCCCTCTTCGGTCAGCGACACCTGGTTTCTGCTGCGGTCCAGCAGACGCACACCCAGCTCCTCTTCCAGATTATGAATCTGGCGGGTGAGGGACGGCTGTGCCAGACGCAGTTTTTCGGCGGCGCGGGTGAAGTTCAATTCCTCAGCCACGGCAACGAAGTATCGCAAATGACGCAGTTCCATAGCCGGAAATGAATCTAGTGATTCAACTTTGCTCTCACAACAAGGAAACGGGCTGAATCAATCCGCACTTGGAAGTTGAGAACTCAAAAACGTTGAGACTGCCAACTGGAACTGCTGACGCGCTGGTCCAACCCGATAGCTGAAAAGCATCGAAGCCCAAGAAACAAGGTATTGGTTCTTTTCCGTTGCTCGTCCGAACATGCCTCGATGAATCTGATCATTCGAAAAGCGTCAGTTCTCTGGAAGGGCGGCGGCAATGGCGGCGCCCGGACGGTAACGACAGACAGCGGCGTGTTAAAGCGCGCCAAGTTCTCTCTGGGTTTACCGCTCAAAAACAACTCTCACACGGATCCGGCCGAACTGATTGCGGCCGCTCACGCGAGCAGTTTTTCGTTGGCCCTGTCGAACGAACTCGGATTGAGGGCTTCATAACACTGCGCGCAAGATGGTGAAGAGTCGCGTGAAGCTGTGCCCCCACTTGG
>CALBZA010000021.1 GCA_937890005.1 uncultured Verrucomicrobia subdivision 3 bacterium | reverse complement strand
CACTTTATTCTTCAACAATTCCTCCCTTTTCTCACCCACTTTTAATCACACCCTGGCGGATGGAACGCTCAAGTTCGCCGTTGACGAAGGGCAAAGCGGTGGTAAGGTGCCGCAACATGGAAGGCGCTCGGACAGTGCAACTGATGCTGCGGTCGAAAGGGTCAAAGCCGGATTGCTTAAAGATTTCGGCCCCGACGTTGTCCGATCTGTCCGCAGAGTCGAACCCAATTTGCGCGACGCAGCTACTGCGGAAATCCTCGGCATCACCCCGGAAGCGCGCGCGGCGTTTGAGCAAACTTTCGGCGTAAAGCTCGCCTTCCTTCTCGCGGATCGGAAACTCCCCTTCAACGGATTGCGCAGCAGCGTTGCGCCTGGCGTGCTGTTTCTGGACGTGCGAAACCGAAGCTCTGCACTGGCAATCGCATCGCACGAATTGATGCACGAGATCAGCGGCACCCGCCCCGATCTGTATCACGCCCTCGATTCTTTTTTGACACCGTTGCTGAAGGATTTCCCAAAGTTCAAGGAACGGCTGGATGGTCTATACGAGCGAGTCAAGCTGGAGAAGCTGACAGAACGCGAAGCAAGGGAGGAATTGTATGCCGACTTCCTTTCGGAACAGATGGGCGAACCTCAGTTTTGGAAACATCTGCAAAGGGTGGATGCTGGACTGTTCACCAGGCTGGCGGATGCGATCGGATCATTCCTGGACAAGATACTCTGGCGCCTGCGCGATTTCGAGGGAACGCGATGGTTCACCGATCTGGAACGGGCACGCGGCATAATGGCAAATGCGGTGGCGGATTTCGCTCGCGGCCGGGAACGCATCGATGCCGATGGCGGCCGCACAAAGTTCAGCATCCACGAGGGAACACCACGCGCCACCGGCGAGAAGATACAGACGAGCGATCGCATCAGTGACGAGGTAAAGGCCGCAATCACCCAATATCTATATGAGCCAAGGGGCAACAGGACAGACACAGCCCTGGCTCAAGGGATCCTCGAACGCGTCGGCATCGATGACGCGTTTAAGTTGTGGCGGGAGAACCCGCCGGAATTACCAGGTGCCGTAAGGAGCCAACTGCTGGGCGCGATCACCCGCGATCTGGCCGCACAAGAGCGGCAACTACGATCCACCGATCCGGCCGCTGCCCAGGCGTTGGCAAACAAGCAGGCGGCGATCTGGGACGAAGCCCTGCCGCAGATCACCGACATGGCGCAAAGTCTTCAGGCGATGCGCGACATGGTGGACATGTCGCCAGACGCTCATGTGGCGCGCGTGCGCCGCGAGATGGATCGCGCCGGCACCAAGGAGATCGAGACACGCCGCGGCGAGATCGACCAGGTGCGACAGGCCGTGGAGGAAGGACGGCGCAACGGAGCGGCAGCGGTGCGGATGGATGAAGAGGCGAACACCGCCGCCCGCGCGGCCGTGGACGAAGCGATCATCGAGAGCCCTGAAACGCGCCGAGCCATCATCATGGATCTGGCGGAAGTGTTTTCGCAGGTGCCCTACATCGTGCAACACGCGCGTGAAGCGGTGCGGGCCAAAGCCGATCAGCTGCTGAACCGGCAGCCGCGACCGGCGGGCCTTTCACCGGCGCAGCATCTCCGGCAGATCATGGATGACCTGGGCAGGCGGGCGGCCGATATTTTCGCGGCGCACATGCAGGGCGCCGAGCCGGGCGTATCGATCGTGCGGAAATTCCAGGACCGGCTCGGGCTCGATGACGCCACCGCCCGCAAGCTGGCCACCACTCTCAGCCAGGGCCTTGAGGCGGAGATCGCCAAGGCGCAGAAGAAGCTGGCGGACAAGATCGCCAGGCAGCGCGAGCAGCAACGCCGGAAAGTTGAACGAGCCGAGCAGACCGCGAAAGCGGGCGCGGAGCGATCGGCCGATCAGATCCTGGGCGAATTCGCGCGCAGCCAGTCGGACACTTTGGGCTGGGGCAAGCAAGGCGCACCGGACCCCGTGCGGGCCGCAGTTAAAGAACAGCTGGACACGCGCGCGCTCACGGATGAGCAATTCGCCGCCAAGCTGGAGGTCTTGAAAGTGGAACCTGCTACAGCCAGCGCCCTCAGCAAGGCGGTTCGCCGCGAGATGGAGATTCGCGACACCAACCAGCTAAACCAGCCAGACAGCAAACTCGACAGCGCCATCCGGCGACAGTTGCGCGAACACAATCTCAAGCTGGGCGAGGTGTTGCGACAGGAAGCCGGCCGGCGCGGCGAAACTGGAGAGCACATCGCCGATCGCGTGGTCAAGGCGTCTGGACTGACAGGCAGCAAGGCCGAGACGTTCCGCAACATTCTCCGCAGGCGATGGGATGCTCTGGTGGCGGACGGGCAACGCCGCGCGCTCGAGGCAATCCAGAAGCGGTCCGGCGTGAAGGTGACAGGCAAGGTGCGGACTGCGTTCGATCGGATCGTGGAACTGGACCGACTGGGCGCGCTGAATGACACCCAGTTCTTTGGCGTGGTGAAGGATGCCCTGAAGCTGAAGCGGTTGACGGATGCAGATGCCAAACAGTTGCGCGGATTGGTGCAGGCAGCGCACGACGCTCCGGAAGGGTGGCAGAAGCAGCGGGCTATCGCGCGCGTATTGACGTTCCAGGAACATCTGAAGGGTGAAATGGGCTGGAAAGATGTGCCAATGGCGGTCTGGTATGCGAACGTCTTCAGCTCGCCGGCAACGCACGCGGCGAACGTGATCGGAAACACGTTCAAGGCGATGGAGGTTCTCGGTATCGAGATCCTGAAGCGGCCGATCGCGGCGCCGCAGATCCTGCGCGCTTTCGCGCGCGGCGCGGAAAAGGGCGGGCTGGAAGCCGCCAACGTGTTGCGCACCGGCCAAGTGGAGGGCACGCGACTGCTGAAGGCGGAAGCGGCGCGACCGCTCGAATGGCGCGTCCAACAGGGTGGATGGAACAAGGTGTTCACGCCATGGGCGATGGTCGGGCGATTGCTGGCCGCCGAGGACGTGCTGCCGTTCAAAGCGCACGAGGAAATCCGTTGGATGCTGCAGGCCCGACGTGTGGCGAAGAGCGAAGGCCTGATCGGGGAAGCGCTGGACAAGCGCGTGAACGAACTGTTGCACAACACGGACGCGGCATGGCAGGCCGCCAAGGCACAAGCGGCCACCGAAGGGTTGAAAGGCATGGACCTGCAGCGCCGAGCGCACGAACTCATCGAGCAGCAGCGTGAGGCATCTATGCCCGGTAGCACGGAGCTGGCGCGCAACTATGGGCTGGAGCACACGTTCAATGCAGAGCCCTACGGTGTCGCCGGCGCGATCGCAGAAGTGCTGAACTACGCGAATCAAAAACTGGTCGTGACCCGCTTCGCAGTGCCAGTTGTCCGGATCGTCGCCAATCTGACGAATGAATCCCTGAACTACTTCCCGCCGGTCGGCATCGCGCGCCTCGTGATCGCGTCGAAGACTCGGCGACTGAACGGCAAGGCGATCGCCAGCGCGGAAGAGGTGCACTACTCCGTCGCACGCGCCGCGGTCGGCACGGCGCTGTTTGGCGCGCTCACAATCGCCGGTGCCAAAAGCCTGGAAGATCCCGATCCGGCATTTGCAATCTCCGGCCAAGGCCCGCGGACGCGAAACCAGCGTGAGCAATTGCGCTCGACCGGCTGGAAGCCGAACAGCATCAAGATCGGCGATCGTTATTACTCTTACCAGGAATCGCACCTGGCAATTCCGCTGAACATCTTGGGCAATTACTTCGACGCCATCCGCTACCGGAATTTGAGCGAGGAAGATGCCGCCACGCGATCGGCTTACGTCCTGCAGAACAGCATCCACACGATCCTGGATCAGCGCATGTTGAGCGGCGTGGCCGATCTGATGGACGCCATGAGCAACGAGAGCGCGAGCGGCAGCGGCAAGGAGCTGACGCGCTTCCTGTCCCGTCCGGCCGCCAGCTTTCTGGTGCCGAATGCCGCGCGATGGATTGACCAGGTGTTCGATCCGGCCGTTTATGATGCCGATGATGTGAAGGGTCTGGTCTATCAGCAGATCCCGGTCGCGCGCCGGCAGAATCGGGCCGCGCTGAATGTGTTCGGCGAACCGATCGAACGAGGCGCGCTTGAACGTTTCACGACGCCGGCGAAGCCGGATCTGCTGATGACGGTGATCGCGAGCCGCAACGCCTGGGTGCCGTTGCCTGGCATCGATGGCATGGTCGTCGGCGATCGCCAGCGCGGCCCCGACTATTTCCGGCCGATCACGCCGGAGGAATATTATCAGTTCGTTGCGGAGACCGGACCGAAGATCCGTGAAGCGTTGACCAAGGACATGGACAAGATTGCCGGCATGGAACCCGCCCAGGCACAAGCCCACGTCCGCCGCCTGGCCAACCGAATCCACTCCGAGGAGCTGAAACAGTTCCGGCCTTGAGGGTGGAAGATTGGTATCAATTTTGGTATCAGCGCGCCGTAAGTGACTGATACTCAACAGGAGAAGCAACTGAAAGATTTGATCCGTAGTCAGATGCTCTATCCAATTGAGCTATGGGTGCTGAAATGAAATCGCCGATTCCAGGCGTTGCAAAACCAGAACCTGAGGGTTCATCGAATCGTTCTGCAAAGCCGCTGCAAGTATGCAGCAAAAATGTTTTCGAGCAAGAAATCGTCAACGGCCTCTCAAAAGCACAAGAATCATTCCTTGCTGACCGACATCTCTGGCGAATCAATAATCTTCCGCGTCTCATGCTTTCTTCTGCGCAGACTGTTCATTTCCGGTCATGCGATTGCGGATGAAAACGAACAGCAACTTCATTTGCGGCGATTCCGATTTTTGCGAAACGCGCGAATTCCAATGCGTAGAATTGAACTCCCGTTTCTGTGCAAATGCCGTTGCAGTTGTGGCATATCCACTGCTAAATGCGCGCCATGACCGTCGGATCGCTCATCGAAACGTCGCACGCTTTTAAGGATCGCTGCTTCGTGCGACCGGATGCCGCCAGGAAAGTTGAGAGGCGTGTCCGGGTTCGGTTGCTGGGGCTTTTGCCGACATTCGCCATCGCATGGAGAGTTGCTTGAACGTCATTCGTGTTTCCGATTCCGACAACGCGACGCGTCCCGGACTGGCCGCGCTTGAAATCGATCTTGTCTTTGGAGAAAGCACGGTCACGACCGCCTACGCCAGCAGTCCGTTGAAGCTGCTGACGCCGCGTTCCCGCGGCCGAAGCGTCTGGGCCTGTACCAGCAGTTTTGGCGGCGGACTTGTCGCCGGCGATCAGACTCGTCTCAATCTTCGGCTGGGCGTCGGCACCCGATGTTATCTCGGCACTCAGGCATCCACGAAAGTCTATCGAAGTCGCGGCGGGCTGCCGTGCAGCCACGAAACGGCAGCTGTTCTTGAAACCGGTTCCATTCTCCTTTTTGCACCTGACCCGGTGCAGGCGTTTGCGGATTCCATTTATGCACAACGCCAGGAATTCCGGCTCGCATCGGACGCCGGGTTGATCCTTTTGGACTGGTTCACTTCGGGCCGAGCGGCTTGTGGCGAACGCTGGAGTTTCAGCTCGTTTCAAAGCCGCAACGAAGTGTTCATCGATGGTCAACGCGCTTTTCTGGACTCGCTGTCATTGGATCCCAACGAAGGCGAACTGACGAACACTCATCGCATGGGCCGGTTCAACTGTCTGGCCACATTGTTGGTGATTGGATCTCCGCTGAAGAACATCGCCGACGTGCTGGCTGCCGAAGTGGAGGTGCTTCCCATTTCGAAACAATCGTCCCTGGTTCGCAGCGCAAGTCGTATTGCCAGCGGCGCGGTTCTTCGCATTGCTGGCGAAGATGTGGAGTCGGTTGGAAAGGAATTGCATCGACATCTTGCGTGCGCCAGCGACATCGTCGGAGAAGATCCGTGGGCGCGGAAATGGTAGAACAGGGAATTTATGATTTACGATTTACGATCTATGATTTGCGCACTGTCAGCCATGTGCGAAAGGACGTTCTTTCAAATCAGCAATCGTAAATCATAAATCACAAATCCAACCATGCACCTCTCCCCCCGCGAACTGGACAAGCTCACGTTGCATCAGGCCGGTTTTCTGGCGCAGAAACGTCTCGCGCGCGGCCTGCGATTGAATCATCCCGAAGCCGTGGCGTTGATCGCGGCGCAGTTGCTCGAATTCATCCGCGACGGCAAATCGGTTTCCGAACTGATGCAGCTCGGACGGCAGTTGCTCGGCCGCAACCAGGTGTTGCGGGGCGTTCCGGAAATGATTTACGACGTGCAGGTGGAAGGCACATTTCCCGACGGCTCGAAGCTGGTCACTGTCCACCATCCCATTGCCAGAGAAAATGGAGATTTGAAACTCGCGCTTCACGGCAGTTTTCTTCCGGTGCCGGATGTGGCGCTCTTTGGCAGCACGAGCGAGACGACGGCGCTACAAGGCATCCCTGGTTCAATGGAAATCAAAGACGGCGAGATCGAACTCAATGCCGGTCGAGCCACGATTGAACTGCCGGTCACCAATCTCGGCGACCGTCCGATTCAAGTCGGCAGCCACTATCATTTCATCGAAACCAATCCCGCGTTGCAGTTCGATCGCGGGGCGGCTTATGGCAAACGACTCGACATCCCGGCAGGGACCGCAGTTCGATTTGAACCTGGAGAAACCAAAACCGTGAAGTTGGTGGAGATTGCCGGAAAGAAAGTCATTCGCGGCGGCAACAATCTCGCGAGCGGAAAGGTCTCCGTCGAAGGAAAGAAAGCTGCACTGAAGCGGGTGAAGACCAAAGGATTTGCGACAACCTAGTTAACCGGAAAGACGCTGAGGCACAGAGTTAAGATTTTGTTTCCCTCTGCGTCTCCGCGCCTCTGCGGTAAAAAGAAAGTTTCACCATGCACAAAATGAAACGCACCCATTACGCCGACATGTTCGGTCCAACCACCGGCGACAAGATTCGTCTTGGTGACACGGCGCTCATTGCGGAGGTCGAGAAGGATTTCACGGTTTACGGCGACGAATGCAAGTTCGGGGGCGGCAAAGTCATTCGCGAAGGCATGGGCCAGGCAGCCGGCGTTGGTGCGGTCGAAGCGCTTGACTGCGTGATCACCAACGCGTTGGTCGTCGATCACACGGGAATCTATAAAGCCGACATCGGCATCAAGGACGGACTCATTGCCGGCATCGGAAAAGCCGGAAATCCTGACGTCATGGCCGGTGTGACGAAAGGCATGATTGTCGGCGTTACCACCGAAGTGATCGCCGGCGAGGGATTGATCCTGACTGCAGGCGGCTTTGACTCGCACATTCATTTCATTTGCCCGCAACAGGCGCACGAAGCGATTGCGGCCGGATTGACAACGATGGTCGGCGGCGGAACCGGTCCGGCAGTGGGAACCTGCGCGACGACCTGCACACCCGCGCCGTTCTATTTCCGCGCGATGTTGCAGGCCGTGGATTCTCTGCCGTTGAACTTCGGATTCACCGGCAAGGGCAACACCGCGCTGCCAAAAGGGTTGCCGGATCAAATCAAGGCGGGCGCCATCGGACTCAAATTGCACGAAGACTGGGGCACGACGCCGGCGGCGATTGATTGCTGCCTGGGTGTTGCGGACGACTATGACGTTCAGGTGACGATCCACACGGACACATTGAACGAATCGACGTTCGTCGAAGGCTCCATTGCAGCGTTCAAGGGACGCACGATTCACACGTATCACAGCGAAGGCGCCGGTGGCGGACACGCGCCTGACATCATCCGAATCTGCGGCGAGCCGAACGTGCTGCCGAGTTCCACCAATCCAACGCGTCCCTACACGGTGAACACCATCGACGAGCATCTGGACATGCTGATGGTCTGTCATCATCTCGATCCGAATCTTCCTGAAGACGTCGCCTTCGCCGAAAGCCGGATTCGCGGCGAGACCATCGCAGCGGAAGACATTCTGCACGACATGGGGGCGATCAGCATGATGAGCTCGGACTCGCAGGCGATGGGCCGGATCGGCGAAGTGATCACGCGCACGTGGCAGACCGCCGACAAAATGAAACAGCAACGCGGGCGTTTGCCGGAGGAAAAGGGCGACAACGACAACGTTCGCATCAAGCGTTACATCTCGAAATACACGATCAATCCGGCCCTCGCGCATGGCATGGGCCACATCATCGGCTCGATTGAAAAAGGAAAACTTGCCGATCTCGTGTTGTGGAAGCCGGCATTTTTCGGAGCCAAACCGGAGATGGTCATCAAAGGCGGCGTGATCGCCTGGGCGCAGATGGGCGATCCGAACGCCAGCATTCCAACACCGCAACCGGTTTACATGCGACCAATGTTCGCAAGCTTCGGCAAGGCCACGGGTCCGTGTTCCATTGCCTTCGTCAGCCAGGCAGCGAAGAAGCTGGGCGTTGGCAAACAGTATGGGCTGACCAAGCGCGTTGAAGCGGTGAAAGGCTGCCGCAAGGTGGGCAAGAAGGATCTGAAATGGAACAATGCGATGCCGAAGATCACTGTCGATCCAGAGACGTATGAAGTGCGGGCAGACGGTGAATTGCTGAAATGTGAACCGGCGAAGGTGTTGCCACTCGCGCAGCGGTATAATCTGTTTTGATGAACCGCAGCGACGCAGAGACGCCGGGTGAAGAGGAAAGTCTGGCAAATAGAATTTCCTCTGCGCCTCTGCTCTGCAATGAGAATGATTTCCTCATCTGGCAACTGGTGGATTCCGCATTTCCGACGGGCGGGTTTGCGCATTCGTCCGGACTGGAAGCAGCCTGGCAGCATGGCGAAGTGCGAAATCGCGAAGAGCTGCTTTCATTTGTCGAAGCGGGTTTGAATCAGCTGGGACGCGCGACGCTGCCGTTTGTGACGACGGCATGGAACGAGCCGGATCGCCTGGTTGAACTGGATGAACTCTGTGACGCGTTTACAAGCAATCATGTGGCGAATCGCGCGAGCCGGTTGCAGGGGAAAGCGTTTGCCAGTGCCGTCGAACGCGTTTTCGGAAAATCGCCAATAACCAGTAGCCGATTGCCAATCAGTAGCCCATCGCCCATCGCCCATCGCCCCTCGCCTCTCAATCCACCATCAACTACTCGGCCTGACCAACCATCTGCCGCCAACGGCCAATCCACGCCAAACGAAATCAACCAATCCGCAATCCGCAATCCGCAATCCGCAATTCACTCCCATTTCGCTCCCGTGTTCGGCGCTAGCCTCCGCCATCTCAATGTCTCGCGCTCAACCACCTGCCGGATGTTTGTTTTCAATCACCTTCGCAGCACCTTCGCCGCTGCTGTGCGACTGAACATCATCGGCCCCATGGAGGCGCAGATTCTCCAGAACCGCCTTTATCCGCGCGCCAATGCGATGCTCGCGCGCTGTGAGTCACTGACGCTCGACGATCTCGCGCAAACGGCCCCGCTGCTCGATCTCTGGCAGGGCGCGCAGGACCGGCTGTATTCACGACTGTTCCAGAGCTGAGTTTCGAAAATTTCATTTTGAAAATTCCAAATTCCAAGTTCCAAAGAACGTTCAAGCATCAAGCTATGAGGGCTCGACGGTGTCCGGCACAGGAACTCGGGATTTGGCGACTGGAGTTTCTTTGAGACTTGGAACTTGGAATTTGGATTTTGATTCTACCCCACCAATCTATGCGCATTCTTCTTCATCAACACGGACACGCTGACAGCCCCGGACATTTCCACGAACGCGAACTGCCGCTGGACCGCGACTTCAACCAGCGCGCGTTCACGGTCGGTGTCGGCGGCCCGGTCGGCAGTGGAAAAACGGCACTCATGCTCCAGCTTTGTCTCAAGCTGCGCGACCGCATGAACATCGCCGCCGTCACCAACGACATCTTCACGAAAGAGGACGGCGAGTTTCTGACGACACACAACGCACTACCCGCCGAACGCATCCGCGCCGTCGAAACCGGCGGCTGCCCGCACGCCGCGATTCGTGAGGACATCTCCGCCAACCTGCTCGCGCTCGAGGAATTGCACGCGAAGTTCAAGCCGCAACTGCTCTTCATCGAATCCGGCGGCGACAACCTCGCAGCCTGTTTCAGCCGGGAGCTGGCAGATTTCACGATCCAGGTCATCGACGTCTCAGGCGGCGACAAAATCCCGCGCAAAGGTGGACCCGGCATCACGCAATCCGATCTTCTTGTCATCAACAAAACCGACCTGGCTCCGGCTGTGGGCGCGGATCTCAAGGTGATGGAACAGGACACCAAAAAAATGCGCGGCTCCGGCCCATTTGTCTTCGCGCAGGTGAAACATGGCGTCGGTGTGGACGAGATCATCGACCACATCGTCCACGCCTGGCAGCATGCGACCGGTGTGCCGCATTGATCTGGCGAGAACCCCGGCGACGGCCGCTTCAGCTTTTCTTTAGGGAACGTTCGTTCGTTTTGATTACGTCCGTGCGTTGATTTTTTCCGGCGGGCAGCGATCCTTCGCGGGATTGTTTTGTGAACAAACGTGAAAATTTGTCAGACCTGAAACGGGACCGCGTACCTTCGCCTCCGGCAAAAGTGCATTGGATTCGGAGCAACGGATTCGTGCTCGCGCTGTTTGCGGCGGTCGGGCTGGCCTTTCTGTTTCCGAAACCCGGTTCACGTGACGGAATCCTTCACGCAGACATCGCGGGGAACGCCGGCATTGCACTGATTCTCTTCCTTCAGGGACTGTCACTCGCGTTCGAGAAAGTGAAGAGCAGCGCGGGAAACTGGCGGCTGCATGTGACCATTCAATTGTTCACATTCGTGATCTTTCCGCTGGTCGGCGTCATGTTTCATCTGGGTGCGCCGTTGATTTGGAAATCGGAGCCGGACGCCATCCGATCGGGATTTCTGTTCCTCTGCGTTCTGCCGTCCACCATTTCCACTTCAGTCGTGCTTACTGCGGTGGCGCATGGAAATACCGCGGGTGCGCTGTTCAATGCGGCGTTGTCGAACATCCTCGGTGTTTTCATCACGCCCCTGCTCGTGCAACTGTTGATGCACACCACCGGGCAATCGACGCCGATCGGGCCGCTGCTCGTGAAGATCACATTGCTGACGCTGGTGCCATTTTTCGTTGGAATGTTTCTCCGGCGTTATGTGCATCGGCAGGTGGATGCCCATAAAGCATGGACCACCCGAATCAGTAATGCGGTGATCGTGTTCATCGTTTACACCGCTTTTTGCGATTCCGTTCAGGAACGCATCTGGCAGCAGTTTGGTGCGGTGCTGACGGCGCAGGTTCTGGTCGGAACGGTTTTGCTCTTCGGGATCATGTCTGCTCTCGTGTTCGCCGCCTGCCGGATTCTCAAGCTCAACCGTGGAGACAAGATTGCCGCGTACTTTTGTTCCGTGAAGAAAACCCTGGCGATGGGCGTTCCGCTCGCGATTCTGATTTTCGGCCGGCGAACGGATCTTTCGCTGATCCTGCTTCCGATCATGTTTTATCATCCGCTGCAGCTGCTGGTGAACGGAATCTTCGCCAATCACTGGGCGAAGCAGCCGGAATGAACATCAACCTGACATCGAACTTCTCAATCCTTCTTCACGAACAAAGCGAGCGAGGCTGTGAAGCCGTGCAGAAAACTTTTCTCGCCCACGGGTCCGATTTCTCCATTGCAGAAAAATCCCGCCAGTCCAATCGGGCCAAACTGATTCTGCACGCTGCCGGCGTCGTGGTTGGGGCGGCCGAACAAATTTTCGCCACGCCCGTTGCAGCTGCAAAGGCAGGCACCGTAAATCGTTTTTCCTTCAAGCCGCTTTCCAGCACGCGCCAGCAACTCGGTCATGTCTTCCATCGCAGCCGCCGCTGAACGGCGTTGAAACTGAACCGTCTGGCCCAATCGCGGAAACGCTCCGACGGCGATGCTGCCCGTGTTCGGATCGGCATCGAGCAGGTTTCGGATCAGAAAATCGCCGCGATGAAAGTCTTCCAGGTATTCATTCACGACCAGTCCGATGAAAAGATTGCCGCGGGCGACACGCTGCTCGGCGGGACTCAGCTGGCTGTAGGTTTCGGCAAGAACCTCGTATGCGGGACGGTTTCCAATCTGGTGAATGATGTTCTGATCGACCTTGGTCAGGGTCCAGGTCTCGCCGATGGGTGTGCAGCCCTGCGAAATGACGCTTGCGAGACTTATGTCGCCGCCGACCGACAGCGCCACGCCGCCTTCTTCGAAAACATCGCCGTTCAAGTAAACCTGCGTGCGTTGTTCGCTGAACTCGCCGCTCGCCAGGCCGCCGGTCACCGGCAGTGGCGCGTAAGCTTCGTTCCATCCCCGCAGCCACGATTCGCTGTCGAGATGAAACGGATCGATGAACGCCAGCCAGCCATTGGTCTGTTCGGGCTCGATGCCTGTTTCCAACCGCCAGTAGCCCGGACCATTCGCCTCCTCCACCTGTTCCTGCGTGAAATAAACCGCCTTCAACTGCGCCCCCGGCAATGCGTAAAGCCCAAGCGTGATTCCGGCGTTCTGCTCGATTTCGTCTCCGCCGCTGATCAATGCCTGGCTGGAACAGCCGATCAGCAGGGGAATGCGCGCATGGACACGAAGAATCTCCAGAATCTGCCGGGCGCTGTCAAAGAACCGCGGTGCAATGAAGACAAGTCCGAGATCGACATGATCCGCACGAAGATGTGAACGAACTTCCGCGGCCCATTTTTGAAGTGCCGTTTCGTCGAAGTCATCCGACCAGTGTGCCGCTATGGAAAACTCGTTGTTCACGACGGGAAATTAGCTGTGCCGAAGTTGAAAGCAAACGCGGTCGATGCCGGGTGCATTGTTTGAAATGTCATGTTCAGATTCGTTTTTGAAATTCGGTCATGCCGGTTGAGGATCAAGCCTCCGCGTTGGGCTCACTTCCCCCGGCCGGACCCCTGCCTTTGAAGGTCAGTTCTGCCACGCCGGATTTATCGAGGTCGCCCAGTCCTTTTTCCACCATGAGGTCGAATTGCTTCTTTGTCGCTGTTGCCAGCGGAAGGGTCAGACCCTGTGATTTGCCGAGCTTCAATGCGATGCCGGAATCCTTGGCTGCATGCGCCGCCGAAAAGAAGCACGAATGCTCGCGGTTCTGCATGTCTTCGCCATCGGTCTGAAGCACGCGGGAATTCGCGCCGGTTTGCGAAAAAACCTCGCGCACCACGCCGAGATCGAGTCCGAGGGCATCCGCCACCGCCAATCCCTCCGCCAGCCCGGCAGTGTTGATGTTCATGACCATGTTCACCAAGGCTTTCAACTGCGCGGCCTGTCCGGCCGCTCCGATATAGCGCACGTTCGAGCCGAGCTTTTCCAGAATCGGTTTCGCGCGTTCGAACGCCTCCTGTTTGCCGCCGCACATCAGGTAAAGCGAGCCGTCGCGTGCCTGCGGAATGCTCGATGCCATGCAGGCCTCCAACGATTGTGCGCCGGCCTTTTCCGCCTTGGATTCCACCCAGACATGAATTGCCGGTGAAACCGTCGCGCAATTGATGAACAGCTTTCCCTTCGCACGAACCAGCAAACCGCCGGTGTAGATCGACTTCATCGACTTGTCATCGGTCACCACGGTGATGACTGCGTCCGACAATCGTGTGACCGTTCGCAAGTCCTCCGCTGCAATGGTTGCCAGTTCGCCGGCAAGAGATTGCGCCGCTGCGGAGTTCACGTCATAAACCGCCGCGATCTCAAATCCGCAGTCTTTCAGGCGACGCGCCATGTTTGCGCCCATTCGTCCAACGCCGACAAAACCAATCTTCATGAAATTCCTTTCGTTGAATGCCGCAGGAGCCTAAACCATGATCCGGAGTACATCCCGAAAAAAGTGAGTTCGCGCAAAGCCGGATCGCATGAACTCGAGGCAGGTGAAGGGTGCGGTGGCGTTTTTGAACTTCCAGGTGCTCGGTGCCAACGGGGTTAATCAAAATCCGAGCAACTCATGAAGTAATGGCAGCGCGGGCAGCGCAGCTTGCACTTTTCATTGTGCAGTTCATGACCGCAACGCGGACACCAGCGCCAATACTCGCCGACGTTTCCGTCGTCGGTTCCTCCGGAAATCGGGCAGGCCTCAGAATCATTGTCCGCGGGCATGCATGAAGAATGATTTCCAGGTTGCCGGCGATCAAGTCCGCAGGCTCGCCAATCGCACTCCGTCGTGGCAAAGTCCGCCGCATGAAGAGATCCCGCCGATGGATTGGAATACTGATCCGGGCCATCATCGGTTTCACGATCGTTCTTATGCTGTTCCGCTGGTACGAACACAGACAAACTTATCATCCGAGCCGCAACGTGGACGTCGCAGTGCGGGAGTTTGCGGGTCCTTCGGAGGACGTCTTTTTTCGGACGCGGGACAATGTCCAGTTGAACGGCTGGTTCTTTCCGGCGCCCACCAACAGTACGCGACGCCATCTCGCAGTGCTTCTCTGCCATGGCAACGGTGGCAACATCAGCCATCGCGTCGATGTCTGCTCTGTGTTGCGTGGAATGGGTCTGAACGTGTTCGTATTCGATTATCGCGGCTACGGACTGAGCGAAGGTCGTCCCTCTGAACAAGGCACGTACCTCGACGCGCAGGCGGCATATCAGTGGCTTAGGAACAAGGGATTTGAAGTAAAGCACATCATCGCTCATGGCGAATCGCTGGGTGGCGGTGTCGCGACCGAACTTTGCCTTCGCGAAACTCTAGGCGGTCTGGTGCTTCAAAGCACCTTCACCAGTCTTCCCGACATCGGAGCGGAGCTGTTTCCGTGGCTACCGGTCCGATTGCTCGGAAGCATCCGTTACGACACGATCCGAAAGCTTCCTCAGCTTTCGATTCCTGTTCTGGTGATGCACAGTCGCGACGACGGCCTGATCCGCTTCCAGCACAGCGAGCGGAATTTTACCGCGGCGCGCGAACCGAAGCTGTTCTGCGAACTTCAAGGCGGACACAACGACCCGCTTGCCGACCAGGAGGCGTTTGTTGCCGGCATTGAAAAGTTCCTCCAGCTGGTTGATCCGGCGAAGTCAGATTCCGCTCTTTGATCCACGGCGAAGATTCTCGACTGTCTTCGCGCCTACGGCATTTTCCCACTTGTTGCTTCGGGCGCTTCCCTGAGAATGATTCCCGCTCGCATGCGAATTCTCTTTGTTCACGATCGTTTTGGAGCAATGGCCGGCGCGGAGGTGAACCTCTATCTCACCGCCGTTGAACTCAAAGCCCGCGGTCATGACGTCGCCATCCTCCACGGACCGGGCACGGGCAAAGACGAATCCCGCTGGAACGAGTTGTTCGAATCGCGATTCGCTCCTGGCAGCAGCGGCGGGGACGCTGTCCGCAATGCCGTGGTGAGGTTTCATCCCGACGCAATCTACATTCACAAGATGGCGGAATTGTCGGTGCTGAAGGCTTTGGTGGCTTCGGAAATTCCCGTGGTTCGAATGGTTCACGACCACGACCTCTACTGCATGCGCAGTTACAAATATTTCCCGCTGTCGCGAAAGATTTGCTCGGGTGCGGCAGGCTGGCGATGTGTGTTTCCGTGCGGAGCGGTGATCGCGCGAAATCGAGGTGGACGTTTTCCGTTCCGCTGGATGAGCTTTTCCGCCAAACGCAGAGAACTTGAACTGAACCGGCGATTTGCCCGCATGGTCGTCGCGACGGACTTCATGCGAACAGAACTGCTGCGAAATGGATTTCATCCGGCGCGAATCGAGGTTCATGCGCCGGTGCCGCGCAGCACGGAAACGCATCCGCAAAGCACGTTCAGCAGTCGCAACCGGATTCTTTACACCGGCCAGATCATTCGCGGCAAAGGCGTGGATGTGCTTCTTGAAGCGTTGACGCGAGTTCGATCTTCATTTGAGTGCATCATCGTCGGCGACGGCAGTCATCGGGCGCATTGCGAACAACTCGCGCAGAAACTCGGGCTGGGTGATCGCGTTCAGTTCACCGGTTATGTTCCGTCTGACAAAGTCGCCGAATTTTACGGCGACGCATCGGTCGCGGTCGTCAGCTCGGTCTGGCCCGAACCCTTCGGTGCGGTGGGATTGGAAGCAATGCGGTTCGGCGTGCCGGTGGTGGCATTCGACGCCGGTGGCATTCGCGAATGGCTGTTCGACGGTCAGAACGGATTTCTTGTTCCGTGGATGGATCGGAACACCTTCGCGCAACGCATCGATCAATTGCTCACCGACAAAGATTTGGCGCGACGCATGGGCGAGAATGGAAGGCGCATCGCTCGGGAGCGATTTGGATTCGAGCAATACATCGACGGACTGGAACGAATGTTTGCGCGGCTGGTTGAAGCGCCGCAAACTGCCGCGGTGCGATGAAGGAAAAACCGTTGCTGGTGGCAATCGTCGGTGGCAGTGGCTCGGGCAAGACGTGGCTTTCAGAACGACTGGCCACAGTGCTCGGCGACCTGGCAGCGCGCCTTTGTCTGGACGATTTCTATTCCGATCGATCGCACGTTCCGGCGGAGGAATGCGCGAACATCAACTTCGATGATCCGGCGGCAATCGACTGGATCAGGTTGCACGGCGTTTTTTCAAAACTCCTCGAAGGAGAAGCGGCCGATCTGCCTTGTTACGATTTCACCACACATTGCCGCAAAGAGGAAACGTGTCGCATCGAACCCAGGCGCGTCATCCTGATCGAAGGCCTCTGGCTGCTGCATCACAAGGAATTGCGCAGGCTGTTCGATGTGAAGATTTTCATTGAGTGTCCGAGTCAGACGCGATTGCGACGCCGGATCGATCGCGACGTGGTTTCGCGCGGACGCACCCGTTCGTCCGTCGAGAAACAGTTTCAGGAAACCGTAGAACCGATGCATCGCCAGTTCGTCGCGCCGCAGAAACGCTGGGCGGATGTCGTCCTCCCGCACGATTTCACAGAACACGAAGTTTCCGAACTCGCCCGCCGCCTCCGCTCCATCCTCGACCGCACTGAATAAAGCTCCTTTTCCCCCTTTCCCCTCCGCCCCTCTTCTCACACCCACATACCACACACCCACGCGTCAACCCGCCACCGTTTGGGTACATCACCCAATTCAACCGTCGCCTCCCTCCGTGTTGCATAAAACCGAAACAGCACGGTCATGAAACCGGTTTTGCCTTTATTCATTTTTGTCGATGCGTGTGGATGGGAGATCATCCGCAACGATCCGTTCGTGCGCAATTGCGCCCCCATCCGGCGCAAGCTGACGTCGGTGTTTGGCTACAGTTCGGCGTGCGTGCCATCGATCCTTTCGGGGCGCTGGCCGGATGAACATCGCAACTGGTGCTATTTCGTTTACGATCCGCGGAACTCGCCGTTTCAATTTCTCAAATCGTTGCAATGGTTGCCGACCGCATTGACGAGTCGGCGCATTTTCCGACGGCACCTTTCGAAGTTCGTGAAGTTGCGATTGAACTTCCGCGGATACTTCGATCTCTACAACATCCCGTTCCGTCACATCTCGTTGTTCGACTTTTCCGAAAAGAAAAGTCCGCTTCAACCGGGTGGAATGAACGTCGGTCCGAACATCTTCAATTACCTCGAAGAAAACGATATCGCCTATCACGTCAGCGCGCCGGAACAGCCCGAGGAAACGAATCGCGATGCGCTCATTGCCGACATCCGATCCGAGCGCATCGATTTCGCGTTTCTCTATTGGGCGGGACTCGATGGCCTGCTGCACATGGTTGGGAATCAGTCCGATCGTGTCCCGGAGAAGCTCCGTCAGTATGAGGAGTGGATCAGCCAGATCCTCGAAGCCGCTGAGGAACATTATTCAGAAATCCGGCTCTACGTTTTCAGCGACCACGGCATGGCGAACTGCGACGTGCATCTCGATCTGAAATCGCGGATTGAGAAGCTGTCGTGCCGGTTCGGCGAGGATTACGCGGTTGTTTACGATTCCACGATGGCCCGCTTCTGGTTCTTCAACGACGCCGCTCGCGCGGAGATTGTTTCCGAACTGAACGCGGTATCTGAGGGCCGCATTCTTCCCGAAAGTGAATTGAAGGAACTGCGCGCATGGTTTCCGGACAACTATTTCGGCGAACTGATCTTTCTCGTGCGCGAAGGCGTTCTGATTGTGCCGAGTCACATGGGTGAACGTCCGATTCGCGCGATGCACGGTTATCATCCGCTGGAACCGCAAAGCTACGCCGCACTGTGCACGAATCAGCCGGAGTTGCCGGATGAGATTGCCGCGATTCCCGATGTGTTTCGATTGATGACGCGCGACGCGCAGATTGCAAAAACAGCGAACGGGCGAAACGGAACGCCGGAAAGCCCGGCGCCGAAGCGCGAAGAAACTGTTGAAGCTGAAGCTGAACGTCCGCTTCAATCCGTGTCGTCCTTCACCGCTTTCGGAGAACACCGCCGTTTCGGTTTCCACTCTTCAGGTTCCTTTCTCCCGATGTTCCCATGACGCCACCTGTCAGCATCATCATCCGGTCCTTCAACGAAGGCTGGGCGTTGAAGGAAACGCTGCCTGCGCTGAAAGCGCAGAGTTTCACGAACTGGGAACTGATCGTGATCGATTCCGGTTCCACCGACGGATCGGTGGAACTGATTCAGAAAGTGGTTCCGCAATTCTTCGTTCAGATTCCGTCAGCTGAATACAATCCCAGCCGTGTGATGAATCTCGGAATGCGGCTTGCGACATCGGAGTTTGGAATTTTCCTGAATGCCGACGCCACGCCGCAGAATTCCAACTGGCTCGCGCCGCTGGTGAAGGCGATCCAGGATCCGAGAACCGCGGCCGCATTTGGAAAACAGGTTCCGCGTCCGGATTGCCGCGCCGTGTTCGCGCATGACTACGAACGCTGTTTCGGACCGAATCGCGAATCGGCGCAATGGGAACATTTCTTCAGCATGGCGAGCAGCGCGATTCGCAAGGACATCTGGTCGAAACGCGGATTTCTGGAAAAGATGCAGTATTCGGAGGACGACGAATACACACGCTGGTGTGTCGGACAGGGCTATCGCGTCGCTTACGTTCCGGAATCGGTGGCGATGCATTCCCACAACTACACGCCGCAACAGGCGTTTCGACGCAGCTTTGGAGAAGCAAAGGCGCTTGCGGCTGTCTGGACGGGAAAACCGGACGACATCAACTGGAGTTCCACGGTGCTGCTCGGCTGGCTGAACGATGCGAGGCGCGACTTTGGATTCTGCCTCCGCACCGGCCGGCTCCGCGAATGGCCGCATGCACTCAGAATCCGCTGGGAACAGCGGCGGGCCAAACTCGTCGGCTTCCGTGAGGGATGGAATTATTACCGCTCCGCTCCGCTTCACGCATGAAAAGTGGCGGCGTCATTTCCGATCCGTCGCAACGTGGTTCATTGGAATCGGAGCTTCAACATTTCCGGACGGAGAACACAGCGCAGCGCTTCACTGTCGATGGCACCCCGGCGCTGGAACAGCGTCTCCACGACATTTGCAGCCGGGTTCTGGAACGCGTACAGCAGGTCATCCCTGCGCGAAAGCTGGAGGCGCTGATTCTTGGCGGCGGATATGGCCGTGGAGAAGGCGGTGTCTTTAAATCGCCATTCGGCGAGGTGCCTTACAACGATCTTGAATTCTACGTTTTCCTTCGCGGCAACCGGCTGTTGAACGAGCGTCGTTATCAGGAAGTTCTTCGCGGGCTCGAAGTGGAGTTGTCGCCCGAAGCCGGAGTGCATGTGGAGTTCAAGATCGATTCCTTCGAACGCTTCCGGCGGAGTCCCGTCAGCATGTTCAGCTACGACCTGGTGGCGGGACACCGCACCTTGTTTGCGCCAGATGGTGAGTTTCCCGGCTGTGCGCATCATCTCGAAGCCTCACGCATTCCACTTCATGAAGCCACGCGATTGCTGATGAATCGCTATACGGGGCTGTTGATGGTAATGGAGATTGTTGATCGACAGTCCGGCGGCTGGAACGATGAACAATTCGACTTCGTCGAACGCAACCTCGCGAAGGCGCAGCTGGCCATGGGCGACGCCGTGCTGACCGCGTTTGGCGAATATCATTGGAGCTGCATCGAAAGACATTCGAGGATTTGCCGGCTCGCCGAGGCCGGAAAGCTCCCAGTCGATTTTCTGCGGCGATACCATGCGACGGGGAAGGAATTCAAATTGCATCCAATCGAATCGGATTCGAGCGAAATCCAACTGCGCGACTTGTCCATTCGAATCGCGTCGAGAGCCTACAAAGTCTGGTCCTGGCTCGAATCGAGACGGCTGGGCCGTGAATTCGCTTCGCCGGAGGAATATGCGTTCGCTCAAGTCGCGAAATGCCCTGAATGCTCGCCGCTGCATGCGTTCCTTGTGAACTGTAGAACCTTCGGGATGCGTTCGCTGTTTGACCGCCAGAGCTTCCGATATCCGCGTGAACGTTTGTTGAACAGCCTGCCACTGTTGCTCTGGCAGTATCCGAGTCTGAGCCCTGAATCTACCCGCTTCCTGCAAAACCAGTTGCGTTCGAACGGCTCGGATTGGCACAGTCTCGTCGCGGCCTACAAAGCGATGTGGCCGCGATTCAGCTGATTGGACACCGCCATCCCCGAACTCATCTGGCCGCCAAAACCGCGCGATCTTTCGCTCGGCGACAGCGACATTCACGTCGTCGCCGTTCCGCTCAACGCCGTGTCGGAACAGGTTGAAGCCGCCAGAAATCTTCTGGCCGATGACGAGCGCGAACGCGCCGCGCGATTTCGTTTCGAAAAGCATCAACGCCGCTTCATTCTCGCCCGCGCCGGTCTGCGCAGATTGCTTGGCGATTTTCTCGGCATCGATTCGCGCACGTTGCAATTCAATTACGCGGCTCACGGCAAACCGGCGTTGCAAATGCCCGCACTGCCATTTCCATTGCACTTCAACCTGAGCCACTCGGGTGAGCTGGCGCTGGTGGCGGTTTCGCGCCAGGGCCCGATTGGCGTGGACGTGGAATGGATTCGATCCGTGAAGGACGCGGATGATCTCGTCGCGCGGTTTTTCTCAAATCGGGAAAACGCGTTGTTTCAGAAGCTGCCGCCGGTGCACAAGCCCGAGGCGTTCTTCAATCTCTGGACTCGCAAGGAAGCTTTGCTGAAGGCGACCGGTGAAGGTATCACCGGTGGATTGAATCGAGTGGAAGTCTCGTTCCTTCCGGGCGAACCGGCTGAGCTGCGGGAGATCAATGGTTCAGCTGAAGCCGCCTGCAACTGGAAGTTGTTTACACTCGCACCTGCACAAGGATGGACAGGCGCGGTGGCAATTTCCTTTGATTCAACGGCCAGTCCACTGACGCTGCAGACGTGGACTTTCGCACCTCCGCGGCCGTGAACTTCAAGCGCCGCCCGATTCACGAGCGGCGCGTGGGGTCAGTGATATTCCTGAACCGTCTTCACGACGTAACCGGACTTCTTCAACGCCGCGATGCCCAGTGCCGCGGCTCTGGCGCTGCTGAGCGTGGTCATGATCGGCGTGCCGGTGTAAACGGCTGTGGTGCGGATTTTCACTTCATCCGCGCGCGGCACCTGTCCGGACGGCGTGTTGATGACGAGTTGGATTTCTTTGTTCTTCAACAGGTCGATCGCCGTGGGACGGCCTTCCTGCAGTTTGAAGATGCGCTGAACCTGCAGGCCGGCTTTTTCGAGGATTGTCGCGGTGCCGCCAGTGGCAACCAGTTCAAAACCGAGTTCCGCAAACTGCCGCGCCACTTCGGTTGCTTCGTCCTTGTGCGCGTCCGCAACGCTGATGAACACGCGTCCACTGAGCGGCAGGCCGGCGCCGGCCGCCATCTGCGATTTCGCATAGGCGGTTCCGAGATCCTTGTCCAGGCCCATGACTTCGCCGGTTGAACGCATTTCGGGCGAGAGCAGGATGTCCTGGCCGTGGAAGCGATTGAACGGAAACACCGATTCCTTGACCGCCCAGTATTGCGGCCAGACTTCTTCGGTGAAACCGAGTTCCTTGAGTGTTTTTCCGGCCATGACCTTCGCCGCGAGTTTTGCGAGCGGATAACCGATCGCCTTGCTGACGAACGGAACCGTGCGGGACGCACGCGGATTTACTTCCAGCACGTAAACGGTTTCGTCCTTCACCGCATACTGAACGTTCATGAGCCCGATCACTTTCAGCTCGCGAGCCATGGCGTGTGTGTATTCGCGAATCGTGTTGATCGCTTTCTCGGAAAGGGTGTGCGGCGGAAGCACCATTGCAGCGTCGCCCGAATGCACGCCGGCAAATTCGATGTGTTCCAGCATGCCGCCGATCACGATCGTTCCGCCATTGGGATGTCCGACGTCCGCGATGCAATCGACGTCCACTTCGGTGGCGTCTTCCAGGAATTTATCCACGAGCACGGGCCGCTCCGGCGACGCTTCCACGGCGAAGCGCATGTAATGCTGAAGCTCCGCATCGGAATAAACGATCTGCATCGCGCGTCCGCCGAGCACGAAGCTCGGGCGAACCAGCACCGGATAACCGAGCTGCTTGGAGGCAACCAGCGCCTGGGCTTCGTTCGTCGCGAGGCCGTTCGGCGGCTGGGGAATGTTCAACTTGTGAAGCATCGCGGCGAAGAGCTTGCGGTCTTCGGCGATTTCGATGCTTTGCGGCGAGGTGCCGATGATGTTGACGCCGTTTTTCTGCAGGCCGAGCGCCAGGTTGAGCGGAGTCTGACCGCCAAACTGCGCGATCGCGCCCCAGCATTTCTCGCGTTCGTAAATGTGAAGAACGTCTTCAAGGGTCAGCGGTTCGAAAAACAATTTGTCGCTCGTGTCGTAGTCGGTTGAAACGGTCTCCGGATTCGAATTCACCATCAGGGTTTCAAACCCGTCTTCCTTGAGCGCGAACGAGGCATGAACGCAGCAGTAGTCGAACTCGATGCCCTGCCCGATGCGGTTCGGGCCGCCGCCAAGGATCATGACCTTGCGCTTCGGAGTGGCGCGGACTTCATCATCGCCGCGGTCGTAGGTGGAATAGTAGTAGGGCGTGTAGGCTTCGAATTCAGCCGCGCAGGTATCGACGAGCCGGTAGCTGGGAACAAGTCCGAGTTTCTTGCGTTCGGCGCGGACAGCGTCTTCGCTCTGGCCGGTCAGGTGGGCGATCTGGCGGTCGGAAAAGCCGAGCGACTTGGCTTTGGCTAAAAGTTCAGCGTTCATTCAAATTCAAATTCGGAAAAGTAAGCCGCAACCGTTTCCGGGTGTCGAGTTGGAAAACGGACGAATCCAAGTGCCCGGGCCTGCCTTGAGGCGCTGGGAAAGGAGGTTTTTACAGAAGGGAACGAAGGGAACAAAGAAGTCGAGAGGCGATCCGAGAGCTGGATTCAAAAAGCAATGGACCGCCGCAGCGTTGCCCAGGCTGGAAGCCTCTCTGCGCCTCTGCGCCTGCGGTGAACCCACTGTTTCCCTGAATTGACCCGGCGGGTGCGGCAGTATAGAACACAGCCCGCAACAGGAATAAACATGAACACCAACGAAACCTATT
This sequence comes from uncultured Verrucomicrobia subdivision 3 bacterium, assembly GCA_937890005.1. Classification (GTDB taxonomy): domain Bacteria; phylum Verrucomicrobiota; class Verrucomicrobiia; order Limisphaerales; family DASXHY01; genus DASXHY01. The sequence goes on along the minus strand of CALBZA010000021.1, from coordinate 17,438 downwards.
ACGGAGCCAGGCCGGTCAGCGAAATGAGCGATCAGTCTCGCGGCGCTTTCATTTCGCGGACCTATTCTCATCTGTTCTGCTCCATTACAGCTTTCACGCTGATCGAAATCGCCCTGTTCAAAACCGGGCTGGCGGCGCCGATTGCAAACGGCATGCTCAGCGTCTCGTGGCTGCTGGTGCTGGGCGGATTCGTGGTGGTGTCGTGGCTGGCTCGCAGCGTGGCGCATCGTGCCGCATCGAAACCCGCTCAATACGCGGCGCTTGCCGGTTACGTTCTTGCGCAGGCCATCATCTTTGTGCCGCTCCTCTATGTGGCCAATTATTACGCGCCGGGAACCATCACCAGCGCCGCAGCCGTAACCTTCGCTGCGTTCACCGGTCTTTCGCTGATCGCATTCTATACGCGGAAGGATTTTTCCTTTTTGCGGGGGATTCTGATGTGGGGCGGAATTATTGCGCTGGTTTTGATTGGCGCCGGGGCAGTCTTCGGTTTTCAACTGGGCACGTTCTTTTCGGTGGCGATGGTTGCACTGGCGGGCGCGGCCATCCTCTATGACACATCCAACATCCTGCATCATTACCCCGAAGACCGGCACGTGGCCGCGGCGCTGGAGCTGTTTGCTTCAGTGGCGATGATGCTCTGGTACGTGTTGCGACTGTTCCTGTCGCGCCGCTGATTGTCGTCAGCTCCGAATCCGAAAACCCGGCAGTTGTGCCGGGTTTTCGTTTTTCGACGACCTCAGGCTGTTCCAACAAGGATCGTTGAATTTGCCGCAAGGGTTTTGTTTCTGGGCAAAGGTGGTTTATGGTGGGGCGCTTTCGGGTGAATTTTTAGACCCGCAAGGCGTCTGATGAAATGTTGGCTATGAAAAAACTGATCTTGATCGCTCTCGTGGTGGCCTCGGTTGGATGGAGCGCCAACGCCGGTTCATGGCATGGCGGACATCGGCATCACCATCATCACCGGCACGCCTCGGTTTCATTTCATATCGGAACGCCTTACTACGGATATGCGCCGTGGTATTCGTCGGGTTACGTTTATTCTCCGCGCTATTCCTACGGGTATGGTGCCCCGGTTTACGACTACAGCTATTCGCGCCCGAACTACGCGGTGGGCGGGACACTTCTCGGCGCTCTGGCGGGCGGGATCATCGGGCACAACGTGCATCGTCAGGGATGGGAAGGGGCCGGGATTGGAGCTGCGACGGGCCTCGTGCTCGGAAGCATTGCCGAAAGCAACGCGCGGGCTCGTAAACGCGCGGCTGTTTCGACGCCGGTTGTTTATTCTCAATCGAGCGCCGTACAACCGTCCTATATTCAGGACGCCCCTACGGTAAACGATGCGCCGACCGTTCCTGCAGCGTCCCAGATTCCGGCGGCATCGACGTATCGACCGGCGAGCGCGATGAGCGGTGCGAACAGCCTTTTCGGGCGTTGACGCTTTTCAATCAGAAGGGAGAATCTCCATTGAATTTATTTATGATCAGAACTCGTCATTCCATTTTTGCGCTCGCGCTGGCGGGCATTGTCACGGGCTGTGCCAGCGGTGTGAAGAATCCATCCGGGGTTCCGGTAACGGAAATGCGCGCGGACGAACGCGGGTTTGTCGCGGGAACAGGAGTTGAATCGCAGGATCTCGTCGTCGTCACCGACAAGATGGCGCGGAGCATTCTGTCGATTCCCCAAATCGCCAATGCGCAGGGCACTCCACGCATCGTGCTCGATCCGGTGAAGAACGAAACCCGGTTTCCGATCAACAAGGACATTTTCCTGACGCGCATTCGCGTTCAGCTCAACAGCAAGGCGCAGGGCAAGGTGTTGTTCCTGGCGCGCGATCGCATGCAGGCGCTGGAAAAGGAACGTGCGCTGAAACAATCCGGCCAGGTCACCGCCAGTGCCGATCCGAATGTGGTGGAGTTCAGAGGCGCTGATTTCTTCCTCACCGGAACGCTGCAGGGATTGTCCACGCGCACCAGCGCGGGAACGAGCGATTACATTCTCTACAGCTTCCAGCTGATCGATGCCCGAACGAGCGACATCGTCTGGGAAGATTCTGCTGAGATCAAAAAGCAGGGGCTGGAAGACGCCGCGTATCGTTGATCGACAATTTGAAATGGAATGAAGCGCCGGACGCGACTGTTCGGCGCTTCTGACTTCTGATGACGGGAAACACACCACTCCCAGCAGCCAACGTTCAGAGTTCGGGGCGGCGCCTGAAATTGGGCGGACGCTCACCGGTGTGCGTTGGTGGTTGGTTGGCTGCGCTTCGGACGTTCCGTGTTTTGCTGGCTGTTGCTTTGGCCGCGATTCTTGCCGGATGCGTCACACCGCAGCCTTCCGTGGTTCTGACCGGGAATCTGATGGTCGATGGTCCGAATGCAATTGAACGCGGTCCGGCAAAGGACAAGGTTCTCTGGCAATACCGTACGGCGGCGGCAGCGATGCGACGCTGCGAATTTGAGATGGCCAAACGTTATCTCGACGACGCGCTGCTCACGCTCGGTGGCATTTATGGAAAGGACAAATCAGCGCGTCAGGCGCGCAGCTACTTCCACGAAGAATCGAAGAAGACATTCATTGGCGAACCGTATGAACGCGTGATGGCGTATTACTATCGCGGCATTCTTTACTGGATGGACGGCGAACCCGACAATGCGCGCGCCTGTTTCCGCTCGGCACAGCTCGAAGATGCCGGTGGTGGTGATCAGTCGTTTGCGGCGGATTACGCGATTCTGGATTACCTCGACGGTTACGCGACGGTGAAGCTGGGGGGTGACGGTTCGGATGCACTCAAGCGGGCGGAAAGTTTTTCCAAGCTTTCGAAACTTCCCCCGTACAATCCGAACGCGAACATCATCTTCTTCATCGAATACGGCCGCGGTCCGACGAAATACGCCGGCGGCGAATATGGCGAACAGTTGCGTTTCCGCGACAATCCATCACTGGCAAAAACCGCAACGATTTCCGTGAACGGCCAGCAACTCACCGCCGGAGCCTGTGACGATCTGGTTTATCAGGCCACCACCCGTGGCGGACGTGTGATGGATCATGTGCTCGGCAACAAGGCTGTTTTCAAATCGACCACCAGCGGCATTGGAGACGCCGCGATCATCAGCGGTGCCGTGCTTGCAACCGGGCAGCAAGGTCGCAAAACGGTGGCGGATGAAGTCGGACTGGGGCTTGTTGCCGCGGGATTGCTCAGCAAACTTCTTTCGGCTGCGACCACGCCTTCCGCAGACATCCGGTCGTGGGACAATCTTCCGCGTTATCTGACATTTGCGACGCTGGAGCTTCCGCCGGGAGAACACACGGCCACGGTTGAATTTCAGGATGCGGCTGGACGTCCTTTGAGTGGCATGACGAAAACGGTCACGATCAATGTTCCGTCCGAGGGCGACAAAATTGTTTTTGTGAGCGATCAATCCGTAACACCACAGCATTTATGAAACGAACTCTGAAAGCACTGTTCAGCCTGGGAACCGCGGCGGTCATTGTCACCGGCTGCGAAACCGCAGTGGTCGATCACGGCGCCTACGTCCCGATCAACGCCACGGTAAACGACGTTGAAAATCGCGCGTCGCTCGTGCTGCTCGACAAACGCGTGCGCAATTCAGTGACCTGTCCGGGCATTCAGGAAACGCGGCTGCCGGACGGACGGCTTCAAGTGGTCGCGCAGCTGCGCAATCGCGAGGAGCGAAAGATTCAGGTGCAGGCGAATTGTGAATTCAAGGATGCGCAGGGATTCACGATCGACTCGACCCCTTACGAGAACGTTCTCTTCGATTCCAACTCTCAGGAATCGGTGAAGTTCACATCCATGAACGACCGCGCTGTCCGTTACACGATCCGGGTTCGTCAGGCGGGACAATTGATGGAATAACCGGGAGGAAGACATGAAAGCGAAATGCCTGTTGCTGTTGATTGCTGTTGTTGGGATGACCATCGCGGCTCACGCCCAGAAGGGAACGCTGCGATTCGGCGAACCGGAAAAGCAGAAGGAAACGCCGCCGCCTCCGCCGAAGTTCTGGCAGGATGAGAATTACCAAAACCCGTGGGCTTCATCTCAGGCTCAGTCGCAGCCCGGCCGGTCGGCACCGGTCTATGTTTACGAACAGCGAGTCTATGGCGGGCGGACGTCGTTGGTCACACAGGAACAGGCGCAGGGAATCATCAATCGTTTCCGCGAGGCGTATCCGCGCCTCGGCAATCCTCGCCTTCTGATCTACGTGAATCGTGAGTTGGTCGATGAACAGGGCGGGATGAAGCTGATCAAACGCGAGGAAAAAATCCGGGCGTCGAGTTCCACCGGCAGCACGAACGATTCATCAGTTCACAGCACCACCAGCAACACCTATCGTTCCGATGGCAAAGCGGCTCCAACGCTTGCAGACCGGCAGACGGTGCGGGATGTGGAACGCCTTTTCGGACGCCCGCTTCGCGCGGCCGGTGCCAGTCTGGCTGATCAACGGGTGGCGAGTCAGTTGATTGCGGATCGTCCTGTCGCGGAGTTGATCGGTTCCACGGACAGTCCGCAGGCGCGAAAGGATCGTGAGGCCCTTGAGAAAGTGGCCGATGCGGTGATCGAAATTTTGATTTCGTCGAAGAACATCACGGTTCCGGCGATATCCGGAGCGCAGAGCGTTACCATTCCGGACATTCAGGCAACGGCGATCAGTCTCAAGGATTCGAAGATTCTCGCGCAGGCCTCCTCCGAGGACGTTGCCGGACGCATTCCGCCGGCTCAGTTGGGAAGCTATGGCGTGAACGAGATTGCGGAGGCTGTGGCGCTGGAGCTGATGGAAGACATGGCCGCCCAGTAATTATTCGAATCGCAATTCAACCGTGTGATAAGGCCGCGTTCAAACGAGCGCGGCCTGCTTTTTTTGCGGATAAGTTTTGCCAATCCGAAGCAAGGTTCCGGCAAAATCAGTGTAGTGTGCTCGCCCGCCGAAACGCCGTAATGATGCAATGGAATACCGGCGTCAGCTCAACCACTCGATTTCGGGGCGAAACGAAAACGCGGATTTTTTAGCGTGCCCGGTCACGGCTCACGCCGCCTTTGAGTATCCGCGCGACTTTCTCTCGAACCGGTTCGTTTACCTCGTGATATCATCGCGTGCCGGCGGGCTTTCGATCGGTGTGAATTTGAATCCGGCGGTCACATGCAATCTTCACTGCCTGTATTGCGAGATCGATCGCTCGCTTCCAGCACGCGCGGCGACCTTTGACCTCGAGCAGATGGTTCTCGAACTCAAGCAGACGCTCGAACTGGCGGCAGTTGGATGGCTGAAGAAGTGGCCGAAATACGCAAGTCTGCCGGACGATCTTCTGACAGTTCGACACGTCGCGCTCAGCGGCGATGGAGAACCGACGCTGTCGCGAGACTTTTTGCCCGCCGTGCAGGCCATCACACATTTCCGGGCCATCGGAGTTCCGTTCAAGCTGGTGCTTGTCACCAATTCCACTTCGCTGGACCGACCGCAGGTTCAGGAAGGACTCAAGCTTCTCACGCGTCACGATGAAGTTTGGGCGAAACTGGACGGCGGGACCCAGGAATACATCGATCGCATCAACGGTCCCGGAACATCGCTGGAAAAAGTTCTCGCCAACATTCTTCAGGTGGCGCGCCGGCGGCCAGTGGTGATTCAAAGTCTTTTTCCTGCCATCGATGGTGCCGCGCCTGCAAAACGGGAAGTGGAGGAGTACGCGCAGCGTTTGAAGGAGTTGAAGGAAGAAGGCGCGAACATTCCACTGGTTCAGATTTATTCGGCAACCCGACCAATGGCGCGATCGGGTTGCAGTCATTTGCCGTTACGTACCCTTTCCGAAATCGCGAAAACTGTTCGCGCCGTTGCCGGACTGCGAGCCGAAGTGTTCTGATTTAAAATTCAGACAGGATGAATGGCGGTGGGTGCGGATCCTCCCTCGCTGCCAGTCTTTTTTTCCACGGATTGAACGTATCAAAGACCGGTGCCTGTCCGAGTCTTCCTCCTCCGAGCGCAACCATCCCGATCATTTCCTTCAACAGCAATACGCTTCCTGTAGCGAAATAAGACATCGTTACAGATAAGATTTTTCTTAACTGAAAACCGTTCCAGTCGATTTCGGAGAGGTAATCGGCTCTGCCGGAGGCGCGTTGTCTCGTGAGAATCTGAATCCGGCATTCGTGCTGGCGGGAGGAGAACGCGGTCTGGATTGCATGCAGTCAGCGGAGTTGGCCTATGAGTTCAAAAAAAGCGGCTTGCATATCTATATTTGCGGTGCTGGCGATGGCTGCGGAAATCGTGGCGCAGGAGCCCGTTCCAAAGGTGCTGTCCAGCATTGGTCAGGTGCGTGCACTTTCCACGGCGGAGATCGAGCAATCGCCGCGTGTGGAACTTCAGGCGGTCGTCACACTCCGGATTTCCCGCCGTTCCTACACCTGGATTGAAGATGAATACAACGGTGTTCGCCTTTATCTGCGCAACCGCACCCTTCCGGTTCAACCGGGCGATCGCGTTCTGGTGAAGGGCGTGGTTGTTCCCGGAGAGAACGGTCCGATGGTGGCGCCGGAGGATGTTCAAGTGCTGAGCAGCGGCGCATTGCCTGAACCGTTGAAAAGGACGGCAAGGCAGTTGAACACTTTCGCCGATCTGGATCGCCGCGTGGAAACTGAGGGCCGCGTCATTCAGATCCAGGAGAAGCCGTCCCGCTGGCACCTCGAACTGGAATCAGGAGGACACAATTTCTGGATCGAACTTTCTCGCAACACCAATGACAACGTTCCGATCCTTTCGATGATGGACGCAACGGTGCAGGTTCGGGGAATCTGCGTCCGACAGATTTTTGACTGGGGAGAATCCGTGAAGCCGGCGATCCTGGCCCAGTCCGCCGCCGACATCGTCGTTCTTCAAACCGGCAATCCCAAACCTCAGCTGGATCCGGAGACGCTGCCCATCGTTCCCATTTCTTCGCTCACACGTGAATCGATCGGGAGCGGCGGCGAGATCATCCGCATTCAGGGCACGGTGCTGGATCAGCGGATCGGGGAACATCTGATCCTGCGCGACAGTTCGGGAACGTTGAGGGCGGATTCGCGTCAGATGACGCTGGTGCCGCCTCAAAGCCGTGTGGATGTCTGGGGCACGCCGGTTTGGGAATCGGGTGTGGCATCGCTTCGAAATGCCAAATTCAAACTCACCGATCAGTCCTATGCCGCCGTGCAGGGACGAATCCGGCGTGAAAAACCCGACGAGTTGCCGGTCATCACAAGGGGCTCCAGTCTGCTGGCCCTGGCACCCGAGGAAGCCGCCTGGCGTTTTCCCGTGAAATTGCGCGGTGTGGTGCTGCTTTATTACCCCGAACGACGACAGTTCTTCGTTCATGACGAGTCCGCGGGTTTCTATGTTTCGGGTCCTTGGAATCGAAGCGACATTCGCACCGGCGACCTGGTCGAAATCAGCGGCTATTCCGATCCCGGAGGTTATGCCCCGATGGTTGTTCCGCAGGAAGTGAAGCTGGTGGGAACCGCCGCCATGCCACATGCCCGCCGCGTGACACTTTTCCAGATGGTGACAGGCCAGTACGACAGCCAATGGGTGGAGGCGTTCGGAGTGGTTCGCGATTACTCCGTCACGAAAAATCTTTTGAGAATCAAACTGACCGACACGGATGGAACCCTGTTCGCATACATCCCGACGGAAACGGTTCCGACCAATTTGATCGACTCGGTGGTGCGACTCCGTGGCGTCTGCACGACGCATCCCAATGCCAATCGGCAGCTGTCGAGCCTGGTCATCTGGTCTCCCTCCATCGAGCATCTGCAGATTGAAGAGGCAGGGATCAACGATCCATCGATGCTCCAGGTGCAACCGATTGCCACTCTCGGTCACTTCCGGCCGTACAACGCCCTTCAGCGCCGGATGAAGGTCGAAGGAATTGTCACTCTCAAACAGAACAAACGTTCCTTGTTCATCGAGGATGAAACCGCCGGCGTTGAGGTCCATACCGCTGAGCTGAACTCTCCGGCAAAGGTGGGCGACCGTGTCATTGCAGTCGGCTATCCGTCCCTCGTCAACAACGGCAGCGCGCTTCGCGATGCAACACTGGAGATCGTCCGGCAGGAAACGCGTCCCGAAGGTCGGAAGCTGGCAATTGAACAGCCTCTGAATCAGGAAATGAACAACCGGTTTGTCGAGCTGGAAGCGCACCTGAACTATGTCACTCGGGTTGCCGACCGCGATATCCTGACGCTGCAAATTCCGGGAATGACCTTCGAAGCGCATTCCGCAGCGCCGCTTCCGAATGTGGAAACCCTCGCCGTCGGAAGCCGGTTGAAAATTAAGGGCATTTACCGCCTGCTCGTCGATGAGGTGAGGAAGCCTACCGGTTTTCAAATGCTGTTTACGTCCGGCGACGACATACAGGTTCTGGAAAAGCCATCCTGGTGGGAATTGAAACATACGCTCACGCTGGTCGGGGCGCTGCTGGCGTTGGTGGCTGTGACGACCTTGTGGGTCGTGATGCTTCGCCGCAAGGTGCAGGAACAGACTGCCAGCTTGCAGAGCAGCGAAACCAAGTTCCGCGCACTCGTGGAGCAGTCTCTTGTCGGTGTTTACATCATTCAACACAGCCGATTCGCCTACGTGAATCCGCGCTTCGCCGAAATCTTCGGCTACACGGCCGAGGAGATGATGCAGATGCAGGACATCAGCATTGCGATTTGCGAGGAGGACCGTGAACTGGTCGCGGAACAGGTTCGACGCCGCGTGAACGGAGAAATTACCACCGCGCATTACACTTTCCGCGGGCTCCGAAAGGATGGCGGCATTGTCCATTTCGAAGTGCTTGGCAGCCGAACGGATTTCAACGGCGCGCCTGCCGTGCTTGGCACTGGCGTTGATATCACCGCGCGAAAACGGGCAGAGGAGGAATTGTTCAACTCGCGTCAGATGCTGCGTTCGGTTCTCGATACGATTCCGCAGCGCGTGTTCTGGAAGGATGTCAATTCGGTAATCACAGGCTGCAACAAGGCGTATGCGACGGATTGCGGTTTTGCTGATCCGGCCGAAGTGGTGGGCAAGACCGATTTCGACATTCACGACGCCGAAGCTGCGAAACGTTACCAGGAGGAAGATCGCGAGATCATTGCGGGCCGCCGGGCACAGTTGAACCGGGAAATTCTGCACACCTGGTCCAATGAGGCGCCAAGCTGGCTCCGCATCAGCAAAGTCCCGCTGTTCGACAAAGCCGGAAACGTCACCGGCGTCCTGGGCACCTACGAAGACATCTCTGAGCGAAAGCATGCCGAGGCCGCTCTGGCAAAAGCGAGCAGCCTGCTGGAAACCCTGCTCTCAAACAGCCTGGATTACATCTATTTCAAGGATCGCGAGTCCCGATTTGTCCGCGCCAGCCAGTCCCTGGCAATGATGTTCGGATTGAATTCCGCGGATGAACTCATCGGAAAGTCCGACTTCGACCTCTTCCAAATCGAACACGCCCAGCAGGCATTTGAAGATGAACAGGAGATCATCCGGACCGGAAAGCCGATCGTCGGCAAACCCGAGAAGGAAACTCACACCAACGGCCGGATCACCTGGGCGCTTTCGACAAAACTTCCATGGCGCGACCAGGATGGAAACATCATTGGCACGTTCGGCATTTCGAAGGACGTCACCGAAACGAAGCAGGCGGAACAGCGGCTCGCGTACGAACAGGGACTGTTCAAGGCGCTGGTGGAAACGCTGCCGGATGCCATCTACTTCAAGGACCGGCAATCCCGTTTCGTTCGAATCAGCCAGTGGAAGGCGGAACGCGCGAGGCAGACACTTTTGAAGCGGTTTCAGCAGCAACATCCGGGTGAACCGATTCCGGAACATCTCACCACGGTGGAGCGTTGCGCTGAATACCTGATTGGAAAGACGGATTTCGATGTGGCACCCGAGGATCAGGCCCGCATCGCCTATGAGGAGGAACAGGCGATCATCCGGACCGGTAAACCACTCATCGGCCACATAACCCGTTACATCGATCCGCACACGTCAAAGACCGCCTGGAGCCACATCACGAAAATGCCGTGGGTCGATAGCGAAGGAAATATCATCGGAACCTTCGGCGTCACCCGCGACATTACCGCGCTCAAGGAAGCCGAGGCGCAGCTGGAAGCAGTGCATCAGCGTCTGGTGGAAACTTCCCGGCTGGCAGGCATGGCCGAGGTGGCAACAGATGTTCTGCACAACGTGGGCAACGTGCTCAACAGCGTGAACATTTCCTGCTCGCTCACGATTGAAAAGATCAAGACATCGAAGATGACGAGTCTCTCAAAAGTCTCGGCGCTGCTGTCGGAACATCGCGAACGACTGGGTGAGTTCTTGAGCAACGATCCTCGCGGTCAGCAGATTCCGGGTTACCTGAGCGCGCTGGCCGATCATCTCCGCGACGACCAGGCCCATCTCTTGAAGGAACTTGAGCAGTTGCTGCGGCATATCGATCACATCAAGCAGATTGTCGCGATGCAGCAGAGTTACGCGAAGGTCGCCGGCGTGAAGGAGACGATCAGCGCCAACCAGCTTGTAGAAGACGCGCTCCAGATCAATGCCGCGGCGCTCGTCCGCCACGACGTTCACGTCACACGCGATTTTCAGGACACGCCGCCCATCAGCACCGAGAAGCACAAGGTTCTGCAAATCCTGGTCAATCTCATCCGCAACGCGAAGTATGCGATGGATGACGCCAAGCCGCCGAAGAAGATTCTGATCATTCGCATCCGATTGGAGGATGGCAATGTCCGGATCGATGTGATCGACAACGGCGTTGGCATTCCCAAAGAGAATCTGACGCGCATTTTTGGCCACGGATTTACCACGCGCAGAAATGGGCATGGATTTGGACTGCATAGCAGTGCCATTGCGGTGAAGGAGCTCGGTGGCTCCCTGACCGCGCACAGCGAGGGATCGGGGCGTGGCGCCACCTTTACACTGTTGCTGCCTCACGAACCTGTCGCGGCAGAACCGGAGAACAAAGTCTATGAGTCAGTCGCGAGCTGAAGCCGAACCCAGAATTCTTGTTGTCGATGACAATCCCGCCATTCACGAGGATTTCAGAAAAATCCTTGGAGCGCGGTCCGAGGCCCACACGCGGCTCGACAGCATTGAGGCGGAACTGTTCGGCGAGAGCGCATCGCCGGTAGAACGCGCCGGCTTCCGCATCGAATCGGCGCACCAGGGGCAGGAAGCCCTCGCCATGGTGCAGAAGGCGATGCAGGAGGGGGACCCTTATGTAATGGCGTTCGTGGACGTTCGCATGCCGCCTGGCTGGGATGGCGTCGAAACACTTGAACGCATCTGGCAATGTTCGCCCGAACTCCAGGCGGTCATCTGCACGGCCTACTCCGATTATTCCTGGGATGAAATGACCCGGCGGCTCGGGCAGACAGACAACCTGCTCATCCTGAAGAAACCGTTCGAAACAGTCGAAGTGCTCCAGCTGGCGCATGCGATGACGCAGAAATGGGCGCTGGCCCGGCAGGCGCGGTTGCGCATGGAGGATCTCGATCGGATGGTGCGTCAGCGGACAGCGGAGTTGCGCAGCAGCGAAGAGCGTTTCTCCAAGGCGTTTCACTGCAGCCCGAATCCGGCGGCGATTCTGTCGCTCGTGGATCGGAAGTTCATCGATCACAACCAGAGCTTCACCGAACTGACCGGCTATTCATCCGATCAGCTTTCGAGTCAGACCGATCACGATCTTAAAATCTGGCTGAAGGGCGCCGATTCAGCCGCAGGTTCCTTCCTGCCGGAAGGACGTCTGCGCGGCCTCTCGTGCCAGTTGCGCCGCAGCGACGGTTCGATCCGACAGATTGTTCTCTCTTCCGAGCCCGTCACAGTCGGCATTGCTGAATGTCTTCTTCTGGTCGCTGAGGACATGACCGATCACGTCAAGCTGGAGGCTCAACTGCGTCAAGCCCAGAAGATGGAAGTGATCGGACGCATGGCCGCCGGCATCGCGCACGAATTCAACAACGTGCTCACGGTGATTCAAGGCAACACCGGTCTCCTTCAATCCGTTAACAGCAACAAGCTCGATCGCAATGCGCTGCTGAACCAGATCATGCTCGCCAGCCAGCGCGCGGCCGGATTCACGAAACAGCTGCTCGCGTTCAGCCGCAAGCAGGTGCTTCAGACTCGCCTCATCGATCTTTCCCAAACCATTCAGAACACGCGAAAGATGCTCTCGCGCCTGCTTGGCGAAAAATACGAGGTGCAGGTGCAAACACTCGATGGACTCCCTTCTGTGCTGGCAGATGAAGGAAGCATTGAACAGGTGTTGATCAACCTGGCGTTGAATGCACGCGACGCGATGCCGAACGGCGGCAAGATCGAAATCTCCATCGGTGAGATCGTTGTCGAGGAGTCCATGGTGGAAGCGAATTCGGAAGCCCGCCCCGGCCGGTTCGTTCAGATTCGTGTCAGCGACAACGGTTGCGGTATGGAACCGCAGGTCCTGGCCCGCATCTTTGATCCGTTCTTCACCACCAAGGAAGTCGGCAAAGGAACCGGTCTCGGTCTTTCAACCATTCACGGCATCGTGAAACAGCACGAGGGATGGATCGAAGTTTCCAGCGAAGTTGGACGTGGATCACAGTTCAGGATTTATCTTCCCGCTTCCGACGCACGTGCGGGAAACCGTGCCGCGGTTCCATTCACCCAATCGCTGGCCGAACCCGGAAAGGGCGAAACCATCCTGGTCGTTGAGGACGAAGTGGCCGTTCGTGAACTGGCCTGTTCCGCACTGGAAAAGAGAGGCTATCAGGTTTTGAAGGCGTCCAATGGCCCGGAAGCCGTCACGATTTGGGAGCGCGCGACGACTCCGGTCGATCTCCTGCTCACTGACATGATCATGCCGTGCGGAATGAGCGGCGGTGAACTTGCGAAGGTGCTTCAGGGCAAGAATCCAAAACTAAAGGTTCTCTACACCAGCGGCTACAGCCCGGAAATCCTGAAGAAGGATTCAATTTTCATTCACGGCATCAATTTCCTTCCCAAGCCGTACGACTTTGCGACGCTCGTGAAGGCTGTCCGCGTTTGCATTGAAGGCGGAAAACTATCCATTCCACCCGTGAAACCCGAACCGACACCGGCCTGATTTCGACTGAGAAAGCAAAAAACCGCAGGTTTGACCTGCGGTTTTTTATCGAAAGCTGTCTTAGCCGTTGTCGCCAATCGCCTCGACAGGGCATCCTTCCTTGGCTTCCTTGCAGCGGGCTTCCTCTTCCGGGCTTTCCGGCTGCTTGTAAACGAATGAGTATCCGCCATCGTCATTGCGCTTGAAATTGTCCGGCGCCGTTTCGCGGCACAGATCGCAATCAATGCACTGGTTATCGACGTAATACTTTCCTTCGACGTTTTCCGGGTATTTATTTGCTACATCAGCCATAAAATTTCGCCTTTCTCGTGGGCTGGGAAAATATGCGGTTCGCTCCCGGGCAAGGCAAGTGGATTAAATATCGACGCATCTCCGCCGCAATACAGCCGGCGCATCCGTTTCCAATTCATCTCCTTGGAATAATTTCTTTTAATCGCGCCGCCCGCTCTTATCCTTCCCGGCCATGCAATCGAGCGCTCAGCGCAAAACAAAAATTGTAGCGACACTTGGACCGGCCACCGAGTCTGCCGTGATGATCGGCAAGCTCATCGACGCCGGCGTTAATGTTTTTCGTCTCAACATGTCCCACGCCCCGCACGACTGGGTGCGGCGCGTCGTCAAGGACATCCGCTCCGCCTCGGCCGAGCGCAAACGCTTTGTTGGGATTCTGATGGATACACAGGGTCCCGCCATTCGCACCGGTGATCTCAGCGTTCCGCTCAATCTCGAACCGGGCCAGAAATTCACTCTCACGGTCCGTGGCGAACGCAGCGAGGAAGAACGTTCCGTCGATGTGAACTACGCAAACTTCGTCAACGACATCAGCGTCGGCGACGTCGTTCTGCTGGACAATGGCGCGATCGAAATGAAGGTGCTCGCGAAGTCCGGGAACAAGGTCGAATGCGAAGTTCTCACCCAGGGCACACTTGGCAGCCGGCGTCACATCAATCTTCCCGGCGTCAAAGTCAGCCTCCCCGCGCTCACTGCAAAGGACATCAAGGATGTGTTGCTCGGCATCGAACTGGGTGTCGATCTGATCGCGCTCTCGTTCGTTCGTGAAGCCCGCGATTTGCTTCAGCTGAAGGAACTGTTCGAACACGGCAAGCCGCGTCCGCTTGTGATCGCCAAAGTCGAGGATCAACAGGCCGTCGCGAACTTCGAGGAGATCGTTCGCGAGGCGGACGGCATCATGGTTGCCCGCGGCGATCTGGGAATCGAAATTCCCTACGAAGAGCTGCCGATCGTCCAGCGCCGCATCGTGAAAACCTGCCTCCGCTACGGCAAGCCGGTCATCGTCGCGACGCACATGCTCGAAAGCATGATCGAATCGCCGATGCCGACACGCGCCGAAGTGACGGACGTCGCAAACGCAGTTTATGAACAGGCCGATGCCATCATGTTGAGCGGCGAAACGACAGTTGGAAAACATCCGGTCCGCTGCATCGAGGTATTCGATCGCATCGCGACCCGCATCGAACGCAGCGGTGGCGCAAACTTCTACGAACAATCCGATCTCGTCAGTCCGCGGCAGAAGCTCGTCAAGAGCGCGGTCGTGATGGCCAACGAGCTGAAGGCCGAGGCGATCATTGTCATTACGCGCAGCGGCAACATGGCGCGCTACACCGGCTGGCTGCGGCCGCGTCATTCCAAGATTTTTGCGCTATGCCCGAATGAGAAGGTGGCGGCGGGATTGACCTTAAGCTGGGGAGTGACTCCGTTTGTGGTTCCGTTCGACCTGATCAATCCGGAAAACACCATCGAAGCCTCGCTCCCGATTCTGGTCGAGCAGGGCTGCATCCACAAAGGCACCACCGTCGTCGTCATTGGCTCGATCGTCGTCGGCGAACAGATTGTGGATGCCGTGCAGATGCGCGTGGTGTAAAAGTCCGCTTGAATTGAAACGGCCGCCACCCGCGGCCGTTTTTTTGTCATCAGGGGAAACAGGCTTTTCGTTTCGGATCTTTCGTGGCTACATTCCGCAATGTCCGAATCCCTGGTGATCAATGAAGTTTACCTGAGTCTTCAGGGCGAGAGCACTTTTGCAGGACTTCCCTGCATCTTCATCCGGCTCACCGCATGCAATCTCCGCTGTTCCTATTGCGACACCGCCTACGCCTTCACCGAAGGAAAACGCAGCGCGACCGCAGAAATTTTGTCCGAGGTCCATCGCCTGGCGGCGCCATTCCGCAATCCGCAATCCGCAATCCGCAACTTTTCACTGCCTCTCGTTGAACTGACCGGTGGTGAACCGCTCCTTCAGAAAAATGCGCTGCCGCTGATGAAACAGCTTTGCGACGAAGGTTTCACGGTCCTGCTTGAGACCAGCGGCGCACACGACATTTCGACGGTCGATCCGCGGGTTCGGCGCATCATGGATTTGAAATGCCCAAGCAGTGGTGAAGTGGAACGGAATCGCTGGGAGAACATTCAGCACCTGAAGGAAACGGACGAAATCAAATTCGTGCTCGGCACCCACGAAGACTACGCCTGGGCGAAAGAAACGATTCAGCGCCACGCGCTTCACACCATCTGTCCGCTGTTGTTTTCATGGGTTCATCCGCTTGCGCCGGAACAGCAGGACAAATCATTGAAGCGCGTTCCTGCCGGGCAGACGCCGATCTCGCGCCAGGAATTGGTGGAACGCATTGTGGCCGACGCGCTGCCTGTTCGGTTTCAGCTCCAGATGCACAAGGTCATCTGGCCGCCGGAACAGAGGGGAGTCTGATAAATAGTTTTGGGTTTTGAGTTTCAAGTTGTCGTTGCGAACTGTTCTTGAAGCTGGGTGAACGGGACGGCATTGGATCGGAGCGTTCGGCAACGGAACACGAAACTTGAAACTCGGAACACGAAACATCTGTCTCTGCATTGATGAACACTAACGAAACGCTTCAACTGCTCCGCCAGTACGAATCGCGCAACGTCCTGTTCACCGAACCGGACGGCTCGTGGCCGATTGTCTGGGACAAAGCGAAGGGCGTTCAGGTCTGGGATGCGGAGGGCAAAAAGTATCTCGACCTCACAGCCGCCTTCGGCGTGGCTGCTGCAGGACACGCCAATGTCAAGGTCGTCGAGGCCGGTCAGAAACAGATGGCAACGCTGCTGCACGCGATGGGCGACGTGCATCCTCATGCGTTGAAAGCCAGGCTTGCACGAGAACTGAGCCGGATCACTTTCGAACGCTGGACGGCAGAATCCCCGTCCGCGGCGGGTTCATTCGAACTCTGGTCCTCGGCACAGTCGCAAAGCTCCCCGAGCGAGCCGCCGAAAATCAAACCGACATTCGGTAAAACCATTTTCTGTAATTCCGGCTTCGAAGCGGTCGAAGCGGCACTGAAGACAGCGATGCTTGCCACCGGTCGGCACGGAGTCATCGCGTTTCACGGCGGATATCACGGTCTCGGCTACGGCGCATTGAATGCGACACATCGGGATCATTTTCGCGGACCATTCAAGATGCAGCTCAAGGAATTCGGGCATTTCGTCCAGTTCCCGTCGAAACCCGCCGATCTGCCGGTGGTGGAGCTTCTCATCCGCCGCCTCTTTCAACGCGGATGGATCGGCGCCGTTCTCGTCGAACCCGTTCAAGCCCGCGGCGGAATCAATGTTCCACCCCCTGGTTTCCTCCCGCTGCTTCGCCGTCTCTGTGACGAACACAAAGCGATCCTTGTTCTCGATGAGATCTACACTGGATTCGGTCGCACGGGAAAATGGTTTGCTTGCGAGCATGGCGCAGTCGTTCCCGATCTCGTCTGCCTCGGCAAGGCGTTGACCGGTGGATTTCCTCTTTCGGCATGTGTCGGACGCGCGGATGTCATGGATGCCGCCTGGCCGACATCGAGTGGGGAAGCCATTCACACCAGCACCTATCTCGGCCATCCGGTCGGCTGCGCGATGGCCCTCACGCAAATTCGCGAAATCGAGGAAAACAACCTTCCCGACCGCGCGGCAAAGCTGGGTCACACGCTATTGAACGACCTTTCAGCCCTGTCGAACCGCAAACTGAAACTGTGTGCACGAGGGGTTGGCCTGATGGCTGGGTTGGAACTTCGGAACGAGAATGGCCAGCCTGCTACTGACGCTTCCATCCACATCATCAAGGCAATGCTTGAGCGCGGATTCATCCTCTTGCCGGAGGGAGAACACAGCAACGTGATCAGCTTCACACCGCCTTTGACTATCAGCCAGACGCAGCTTGGCGAAGCCGTCGCCGCCCTGGCGGCGGTGTTGGGTTCATTGTGAGGTCCGGCTTTTCAGTCCGACATGGGAGCAGGGTCTTTTTCCCAGAGGGCGGAAGTTGTTGAGGAACATAGCTGAAAGTT
>CALBZA010000020.1 GCA_937890005.1 uncultured Verrucomicrobia subdivision 3 bacterium | reverse complement strand
CTTCGTTTACAACAACCCGGATGACGTTCTTTGCGAACACGTCGAACGCAGCCGCGAAGTGATCCGGGATGCGCGGATCGAAAGGATCAATCTCACAACCGGTCCAATGGCGATCACGGGATCGACACGGATGCAGGCCACGAGCATTCAGCTTTGTGTTCTGATCACGGTGCTCGAAATGGTCGTTCGTCGATTGAGCGGCGAGTCGCCATTGCAGGTTGCTGGAATTCCGGCGCAGTTTCTCGAAGGTCTGGAATCGTTGCATGCCACGTTGCGCTCGCCGGCGCTGCTGGAACAGCTGGCGGAACTCGTGAAGCTCGAGGAATCGGTTTATCGCTCGGGAAGAAAAAACAGCTATCTGGCGGACCGGTTTGGAATCGATGTGCTGACCGACACGACCGAGCGTTCGCCAACGTATTGCACGCCGCCGTTTCGCCGTTGCGACGATCCCAAGGCCGCGGAATCGTGGTCGTTTCTTTTTGTGCCGGAAGCAGCCAGCTGTGAAGCGTGGCGCAACATTTTGAAGCGCGAACCGCAATGCATCGACTGGGCGGAGCCCGAGGTGCTCGAACTCGTCGGTGCGGAACGTTTGCAGAAGACGATGGACACGCTGCGGAGAATTCGTGGTGACGATCTCTTGAGTTTTCGAATCGGACAGGACGGATTGGATCTGCGAAAACCGCTGGCCGGAGACAGCGCCATCGTAGTGGTCGCAGCGGAAGAGTTGGAGAAGCATTTTGCCGCAGGCGGATTCTTTCGCGAACGGCTGAGCGCGGCGGCGGAAGCTGGAGCTGCCTGCGCGATGATTCTCGTCGGAGACGGTGACGATTCGACGATTCAGTCGGAGATTCGACGGGTTCGTTTGCCGATTCCGGCAAACACGTTTCTTCTGGATGGCTTGAGCCGGGTTGGTCTGAAGCTGCTGCTGAATGCGCTTTCCACCTGCACGATGGTCCGGCTCGGGCGCGTGATGGGCAACTACATGATCTGGGTGGTGGCGACCAATCTGAAGCTGATCGACCGGGCGACGCGCTATATTCAGCGTCTTGCAGGATTGACCTACGCGGATGCCAACCGGCTTTTGTTTGAAGCGATCGAATACGTGGAGCCGAGAATGAAGACCGACCAGTCGTATCCGCCGGTTGTCGGCCTCGCAGTTCTGCGCGCTCGTTACCGCTTATCGAATGAACAAGCTGAGCAGCGGCTGAGTACGGTGGAGTAATGGAGGGCCATTCCGGGATGATTCGGAATTGTTTCGATGCTTCCGAATGTGCCAATATCCGCGCCGCTGTAACACAATGCGACACGAACGGTTTTCTTCCCTGAAATGTTTTTGCGGTGCTGTGCTGGTTCTGTTCGGCTTCAGCCTTGCCGCTTCGGCTCAATACACAAACGGCATTTATGCCGAGTTCAACACCAGCATGGGCAGCTTCACCTGCCGGCTGGATTACGTGATCGCGCCGAAAACGGTGGCGAATTTCATCGGACTTGCAACCGGCGAACGCGCGTGGCTCGACGTTCCAACCGGGCAGATTCGAACCGATCCATTCTACAACGGCACCACGTTTCATCGCGTGATCAAGGGTTTCATGAACCAGGGCGGTTCCCGAAACGGGCAGGGGACCGACGGTCCGGGTTATCAGTTTGTGGACGAATTCAATGCGGGTGCGCTTCACGACGGATTCGGCGTGTTGTCGATGGCAAATTCGGGGCCGGATTCAAACGGGTCGCAGCTCTTCATCACCGTTGCACCACAGCCGCATTTGAATGGCGTGCATTCCGTGTTTGGCCGGTTGTATGGCGGATCGAACGTGGTTTACGCCATCAACAATGTCGCCACGAATGCAGGTTCAAAACCGGTCGTGGATGTTGTCCTGACCAATGTAACCATACGCCGCGTCGGGTCTGAGGCGGAAGCCTTCGACATTCACAACAAAGGGCTTCCGGTGGTGACGAATCTGAATCTTGCTGTCGCTCGATCCGGCGCGAATGTGAGCCTCAGCTTCAGCAACCGGCTCGATGTGGAGAATCGAATTCACGGTTCGACCAATCTCACCAGTTGGGTGGGGCAAAGTTTTGGATTTGAAACTGCGCCGCCGCTGCTGAGTTCAGTGACGATCAGCGCGCGGATGCCGGCGGAATTTTTCAAGGCGACGCAGGTGCAATATCAGGATGCGCTGTTCACTCCGAGAAACGTTCTCAACCGCAGCATGACGCTCAATTTCTCGAACGGATTGAAAACAAGCATCGCCTTTGATGGCATCGGATCGGGAAGTTACACGAACCATGGAACGGGCTTCTCAGGCGCGGTGCTCTACAACTGGATTCAGGATCCGTATCGCGGACGGCTTCGTCCTCTGTTTCTAATCGGATTCGGCAGTGTCGAGATTCATCTCGATTTCGACACGCCAAGTTCAGGCACCTTCCGGGGGCAGGCGACAGGCACGTTCATCTTGCCGTGAAAAGATAAGGCGGAGCTGCCGCTCCGCCTGAAAGTCGAATGCGTAGAACGGCGGCGCTTACATCAGGGCTTCGATCTTCTTTCGCAATTTTCCGTTGGTCGTGATCATGCGGAAGCCGTATTTGTCCCTGGTCGGAACTCGCCAGAATTCGCCGCCCGCCCGCTCGACAATGAAACCGCCCGCTGCGATGTCCCAGAGACTCACGCCGCGTTCGATGTAGGCATCGAAACGTCCGCACGCGACATAAGCCAGACCCAGCCCGGCCGAACCCATGTTGCGCAACTTGCGGCATTTGATTGTCAGCCTGCCGAACAGCGGCAGCGATTCGCGTATCATGTTTTCGTTTTTGCCGTAGCCCATCACGCAGATGCTGTCCTCCAGCTTCGAACGATCGCTGACGCGAATCGGTTTTCCGTTCAGCCGCGGCGCATCGGTCGCAGTTGCGGTGAACATTTCGTCGAGGAAGGGATCGTAGATCAGGCCAAGGATGGTTTCGTATTCGGTGTTCGACGTTTCGGATTGGTTTCTTTTCGAACGCGACACGCGAGACTCAGAACCCGAAATCCTTTTTTGAAGTGCGATGCAAACGCACGCATGCGGAATGCCGTAGGAAAAATTCACCGTGCCGTCGATCGGATCAACCACCCAGCGATACTCGGCGTTCTCGGCGCCCGAGTTGCCTTCCTCGCCAAGGAACGCGATTTCAGGAAACGCCTTGTGAAGCGTTTTCTCGATCAGCTTCTGACAGCGGACATCGAGTTCCAGTTTGATGTCGTGCGAGGTCTTTGCATTGACCTTCTTGGCGGCTTTGAGGTTTTTGCGCATCAACGCGCCGGCGCCGTGCGCAGCTTCGATCGAAACAGCTAACAACTTCTTCAAATTCACGCCATGTGTGATGCCAGCCGGACGGCACTGCGTCGAGTTTTAATCGGCGCGGTCATAAGAGATCCGCTCCTCTTCGCCGCTCGACAAAAACCAGACGAACTCAAATCCGGTGGGCGTTTCGCGAATGATGTAATTGCCGGGTGAATCCTCTTCGGTCAGCGTCCTGTTCCATTTCTCGTTCACGCGGCTGGCGCATTTCGCCGCTATGCGCCGAGCTTCCTCAAGCGTCGCAGGTCGTCGCTGTTCCCATTCCCGCTTTAGCGGAATGAAAACGTCATGCACTATCCGCAAGATCGAAACACGACCGACAAAAACTTCGCTGCGCTTGTTTTTGTTGAAGTGTGGGCAAACCGGCAGGTTTGCCCTACCTGTCTTGATCGGTAGGGCGAAGCTGCTGCTTTGCCGGTTATTCCATTCCCGCGCCGGCGGGAATAAACAAACGGAACGCTGCGCGAAGGACGGTCGTCGCGATGGACAGCTTTTCTATTTGCCTTCCAGCGCTTCGAGCGAGGTTTTCACGTGCTCGAGCTTGGATTGCCAATCGACGAGGCGCTGCTGATGTTCGGCGAGAACCGCGGGCGGAACTTTCGAAGTAAAGTTCGGATTCGTCAGCTTCTGCTCCACCTTCACGATCTCAGCTTCGATCTTTTCCTTTTCCTTCTTCAGTCGCGCGAGTTCCGCGGCGGGATCGATGTGGCCTTCGAGCGGAAGATACAGTTCGCCCAGTTCCGCTTTCACAGCAGGCGTGCCTTTGGGCGGTTGATAACCGGCGTTGATCTCGATCGATTCCGCATTGAGCAACAGCCGGATCACTTCCACTTCGTTCGGCGGAAGAGGATTCGACGGCTTGAGAACGTATTTCACCTTCTTGCCAGCCTGAATGTTTCCGATGCGACGCAGGTTGCGACCTTCGGTGACCAGCGCGTACTTGGCGCCGGCAATTGCGAGGGAACGATCGTCGAGACCGTAATGAGCTTTGAAATCCTCGTCCAACGGTTTGGGCCACGGCGCAAACATGATCGTCTTGCCGCCCTGATCGTCCGGCATGTCTTCGGAGTAACCCATCCCGTGCCAGAGTTCTTCCGTGATGAACGGCATGAACGGATGGAACAATCGCAGCGTGTGGCTGAGGACGAAGTCGATGACGGCGAGTGTGTTCGCCTTCTGAGCATCGTTTGCGGTGGACGCGCTCTCAATTGCGGACTGCGGATTGCGCATTGCGGAATCTTCGGGTTGAGCGGAGTCACGCCGGCCACTGGAGAGAATCGCTTTCGACGCTTCCACGTACCAGTCGCAATATTCGCTCCAGAAGAAACGGTAGAGCGCCTGCACGGCGGTGCTGAAGTTGTAGGAGTTCAGCGCGTCGGTGACTTCTCGGATCGCAGCATCCAGTTTGAGCAGAATCCATTTGTCGTCCGTCGTAAGCAGCTTCGGATCGATCTCGCCCTGAATTGGGAAGTCGGCGCTGCCGACCATCTGACGGTAGCGGCAGGCGTTCCAGAGCTTGTTGCAGAAGTTGCGGCCGAGTTCAACGTCCTTTTCGTCGAACAACACGTCCTGACCGAGCGGCGCGCTGCGCATGGTGCCGAAGCGCAATGCATCCGCGCCGTACTTTGCAATCAGTTCGAGCGGATCGGGCGAGTTGCCGAGCGTCTTCGACATCTTGCGCCCCTGTTTGTCGCGGATGATGCCGGTGTAATAAACGTTTCGGAACGGCAGATCGCCCATGAACTCGTAACCGGCCATGATCATGCGCGCGACCCAGAAGAAGATGATGTCCGGTCCGGTGACGAGATCGGCGGTCGGATAAAATTTCTTCAACGTCTCTGTCTTTTCCGGCCAACCCATCGTGGCGAAGGGCCAGAGCCAGCTGGAAAACCAGGTGTCTAGAACGTCGGGGTCCTGTTCCCAATTTTCGATATCGGGAGGAGGAACAACATCGCACCAGATGTCGGCTGATTGATGATTAATGATTGATGATTTGCGATACCACACCGGAATCCGATGTCCCCACCAGAGCTGACGGCTGATGCACCAGTCTTGAATGTTCGTCAGCCAATGATCGTAAACCTTCGCCCAGCGCTGCGGATGGAATTGCATTCCGGGGAGCGCGCCCGCCCCGGGCGCAGTGCCGGATGCCCCGTCCGGCACATTCGAGCGTGTGGAAAGATCTGATGCGTCGGAATTCGTCGCGCGCTCGGTGCTGCCCGCGAGGGCGCGCGCAGCGACGCCCGGGGCGGGTGTGCTCCCCAAATCTTTGTCCTGCACCACGCAAGCTTTCGCCTGTTCGACTGCGGGATATTTCAAAAACCACTGTTCGCTCAGACGCGGCTCGATCGGCACATCGGCGCGCTGGCTGAAGCCCACGTTGTTCTCGTAAGGCTTTTCTTCAACCATCACCCCGAGTTCCTTCAAACGCTCTGCCGCGACCTTGCGCGCCTGGAAACGATCCAGATTCGCGAGTTCTTCACCGGCAAGTTCGTTCATCGTGCCGTTCGCGTTCATCACGTCCACGCTCGGCAACTTGTGACGCTGACCGATTTCAAAGTCCGCCTTGTCGTGCGCCGGTGTGACTTTCAACACGCCGGTGCCGAATTCGAAATCGACATGTTCGTCCGCGATGATCGGAATCAGTTTCTTTTCAAGCGGCAGATTGGCGGGCAGGGGACGAATGACATGCTTGCCGATCAGATGCGCGTAGCGGGTGTCCTTTGGATTCACGGCGACAGCGGTGTCGCCCGGAATCGTTTCTGGACGGGTGGTGGCGATCGTCAACCAGATGCGACCCTCGTTGTCGATCTCAGGACCGCCATTGGCTTCTTCCGTTTCTGCTTTCTGCTTTCTGCTTTCTGCTTTTGCCCCTGCCACCTGCACCTTGAAGTGGTACATGAAACCCTTCTGCGGTTTCATTTCGACTTCTTCGTCGGAGAGCGCGGTCTGGCTGGCGGGGCACCAGTTCACCATGCGTTTGCCGCGATAGATGAGGCCTTTCTTGTAAAGCTCGACGAACACCTTTTGCACGCAGCGCGAGTATTCGGGGTCCATCGTGAACCGTTCGCGGGTCCAGTCGCAGCTTGCGCCGAGTTTTTTCAACTGCTGGATGATGATGCCGCCGTGCTTTTCCTTCCACGCCCAGACGCGTTTGAGGAATTCCTCGCGACCGAGGTCGTGCTTGGTTTTCTTCTCTTCCTTCTTGAGCGCCTTTTCGACCTGCACCTGTGTGGCGATGCCGGCGTGATCGGTGCCGGGCAGCCAGAGAACCTCCTTGCCGTCCATGCGCGCCTTGCGGCTCAGGATGTCCTGAATGGTGTTGTTGAGCACGTGCCCCATGTGGAGCATGCCCGTGACATTCGGCGGCGGAATGACGATGGAATACGCCGGGCGTTTTTCGGAGACGCGCGTCGGGTCGGCCGTGAAGCATCCCTGCTTCAGCCAAAAGTCATACCATTTATCTTCGACAGCTTGCGGTTCGTAGGCTTTGGAGAGTTCAGACATAGGAAGAAACCGCAGAGACGCAGAGACGCAGAGCAAAGACATCTGTCCCTCTCTGCGCCTCTGCGCCTCTGCGGTGAAAGATCATTTTTTCAACAACGCGTATTCCATCGAGTCCTCAAGGGCTTCGAGGGAGGCTTCGATGATGTTTTCGCTCACGCCCACGGTGCCCCATTCGCGTTTGCCATCGGACGATGCGATGAGCACACGGGTTTTGGCGGCGGTGCCGGTTCCGCCATTGATGATGCGGACCTTGTAATCGGTGAGCTGAACGTTCTTCAGTTTCGGGAAGAAGTTGATCAACGCGCGGCGCAATGCAGCATCGAGCGCATTCACCGGTCCGTCGCCTTCCGCAACCGTGTGCGCGACTTTGTCACCGACACGCACGCGGACAGTGGCTTCGCAGATCGATTCCTTTTTGTCGCGGCGCATGGAGACGTGGTAGGTCTCGATGGTGAAGAGCAGCTCCGGATTGTGATCCAGGATGCCGCGGATCAACAGCGCGAGTGAGGCTTCGGCGGCTTCGTACTCGTAACCGTTCGCCTCCAGTTCCTTCACCTTCGCCGTGATGGCGCGTGTTTCCGGAGCGTCGGGCTTGAGGTTGATGCCGAGCTCCTTCGCTTTCATCAGGATGTTCGTCCGGCCGGACATGTCGCTGACCAGCACGCGGCGGAAATTTCCGACGGCTTCGGGATTGATATGTTCGTAGCTGCGCGCGACGCGTTCGATCGCGTGGACGTGCATGCCGCCCTTGTGCGCGAAGGCACTCTGTCCAACCCACGGCGTGCGGGGATCGTGGCGGATGTTGGCGACTTCATTCACGAACTCGGAAAGTTCCTTCAGCTTCGGCATCGACTTCGCCGGCACGCTACGGAGCTTCATCTTGAATTCGAGTGTCGGGATCACGCTGATCAGATTGCAATTGCCGGTGCGTTCGCCGAAGCCGTTGATGGTGCCCTGAACCTGGGTCGCGCCGACATCGACTGCGGCGATGGCATTCGCGAGACCGAATCCGCAATCGTCGTGCGTGTGAATGCCGATGCGGCAATTCAGTTTCGATTTCGCGAATGCGGTGATCTTCGCGATCTCAGTGGGAAGGCGTCCGCCGTTGGTGTCGCAGAGAACGATGCAATCCGCGCCCGCTTTTTCCGCCGCCTGCCAGGTGGCGAGGGCATATTCCGGTTCGTCGGTATAACCATCAAAGCTGTGTTCGGCGTCGTAGATGACCGTTTTTCCGTGATCCTTCAGATAACGGATCGTGTCGCCGATCATCGCAAGATTTTCATCCGGCTTGGCACGCAGGACTTCGGTCACGTGCAGCAGCCAGGTTTTGCCGACGATGGTGACGACTGGTGTCTCGGCTTCGAGGATCAGGCGCATGAGTTCGTCCTGTTCCACCGGGATGCCCTTGCGGCGGGTCATGCTGAACGCGGCGATTTTGGCGCTCTTCCATTTGCGTCTCGCCGCCTGTTTGAAGAACTCCATGTCCTTCGGATTGCTCCCCGGCCAGCCGCCTTCAATGTAATGAATCCCGAATGCGTCGAGCTTCTCGGCAATGCGGAGCTTGTCCGTGGCCGAAAAATTGATGCCTTCGCCCTGGGCACCGTCGCGCAGGGTCGTGTCGTATATTTCCACATCGGGTTTCATAAAGTTCCCAATAAAGGGAGCGGATTATCTACGACAAACAAGCAGGCTTGCAAAGGCACAAATCACGAGGCGACAAGTGGATTGGCGGATTGAAACCGGCTGCCGGCCCGGCAGTGCGTTGTCAATCAATGGGGTTTCGCTGAAATGGGGCCAATACCCCATGTGACCTGTTTTGATGCCTACCCTAGCCTTTCAGGCTGTCTCCTCATGCGCGGAAGAATAGAAGACATAAATTTGCATCGGGAGACAACGAGCACCGTGAGCAAATGAAAACAAAACCACTTTCAACTGCAACGAGGGAAGCCCGCGCCAGCGGGAAGAACGGCACGTCCGCCTCCGGACCGCGCAAACGCAAAGTCCCGGAAGCCAACGGCCATTCGCCTGCGGTCGTCCGACGGGAAGCAAAGATGTCCCTCGACTTCGATGCTGCGGAACTGCTTTCAGCGCTCGTCGCCGTGAAGAACGGCGACTTCAGCGTGCGTCTTCCACTCACCTGGAGCGGCATCGGCGGCAAACTCGCCGACTCGTTCAATGCCGTTGCAGAATTGATGTCTCATTCCACCAGCGAACTCAGCCGCGTTTCGCGCGTGGTGGGCCGCGAAGGCAAGATTCAGGAACGGCTGTCGCTGGGATTTGTCACAGGCGCCTGGGCGGAACGGGTGAATTCGGTCAACACGCTGATCGACTGTCTGGCGCATCCGGTGAGCGAAACCGCGCGCGTGATCGGCGCCGTGGCCAAGGGCGATCTTTCGCAGACGATGGCGCTCGAAATCGATGGGCGGAAACTGGAAGGCGAATTTCTTCGCACCGCCAAAACCGTCAACACAATGGTGAACCAGCTCGGCGCGTTCGCATCGGAAGTGAATCGCGTCGCCCGCGAAGTCGGTACCGAAGGAAAACTCGGCGGCCAGGCCAAGGTCAAAGGTGTCGCCGGCACGTGGAAGGATCTGACGGACAACGTGAACCTGATGGCGTCCAACCTCACGTCTCAGGTGCGTAACATCGCAACCGTGACGACTGCTGTGGCGAATGGTGATTTGACCAAGAAAATCACCGTGGACGTTCGCGGCGAATTTCTCGAACTGAAGGACACCATCAACACGATGGTGGACCAGCTGCGTTCGTTTGCGTCGGAAGTGACGCGTGTGGCCCGCGAAGTCGGTACTGAAGGAAAGCTCGGCGGTCAGGCGAAGGTCGAAGGCGTTTCCGGAACGTGGAAGGATTTGACCGATTCAGTGAATTCGATGGCGGGCAATTTGACTGCGCAGGTCCGTAACATCGCCGCCGTGACCACGGCCGTGGCCAACGGCGATCTTTCGAAGAAAATCACCGTCGATGTAAAAGGCGAAATTCTGGAGCTGAAGAACACGATCAACACGATGGTCGATCAGCTCTCGTCGTTCGCAGCGGAAGTGACGCGTGTGGCGCGTGAAGTCGGCACCGAAGGAAAACTCGGCGGTCAGGCGGAAGTGAAAGGCGTCGCAGGAACCTGGAAGGATTTGACCGATTCAGTGAATTCGATGGCCGGCAATCTGACCGCACAGGTCCGCAACATCGCTGAAGTTACGACGGCTGTCGCGAACGGCGATTTGTCCAAGAAGATCACCGTGGATGTGAAGGGCGAAATTCTTCAGCTCAAGGACACGATCAATACGATGGTGGATCAGCTGCGTTCGTTCGCGGCGGAAGTGACGCGTGTGGCCCGTGAAGTCGGCACCGAAGGCAAGCTTGGCGGTCAGGCGGAAGTGAAAGGTGTTTCCGGAACGTGGAAGGATTTGACGGATTCAGTGAATTCAATGGCAGGTAATCTGACCTCGCAGGTTCGCAACATTGCCGCGGTCACAACCGCTGTGGCCAATGGCGATCTTTCGAAAAAGATCACGGTTGATGTGAAGGGCGAAATTCTGGAGCTGAAGAACACGATCAACACGATGGTCGATCAGCTGTCATCGTTTGCAGCGGAAGTGACGCGTGTGGCGCGTGAAGTCGGCACTGAAGGCAAGCTCGGCGGTCAGGCTGAAGTGAAGGGCGTTGCCGGCACCTGGAAGGATTTGACCGACAACGTGAATTTCATGGCGGGCAACTTGACGTCCCAGGTCCGCAACATCGCGGAAGTAACAACCGCTGTCGCGAACGGCGATCTTTCGAAGAAGATCACGGTCGATGTGAAGGGCGAAATTCTGGAGCTGAAAAACACGATCAACACGATGGTCGATCAGCTTTCATCGTTTGCAGCGGAAGTGACGCGTGTGGCTCGCGAAGTCGGAACGGAAGGCAAACTCGGCGGTCAGGCCGACGTCAAAGGCGTCGCAGGAACGTGGAAGGATTTGACAGATTCGGTGAACTCGATGGCCGGTAATTTGACTGCGCAGGTCCGCAACATCGCTGAAGTCACCACCGCCGTCGCAAACGGCGATTTGTCCAAGAAGATCACCGTGGACGTGAAAGGTGAAATTCTTCAGCTCAAGGACACGATCAACACGATGGTCGATCAGCTGCGTTCGTTCGCGGCGGAAGTGACGCGTGTGGCCCGCGAAGTTGGCACGGAAGGAAAACTCGGCGGACAGGCGGACGTGAAAGGTGTCGCAGGAACGTGGAAGGACCTTACCGACTCGGTGAATTCGATGGCATCCAATCTCACCGCACAGGTGCGCAACATTGCGACCGTCACGACCGCTGTCGCGAATGGCGATCTTTCGAAGAAGATCACGGTCGATGTGAAGGGCGAAATTCTGGAGCTGAAGAACACTGTCAACACGATGGTGGATCAGCTGTCATCGTTCGCCGCGGAAGTGACGCGTGTGGCCCGCGAAGTCGGCACCGAAGGAAAACTCGGTGGCCAGGCGGAAGTGAAGGGCGTGGCCGGAACGTGGAAGGACCTTACCGATTCGGTGAATTCGATGGCCGGCAACCTGACCGCGCAGGTGCGAAATATCGCTGCTGTCACCACGGCTGTTGCGAACGGCGATCTTTCCAAGAAGATCACCGTCGATGTTAAAGGTGAAATTCTCGAGCTGAAGGACACGATCAACACGATGGTGGATCAGCTTCGTTCGTTTGCATCCGAAGTGACGCGTGTGGCCCGCGAGGTCGGTTCAGACGGCAAGCTCGGCGGTCAAGCTGATGTGCGTGGCCTTGCCGGTGTGTGGAAGGATCTGACCGACAATGTGAATTTCATGGCGTCGAACCTCACGACGCAGGTGCGCAACATTGCTGCGGTGACCACGGCTGTTGCGAACGGCGATCTCACCAAAAAGATCACAGTCGATGTCAAAGGCGAAATCCTTCAGCTGAAAGACACGGTCAACACGATGGTTGATCAGCTGTCATCGTTCGCCGACGAAGTCACCCGTGTGGCGCGCGAAGTCGGTACCGAAGGCAAGCTGGGGGGGCAGGCGCAGGTGCGCGGTGTGTCGGGCACCTGGAAGGATCTCACCGACAACGTGAACTTCATGGCGTCCAACCTGACGAATCAGGTGCGTGGCATCGCCAAGGTCGTGACCGCTGTTGCGAACGGTGATCTCAAGCGCAAGCTGCTCGTCGAAGCGAAGGGTGAAATTGCCGAGCTGGCGGACACGATCAACAGCATGATCGACACGCTGGCAACCTTCGCGGATCAGGTCACCACGGTGGCCCGCGAAGTCGGTGTCGAAGGAAAGCTCGGCGGTCAGGCCAGCGTGCCTGGCGCGGCGGGAACCTGGAAGGACCTTACCGAAAATGTCAATCAGCTGGCGGCGAATCTCACCACACAGGTGCGCGCGATTGCGGACGTCGCGACGGCGGTGACCAAGGGCGATCTCACACGATTCATTCAGGTTGATGCACGCGGCGAAGTGGCTGCGCTGAAGGACAACATCAACGAGATGATCCGCAACCTGAAGGACACGACGATCAAGAACAACGAGCAGGACTGGCTCAAGACGAACCTCACGAAGTTCACCCGAATGCTCCAGGGCCAGAAGGACATGCTCACTGTTGGAAAATTGATTCTCTCCGAACTCGCGCCGGTGGTGTCCGCCCAGCATGGCGTGTTCTACGTCATGGAGACACCCAAGGAGGAAGCCGCGGAGGAAGGCGAACACAACGATCCGTATCTCAAGCTGCTGGCGAGCTACGCCTTCCGAAACCGCAAGAACATGGGCAACAAGTTCACGCTTGGAGAGGGTCTCGTCGGCCAGGCCGCATTGGAAAAGGAGCGCATTCTCATCACCAGCGCGCCGCAGGATTACGTGGAAATCAGTTCCGGTCTCGGTCAGGCGCCGCCGACGAACATCATCGTTTTGCCCGTCCTGTTCGAAGGACAGGTGAAGGCGGTCATGGAATTGTCGTCGTTTGAAAAGTTCAGCCCGATTCACCAGGCATTTCTGGATCAGCTGGTGGAGTCGATCGGCATCGTGTTGAACACGATCGAGGCGAACACCCGAACCGAGGATCTGCTCAAGCAGTCGCAGTCGCTGGCGAAGGAGCTCCAGAGCCGACAAGAAGAACTGCAGCAGACGAACAAGGAGCTGCAGGAAAAGGCCAAACTGCTGGCCGAACAGAACGCGGAAGTCGAACGCAAGAACGCGGAAGTCGAACAGGCCCGCCAGGCACTCGAAGAAAAGGCCGAGCAGCTGGCGCTCACATCGAAGTACAAGTCCGAATTCCTCGCGAACATGTCGCACGAACTGCGCACGCCGCTCAACAGCCTGCTCATCCTTGCCGATCAGCTGGCGCAGAACAACGACGGCAACCTCACGCCGAAACAGGTCGAGTTCGCCCGCACCATTCATGCCTCAGGCAACGACCTGCTCAGCCTCATCAATGACATTCTCGACCTGTCGAAGATTGAGTCCGGCACGGTCACGGTCGATATCGCCGCGCTGCGGTTCAACGATCTGCATGATTACGTCGAGCGCACGTTCCGGCATGTTGCGGAATCCAAGGCGGTGGACTTCAAGATCGACATGGATCCGGAGCTGCCGATGAACATGTTCACCGACGCACAGCGCCTGGAACAGGTCATTCGGAACCTGCTGTCAAACGCATTCAAATTCACCGAGAAGGGCCAGGTGACAATGAGTGTGGCCCAGGTGACCGAAGGCTGGAATCCGGACAACGAAGTGTTGAACCACGCGCGATCGGTTATCGCGTTTTCAGTCAGCGACACCGGCATCGGCATCGCGCCGGAGAAACAGCAGATCATTTTCGAAGCCTTCCAGCAGGCCGATGGATCGACGAGTCGCAAGTATGGCGGCACGGGTCTCGGCCTTGCGATCAGTCGCGAGATCGCACGATTGCTGGGCGGCGAAATCCGACTGGCCAGTGCTCTCGGTCAGGGAAGCACCTTCACGCTGTTCCTGCCGCAGACACATGTTCCAATGCGCACAGTCCGGAAGGAGCCGACGTCGGGACGCGGGGAATTGATGAGCCTCGAAGGGACGGCGTTGATTCCTGACGCGGTGGAAAACGACGAGGCGGACGCGCGCATGCCCGTCGAGCTGGCGATCGAGGACGATCGTTCTGCGATCGGCCCGCACGACAAGGTGCTGCTGATTGTGGAGGACGATCCGAATTACGCCCGGATCCTTCTTGAAATGGCGCACGAGAAAGGCTTCAAGGGCATCGTGGCTCAAAGCGGTTCTGCAGCCATTCCGCTCGTTCGCGAATACAAGCCGACGGCTGTGACTCTCGACATCCGGCTGCCGGACACGAATGGCTGGAAGATTCTCGACCGGTTGAAAACCGATCTCGCGACCCGGCATATTCCGATTCACATCATTTCCGTCGATGAAGACACGGCGCCGACGCGGCTGGATGGCGCGCTCGGTTACGTGACGAAATCCGAATCGAAGGAAACGCTCGAACGCGTTTTCGACAACATCAAGGACTTCACAGATCGTCCCGTGAAGAATCTTTTACTGGTCGAAGACGACGAAATTCAGACTTCCAACATCCGTGAATTGATCGGGAACGGTGATGTGAAGATGACCGTGGTGAGCACGGGTCACGATGCGTTGGAAGAGCTTCAGAAGCAGAAATACGATTGCATGGTTCTCGATCTCGGACTGCCGGACATTTCGGGCGCCGAGCTGCTGGAAACCATCAAGAAATCGGACCAGTCCCGTGGATTGCCGGTGGTCGTTTACACGGCGCGCGATCTTCTGGAGGAAGAGGCCGAGCGGCTTCAACGGCTCGCGGAATCGATCCTGATCAAGGATGTTCGTTCGCCGGAACGTTTGCTGGATGAAACGGCGCTGCTGCTGCATCGAAATGTTTCCAAGCTTCCGGAGAAGCAACGGAAGATGCTCGAGACGCTTCATCAGAGCGTGCTCGGCGGGAAGAAGGTTCTCGTTGTCGATGACGACATCCGAAACATCTTTGCTATGACCAGCGTGCTCGAACGTTTCAACATGGAGGTGCATTCCGCTGAGAACGGCCGCGACGCGGTCCAGATGCTCGTCGATCAGAAGGATTTCGACATCGTTCTGATGGACATCATGCTTCCGACCATGGACGGCTACACAACCATTCGCGCCATCCGGGACATTGCGCAGTTCAAGGAATTGCCGATCATTGCCGTGACCGCGAAGGCGATGAAGGGCGACCGTGAAAAGTGCATTGCGGCCGGTGCGTCCGACTACCTGTGCAAACCGGTGGATGCCGAGCAGCTGCGCTCCACACTTCACCTCTGGCTGTATCGAGGGCGGGCATGAGCACGCTCCTGAATGGCGACAAAGGAAAGATCGTGACGATGCCAATTGAGCCGCCACCGAAGATGAATGGAGCCGGGCATCCGCCCATCAGCCGCGCGAACATCCTCATCGTGGATGATCGCTCGGACAAACTGCTCGCGATGGAGGCGATTCTCGAGCCGCTGGAGCAGAACATCGTCAAGGCGCGTTCCGGCAAGGAGGCGTTGCGCCATCTGCTGGCGAATGATTTTGCAGTGATCCTGCTCGACGTGGCCATGCCGGGAATGGATGGTTTCGAAACAGCGTCAATGATTCGGAAACGTCCGCGCTCGGAACACACGCCGATCATCTTCGTCACCTCGATCAGCAATTCGGAGAACAACATCTTTCACGGCTACTCGCTCGGTGCGGTGGATTACGTCATCACGCCGATCACACCCGAAGTCCTGCGAAGCAAGGTTTCTGTCTTTGTCGAACTGCATCGCAAAACCGAACTGATCCGCTATCAGGCCGAACAGCTGCGTCAGATTGAGGAACAGAAGCATCAGCGGGAACTCGCGGAGGCGGTGGACCGGCTTGAAGCGGAAACGAAGCGAAATCGTTTTTTCACACTGGCGATCGATCTCCTCGGGATTGCCGACTTCAATGGATATTTCCTGCAAATCAATCCGTCGTGGGAAAAGGTCCTGGGCTACAGCGATTCCGAACTCAAATCGAAGTCGGGACTTGAACTCGTTCACCCGGACGATTTCCACGCGATGTCTGTGCAGTTTGAGAAGATGAAGCGGGACAGTTTTGCGATCTATTTCGAGGGGCGCTATCTGTGCAAGAATGGATCGTACTGCTGGCTTGGCTGGACGGCTGCACCGTTCGCTTCGGAACAGCTGATGTACATCTTTGCGCGCGACATCACTGCGCGGAAGGCTGCCGAGGAGGAGATTCGCGCGTTGAACCGCGAGCTGAATCGCCGCATTCACGACCTCACCGAAGTGAACAAGGAGCTAGAGAGCTTCAATTATTCGATCTCACACGACCTGCGCGCGCCGCTGCGTTCCATCGCCAGCTTCACGCAGGTGGTGCTGGCGCAGCATGACGATGTTCTGCCCACGGAAGGGAAGGATTACCTTCAACGCGTGGAGAACGCGGCCAAGTACATGGACAAGCTGCTGATGGACCTTCTTGACTACAGCCGCCTGAGCCGTTCGGAAATCACACTCGGCCCGGTCAGCCTCGAGAGCGCTGTCAGCGACGTGCTCTTTTCGATTGATCAGGAGATTCGCACACGGCAGGCGGAGGTTCATGTTTCGCGCCCGCTGGGTCATGTGATCGGCCACTCGGCCACGATCCGGCAGATTCTGTTCAACCTGATTGCGAATGCGTTGAAATTTGTCAGGCCGGATTCCAAGCCGCGCATCAACATTCGTGCGGAACGGGCGGATCGTTACATGCGTGTGATCGTGGAAGACAACGGAATCGGCATCGCTCCGCAGTTCCACAAAAAGATTTTCGGTCTGTTCCAGCGGCTGCATTCGCAGCACAGCTATCCCGGAACCGGCGTTGGCCTTGCGATGGTGCAGAAGGGGATCGAACGCATGGCGGGTCGGATCGGCGTGGACTCGGAGATTGGTCGAGGAAGCCGCTTCTGGTTCCTGCTTCCGGTATCTGAAGAAACGCCGGATACACAACTCGACTTCAGCGCCGTCCAAAGTTCCCTGCAGGTTTCCGAGAAGTAGGAATCTCCTCCGTCCGCATCTTTGACTTTGCATCTTCCGATGCGAGCCTGGCTGTTTCGCACTCCACGTTTTTTTGAACGCACGGGCTTTTCGAAGTTCAAAAGAGGTGAAGAGACAGAAAGAAAAGGTTCCTTCATAGAAGACGCAAGATATGAAAACGATTTCCAGGCCGATGCTCGGCCTCATTTCGGCAGCACTGGGCGGGATGGTGGTGTTTGGCGCGGTTCAGCTGAACCTGTTTGGACGCGATTCCGGCAACGTTCCGCCCCGGTTGAATGTTGAGGACACACCCGTGAACCGTGAGGCTCGCGGTGTCACCAGTTATTCGCCGGTCGTCAAGAGAGCCGCGCCCGCCGTCGTGAATATTTACTCCACGCGCACTGTGAATTTGAAGGTGCGTAGAATTCCGCTCAATCCATTCTTCGATCCGTTCCGGATGTTTGAAGACGACTTCGGCCAGCCGGCCAATCCCAATCGTCGCCGCGGAAACCAGCGTCCGGATGAGCAGACCATCCCGAGGCAGGAGCGGAGCCTGGGTTCCGGTGTGATTGTTTCACCGGAAGGTTACATCCTCACCGCGAATCATGTGATCGAAGGAGCAGACCCTGACGGTGTGAAAGTGTCGCTTGCGGACGGAAGGGAGTTTTCAGCCCGTGTTGTGGGAACCGATCCGCAGACCGACATTGCGGTGCTCAAGGTGGATGCGAAGGATCTTCCCAAGCCGATCACGATTGCCGACAGCGACAAGATCGAAGTGGGCGATGTTGTAATGGCAATTGGGAATCCGTTTGGCGTTGGACAGACAGTGACGGCGGGAATCGTGAGCGCGACTGGAAGAACTTCTCTGGGCATCCTGAACCAGCGGAACCTTGCCGGTTACGAAAATTTCATTCAGACCGATGCGCCGATCAATCAGGGCAACTCCGGCGGCGCGTTGATTGACGCGGAAGGAAGGTTGATCGGTATTGCGACCGCCATCATGAGCCCGAGCCGCGCGAATGCGGGAATCGGTTTTGCAGTTCCTGCAAACATGGCGCGCTTCGTCATGGAACGGCTCATCAGCTCCGGCAAGGTGACTCGCGGCTATCTCGGCGTCAGTTTGCAGCCGGATATCAGTCAGGGGCTCGTGAAGGCTTTCAACCTGCCCGACAATCGCGGCGCGATGGTTTCTGACGTGATGCCCAACACGCCGGCGTCTCGCGCAGGATTGCAGAACGGCGATGTCATCCGTGAATTGAATGGAAAAACCGTCACCGACCATCGTCAGTTGCGCCTGATGGTTTCGCAGCTGGCTCCAGGAACGAAGGTGAGCCTGAAGCTGCTGCGCAGCGAGCCGGGACGAAAGCCTGTGGAAAAGACAGTCAGTGTCACGCTCGCAGAACTTCCCACCGATGGTGTGGCATCGCGTTCGGGCGGGGATGAGGATTCGGACGAAAAGAGTTCGAAGTACGATTCGCTCGATGGTGTTGAAGTCACGGACATCGATGCAAATACACGCAGCCAGTTGCAGATTCCGGAGAATGTCCAGGGCGCGCTGGTGTCGGACGTGGATCCGAATTCGAACTCGGCGCAGGCGGGATTGCAACGTGGGGACATCATCCTGGAGATCGATCGCAAGCCGGTTCGCAATGCGAATGAGGCGGTGAAGGCAAGTGAACGGGCGAGGGGTGAGGTGGTGGTGCTGCGCATCTGGCGCGGTGGAGGCAGCAGCTACCTGACCGTGGACAACCAGAAGAAATGATTCTGCGTCCGTTGTTTTGACAAAACCTCCTGTGCGAGCATGATTCTGTGAGCGCCGGGATTCCCGGCGCTCACTGATATGGCCGTGCAATACAAAGATTACTACGAGAGCCTTGGTGTTTCGCGGAACGCCTCTGACGCCGACATCAAAAAAGCCTTCCGCAAACTGGCCCGCGAGTATCATCCGGATGTCGCCAAGGACAAGAAGAAGGCCGAGGAACGTTTCAAGGAAATCAACGAGGCCTATGAGGTTCTGAGCGATCCAGCCAAGCGAAAGAAGTACGACGAACTGGGCGCGAACTGGAAGTCGGGTGCGGATTTCCGGCCGCCACCGGGTTGGGCTGGCTTCGGAGGCGGACGAACCTATCAGAGCGGACGTCCTGGCGGCAGCCATTATGAATTCAGTGGAACCGGATTCAGCGATTTCTTCGAACAACTGTTTGGCGGACGGGGACGTGGAGCAGGGCGGGGATTTGGAGGCGCAGTTTTTGAAGAGGAAAGCTTCGCCGAACGGGGGCGGGATATTGAGGGCGACATCATGGTCACGCTTGAGGAGGCGATGCGCGGTTCGATCCGCTCGGTCACCGTTCAGCACAATTCCCGCACGGAAACGCATCAGGTGAAAATTCCGCCCGGTGTGACCGAAGGCCAGCGATTGCGCATTGCGGGTCGTGGCGAGGCCGGAGCGGGCGGGGCTGGAGCAGGGGATTTGTATCTGCGCGTCCGGCTGGCGAAGCATCCGGATTTTGACGTCGAAGATCACAACCTCATTTTCGAAGCCTCGCTTGCGCCCTGGGAAGCGGTGCTTGGAACGAATCTCTCCGTTCCGACCCTGGACGGTCGCGTGAACATCCGCATCCCGCCCGGAACGCAAAACGGTCAGAAACTGCGCGTGCGCGGTCGTGGATTGCCTCAGCGAAATGGAACTGGCGGCGATCTCATCGTGGTGGCTCGAATCGAAGTTCCAACGCAGATCTCCGAGTCAGAGCGCCAGCTCTGGGAGCAGCTTGCGCGCGAATCGCGTTTCAATCCGAGGGATTGAAACGATTCCGAAAACAAAACTCCGACTGCTCTGCGTCTTGGCGGCGAATCGGGCACGCGGAGGCTTGTCATGTAAAGAGACTGCTTTTCAATCGGGGATGGTTCTTCTACTCAGGTGCCACCGTGACATTCCACGGCGTTGCATCATGAACATCAAGAACACGAACCCGCGACCCGGAACGAATCGCCGCACATTCCTTTCACAAACTGCAAGCCTTGCGGCGTTGGCCGCGGCGTCCGGTGCGTCCGTTCCGGTTCTTGCAGCTGAATCCACTTCTGCCGTTACGAACGATCGAAAGTTCCCAGACGATTTCTGGTGGGGCGCGGCGACGGCGGCGTATCAGATCGAGGGTGCTGCGACGGAGGACGGGCGGAAGCCAGGTGTCTGGGACACGTTCAGTCACACGCGTCGTCGTGTGAAGGAGGGACATACGGGCGATGTGGCGTGCGATCATTATCACCGGTTCGAGGAAGACGTGAAGCTGATGGCCGACCTTGGAATCCGGCATTACCGATTCAGCATCTCCTGGCCGCGTGTGATTCCAGACGGACGCGGAACGGTGAACGAGAAGGGAGTCGATTTTTACCGAAGACTCTGTGATGCGTTGCAGCGGCATGGAATCACACCGCACGCAACATTGTTTCACTGGGACAGTCCGCAGGCGCTTGAGGATCGCTACGGTTCATGGCGCAGCCGCGAGATGGCAAAGGACTTTGGCGATTACTGCGGCGAAATGGCGAGGCGGCTCGGCGATCGCATCACGAGCTGGATGACGATCAATGAGATCTATTGCTTCACCTACATGGGATATGGCGTGAACAAGGTGCCGCAACATGCGCCCGGCACAGTGGTGAAGTCGCGCAAGGAAGTTCTCCAGACGGTGCATCACGCGTTGCTCGCGCACGGGCTCGGCACGCAGGCGATTCGCGCTGCGTCGGGCAATGCGAAGGTCGCGATCGTGGTGAACTGGGACAACTACCTTCCCGTGATCGAAACGGCGGAGAACATTGAAGCCGTGAAACGCGCCTTCGTTTCCGAAGAGCACAATGGCACCGTGCTCGTGCCGTTGCTGATGGGAAGGTACGATCCGGTGGCGCTCGAAGCTTTGGGACGCAATGCGCCGGAGATTCAGGACGGCGACATGAAGATCATTCATCAGCCGCTCGATCTGCTCGGCTACAACATCTACACCGGCTCTTACGTTCGCGCGGCGGACAACAAACGCGGATATGAGATTCTCCCGTTGCCGAAACAATATCCACAAGGTTACATGCCGTGGCTGAACTTCGTTCCCGAATCACTCTACTGGGGAGTGCGAATGATCAGCGACGCGCTGGCGAAACGGGATTTGCCGATCGTGATCACAGAGAACGGATGCGCAAGCGACGACGTGATGACGTCAAACGGAGAAGTGTTCGACCTCGCGAGAGTGCTTTACCTGCGTTCGTATCTGGCCAATGCGCATCGGGCGATTGCAGAAGGTTATCCGCTCAAGGGCTATTTCCACTGGAGCCTGTTGGACAATTTCGAATGGTCGTGGGGCTACACCCGTCGGTTCGGAATCACACACGTCGATTTCAAAACCCAAAAGCGCACTCCCAAGACGAGCTTTCACTGGCTGCAACAGGCCATTCGAGAAAACAGGATCGTTTGAACGGAACGCCCGGTTGAGCCCAATTGGAATCTTTGCCGGCTTGCGCCTTGGGAGGAGGCGGAGCTATCGTTCGCTCGAAGTTTGTTTCGTAAATCCGACTGAATCATTGATGAAACCACG
This sequence comes from uncultured Verrucomicrobia subdivision 3 bacterium, assembly GCA_937890005.1. Taxonomy (GTDB): domain Bacteria; phylum Verrucomicrobiota; class Verrucomicrobiia; order Limisphaerales; family DASXHY01; genus DASXHY01. The sequence goes on along the minus strand of CALBZA010000020.1, from coordinate 55,714 downwards.
CGTACGTTTTGCTCCGAGTCCCACCGGTTTCCTGCACATCGGCGGCGCCCGCACGGCGCTGTTCAACTGGCTTTATGCCCGGCACACCGGCGGGACATTCGTGCTGCGCATTGAGGATACCGACACGGCGCGCAACACGCAGGCGGCGGTGGATGTGATCCTCGACGGACTGCGCTGGCTCGGATTGAACTGGGATGAAGGTCCGCTGACCAGCGACGCCACCGGTCCGAGCAAAGGGAACTTAGGCCCGTATTTTCAAAGTCAGCGAAAGGCCAATTACCGTGCACGTGTCGAAGCGTTGTTGTCGCGCGGACTGGCGTATGAGGATGAGGGTGCGATCAAGTTCAAGATGACCCGCGAACCGATCGTGATCCACGACCTCGTGGTCGGCGATGTGGAACGGAAACTTACGGATCGCGAGGAAATGGATCCCGATTTCGTGATCGTTCGTTCCGATGGCGAGCCGGTATTTCATCTGGTGAACGTGATCGATGATCTGGAGATGAACATCACCCATGTGATCCGCGGGGAAGATCATCTGAGCAACACGGCAAAGCACATCGCACTGTTCAAAGCTTTTGGAGTCGAGCCGCCGAAGTACGCGCACATTCCGCTGATTTTGAACAAGGACGGCAGCAAGATGAGCAAGCGCGATCAGGGCGCGCTGATGAACGTTTACATGGAGGGCGGTTACCTGCCGGAAGCGGTGCTGAATTATCTTTGCCTGCTGAGCTGGTCGCCAAAGGACAATCGCGAAAAGCTCCCGTTGTCGGAGGTGGTTGAGCGGTTCGACCTGCCGCAGATTCTTCGGGCGAACGCGCGGTTCGATCACGACAAGCTGCTCTGGCTTCAGGGCGAGTACGCACGCGAACTTGGAAGCGATCGTTTTTACGAACTCTGCGTCCATGCGCTCGGAAAGGGCGGTTTTGACACCAATCGTTTTCCGATCGAGTACGTGAAGGCGGCCTTGGACACCTGCAAGGGAAAGATCAGGCTGTTCACGGAGCTTCCGGCCTATGCGGGGTTCTATTTCACGGATTCTTTCGAATACAATCCGGACGGTGTGAAGAAAGATTTCACTCCGGAAAACAAGCCTCGCTTGCAGAAGCTCAGGGATGCGATCGCTTCCACCGAGCCGTTCGTGGCTGCGGGACTTGAAGCGACATTGAAGCGTGTTGCCGGAGAGCTGGGCGTCAAGGCGGGTGTGCTGGTGCATCCCACGCGTCTGGCCTGCACCGGAAATGCCGCCGGTCCGAGCCTTTACCATCTTCTCGAAGTGCTTGGCAGAGAAAAGGTCTTGCAGCGAATCGATCGCGCTTTAACGACATTCTGACCGGAAGAGAGAAACTTCCCAGTCCGCCGCTGATGAGCAGCCCGCAGTTTGGAAAGCTCCTCCTGCGTCGTTCGCTCGAAGGGAGTGCGCGTCTGCTGCGGATCCGCAGTAATGCTCGCTTTCTGGGGCGGGGAGGCGCTGCTGCGACTCACAGAGTCGCGGTCCAAGGCTCGAAGCAACGCGGTCCTGCGGGTTTCTCCCTGGGCGAAATTCCGGATGGAGGAAAGCCTTGCTTTTCCGCCGCCAAGCTACTCTAATCGACCCCAATCCCAACACCTAGGAGCTATGAAAAAAACAACTGGCGCTTCTGCTAGAAGTATTCGTGTTTTCCTGGTCGATGATCACCCTCTGGTTCGTCATGCGTTACGCGATGCGTTTCGGCATGAACACGGAATGGAGGTTTGCGGGGAGGCGGATGATCGGGACGCTGCATTGAAAGGCATCGCCGACGCGAAGCCGGACCTGGCGATTGTGGACCTGCGATTGCGCACCTCCGACGGTCTGGATCTGATCCGTGACTTGCGTAATCGCCACCCCAAGGTCCTCAGCCTGGTTCTCTCGATGCAGGACGAAAGCATCACTGCCGAGCGCGCCGTTCGTGCCGGTGCACGCGGTTACGTTTCAAAGCAGGAGCCGCCGCGTAAAATCATGGAGGCGGTCCGCAAGGTTCTGGATGGCGAAATTTACTGGAGCGAAAAAGCGGCGGCGCAGATCGCGTCACGCATTGCTTCACCTTCATCCGGCGCCACATCGGTGGCCGAAATACTTTCCGAACGGGAATTGCAGGTTTTCGAAATGATCGGGCTCGGACGCAGCACGCATCAGGTGGCCGAGTCGCTTCACATCGATGTGAGCACGGTGGAAACCTATCGCGCCCGCATCAAGGAGAAGCTCGATCTCAAGGATGGATCCGAACTTCTCCAATCAGCAATCCGCTGGTCGTTGAACAAAGCTTACGCCTACGCCTGATCCGGTGTTCGAAGTTCGAGTGTTTCTGAAATTTGAAGGGCCGGTAGCGCAGGCCCGCTGGAAGTTTTTGCACACTGCACAGAATTCTTCACAGCACCTGTTCAGCTTTGTTCGTCAAGGCGGCGCAACGAGGCCGCTCGCTTCTCAAAACCTTGTTCCGCCACGCATTATTGCGTCTGGGCAATTCAACGCATTTGAATGGAATCCATTATGCTTTTAAGGTGAGACGTTGACCGACCGGGCAGAAATCGCCCGGGGGAATCAGCAGTCGTCAATGACGTTCTCGACGATGAAAATGATTCAACCGAACTGTCGGGTCCAGTTCGCTGCAGAGGATATCGAATTCATCCTCTCGGTTCTGGACAAAAAACCCGGAAACACGGAATGCCTCATCAATCTTCTCGCCGACGAAGAGACGCGAGACTCCATCCTGGATGACGATCATTTGTTCCATGCTCTGCTCGAACGCGGAGGATGCCTGAAGGTCACCAGCCGTTTTTACTTCTACATTCTGGTCCGGCATGTGTTTCGCCGATCCGGGATCGACAACCGGAATGTTGCCGATTACGTGGCGGAGTTGTTGACGGAATTTGCGCGTGCGGAACGGGCGCGATGTGTTCTGCCGGGCCAGACCAATCCGCTCGATTATTTCTTCGAGATGTTGAGCGCGTTGCAGACGGCGGATGACCGGACGGCGTTTTATCTGCGTGCGCACATCGGAAACTACTCGCTGTTCCTGTCCGGCGTCTTTCCGGAACGCATCCGGTTCCGTGCCGAAGCGCGCGGATTTCCCGATGTGAAATACTACGAAGGGCTCGGCCGCGCCCACTATCGCGCTGCGAGCGATCATCGACTCGCTCAACGCTACGATCTGGCCAGCATTTATGCGACGCTTTCGGACCGCTTCGAGACGACGCGTCGCGCGTTGAATGAAATCTCTGACCGCCTGTTCTCAATCGAGGCAGACTATTCACTCGACCGGTTGTTGCAACAGCACCGCAGTGGAAACCAGAACTGAATCGAGGCGTTGCACGACTGTTCGTGAAGCGGTCTGCTCAACGTCATCGAAAGAAACGATCCGATTCGCCCGCTGGAGGTGGGGGGCTTTTGATTTTTCCCAATAAGGAGTTTGCGCGACTCACGGGATCGCGGTAGAACGGCAGGCACCACTCCGAACGGCTTGTCGTTTTGCCAAACCTTTATTCTGTCATGCATCTTTCAATCGTTCGGAATTCTCCAGTCGTATTGGCTGCGCATCTGTTTCTTTGCGGTTTGTCACCGGCCCATTCCGCATTGATTCACGAATGGCATTTCAATGAAACCTCCGGGACGGTGCTTGAGGATTCTGTTGGAAACGCTGACGCAGAAATCGTCTTGCAGGGCGGATTCATTTCGCATCAAAGGATCGACGGTGGGGTGAGACTCGACGGGGGAAATCGCAATTTGGCTGATTACATTCGCCTGCCGGCCGACGTGTTCGATGGTCTGACCAATGTCACCATCGAGATCTGGGCTGCGCCGCATTCGTTTCCGAACTGGGGACGTGTGCTGGACATCTCACCGGGAGACAATCCCACCGTGAACAATCTGCGCCTGTCGTTTTCAGTCGGCACGGATGGCAATCAGCAGCGCTTCGGCGTGCGTCCGTTTGATCCCGTGGATTCAGCTCTCCCGACGGCGCTTGATCGAATGTATCTCTACACGATCGTGTGGTCCGCGACTGGTGGCACAGACGGTGGAGGTCGGGCGTCCTGGTATCGGAACGGTGCACTGGTGGCGGCAGTCGATACCGGAGGGACAAACATTTCGACGCTCGCGAATCTACCGCAGACGATCATCACTTTGGGACGTTCCGCGGCCACGGCCGATGAAATTGCCAACGCCACGTTTTATGCGGTTCGGATTTACGACAGGCCACTCGATGAAGTTGCGATTCTCGCGAATGTGTTGAAGGGACCGGATAACACCGGGCCGGATAATGTGGAGGGATTGGTGAATCGCTGGAGCTTTTCAGAAAGCGAGGGTCTCGTGCTTCTGGATTCTGTCGGAGGTCGGAATGGCAGCATCATTGTTCAGGAGGAAGCGGATCATGTGCTCGCAAATAGCCAGGTCCAATTGACTGGTGGATCGCGGGCCGCGGCGGACTACATCGAAATGCCGGCTGGACTGCTCGATGGAATCAGCAATGTGACCATCGAAATTTGGGCCACGCCACAGTCCGCACAGAACTGGTCGAGGTTGTTTGATTTCGGTGCGGGAAACGATGCCACGGCGGGAACGTTCTTTCTGTCGCTCGCACGCGGGACATCGCTGAATCAGCAGCGGCTTGAATTCGATTCACCGGCACAGTTCACCGTTGATACCGGTCTGACGACAACTCCCGGCCAGCCATATCATTATGTCGTCACGTGGGGAGCGACGAATGGCGCGGATGGAGGAGGTCGGCTGGAATGGTATCGCGACGGCGTGTTCATTGGCGGCGTGGACACCGGTTCAACGACTGCTCAGGACGTGGATGATTCGGTGTTGTGGCTGGGGCGGTCTCAATACGCCGCGGATGCGACAGCGAATGCCGATTTCGATGAAGTCCGGATTTACAACCGTGTGCTCACTCCGGCCGAGATCAATTTCAATCGAATCAACGGTCCCGACAATTTCAACATCCCGCCGCCGACTGCAGTTCCAGATTCGATGACGTTGAATCCGGGAGCGATGGCCTTGATTCCCGTGTTGAACAATGATTTGGGAACAGGTCTCCAGGCATCGACGGTGCAGATCGTTTCTCCCCGCGCGTTTGGAAGCGCGACGGTGAAATCTGATGGCAAGGTGTTGTACACGCATGACGGATCGCCGGGAAACTCGGATGCATTCACCTACACCGTCCAGAATTCAATCGGCAAAACTTCGAATGTCGCCACGGTGACATTGACCATCGATCCATCGCTTCGGCTGCCCAACACCACCATGACCATTCCGGACACGCCGCCGCCGGTTGGATTCCAGATTGTCGATGCATTCCCGGGACTGCCGTTTGAAGACGCAGTGGCGATTCGCACGCCCATTGGGATGCCCAATCATCTGTTCGTTTGTGAACGGCGCGGAATCATTTCCTATATTCCAGATGTCACTTCACAGAATCCCGTTCGAAAGGTGATGTTGAACATCGCGAATCAGGTGCGGTTCGACAACACGGTGGAGGGAGAGATGGGATTGATCGGAATGGAATTTCATCCCGGGTTTATCACCAACGGCCATTTCTACGTTTATTACGTCACGCCGGCGGGTGGATCGCAGTTTTCAAATCGCCTCGCGCGGTTCACTGCGGATCCCGGCACGCTGACGGTTGATACCAACACGCAACAGGTTCTTTTCAGTGTCTGGGACCAGCAATTCAATCACAATGGTGGCGATCTGCATTTTGGTCCGGACGGATACCTCTACGTTGGAATGGGTGATGAAGGCGAGCAGTACAATCGGATGCAGAACGCGCAGCGCATCGATCGTGATTTTTATTCCGGGTTGTTGCGCATCGATGTGGACAAGCGGCCCGGCAACCTCGAACCGACGCCGCACTATGGAATTCCAACGGACAACAATGGAAAGGCGTTCTACAGCATTCCGGCAGACAATCCGTTTCTCGGAGTGACGAATGTTGCCGGACGGTCTGTGAATACAAATGCACTTCGCGGAGAATTCTACGCCATCGGCTTCCGGCATCCGTGGCGGTTTTCATTCGATGCTAATGGCGAACTCTGGGTGCCGGACGTTGGGCAGGATCGTTACGAGGAAATCAACATCGTGACCGCGGGCGGAAACTACGGGTGGGCTTTCTACGAAGGGATTCAGCATTCGACGGCGGTCTTGTATCCCAATCAGATCACCGTCACAACGAACCTGCCGCCGCCGGATTTTACGAGCATCCATCCGATTTACGAATACGTGCATACGGGTGTCGCTGGTGGTAATCCCCAGTTCAAGGGCAATTCCGTCACCGGCGGATACGTCTATCGCGGCTCGCGCATTCCAGAACTCCACGGCGCTTATGTGTTTGCCGACTTTGTCTCCGGGCACATCTGGGCCTTGTGGCGAACCAATTCGACTGTGGCAGTCGAAAGAATCGCCGGCGAATCCGGCATCGCAGCGTTCGGCATCGACCCGAGCAACGGCGATCTTCTCCTTGCGAACTATTTCCAGAACCGTCTGCGCCGCATCGTGCGAACCGACGCAGTCGTTTCAACGTATCCGTCCAGGCTGAGCGACGCCGGCATCTTCGCCGATCTCGATACGCTCACGCCCAATCCGGGAATCGTCAGCTACGAACCGATCGTTGCATTCTGGTCGGATCACGCGGTGAAGCAGCGCTGGTTCTCGATTCCCGACCTGACCAACAGGATCGCTTTTGCGCGGGAGGAAAACTGGTCGTTTCCTTCGGGCATGAAATGGATCAAGCATTTCGATCTCGAGCTGGAACGCGGAAATCCTGAGACGAAGCGGCGTCTGGAAACACGTGTTCTGGTGAGGAACGATTCGGGCACTTACGGCGTCAGCTACATGTGGAACGAAGCAGGCACCGAGGCGTTTCTCGTCGGTGACGCAGGAACGAACTTCACGCTCACGGTTCAGGATGGCACGAACGCGATTCAACAGATGTGGGAGATTCCATCGCGATCAGCGTGCTTGCAATGTCACACGCCGTTTGCCGGTCATGCGCTCAGTTTCAACACGCGCGAGTTGAACCAGACCGCGTCGATGAACGGCATGGTTTCCAATCAGATCGCATTGTTGGAAGCCGCCGGTTATTTCGCGGCGCCGGTTCCCGACATTCATACGCTTCCAGCCTTTGCTGCGGCTGACGATTCCAACCACAGCCTGGAATATCGCGTCCGTTCGTATCTCTCCGTGAATTGCGTTCAATGCCATCAGGCCGGTGGCACCGGTCCGACATGGGACGCCCGCGCCTACCTGACGCTTAAGGAAACCGGTCTGCTCGATGCCGTGCCGGGCAACAACGGCGGCGATCCGCAGAACAGACTGGTTGTTCCCGGAGATGTCGAACACTCGCTGCTTTTAAAACGTATTGCAGGCGACGGCTTCCAGCGGATGCCGCCTCTGGCAACGCATCAGCTGGATCAGAAAGCGATTGATCTGGTTGCGGCGTGGATTTCAACGGAACTGACGAATCGATTGACCTTCGAGCAGTGGCAGATCGCGAACTTCGGATCGACGAACAATCCGTCTGCGGCTCCGAACTCAGATCCCGATGGCGATGGCGCGATCAATCAGCTCGAATTTCTCACGGGCGGCGATCCGCTCGGCTCTGGCGATGCGTGGTCGGTCGCGATTTCCACCGGATTGGGAGCCGTCAGCGTCAGTTATCTGCAGGTTCCAAACCTGGGCGTGATCATTGAATCCAGTTCCGACCTGTTGAACTGGTCGGCGTGGAATGTGCCCGGAAATCAGCCAATCTTCGGTCTCATACCGGCGACGCGTATCATTCACGGTCCGGTGGAAAACCAGCAATTCTTCCGCGCGCGGGTGATCGAGCCGTAACGAGCGACGGAGCGTCGGTTCGCGCTTTCACAATCTCTGACACGGCTCAGCCATGGTGCTCGATTTATGTCGAAGCAGCATCGAGGCGCTTGCGTGGAGTTTTCGCACGAGTCAAACGCATGATTGACACTGTTTCCGCTGCTTTCTACTGTTTGCCCGCAAAGACAAAACGCTTTGCCCCGAATGAACAATTCGGGGATTTTTGTTTCCGGATGGCTCAGCTGTCCCCTTAGAGAACTATGGCCAATACTATTCTAGTCGGCGCCCAGTGGGGTGATGAAGGCAAGGGCAAGATCATCGATGTGCTTACCGAACAGGCCGATGTGGTCGTCCGCTACGCTGGCGGCAACAACGCCGGCCACACTGTCATCGTCAAGGGCAAGAAATCGGTCCTTCATCTCATCCCGTCCGGCATCCTCCGCAAAAACAAATTGTGCGTCATCGGCAACGGTGTCGTCTGTGATCCCATTGGCCTCGTCACGGAAATGGAAGGACTCGAGAAAGCCGGCGTCAAAGTCACACCGAAAAATTTTGTCCTGAGCGAAACCGCTCATGTCGTTCTGCCTTATCACCGCGAACTGGACGGTGCGCGTGAGACGATCAAAGGCAAGAACAAGATCGGCACCACCAAGCGCGGCATCGGCCCGTGCTACGGCGACAAGGCCGCGCGTGTTGGATTGCGCATCAATGATCTCGTCGATTCCGACCGCCTCGAAGCGAAGCTCTCCGAGCGGATCAAGGAAAACAACGCCGTTCTGAAATCGCTCGGCGCGAAGCCGCTTTCGTTCAAAGGCGTATTCGCCGACTACAACAAGGCCGGACAACGGCTGAAGCCATTCGTGCAGAACACCGTCGTTCTGCTTCACGACAAAATGCGTGAAGGCGCGGACATTCTTTTCGAAGGGGCACAGGGCACATTCCTCGACATCGACCACGGAACGTATCCGTTTGTGACTTCCTCGAACACCACCGCTGGCGGAGCGTGCACCGGTTCAGGCGTGCCTCCGCATCGGATGGATCGTGTTGTGGGCGTCATGAAGGCTTACACCACACGTGTTGGCGAAGGTCCGTTGCCGACTGAGAGTCAGGAGATTTCCGATCTGTTGCACGGGATGGGCCGGGAGTTTGGCGCCACCACCGGCCGCGCCCGTCGCTGCGGTTGGTTCGATTCCGTCGCCACACGTCACGCCACGATGGTCAACGGCATCGACGACCTTGCGATCACGAACCTGGATGGTCTCGACACGGTGGAGAGCATCAAGGTCTGTGTGGCCTACCGGCACGGAAAGAAACAATACGATTACATTCCGAACGACGCGCAGGTGCTCGCTGAATGCGAACCGATCTATGTGGAGTTCGAAGGCTGGCGCACGCCGACCGACAAGTGCAGGACGTACAAGCAACTGCCGAAGAAGGCTCGTGAATACGTGAAGGCGATTGCTGAATTGAGCAACGCCCGCCTGTTCATTGCGTCCGTCGGTCCCGGTCGCGAGCAGACGATCTTTGTCTGAACCGTTTCGGCGATTTCGCCGTTCGCGGTGCTGCTGTGTATGAGTCCGCAATCCGCTCACCTGAGTCCCGACACGAAGGCAAACCTGCCGCAGCATGTTGCCGTCATCATGGACGGCAACGGTCGCTGGGCGCGGCAGCGTCACTTGCCGCGCGTTGAGGGACATCGCCAGGGCGCGGAATCGGCACGCGTGATCATCAAGACGGCGGGCGAACTGGGAATCAAATACCTCACGCTCTACGCCTTTTCAGCCGAGAACTGGAATCGTCCCAAGGATGAGGTGGATGCGTTGATGAAGTATCTCCTTCACTATCTCAAGAGCGAGACGCCAGATCTGAACAGGAACAACGTGCGGCTTGAAGCGATCGGGCAGATTCATCGACTGCCGGAGAACGTTCAGGAGCAGTTGAAGAAGTCGATTGCAACGCTTTCCAGAAACAACGGACTCACGCTCGTGCTGGCGTTGAGTTATGGAGGACGGGCGGAAATCGTGGAAGCTGTCCGCAGCATTGCGCACAAGGCAAGAGCGGGGGAACTGGATCCCGCTGAAATCACGGAGAAGGTCTTTTCCCAGCACCTTTACACCCGGAACTGGCCTGATCCCGACCTGCTGATCCGCACGAGTGGCGAAATGCGCGTCAGCAATTTTCTCCTCTGGCAGATTTCCTACACGGAACTTGTCGTGACTCAGACGCTGTGGCCGGATTTTCGAAAGGCGCAGTTTTATGCCGCGCTTGAGGAATACAACCGAAGGCATCGGCGGTTCGGGGGATTGTAGTACACGCGCGTCGGAGTTTGCGATTCTTGTAATTCATTCGGAATCGGGGGATGGTGGCGAGCGAAGTTTCGCCGCTTCTATATATTGTTTCCAAGTAGAACAGCCAACCAAACGCAACATCCGACACAGCTTTTATGAAACGAGCAAAGCGCATCGGCATCATCACCGCGGGCGGAGACAGTCCGGGACTGAACGCAGCCATTCGCGGTGTCGGAAAAGCGGCGATGGCGTGCGGCATGGAAGTGATCGGATTTCGCGACGGATTCCGCGGGCTCGCGGAGGATTTGCGCTGGGATCTCGACAAGCGCACGCTCGCAGGAATTCTGACTGTTGGAGGCACGATTCTCGGCACCGGCCGGGACAAGCCGCACAAAATGGATTGGAAAGGCGAGGTGCGCGACGTCACGGATGTCATCGTAAGAAATTACGAGAAGAACAAACTGGAGGCGCTTGTCTGCATCGGCGGTGGCGGCACGCACAAGAATGCGCTTCGGCTTGTTGAGAAAGGGCTGAACATTGTCACGCTGCCAAAGACGATCGACAACGACGTGGCGATGACCGATGCGACGATCGGTTTTGACACAGCGCTGGGCATCGCGACGGAAGCGGTCGATCGGTTGCACAGCACGGCTCACAGTCATCATCGAATCATCATCGCCGAAATCATGGGCCATCGCGCCGGCTGGCTTGCGCTCGGCGCAGGCATTGCCGGCGGGGCGGATGTGATTTTGATTCCCGAACTGCCTTACGACGTTCAGCACATCGCTGCTGCGATTCGAAAACGGAGCAGTCACGGAACGAATTTCAGCATCGTCGCCGTGGCGGAAGGGGCGATGTCAAAGGTGGAAGCCGCGGAGTTCGCTGCGGCGGCGAAGAGAAAACAAACCGCCACATCGAAAGCGGCGAAGCAGAAGGCAAAGACGGAACTCGCCGTTCTCAATGCCCGTCACACCGGCAGCACCATGCGTCTGGCGAAGGAGCTGGAAGAGCTCACGCATCTGGAAGCGCGTGTCACGATTCTCGGTTACGTGCAACGCGGTGGAATACCTTCACCGGCGGATCGATTGCTCGCCACGCGATTGGGCACAATGGCGGTGCAGTTGATAAACGACAAAGTGTTTGGAGTGATGGTTGCGGCCCGAGGCGATGGCGCGAAGCCGGTTCCGATTGCTGAAGTTGCAGGAAAGTTGAAAACCGTGCCGCCGAATCATCCGTGGATTGAAAGCGCGCGAAGAGTGGGAACGAATTTGGGGGACTGATCGTCGCGGGGGGAAAAGGAGAAGAGGGGTGGAGGGGAAAAGAGGATTTCAGTTTCAAATGAAGATTTTGGTTTCCGTCTGATTCTTCTCCGCGCCTCCGCGGTGAAAAGGTCGTCGGAAAGTCCGGCAGAACGCTCTCGACCTCACGGACGCTGTTTCGCATTCTGTCGCGCATGTCTGACGCCTCCGCGCCAACACCAGCTGCCCAATCGAAGCTGAAGGTTTTTGCCCGGCGACTCACCAGCACGGTGATTCTCTGGACCATTGTTCTGACCGCCTTGTTTTCCAAGAACAAGCTGCTGTCGGATTACGTCTTCGGGGGAACGATGGTCTTTCTGGCCGTCACCGGCTTGATCGAGTTCTACGGTCTGGTCGCAAAGAAGAACCAGGTGTGTTTTCGGAACTGGGGCATCATCGGCGGCATTCTGTTGATGGCGGGAACGTTTTTGAATCTCACGGGCGTTCTCGGCCGACAGGATTCGCCCGCACGGGTCAACGATTTCGAAACAACGTTCCTGATCCTCTTCGTCCTTGGCCTTTGCCTGCGGCAGTTTTTTTCGAAGAACAGTCCGTCCAGCATTTTTGCCATCGCCACCACGCTTCTGGGCCTGATGTATGTGCCATGGCTGTTGAACTTCATTCAGAAGATTCAGTTTTTCAGTTTTCCCGAAGGCTTCGCAGGGACTGGAAAGATTTACGTCCTCTACTTCATCCTCGTGACCAAGTTCAGCGACAGCGGCGCGTACGCAGTGGGATCGCTCATCGGCAGACACAAGATGATCCCGCGGATCAGTCCGGGCAAAACGTGGGAAGGTTTTGCCGGCGCGATTCTGGTGTCCACTGGCGCGAGCGTTCTGTTCGCGCATTTCTTCCGCGACCAGATGTATGGGATGACAACGATCCACGCGATCATCATTGGAGTCATTCTCAGCGTCAGCGCGGTGGTGGGCGATTTGATTGAATCGCTGTTCAAGCGTGAGGCCGGTGTGAAGGATTCCGGGAAATTGTTTCCCGGCATCGGCGGCATCCTTGATCTCCTCGACAGCCTGCTGTTCAACGCCCCGCTGATGTATCTCTACCTGCGGCACGTGCTCACAAATCCCGCTATTTAGGATTTACGATTTACGATTTACGCGCGCTTTTTAAAGTTGATCACTCGGACAGCCATGACTCGGGATGAAATGAAGGAAAGAACCAGGGCTTACGCGAATCGCATCGTCAGGCTTTGCTCTTCTCTGCCGAATAATTGGATTGCCCAGACGCTTGGGAAGCAGCTCTTGCGTTCCGGAACTTCCGTCGGCGCAAATTATCGCGCTGTGTGCCGGGCCAAATCACATTCCGACTTCATCAACAAGCTTCGAATCGTTGAAGAAGAGTGTGACGAATCTTTGTTTTGGATGGAACTGCTCGCGGAAAATGGATTGGTGAAGCTTTCCCGGCTGTCCGCTTTAATGAAAGAAGCCGACGAGATTCTTGCTATCATTGTCTCTTCCGCCAAGACGGCTCGTCACTCTGGAGATCGTAAATCGCATATCGTAAATCGTACATGAAAAAAGTTGTTTTGCTTGGCAGCACCGGTTCCATCGGCACCAGCACCATCAAGGTGGCTGAAGATCTTCCCGATCAGATTCAACTGATCGGTCTGGCCGCGGGCAACAACGTCGAACTGCTTCTCGAACAAACCCGGAAGTTTCAGCCGGGGCATATTTCCATCAACGATCCCGCCAAGGCGAATGAACTGCGCGCTGCGCTGGGCACCAAGGTCGAGGTCCATTGCGGCACGGAAGGATTGGTGAAGCTCGCCACGCTGCCGGCCGCGGACATCGTGCTGATCGCAATTGTCGGAACAGCCGGTTTGCAGCCGGCGCTCGCGGCGATTCGCGCGGGCAAGGACATCGCCGTTGCGTCAAAGGAAATTCTCGTCATGGCTGGCGAGATCGTGATGAGCGAAGCGCGCAAATACGGCGTGAAGGTGCTGGCCGTCGATTCAGAGCACTCAGCGATTTTTCAATGCCTGGATGGAAAGCCGAGCGATTCCGTCCGCAAGCTGCTGTTGACCGCGAGCGGTGGACCGTTTCGCGACAAGTCGGTCTGGCCGAAGGAAAAGTTCAGTGAGATCACCGTCGAACGCGCGCTTAAACATCCGTCCTGGGTCATGGGCCGCAAGATCACGATCGATTCTGCGACCCTGTTCAATAAGGGATTGGAAATGATCGAGGCGCGCTGGCTGTTCGACATCGAGATGCCGCGTGTGGATGTGGTGGTGCATCCGCAGAGCATCGTGCACTCGATGGTGGAATTCGTGGACGGTTCATTGCTCGCGCAGCTTTCCACGCCGGACATGTGCCTGCCGATTCAATATGCGCTGACCTATCCGGCGCGCGCGAAGAGCGATCGTGTTCAAACGAATTTTCCGAAGCTTGGAAGTCTCACGTTCGAAGAGCCGGACGTGGAACGTTTCCCGGCCATCAGTCTGGCGCGCAGGGCGGGGGAGGTCGGTGGGACGTTGCCGGCGGTTTTGAACGCAGCGAATGAAGTCGCTGTCGATGCCTTCGTGAACCGAAGGATCAACTTCCCGCAAATTACCGAAACCGTCCGCCGCACAATGGACGCTCATCGCGTGATCGAACATCCCACGTTGGACCAGATTCTCGAGGCAGACAGCTGGGCGCGACAGGAGGCCGCGCGATTTTGATAGCCGGCTTGTAGCGGCGTTGTGCTGCCGAAATCGGAGCTCGAAAAACGAAGTGCTTCCCCAGACGTCCACGAAACGGCGGTTACAGACTGTTGTTACAGCTGAGCTTTCTGGCGTTCCAATCCGACATTGCTGTTCCAGACTTCACTGATATATTCCCGGCCTGATTAGCCCGCGGTTAATGATACTATGGCGACTCTGAAATTTATTTTGATCATTCTGGAGGTGCTTCTGCTCTTCAATCTGCTGATTGGTGTGCATGAGCTGGGACACTTTCTCGCAGCGAAATGGCGCGGGCTGAAGATCGATCGGTTCGCAATCTGGTTCGGCAAACCGATCTGGAAACGGCGCATCGGCGGAGTGGAATATGCCCTCGGCTGGATTCCCGCCGGCGGCTACGTCGCACTGCCTCAAATGGCTACGATGGAAGCGATCGAGGGGAAGAGCGAAAGCTCGCCTGATCAGCTGCCGAACATTTCGCCACTCGACAAAATCATCGTGGCATTCGCAGGGCCGCTGTTCAGTTTTCTGCTGGCCGTTTTCTTTGCCGTGTTGGTCTGGGGAGTGGGCAAGCCGGAAGCTGTCGGTTCGAAGACCACGAAGCTCGGCTGGGTCGATCCGGGTGGTCCGGCCTGGGCGGCGGGATTGCGTCCGGGCGACGAAATCCTCGAAGTGAATGGCAACAAGGTCACCGAATTTTTCCCTCCGGCCAGGGACAGCATCACGTGGCAGATCGTCACGAGCCACGACACGAACATTCCGATCAAATATGTTCGCGACGGCCAGGAACACATGGCTTATCCGGTTCCCTACAAGGAACCGACCAAATGGTATCAGCGTAAAGCGCTTCGAAAGATTCTCGTGGCTCCGGCGATCGAACCGATTCTCGGAAAACCACTCACGAACAGTCCGGCGGCTCTCGCTGGAATTCAGATGGGTGACCGGATTCTTGCGATGAATGAAAAACCGGTCGCCAGTTACCACGAAGTGGATCATCTGGAAAACCAGTTCACGAATGGAACTCCTGAACCCGTCACGTTCCTGATTCAACGCGGCACGAATACCCTTGATGTCGTGCTGACGGCGGAGAAACCGGTGAAGCCCGACAATGCGAAACCCTCCTTTGGCTTCGTTCTGATGGGCAACACAAACGTGACCCTGGCGCACCCCAATCCGCGCGAACAGATTCATTCCGCTGGAAGCCAGATCTTCAACACGATCAAAGCCGTGCTGGGCAAGAATGACATCGGCGTGCAACAACTCGGCGGGCCGGTGATGATCGTCAATGTTTACACCCGGCTGTTCCAGGATGAACAGGGCTGGCGGCTCGTGCTCTGGTTCAGCGTCGTGCTGAACGTGAATCTCGCGTTGCTCAACCTGCTTCCGTTCCCTGTGCTCGACGGCGGGCATATCACGCTGGCGTGTATCGAGGCCGTTCGCCGCCGTCCCGTGAGCGCCCGCATTCTGAACTTCATCCAGTCCGGTTGCGCCATGTTGCTGATTGGATTCATGTTCATGACGATTTTCTTCGACACAGGCGACTGGTTCCGGAGTTCTCGCGGAAGCCAGATTCCTGTGTTCTCGGAAAAGGCGTCCACAAGTTCGACGCCCTGACCGTGGCCCAATCTGATCGAACTTGAATCCCGGACGTCAAAATCCGACACTCTGTCCCATGCGTTATTGCGAATCGCCCTTTGTTTACAAACGCCGGAAGACCCGTGAGGTGGTCATCGGAGACCCGAAGAACGGGGGCGTGATCATTGGTGGCGATCATCCCGTGGTCGCGCAGTCGATGCTCACCTGCGACACGATGGATACCGCGGAATGCGTGAAGCAGACGCTCGAACTCGTCGCCGTCGGCTGCCAGATCGTGCGCATTACAGCGCCGACGGTGAAAGACGCCGCGAACCTCCAGAACATCGTCGAGGAACTGCGCAAGCGTGGCTGCAGGGTGCCGATTGTGGCTGACATTCACTTCAAGCCTGAAGCTGCGATGGAAGCGGTGAAGTGGGTGGAAGTGGTCCGCGTGAATCCGGGCAATTACGCCGATTCAAAGAAGTTCGCGATCAAGGAATATACCGACGAGCAATACGCCGCGGAGCTGAAGCGGATTGAGGAAAAATTCACGCCGCTGGTGCTCGAGTGCAAACGGCTGGGACGCGCGCTGAGGATTGGAACGAACCACGGTTCGCTGTCCGATCGCATCATGAACCGTTACGGCGACACGCCGCTGGGAATGGTCGAAAGCGCGCTCGAATTTGCCCGCATCGCACGGAAGCACGATTTCCATAACTTCAAGTTCTCGATGAAGTCGAGCAATCCGAAGGTGATGATCGAATGCTATCGCCTTCTGGTCGCGCGGCTCGAACAGGAAGGGCCGGACTGGAACTACCCGATTCACCTTGGCGTCACAGAAGCCGGCGAGGGCGAAGATGGACGCATCAAGTCGGCAATTGGCATCGGATCGCTGCTGTGCGACGGGCTTGGCGATACCATTCGCGTTTCGCTGACCGAAGATTCGCCGCATGAAATTCCAGTTTGCCGCGATTTGATCGCGCAGGTTCCGGTGATGACCGTGACGCAGAGCTCTCTTGAATCCGGACTGCAAAACGAGTTTTCGTTTGATCCGTTCCACTTCGAACGCCGTTCCACGCCGGAGATTGAACTGAACCCGACGTTCAAGTGCGGCGGTGAACAACCGGTTCGTGTCGTTGTCACGCAGGCGACGTGGGACAAGGTCGCTCCGAAACTTTCGCCCAAGGCGGACGTGAAGCCGGAAGCCGTTTATGAAGATCTGAACGTGGCGGAGATCGATCCGACGCAGGACTTCGAGATCAATTGCGACACACAACTCGTGACGGTGAAGGACGGTGTTGCACTGCCGCCGATTGCTGCGTTCCGGCTCCTCGCTGCAAAACTGAAACGCCTGGGACGCGAAAATCCCATTCTGTTGAAGGATTGCCTGAGCTTTGAAACCACACCGCTTGAGCCGAAGATTGCGCTGTTGCGCGCTTCAATGGTGATCGGTTCGTTGCTCGCCGATGGCATTGGCGATGCGATTCTGGTGCGTGGCGAATCCGGCGCGGGCCAGAGTCTTCGACTTGCCTACAATATTTTGCAGGCGGCGGGTTGCCGCAGTTTCAAGACTGATTACGTGGCGTGTCCGAGCTGCGGTCGAACGCTGTTCAATCTTCAGACCGTCACCGCGCGGATCAAGGCGCGGACGGAACATCTCAAAGGCGTGAAGATCGCGATCATGGGATGCATTGTGAACGGTCCCGGTGAGATGGCGGATGCGGACTTTGGTTACGTGGGCGGTGCGCCCGGCAAGATCAACCTTTATGTCGGCAAGACGCCGATCAAGTTCAACATTCCCGAAGCGGAAGCAGTGGAGCGGCTCGTGGACCTGATCAAGGAACACGGCAAATGGGTTGAACCGGAGCCGAAGGAATCGCTGAGCCCCGTGGCTTGAGCGGATCCGTTTCTTCATTTGTTCCTCACGCGAAGGCCGCGAAGGTCGCGAGGGACATGCGAAAGCCGTCAAGAGGCTTTCATTCCGCATTCCACAATCCGCAATCTCAAAAATCGCCCCGGTCCGCTTAAATGCCGGTTGCTACGGCTGTAGTGGTTTGCTACACAGCACGGCATGAGTTCCCCGAAGCCGGACATGCATAGCGAGGCATTTCTGCATTCGCTGATGCGCAAGCAACTTCGACTTTCCATCTCCTGTGCGGCTGCGTTTTTGATCGTGCTGCTTGGATTGCCTCTCGCGAACTATTTCCTTCCCGAGCTGATGTCGAAACGGATTTTCGGCTTCACGCTCACCTGGTTTTTCCTGGGCATCGGATTTTTCCCCGCCGTGTGGTGCATCTCGTTCTACTTCATCCGCCGCTCCATCGCACTTGAGCGTGAGGAGGTGGAGGAGGTGGTTGGGCGAGGAAAGGGAGAAGGGGAGAAAAAGGGATAAGGGGAATGCGTGAAGAAGCCATCGAAGAAGATTACTCATCACTGGGAATTGGACGTTTATAAACTCGCGATTGACGCCGCAATGCGGTTGTTCGAACTGACAAAATTGTTTCCGAAAGAAGAGATGTATTCACTTACCGACCAGGTGCGACGTTCGTCCAGATCTGTCGCAAGCCACATTTCGGAAGGCTGGCGACGGCGTCATTACGAAGCTGCTTTTTCTGACAAATTAAATGGTGCGGAAGCTGAAAGCGCTGAAACACAAACCTGGATCGAGTTCTCGGTCCGCTGCGGCTATATGGGTTCAAAGGAAGGCAGGGAATTACACCGGCTGTACGATCGAATCATTGGGAAATTGGTCGTTATGCAGCGTAATCCGAAACCGTGGCTGTTGCTCAAAAACTCCTGATCTCCTTTTCACCTTTTCACCTCCGCTCAAAAGATGCAAATCGACCCCTACATCCTCACCTTCAGCGCCATCACTGTCTTCGTCACCATCTTCATGGGCTTCTGGTCGGCGAAGAAGTCGAAGACGGCGAGTGATTTTTTTGTGGCTGGACGCAGCGTGAGCGTTGGATGGAACGCCAGCGCGATTTCCGGCGAATACCTCAGCGCGGCAAGTTTCATGGGCATCGCCGGCATGGTGATGTCGAGCGGTTACGATGCGCTCTGGTATCCGGTCTGTTACGCGTGCGGGTATTTGTTCCTGCTGCTGTTCATCGCAGGTCCGCTGCGACGCTTCGGCGCCTACACAATTCCTGACTTTGCGGAAGGACGATACGATTCGCCGCTGTTCCGAAAAATCGCCGTCTGCTTCGTTCTGTTCATCGGATTCTTCTACACGATGCCGCAGATGAAGGGTGCCGGTGTGACGCTGGCCTATATTTTTCCCGGACTGCCGTATTGGGCGGGCGTGGTGCTTGTCGGTGCGGTGATCACGTTGAACGTGGCGCTTGGCGGCATGAAAGGCATCACGCTGGTTCAGGCGTTTCAATACTGGGCAAAGATGTTTGCAATCTCGGTGCCGATTTTCGTGCTGATGGCGGTGTATGGACATTATGGAAAACAGCTGGAGGCAAACGTCGTCAGTGCTCAGCCGCCGTCACTGCAGTCACAGGTCGAGGTTGCGAACACGGTTGCGGCTGCATCGGAAATTCAGCGACGGGAACTTCCGCCCAAAGCGCCTTCGGATTCAGTCTGGATTTCGCCATTCGGTCCGCTCACGACCAAGGCCGCCAAAGCTGCGAATCTTTCTCCTGAGGAAACCAAGGCCTATTCACTGCTCTACACCTACTCGCTCATCATTGCTCTTGTGTGTGGAACAGCCGGATTGCCGCACATTCTCGTTCGTTTCTATACGAACCCGGACGGCGTCGCTGCCAAACGCACCACGATGTGGGTGATGATTTTGATCGGCATCTTTTACGTGTTTCCGCCCGTGTTCGGCGTGATCGGTCGCAACCTGATGCCGGAGCTTTACACCGGGTTGTCGGGAATCAAGGGGACCGATCAGGTGGTGCTGAAGCTGCCGACGTTGCTGAACGAAAAATACGGCGTGCTCGGATCGATCTTGTCCGGTGTGACCTGCGCCGGCGCGTTCGCGGCGTTCATGAGCACATTCAGCGGTCTGCTCGTTTCGATGACCGGCGCGCTCGCACACGATGTTTATGGCCGGATGCTGCGTCCGAAATCGACGCCGGAAGAACGGATGCGGATGTTCAAGATCGCTGCGGTGTTGATCGGTGGTGTTGCCGTGGTGCTCGGAAGTTTTGTCGAGCCGCTTGAAATCAACTTCATGGTGGGGCAGGCCTTTGCCATTGCCGCGGCCAGCTATTTCCCGCTGCTGTTCATGTCGGTTTGGTGGCGGGGCATGACAATGCTTGGCGCGGCGGTCGGCATGCTGACGGGAGGGCTTTGCGCGCTGACCGCAGCGACGCTGACGAACGTGAGTAATCTTGCTCTCGACAAAGGGCCGATGGGGAAAATCTTCAGTGGCTTTTCGCCGCTGAACGAGTTTTGGGCTCAACATCCGTTGCTGCGAATCCTTTGCGAACAGCCGGCGATCTGGGCCGTGCCGCTGTCGATCACGTTGATGATCGTGATTTCGAAACTCACAAGTCGCCGTGTGCCGGACGACATCCGGATGAAGATGCTCGTATTGCACGCGCCGGAGAAGCTCGGCTTGAAACAGGAATACATTCAGGAACATCAGCCGGGACATTGAACTCCTGTTATAGGAACTGAGTAAAGACCTCCTCTCCCCGGCCCTCTCCTCCAAATGGAGGAGAGGGTGTTTAAGCGGAGTCTCGGATTTCTGGCGCTGTGGCATTGTCCGTTGATGTTTGTGGTGCTAACGGGCAATGTGCATTTGCATTCCTTTGTTTTGTCCGATTGACAGTTGCGGGAGTTCGTGGCCAGTCTTCGCACCTATATGAGAAAAAGCCTGTTCGCAGTTCTTTCCGTGGTGGCGATTTCTTTTGCCACAACCGTCATTGCGCAGCCGAATTCAGTCACATCAACCAATGTTTCGGCCTCAGTCGAACGAACCAACACCGCGATCGTTCCGGTTCAGCGTGGTGATCAAGGTGGAAAACGTCGGGCGGATGTCGTTCTGGCGAGGGCGAAGGAGAATCCGGGCGAGTACGACATCGCATTCATTGGCGATTCCATTACGCAGGGATGGGAAGGCCCGGGACGGAGTATTTGGGAAAAATATTACGGCAGCCGCAAGTGCATCAATCTCGGCGTCAGCGGCGATCGCACCCAGCATGTCCTCTGGCGTTTTGAGCAGGGACAGCTGGATGGTCTCAAGCCGAAGGTGGCGGTGTTGATGATCGGCACGAACAACTCCAATCGCGACGACAATTCCGAAGCTGACATTCTTGAGGGCGTCCAGATGATCGTGAAACAGATGCGGGAACGTTTGCCCGACACGAAGGTGGTGGTTCTCGGAATCTTTCCGCGCGGGAGGAGCTTCACTGTTCAGCGTGGAAAGATCCTTCAGGTGAATCAGGCGCTCGCCCGGCTGGCGGATGAAAAGAACATTTTCTACATCGACTTCGGTTCGCAGCTGATTGAGAACGACGGCTCCATTTCACGCGAAATCATGCCTGACTTCCTGCATCTCACTGAAAAGGGATATGAAATCTGGGCCAATGCGATTGAACCCAGGCTGGTTGAACTTCTGAAGTAATCTGTTGTCTCTTTAATCGGCAGAAGGTGCTCGGTGCTGTTGTGCTGGGCACCTTTTGTTTATGGGGCGGGATGGCTGCGTCACCCGCAGGTGCGCAACTTGAGTTTTAGGCTGTTCGGCGTAATCTCTAAAGTCTTTGACGCCCCGGCGGGGTTTCCGTAGCGTTAAGCACTTTTTTCTAAGGTCACATGATAGGTTTTATCGTAAAGAAATTCATCGGCTCGAAGAACGACCGTGAGGTGAAGAAGCTGCGCCCGCTTGTTCAAAAGATCAACGAGATCGAAGTGGGGCTTCAGCAGGTTTCCGAGGACGTTCTCCGCCAGAAAACTGCCGCGTGGAAAGAGGAGCTTTCCAAAATCACGGACAACGCGGAGCTGGCACGCCGATTGGAGGAGATTCTTCCTGAGGCTTTCGCCGTGGTGAAGAACGCCTGCCGTCGTTTGTGTGGCCAGGACGTGATCGTGCGCGGCCATCCGTTGCGATGGGAAATGGTGCCGTTCGACGTGCAGCTGATTGGCGGCATGGGACTGCACATGGGCAAGATCGCGGAAATGGCGACAGGCGAAGGCAAAACGCTGGTGGCGACGCTGCCCGTTTACCTGAATGCGCTGACCGGCCGGGGCGTTCATGTTGTGACCGTGAACGACTATCTCGCCGCGCGCGACTCGGAGTGGATGGGGGCGGTTTACAAGTTTCTGGGATTGACCGTTGGCTGCATTCTTCATGATCAACCGCCGCAGGTGCGCCGCGAGCAATACGCCTGCGACATCACTTACGGCACGAATGCCGAGTTCGGTTTCGATTACCTGCGCGACAACGGCATGGCCACGCGCAAGGAGGAACAGGTTCAACGCGGGCATTACTTCGCGATCGTTGACGAAGTGGACTCGATCCTGATCGACGAAGCGCGAACGCCGCTCATCATCAGCGGTCCTGCGGTGGTCACTTACGACGAACAATACGCGAACTTCAAGCCGCAGGTGGAATCGATCTTCCAGGCGCAATCGAAGTTGTGCAATCGGCTGCTTTCGGAAGCGGAAGCTCTGATCAAGAAGCTTCATCCTGAGGACGGTTCCAATCCGGAAAACCCGGAAGCGCTTGAGAGTGAAATTGGACGCCTGCTGTTCCGCGTGAAGATGGGGCAGCCGCGTTCGGAAGGGCTGATGAAGTTGCTGGAGAATCCGGAGAACCTCCGCCTGATGAATCAGTTCGAACTCCGGCTGCATTCGGATCAGAAGAAGACCGAGCTGTATGCGGAGAAGGAAGAGCTGCTGTTCGCGATCGATGAAAAGAGTCACGAAGCCGATCTGACCGAAAAGGGACGCAATTTCCTCAGCCCGAAAGATCCCGACGCCTTCATGCTTCCCGATCTCACGACAGCATTGCATGAGATCGATGCCGGGCCTGAAACCGATCCGCGCAAACGGATGGAGGCCAAAACCAAGGTTCAACAGGAATTCGAAAGCAAGGCGCAGCGCATTCACGCCATTTCCCAGCTGCTCAAGGCCTACTGCCTTTACCAGAAGGATGTGCAGTACGTCGTCCAGGACAACAAGGTGATCATCGTCGATGAGAACACCGGACGTCTCATGACCGGACGCCGCTGGAGCGACGGGTTGCACCAGGCCGTTGAAGCCAAGGAAGGCGTTGCGATCGAACGCGAAACCCAGACGCTCGCAACGATTACGATTCAGAATTACTTCCGCCTTTACCTGAAGCTCGCCGGTATGACGGGCACGGCCGAAACCGAGGCGCAGGAGTTCTTCGACATCTACAAGCTCGGCGTGCTGACGATACCGACGAACCGGCCGAACATCCGGAAGGATTTCAACGATTCCGTTTACAAGACCAGGCGCGAGAAATTCAACGCGGTGCTCAAGGAGATCAAGGAATTGCACGCGCAGGGTCGCCCGATTCTCGTCGGCACCATTTCGGTTGAAACAAGCGAAATGCTCTCCCGCTTGCTGAAGCGCGAGGGCCTCGTTCACTCCGTTCTCAACGCCAAGTTCCATCAACAGGAAGCGGAGATCGTCGCCCGTGCGGGTCAACGCGGTGCGATCACCATCGCCACCAACATGGCAGGCCGCGGAACCGACATTAAACTCGGGCCGGGCGTTGCGGAGGTTGGCGGATTGCACGTGCTCGGCACGGAACGCCATGAATCACGCCGCATTGACCGCCAGTTGCGCGGACGCTGCTCGCGCCAGGGCGATCCCGGTTCTTCGCACTTCTTCATTTCCCTCGAAGACGACCTGATGCGCTTGTTCGGCTCGGACAAGATCGTCAAGTACATGGAAAAGATGGGCCTCGAAGAAGGCCAGGAGCTGGAGCATCCGCTGTTGAACCGCTCGATCCAGCAGGCGCAGAAGCGCGTCGAAGGTCACAACTTCCAGATCCGCAAACGCACGCTTGAGTACGACGACGTGATGAACAAGCAGCGCGAAGTCATTTATGGCTTCCGCAACGAGATCATTCATTCCGAAGACGTCCGCGATCGTTTGATGGACATCATGGAAGAGGTCGTCGTCCAGAAGGTCGGGTCGTTCACCAAGGGCGGCGAGTTCGATAAGAACGAATGGAATACCCGTGGGCTGGCCGACTGGGTGAATTTGAATTTCCCGCTCGGAATTCCCGAGGAGGAAATTGTGAAGGCGGCACAGGCCGGAACCGAGCAGCCTGTTCCGGGATCGTTGTTCGATGGACTTTCGCCCGCACAGTTTTCTGTCGTGACCTTCATTTCAGACAGCGTCCGTCAGGCGTATGAGCTGAAGGTCAGCTTTGAAAATCCGGCGGCGCTCAAGGAAGTCGAGCGTTACACAATCCTGAGCGCGATCGACCGGCTCTGGCAGGAGCATCTGTATGAGATGGACAGCCTGCGTTACAGCATCGGACTCCGCGCCCACGGCCA
Source organism: uncultured Verrucomicrobia subdivision 3 bacterium (assembly GCA_937890005.1). Taxonomy (GTDB): domain Bacteria; phylum Verrucomicrobiota; class Verrucomicrobiia; order Limisphaerales; family DASXHY01; genus DASXHY01. Next base: position 31,553 of record CALBZA010000020.1, on the reverse strand, counting down.
GCGTGATCCGCTGATCGAATACAAGGCGGAGGCGTTCCGCATTTTCGACGAATTGATGGTCAACATCAAAACCGAGATCTGCCACAACATCTTCCGCAGTGCGTCGAGCCTGATGGCATTCGAGAATTTCCTCCGGAATGTTCCTCAAAAAACGCTGCATCAATCCACGAGCGCATTCGGCGGTCCGGCCAGCGGCTCGGACTCCCAGCAGGCGCCTGGTGCCGCGGGCAAAGCGAGCGACATCGTGAGCGAAGCTGCCGAAGCTGTGGAGAAGGCACGACCGGTTCGCACGGCTCCCAAGGTTGGTCGCAACGATCCATGCCCGTGCGGCAGCGGCAAGAAATACAAGCAGTGCTGCGGACGCTGAGGCGGCGCGCCTGTTTGCAACGGCGACTCGTGGCGGGATTGTTGTCGCGACGCTATTGAGCGCCGAATTCAGCGGCGTTGATCGGGCGGGAATTCCCCGAACCTTTCGCCGGTCGCAGATTGGCGTTGCAGGCTGATCGACGTTGCAGAACCACAAACGAAGCGACAGCCTCAGCAGGCTGTTACTTCACACCCTCAGCCTTGAGCAGCGATGCCACCAGGCCGTCGATCGTGTGTTCCTTCGCTTCAACGGTCGGCTCCAACTTCAGCGCACGAATCGCTTTGCTCGTTTCGGGACCGATCGATGCCAGCCGCAATTGAGGAGATTGCTTCACGAGCTTCGGCAGATCGAAACGTGCGTGAAAATGTTCGACGGTCGATGCGCTTGTGAACGTGATCCAGTCCGCACCGCCGTCCATCAATCGTGCCGCCGACCCGGAAATGTCCTCGGTCTCGGGAACGGTCTTGTAGATGGCGATGTCATCGACAATCGCACCCAGTGCTTCGAGTTCCTTGGGAAGTTCGGGATTCGCGACTTGAGCGCGCAACAGGCAGATCTTCAGGTTCTCGACCGATTCATACTTGTTCATCGCCTCGGCAATTTTTGAAGCGAGCGCCTCCTCGGGCATCAGATCCACCTGCAGATGAAGCTCCCGAATCTTTGCGGCGGTTGCGGGTCCAATGGCCGCGATCTTTACGCCACCGATGTCGCGCAGGTCGTTGAACCGTTTGAAGAACAGGTCGAAGAAAGCAGTGACACCGTTCGGGCTGGTGAAGACGAGCCAGTCGTAGGAATTCAGTTCAAGCAAAGCATCAACGATGTCCTGCTTGTGATCCGACTGGCCGATCTTGATGGTCGGAATCTCGAGGATATCCGCACCTTTTTCCATCAGCTTCTGGGAAAGCTGGCTCGCCTGATCGCGCGTGCGAGTGACGACAATTCGTTTTCCGAAAAGTGGGCGTTGCTCGAACCAGTTCAACTGCGGCCGCAGTTTCACCACATTGCCGATGATCGTGATTGCTGGGGCTGAAATGTTCTTTTCGGCGACAACGCCGGCGATGGTCGCCAGTGTGCCTTCGACCGATTGCTGATGACCGCGTGTTCCCCAGCGGACGATGGCGACCGGTGTTTCCGGCAACATGCCGCGCGAGATCAGCGTTTCAGTCAGTTCCTTCAGGCGCTTCAAACCCATCAGGATCACCTTGGTCCCGGGAATTTTTGCAATCTGCTCGAAGTCGAGATCGGATTCCTCCTTCTCGGGATCTTCATGGCCGGTCAGCACGGTGAACGTCGATGCGTAATCGCGGTGGGTGAGGGGAATGCCGGCGTAGTTCGGAGCCGCAACGATGGACGACACGCCGGGAACCACTTCAAAGGGAATTCCGGCCGCGACCAGTTCCTCCGCCTCTTCGCCGCCACGACCGAAGATGTAGGGATCGCCGCCCTTCAGACGCACAACGACTTTTCCGTCCTTCGCTTTCGAGACAAGGAGCTTGTTGAGGTCGTCCTGGGAAAGCGCTTTCTCGGTTCCGCGGCTGCCGCGCGAAATGATTTCCGCGGTGGAAGGCGCGAGACGGAGCAGGTCGGGATTCACGAGCATGTCGTAGATGACGACGTCTGCCCGGCGAAGAAGCTCGGCGCCGCGAAGCGTGAGCAATCCGGCGTCGCCAGGACCGGCGCCCACGAGATAAACAATGCCTTTTGATTTCACTTTTGAAATTTAGTCACGTGTCGCGCGCGAGCAACGTTGCCCGGCGCGTGATGAGGAATCAGGCCGCTGCGATGTTCACCAGCTTCTTTGGAACGACAATGACCTTCCTGATCGTCTTGCCCGCGAGGAACGGCTGAACTTTTTCGGAAGCCCTGGCCAGCGCCTCAAGCGTGGCGTTGTCGGCGTCCGCGGAAACCTTGATCACGTCGCGGAGCTTGCCGTTCACCTGAACCGGAATTTCGATTTCAGATTCGACGAGCAACGCCGGATCGAATTTCGGCCACGGCTGATACGACAGGGCCAAAGGCTGACGTCCAGAGTCCGAAGTCAAAGTCTGGATTTTGGACCAGAGTTCTTCCGCCAGATGCGGTGCGAACGGCGCGAGCAGGATGAGAAAATCGCGCAGCACGGAAACCGGCTTCACATCCCATTTGATCGCTTCGTTGGTGAACACCATCATCGCGGAGATCGCCGTGTTGAAGCCGAGGTTCTCAAGATCTTCGGTGACCTTCTTGATGCAAGCGTGCAACGTCTTGAGCTGCGCGGGTGTCGCCGGAACGTCTTTGATCGACGCGCTGAGCTTGATGAGACCCAGCAATTCTCTGCGTCTCTGCGCCTCTGCGGTTAAAGTCTCCGCCTGTTCAAACTCCGTTTCGCTCGCTTCGTCCACGAACAAACGCCAGACGCGGCCGAGGAAACGGTAAACACCTTCGACACCCTTGGTGTTCCAAGGCTTTGTGTCCTGAAGCGGCCCCATGAACATTTCGTAAAGGCGGAATGCATCGGCGCCGTATTCGGCGAGAATGTCGTCGGGGTTCACGACGTTGCCGCGCGATTTGGACATCTTCTGGCCATCTTCGCCAAGAATGAGTCCCTGATTTACAAGCTTGAAGAACGGTTCCGGCGTGGAGACGTAACCGAGATCGAACAGCACCTTGTGCCAGAAACGGGCGTAGAGCAGGTGAAGCACGGCGTGCTCGGTGCCGCCGACGTACAAGTCAACACCGGGAGTAGCAGCGGCCGTGAGTCGGCTCTGACTATTTTGATTCTTTGATTGGAGCGAACTCACGTTCGCTGCTACAGAATCAGATCCCATCCAGTAAGTCTCGGTTTCCTTTGCAACGAACGCGTCTGCGTTGTGCGCGTCCAGATAACGCAGATAATACCAGCACGAGCCTGCCCATTGCGGCATGGTGTTGGTTTCGCGGACGGAACCGTCGGGGAGATTCAACCAGTCTGTTGCGCGCGCAAGCGGCGGCTGACCGTCTTTCGTCGGCTTGTAGTCATCAAGCTGCGGCGGCAGCACAGGCAACGCGCTTTCAGGCAACGCTTCGTGGTAAAGATTTCCCTCAGCATCCTTTTTCCAAACGATTGGAAACGGTTCCCCCCAATAGCGCTGACGGCTGAAAAGCCAGTCGCGGAGCTTGTAGTTGACGGTCTTCTTGCCGAGACCTTTGGACTCAAGCCACGCGGTGATTTTCTTTTTGGCTTCGGGGGTGGGAAGGTCGTTGATTGAAACTTCGTTGCTCGCAGAATTCACCGCGATCCCGTCGTCACAGAACCCTTGCCAATCCGTCTTAGGATCCGGTGGTTGAACCACTTGAATGATTGGAAGATTGAACTTCTTCGCGAATTCGAAGTCACGTTCGTCGTGTGCCGGCACGGCCATGATTGCTCCCGTGCCGTAACTTGCGAGAACGTAGTCAGCGATCCAGATCGGAATCTTCTCGCAATTCACCGGATTGATCGCATACGCGCCGGTGAACACGCCGGTCTTTTCCTTGGCGAGTTCAGTGCGTTCGAGGTCAGATTTTCCAGCAGCGTAAGCTTTGTAATCTTCGACCGCCTTCTTTTGTTCCGACGTGGTGATGAGCGGAACGAGTTTGTGTTCCGGCGAAAGCACCATGTAAGTCGCGCCGAACAACGTGTCCGGTCGCGTGGTAAAAACTCGAATCTTCGATTCCGCAATCGGCAATCCGCAATCCGCAATTGCAAAGTCCACTTCCGCCCCTTCGCTGCGGCCGATCCAGTTTCGCTGCATCTCCTTGAGCGAATCGCTCCAGTCGATCGTGTCGAGATCGGCGAGAAGTTTTTCAGCGTACGCTGTGATGCGCAGCATCCATTGACGCATCGGCTTGCGAATGACGGGGAAGCCGCCGACTTCGCTTTTGCCATTGATGACTTCTTCGTTGGCAAGCACGGTGCCGAGTTCCGGACACCAGTTCACCGGCGCTTCGCTCACATAGGCGAGACGCTTCGAATCGCGATAGGCGCGCTTCTGCGCTTCCGAGGTGCAATCGGCGGGATCCTTCAGCGTCTCAATCGGCTCGGCCTTGTTCGTTTCCGGATTGAACCATGAATTGTAGAGCTTCAGGAAAATCCACTGCGTCCACTGGAAGTATTTCGGATCGGTTGTATCGACTTCGCGGGACCAATCGTAGCTGAAGCCGAGGCTTTTGATCTGCCGCTTGAAGTTGGCGATGTTTGCCTCGGTGGTTTTGCGCGGATGCTGACCTGTTTTGATCGCATATTGTTCGGCCGGCAATCCGAATGCATCCCAGCCAATCGGATGGAGAACATTGAATCCCTGCGCACGACGATAGCGGGCGAGAATATCCGTGGCGGTGTAGCCTTCCGGATGCCCGACGTGCAGTCCCGCACCGGACGGGTAGGGGAACATGTCGAGGATGTAGAATTTCTTCGGCAGCGACCCGGCGTGGACGATTTTGCCGGCGAGGTTGTGACGGATTCCGAACGGATGATTCTCTGGAATCGGTTCTCCCGGGTTGAAGGCGCGGAAAGTCTGCTGCTCGTCCCAGGCCTGTTGCCATTTGGGTTCGATCAGATGAAACGGATACTGTCTGCGGCTGCTTGCCATAGAGCGCGAGATCATTATGCAATCAGGGGCTGGAAACAATCGAAGAATTCACCGAACGCCGGAATGGAAAACTTTCTTTCACGTTATTGACACACCCGAACTTGAGGCGTAAATAATGGCGCTGGAATTTCGAGTTGACCGACTGCCACTCAACGAAGCTCTCGATGAGCATCATGCCTAAAGCAGAAAAATCATTTCCGGCGCCCGCTCGGTCAGGATTTTCATTGGTTGAATTGCTCGTTGTCATCGCCATCATAGCGATTCTTTCGAGCATTCTTCTCCCTGCGCTTGCCAAGGCAAAGGCCCGAGCCCACGGCGTTTACAGCGTCAACAATTCACGGCAGCTGACTGTGGCGGTGGTTCTCTACGCGGATGATCATCGCGGGACGCTTCCGTACAACCTTGACTTCACCCGGTCTAGTCCTGGCGACATGTCAAAAAACTGGGTCAACAACGTTTTGAATTGGGAGCTCAGTCCGGACAATACGAACAGTCAGGCGATGCTTGATTCCGGCATTGGACCTTACACCGGGGATTCAGCTGCGATTTATCGTTGTCCTGGAGACTATGCGATTGGACCGGTTCAGTCTGCCGCCGGATGGGAAAAGCGCGTTCGCAGTTATTCCATGAATGCCATGCTTGGAAATGTTGGAGTGGCGACCGAATCCGGCGAGAACATCAACAACCCGGGATACCGCCAGTTTTTCAAGATCGACTCGATTCCACGGCCCTCCGATATCGCCGCGTTTGTTGAGGAACATCCGGACAGCATCAACGACGGCTATTTCATCAACAGCTACACCTCCGAAAGCGCCAAGAAGTATTCGACTCCGGTCTGGATGTCTCTTCCTGCGTCGGATCACGACGGGATGGGTGTTGTTTCATTCTCCGACGGGCATTCGGAGCTTCATCGCTGGCGTGGCAAGAGCATGAAGGTCCCGTCCCGGGCGTATGCGATTGGAAGCAATGGAGCAGGACGCCCGCTCAAGGTTGAGCGCGACAGCTATCAGGATTTTCTCTGGCTGATTTCCACGATGAGCATCGAGAGCCGGCCGGAATATTCCTACCACTGATTTTTCCCGAAGGATTTCCTGAAGGGAAAGTTGGACTTCTTCTTCACGGTTATTCCAACTGCGACATTGGTTCAGTTCAGAGGAACTTCTTCAGCATCTCGAGATTTCCATCCACAGCGAGCAGGTAATTCTTGCCGCCCTGGGTCCAGCTCGCGGCGGTGGTGATGCTGAGCTTTTCGAAGATCGGTTTTGAGGCTGGCGCGCCCGGCACCGATCTGGCCTCGGTGACAAAGAGCCACACATCGCTGCTCTGGCCGGGTGGAAGCGGTTTTCCGGATCGGAAACAGATCATGGAAACCGGGCGTCCCTGCCAGGTTTTTGCGACGCAACCGACCATGCGGGCATTGCGAAGTCCTTCGGGCAGGGTGTAGTCGCTGATCGCATTGCGATTTTTCAAAAAGTGCCGAATCTGTTCCGGATTTTCGCTGACAAACTCCATGCCGTAACTTCGGAGCGCCTCGCCGACCATATAAGTCTTGTAGGTTGAGAAGCCGGTGTCCGTGGAACTGAAGTTCCACTGAGTGACCACCAGAAATGTCACCGCCGCGGCGGCCACGATTCCAGCGGCGACGCGTCTGGAAAGAGGAGATGTATTCCACAACGGTTTGGTCAACGGCCGTTCGGCGAGAATCTGCTGATGGAATCCTTCCGGCACCGATATTTCCTTGAAACGTTGGCGGAGGATGTCATTTGTCGCGGTGTAATTCTCAAACCATTCTCTCAGTTCGGAATCTTCCTCACAGCGTCTAAGCGCTTCGGCAAATGCCGGATCCTCCGGGTCGGAGATACCGGGCCGGTAAAGAGCGAGAATTTCTTTGGCTTCCTGAGTGGTCATGACGACGGTTGCTGCCGGGCCTTGTCGGCGAGGATGGATTGCAATTGAAGGATGCCACGCGCCATCCGCGATTTTACTGTTCCGATCGGAACATCGAGAATCTCGGCGATGTCCTTGTAGGAACAGTCTTCAAGGTAGAAGAGAGCGACCGGGGCCTGATAGATTTCATCCACCCGCGCGAGGGCGCGCATGACTTCGTTGGAATCGAGAGCGTTTGCAGCGGCGGGTGGGAGCACGGGCAATTCGGCGGGAACCTGACTGAGTTCGTGATGCGGGAATCGGACAGATCGGCGGCGGGTTTCGAGAAACGCTCTGTGCAAAGTCGTGAACAGCCAGGTCTTCACTTTCGTTACGTCCCGCAGCTGGTGACCTTTGGTTGCCCAGACATAAAACGTCTGCTGTGTCAGATCACAGGCATCTGCTTCCGTGCGCGTCAGGCTGAAAGCGAATTGATACAGCGGCTCGTAGTAACGCGCCACCACGCTTTCAAAATCCATACCTGACGACATACTCGAACATCAAAGCTATGACGGTCGCGAACCAAAAATGTTCCCGCGGCAATTGCAACAGCCGCGAATTATGAATTGAGCGTCCGCCGCTTTCGAGAGAAAAGGCGCAAATCAGGAGCAACCACGGATGTCACGATAAACACGGATTTCAGGAAAAAGGCTGGGTGCAGCAACGATCAATGTGGAGAGGAGGGATCTGCCTTTTCAAATTTCCAATCACCTGAACGCAGTCTCACACTTTTCTGAGAACCTCTGCGTTCTTAGCGTCTCTGCGTTGATAAAGAGGCCCCAATTGGTCCGTCCCGCATTCAACAAACCTCCAGATTTACTTCTGGATATTGGTGGTTTGATTGAACTTCAGCTTCACCGTTTCGCAGACCTTCGTGAACAGGGAGCGTTTCTTCGGCTTCTCCGGTTCTCCGATCAGCTTCACCGGCTGGCTGCACTCTGGACACAGGAGCAGGATGTTTTTGCTGCCTTTCCGCCGGAGCCTGTGCACGCAGGTGTTGCACATGACTTCCTTGCAACGGGAGCACTGGAAAACGGCGCGGATATGCGGATGCTTCGGGCAGAGCATTGCGCCATCTGTGGACATTTTGGGAGGTGCAGGAAGTTCAGCATTGGCAAACTTGGGAATGGATACGCGCGCCTCGGTGCTCACGACGAACAGTTCCACGTCGCCCAGGCGAACGGTGTGACCGGGAAGCAGCGCGGTCTCGCGAATCCGCTGATCGTTCACAAATGTGCCGTTGGTTGATTCGAGATCACGGAGAATAACTCCGGTGTCGCTGAGAACGATTTCGCAGTGAAGAGTGGAAATGGTCGGATGCGTGAGTGGGAAATCTGTTTCCGGGCTGCGACCAATCAGATTCGAGCCGATTTTCAACTCAATCGCTTCGCGCTCCAAACCAGCAGTTTTAACAATCAACCTTGCCATAGCCTCCAAGAATTGTGCGGCGATTATTGGCGTCTTTGGGTTATTGTCCAGTCTGAAGTAATTTTCACTATCAATTATCGTGGCCTTTTATTGTGTCCGCGCAGCCAGTGGATTCGCGGCGAAAGCGTACTTTTTCACAGGCTTACCTTGAATCAGATGTTTCTGAATGATCTGTTCCAAAACCTTCGGAGTGCAGCGCCGGTACCAGATGCCTTCCGGGTAAACGACCGCTATCGGTCCATCCATGCACACGCGGAGGCAGTTCGCCTTCGTGCGAAATACGAGGGCTTCAGGTCCCGTTAAATTCAGCTCTTTCAACCTTCGCTTCAGGTAGTCCCAGGACTGAAGCCCCTCCTTGCGCGCGCAACATTTTGGTTCAGACGGATCGGCACAGAGAAAAATGTGTCGTTGCACCGAATCGATGCCCAGCGACTGGACCTGGTTCTGGAGTTTGCCCATGGAACGGAATCATGACGACCGCCCTGCCGATTTGAAGCGAATTCTCTTCACGCAACGATCCGACGAGGAGGGTTGTTAATCTGGCTCATTTTGACAATCAGTGGGGGTTCAATAGGGATAGCCCTCAAAAAAACCCTTGTGAAAATTTTCACGATGCTGCAACTTTTGCGGCGCTCCGGCAAAAGAACAGATGGGAAAGGTGTCCCTTGGCCCGGATTTTTTTGTGATGCAACTGGCTCGATTCATCTTGTTGTGTTTGATGCTGACGGTCGTTCCGCAACTGACTTTTGCGGCCGACAGTCACAACGTCGCCCCGGAACTTCAGGCGGCCAGCGCCAGTTTGGATGCGGCCCATTCTGAAGCGGTGCATGCCGCCGGCGCTCACGGCGAGGAGCATCATGGTCTGCCTGCTGCGGCTCCGCGTTTCAAGGTGGGCGGGTTCTACGTGACCAATTCAATGATCATGACATGGATCGTTGCTCTGGCTGTCATTGTCTTTGCCCAGATTGCCACAAGAAACATCAAGGCGGTTCCGCAGGGCGCACAGAATTTCTGGGAATGGCTGGTTGAAGGTCTCTATGGTTTTCTCGAAGGCATCATTGGACCCGATCTCGTCAAAAAGACCTTCTGGTTCTTTGCCACGATTTTCATCTTCATCCTGTTCACCAACTGGGCGGGATTGATTCCTGGAGTCGGAACCATTGGATGGGGTGTTCCGGATGCCAATGGTCATTTGCATCACATCTCCAAGCCGCTTTTCCGCGGCGCCAATGCTGACCTGAACATGACGCTGGCGATGGCGATGATTTTCTTCGTCTGCTGGACTGTGTGGGCGCTTCAGTCGAATGGTCCGGGCGGATTCATTCTTCACCTGTTCGGACCGAAGGGGGACACGGCTGGACTGTTGAAGGTTCTGATGATTGCGGTGTTCATTCTGGTCGGCGTTCTGGAAGTTGTTTCAATTCTGTTCCGCCCGGTGTCGCTGAGCTTCCGTCTTTACGGAAACATTTTCGCGGGCGAGAACATGCTCGAATCGATGGCCATGATGGGTGGCGCGGCATTTGGGTGGCTGCTGGCTCTTCCGTTTTACGCCATGGAACTGCTGGTGGGAGTCGTTCAGGCTCTGGTGTTCATGCTCCTGACGGCGGTCTTCACGCTGCTGATCTGCACCCACGAAGAAGGGCATCATCCAGCCGGCGAACACTGACATTGATTTCACACTTTCGCCTTCTTGACCGTGTTCAATCGCGGGAGACGGCGATACAACGAAAGGTAACAAACATATGACGGGTAACATTCACATCGGTCTCGCCTGTTTGGGCGCGGCTCTGGGTGTCGGTCTCATCGGTATGAAGGCTTCGGAAGCGGTCGGCCGTAACCCCGGCGCTGCAACCAAGATCCTCGTGCAGGCGATTCTGAGCACCGCCTTTGCGGAAGGTATCGTGTTCTTCGCGATCTTCCTGGCGAAGTAAGTGATCTGGCGCGGGGCCGAACGGCTCCGCGCCTTCCGTTAGTTTGATCTCTATGAATTCTGAAATTTTGTTTGCCGCCGCAGGGCTGGCCGATATTGCCAAAGAAACGGGTGAAACGTTCGGTTTCAACACGCAGCTTTTCATCTCGCAGGTGATCAGTTTCTGCGTAGTGGCGTTTCTTCTGCATCGCTTTGCCTACAAGCCGATCCTGAAAGTTCTCGAAGAACGCCGTCAGCGCATCGCCCAATCCCTGGCGGATGCCGATAAGATCAAGCAGGACCTGGCCAATGCCCAGGTGAAGGCGCAGGAAATCCTCGCCCAGGCCAATGCGCAGGCGAACAAGGCGATCGAAGACGCTCGCGCCGCCGCGGCGAAGGTTCAGGAACAGGAAACCCAGAAGGCGATCGCTGCCGCCGAACAGATCATTTCCAAAGCCCGTGAAGCGGCTGCGGCTGACCATGCGCGCATGCTTGCTGAACTGAAGCGTGAAGTCGGACGCCTGGTGGTTCAGACCACGGCGACGGTGACTGGCAAGGTTCTTACTGCGGACGACCAGAAACGTCTGGCGGACGAAACGGCGAAACAGTTAGTTCGGTAATTTCTGCAGCGGCGCTTCATGGGCGCCCGATGAAATCACGGCGATCGTAACGCTGTTACAACGAAAAGATGAAAATCAGCAAACAAGCTCTTCGGGATGCCAAGCGGCTCTTTCGCGCCAGCTTCGTCAATGGCGTGCTCGATGAGGGCAGGGCAAAGCAGATCGTTGCCGAATTGATCGCTCAAAAACCGCGAGGTTACGTGCAGATCCTTTCGCACTTTCAGCGACTTGTGAAACTCGACATCGAACGCCGCACTGCCGTGGTGGAAAGTGCCGTTCCGGTTTCGTCCGAATTGCAGGCCAGCGTCGCCAGCCAGCTTGTAAAACTGTATGGGAATGGACTGAACATTTCATTCGCGCAAAACCCGGAACTGATCGGAGGGCTGCGCATCAAGGTCGGCAGCGATGTTTATGACGGCAGCGTCAAGGCGCGCCTCGCGGCGTTGGAAGCCAGTTTGTAATTTTTGAAGAACGGAAACGAAATTTGATATGAGCAATCTTCTCCAGGAAATCGAATCGCAGATCGCAGGCGTGAAGACCACGGTCGCGAAACAGAACGTCGGCATCGTCCGCGAAATCTCTGACGGCGTCGCCAAGATCGAAGGCCTCACCGATTGCATGCTGAACGAAATGCTCGACTTCGGAAACGGAGTCGTCGGCATCGCGCTCAACCTCGAAGAGACTGAAGTCGGCGCCATCATCCTCGGCGATTACCTTTCCGTGCATGAAGGTTCGGAAGTGAAGACCACCGGCAAGCTGCTCTCAGTGCCGGTCGGCAAAGGACTGCTTGGTCGCGTGGTGGACACGCTCGGCCGACCAGTTGATGGCAAGGGCCCGATCAAGGAAACCGCGTTCTATCCCGTTGAAAAGATTGCCCCGGGCATCGTGAAGCGTAAGTCGGTCAGCCAGCCCGTGCAGACGGGTATCATGGCGATTGACGCGATGATCCCGATCGGCCGCGGTCAGCGCGAATTGATCATTGGCGACCGTTCCACCGGCAAAACCACGATCGGTGTGGACACGATGATCAACCAGGCCCGCATCAACAACCAGGCGAAGCAGGCCGATGGCACCTTCCCGAAAGATTTCCGTCCGATCTACAACATCTACGTCGCGGTCGGCCAGAAACAGTCGAACATCGCCCGCGTCATCGCCGAGCTCGAAAAGGCTGGCGCGATGGAATACAGCATTGTCGTTGTGGCTGCTGCGTCTGACTCCGCTGCGAACCAGTATCTCGCTCCGTTCGCGGGTGCTGCGATGGGTGAATGGTTCATGGACAACGGCATGGATGCGTTGATCATCTATGACGATCTTTCCAAGCAGGCTGTTGCCTACCGTCAGGTGTCGCTCGTGTTGAAGCGTCCGTCCGGTCGTGAGGCGTATCCTGGTGACGTGTTCTATCTGCACAGCCGCCTGCTCGAACGTTCGGCCCGTGTTTCTGAAAAGTATGGCAACGGTTCACTCACTGCGCTGCCGATCATCGAAACGCAGGCGGGTGACGTTTCAGCCTACATTCCGACGAACGTGATTTCGATCACGGACGGCCAGATTTACCTCGAAACCGACTTGTTCTATCAGGGTGTTCGTCCCGCGGTTTCGGTCGGTCTCTCGGTTTCACGCGTCGGTTCTGCAGCGCAGATCAAGGCAATGAAGCAGGTGGCCGGACGCATCAAGGGCGATCTCGCCCAGTACCGTGAACTGGCTGCCTTTGCGCAGTTCGGATCCGATCTTGACGCGAAAACGCAGGCGATTCTCGAACGCGGCAAGCGCGTCGTTGAAATCTTCAAGCAACCGCAGTTCAATCCGATCCCGGTTGAAATTCAGGTCGCCGTCCTCTGGGCGGTCCAGAACAACTTCTTCGACGATGTCGCCGTGGACAAGATCAAGGATTTCCAGTCGAAGCTGACGGATTTCCTCAACACCCGGAAGGCTGACATCCTGACGAAGATTCGCACGGAGAAGGCGGTGAGCGATGCGATCGCCGGGGAATTGAAGGCGGCGGTGACGGAATTCAAACAGACCTATCGCTAAGGCACCATGCCCAGCACACGCGACATACGCCGGCGTATCAAGTCGGTCAAGAACACGGCCCAGATTACGAAGGCCATGCAGATGGTGGCTTCGTCCAAAATGCGCAAGGCGCAGCTGGCGGCGCTCGCCGGACGTCCGTACGCAGCGCTGATGAACAACATGCTCGCGCATGTGTCGGGGCATTCGGGCGACTTCAGCCATCCGCTGATGGAAAAGCGCGATGTGAAGAAGCGCGCGGTGATTTTGGTCAGCACGGACAAGGGCCTGTGCGGCGCGTTGAATTCAAACCTCACGCGCGAAGCGGCGAAGTTCGACAAGAACACCACCTTGTTCGTCTGTGCCGGACGCAAGGGCGCCCAGTTCGTGGCGCGCACGAAGCGCCAGCTCGTGGCGGAATTTACCTACAAAGATTCACCGATTTTCGCCGAGGCCCGTTCCATTTCGAAGTTCGTCCAGGAAATGTTCCTGAAAGGTGAGGTCGATCATGTGGACGTGCTTTACACGAACTTCATCAGCACGCTGAACCAGAAACCGGAAGTGCTGCCGTTGCTGCCGATCGGAGAAATCCGCGGCGTTCAAGCGGGTGTTGTCGGGGAACAAAGCTCGGTTGACCTGGAGAAGTCGTCGGATTTGGAATTTCTGTTCGAGCCGGGGCCTGAAGGCGTTCTGGGGTCATTGCTGCCGCACTACCTGAATTTCCAGGTTTACCAGATTCTGCTGGAAGCGAAGGCGTCCGAGCACAGCTCGCGAATGGTCGCAATGAAGAATGCGACGGACAATGCCAAGCAGCTCATCAAGGATCTGACGCTTGAGTACAACAAGCTGCGCCAGGCGAACATCACGAAGGAACTGCTGGAAATCACGACGGCGCAGATGGCGCTCGGGTGATTGCGCACACGGGTTTCGAAACTTAGAGTGACGGCATGACAGCAACCCTTCAAAAAGCGTTCGAGAAGGCTGCTTCGATGCCGGAGTCGCAGCAGGAAGCCTTCGCCAGTTCCTTCTGGAAGAGCTTGAGTTTTTGACTGCGGTTGATGAAGGAATCCGCGGCGGATCAGGGCGAGATCGTCGGGATTGAAGAGATGCGGAAGAGGGTTGCGCAATGGGCTTCCGAGTCGTCATCACAAAGCCGGCAATAGACGACCTGGCAGAGATTGTCCGTATATCGCAAGAGACAATCCTGCGGCGGCAGTGCGGGTTGGAAACGGGCTTGTGGAACGGGCGGCGGCATTGAGCGAATTCACAATGCGTGGCCGAATGGTTCCGGAACGCAGGCAGCGCGATTGCAGAGAAATTGATTGGAAGCCCTACCGGATCATTTTCCGGGTGCGGGAAGATTTAAATCTGATTGAAGTGGTAAGAATCTGGCACGGAGCGCGTGGAACGCCGGTCATATTCGAACCGAAAGACAGTTGAGAATTTTTGATACAATGAACAAAGGCAAAATCGTCCAAATCATCGGTCCGGTTGTGGACATCGAGTTCACGGAAAAACTCCCGGCGATTTACAACGCGCTGACGGTCGAATACGACATGCCCGGCCACGGCAAGACCAAGCTCACGCTCGAGGTGCAGCAGCATCTCGGCGACAACTGGGTGCGCGCCGTCGCCATGAGCACGACCGAAGGTCTCAAGCGCGGCATGGAAATCATCGACCAGGGCGCGCCAATCTCGATGCCCGTCGGTGAAGGTGTGATGGGCCGCGTGTTCGACGTGACCGGCACCGCCGTGGACGAGCAGGGCCCGGTCAAGGCCGACAAGTTTCTCCCGATTCACCGCAATCCGCCGCCGCTCGTGGATCAGTCCACCAGCCCGCAGATCCTGACCACCGGCATCAAGGTCATCGACCTGATCTGCCCCTTCTTGAAAGGTGGCAAGGTCGGCGCGTTCGGTGGCGCCGGCGTCGGCAAGACGGTCGTCATCATGGAGCTGATCAACAACATCGCGAAGCTGCACGGCGGTATCTCGATGTTCGCGGGCGTCGGTGAACGCACGCGCGAAGGCAACGATCTTTACAACGAAATGATCGAAGCGGGCGTCATCAAGGTTCAGAAGGACGCCAAAGGTCATCCGGTCATCGGCGAAAACGGTCTGCCGAAGATCGAACCCGGTTCCCGTATCGGACTGGTCTATGGCCAGATGAATGAACCGCCCGGCGCACGTCTGCGTGTCGCCCTGTCGGCTCTCGCGGTGACCGAATATTTCCGCGACGAGAAGAACCAGGACGTGTTGCTGTTCGTCGATAACATCTTCCGCTTCTCCCAGGCGGGTTCTGAAGTTTCGGCGCTCCTCGGCCGCACGCCGTCAGCGGTCGGTTACCAGCCGACGCTCGCTGCGGAAATGGGCAACCTCCAGGAACGCATCACTTCGACCAAGAAAGGTTCGATCACCTCGTTCCAGGCCGTTTACGTGCCTGCGGACGACCTGACCGACCCGGCCCCGGCGACCACGTTCGCGCATTTGGATGCCACGATCGTGTTGGAACGTTCGATCGCTGAGCTGGGCATTTATCCCGCCGTCGATCCGCTGGCTTCCAACTCCCGCGCCCTGTCGGCGGACATCGTGGGCCAGGAACACTACGACGTCGCCCGCGGCGTGCAGAAGGTGCTCCAGCGCTACAAGGATCTGCAGGACATCATCGCGATTCTGGGCATGGACGAATTGTCACCCGAAGACAAGCTCACGGTGTTCCGCGCCCGCAAGATTCAGCGCTTCCTGTCGCAGCCGTTCTCGGTCGCGCAGGTGTTCACCGGTCGCGAAGGCAAGCAGGTGCCGGTTGCGGAAACAGTCCGCGGCTTCAAGGAAATTCTCGAAGGCAAGCACGACGACGTGCCCGAAGTGAATTTCTACATGAAGGGCGGCATCGACGAGATCAAGGAAGCGTGATTCGGTGTTTACGTTTCACATGTCACGCATCAGCGTGGGAGTGAAACGTGATGCATGATGCGTGAATTAATATGGCCGCAACTCTAAAACTCGAAATCGTCACGCCGGACGCGAAGGTCTTCTCGGAAGACGTGGACATGGTGACGCTGCCGGGAGTGGAAGGTGAAATGGGAATCTATCCCAATCACGTTCCGCTCATGACGCAGATTTCACCCGGAGAAATCATTGCCCGCAAGAACGGCCAGGATTTCTTCCTCGCAATCGGCGAAGGCTTTGTCGAAATCACGGGCGAACGCGTCGCGATTCTTGCCGACATGGCGATTCGCGCGGAGAACATCGATGAAGCTCAGGCGGAAGAAGCCCGCAAACGCGCCGAGGCGCGCCTGGGCGAGAAGATCGATGATGAGGAATCCGCGCTCGTGCAGGCGGCGCTCGCTCACTCGCTGGCGCAGCTCAAGGTGAAGCGGCGTCAGTCGGGACGCTGATCCCCGATGATGTTTTCTGAAGGCGGCCATCCGGCCGCCTTTTTTATTGGTGCAATCCGACAGTTCAGCTTCTCCCGGGATTGGATCGTGTGTATAACAGGCGTGCTTCCGGAAGTTTCCGGCCTCACATTGCTATGAGTTTTCTGAAAGTCACGCAGCTGGGAGAGTGCAGATTCGAGTCTCCAATCCGTCAAAAATCGGTTTCACCTTCCTACGTTCCCGAAATGGTGGAATGGCCGGAACCGGCTGTTCCGAATTCCATCCGGTTCCTGGAGGTCGCAGGCGCGAGGTCGAAAATTTTCTTCGATCCTAAAGAAACCCGCGCCGGAATTGTCACGTGCGGCGGACTTTGTCCGGGACTGAACAACGTCATCCGATCGCTTTTCCTGGAGCTGCATTTTGGCTACGGAGTGAAGGAGATTTTCGGGTTTCGTGACGGTTATCGGGGGCTCGACCCAAACCGCGCGGCCGAGCCAGTCCGAATCACGCCCGAACTGGTCGATGACATCCATGGCGAAGGAGGAACGATCCTTGGAACATCCCGTGGTCCGGTGGATACCAAGCTCGCGGTGGACAACCTGATTGCGCGCGGGATCAACGTCCTGTTCACGATCGGCGGCGATGGCACACAACGCGGCGGGCGTGATCTCTTTCTCGAAGCGCAACGACGCAACCATCCGCTGGCGGTGGTCGGCGTGCCGAAGACCATCGATAATGACGTCGCGTTTGTTTCAAGAACGTTTGGTTTCACGACCGCCGTGTCTGCTGCGCGCGACGTGATTGAATGCGCGCATACCGAATGTCACAGCGCGCCCAATGGAATCAGCCTGGTGAAGTTGATGGGCCGTCATGCCGGTTTCATCGCGGCGGCGGCAACTGTTGCCAGTCAGGATGTGAATTTCTGCCTGATCCCGGAATTAGCGTTCACGCTGGAGAGCGAGGGTGGATTGTTTCCGGCTTTGAAACGTCGTTTGGAACAGCGCCGTCATGCGGTGGTGGTTGTGGCTGAAGGCGCTGGGCAGGAACTGATGGGAAGTGCAGGGGAGGCGCGTGATGCCTCGGGAAACCTGATTCTCGAAGACATCGGACTGTATCTGAAGCAGCGGATCAAGGATTGGTTCAAGGCTCAGAATATGGAAGTTACGCTACGCTATTTCGATCCGAGCTACGTGATTCGAAGTGTTCCCGCCAATACAGAGGATGCCGTGCTTTGCGACTCTTATGCTCGTCACGCGGCTCACGCTGCCATGGCGGGAAAAACCGGTCTCATCATCGGAATGCTGCACGGGCACTTCGTCCATGTTCCGATTGAGTTGTTGCACGGAGAACCCAAGCGGGTGGATTTGAACGGGGAGCTCTGGCGTGGAGTCCTTGCAACGACTGGACAACCGCTCACCTGGAGCTGAAGCAGTCCTGCGCGAAACATCGGACAGAAGGAACGTTTTCCGTGCCGTCTGTCGGAAAGTTCGCGTCAGGACAAACCGCTTCAAATGACGTGAGACCCGTTATGGTCGGGTCTCGCGTTGAATTTCTTCGCCCGTGCGTTCCAATGCTCGGCCTGCATCTTTCGCGGCGTCATCTGCTGCGTCTTTGAGCCGTTCGGCATTTCGTTCCGCGGCGTCGCTGGTTTTCTCAAGATTGCGCTCAGCATCTTTTCCGGCTTTTTCCAGGTTGTCGGCGGCGCGGTCGGCATTGTCACGAATGCTTTCGGCGGTATCCTCCGCAGCTCCTCGTGGCGTGTCGCGATTCGCGTCGCACGCGGTCAGAAGAAGGGCGGTGGACAGGCACAAGCCCGTGGCAACGAGCTTCCGGCTCAGGGTTTCTGTCAGCTTTTTCATGAGTCAAACATGCTCCAGCTTGCGCATTTTTAAACGGCGGAAACCACCCCAACCCGACTGGGGCGCTTTTTGGGAAATTTCCCGGCAGGTAAATCGACTTTCAGGAACTCGCGCTCGTGTAACGGCGGATCGACGCACGCCATCCGAGTTCGGAAACAACCGCGCAGGTGACAGCCATCAACACCAGCAAAACCGCGCTTTCCGGAGTGAATTTGTTGACGAGCATTCGGACTGGAACGTTCGAGACCAGCAGCATCGGCAGCACAAATGTGAAGACGGCTCGGAACACGCCGCGGAACGCTTCGTCGGGCATGCGCGCAATGTTGAACAGATTGTAATAGCCCCAGACGATTCCCTGCGCCCGAACGGTCCAGAAGCTGATCGTTGCGAGAAGGAACATCAACGAGTAGTGAACCGCGACGCCCGCAACGGCGAGTCCCAAAAAAGCAAGCACCTGCCAGCCGGAGGGTATGAAGTTGAGTTGTTTCGCTGCGTAAGCCATCACAGCGAGAGCCGATGCGGCGTTCACAAAAGCGCCAAGATCGACCTGTCGCAGGGAGACCACGAATCGAGTGTTGATCGGGAGCAGCAGGAGGAAGTCGAGTTTTCCGGTTCGAACGAGCTCGGAAAGATTCGTGCAGTTCACCAGGAAGAAAGCCTGGAACAGCTGCTGAATGAAATGACTGGCGCCGATCAGCATCACCACCTGCCATTTTGTCCACGACCCGATGTTGTCGGTGTGGAGATAAAGCACGCCGATGAAGGCAAGTTGAAGGCCGAACCAGAGCATTTCCACGACGATCCAGAGCAGGAAGTTGCCCTTGAACATGGTTTCGCGCGTCACGGAATTTTTCCACAACGCCGCGTAAATCCGAAAATAACGGGAAAAGCCGGAACGGGACGGGAACGCTGGAAGCTCCGACTTTGGATCTTGGATTTCGGATTTTGGATTCATCATCACCCTCCCACCGCGCTGTATTTCCGGATGCCACGATTCCACGCAAAGCGCGCGAGAAAATACATTGCCACCACCCAGCCGAACTGGATCAGCAGCCCCTTCGTCAGCTCAGGACCCGACGTCTTCCCCATGTAAACGCTGATGGGAAAATAGAGCTGATAGGGAAAAGGTGTGAAGTAAAGGAGCCGTTCGATCCAGTCCGGCAGGATATCGAGCGGAAACAGATGTCCGCTCGCAATGTATTCGAACGCGAACAGGATGAAGATGAACGTGGAAACCTCCAGCACCCAGAACGCGAGCATCGCCATTGTGTACGACATGAAGAACTGAAGCATCGCCGTGAACGACACGGACAGCAGAAAACAGAAGAAGGTTGTCGTATCCGCGGGCAACACAAAGAATCGCTGCAAGCAGAGGATGAAGATCGTCACGGGAATCGCCGCGACGGACAGGTAGGTGATGCGTCCTGACAGGAACAGGCAGAAACGAAACCAAAGGTAGTCGATTGGCTTCAGCAGAAACTGGCTGATGTTTCCATCCTTGATGTCCGCGGCAATCTGCCAGTCGTCTTCATTCACGGCAGTCAATGCATCCACGACCGTCGTGAGCAGGTAATACGAAACCATTTCCGCGTAGCTGTAGGCGCCGACGGAACTGCCGCTGCCTTTGGATTCGAAAATGGCGCGCCAGACATAAATCACGGCCATCAAAGGAATCAGCCCGAAGAGCGCCCGCGCCAGGAAGTTGAACCGGTACGTGAGGCTGTTCTGGATGCCAATGCCGATGACATGCCGATAAGGATTCACCGCGAGAGCTTTGCACAGGACATTGCGCGCACAACAGAATTTTTGACGCAGCAATTTGTTGAATTTGTAAACCACGGATAAACACGGATGAACACCGGAAGGTGCAGCCATTGGAAGGGAGCTTTCGATGTTTTACCCACGGTTCCGCCTCGTTCCCACGGCGACTACGAGATTTTGGAAATCTTCTGAAGCGCGACTGTGTGCGTCAGCACCAGTCGCAGAAGCGATCGTCTTTCTCAGTGGAAATGCTCAACAAAGTGTGCAGGATCGAGATAGTACACCGGGCGTTCTTCATTCTCGCAACATTTGCGTAGCTGCGGCTGGTCTCTGACACGGCCGCGCTCCTCAAGCAGTGCCGGCACCGTCAGTTGGAATTTTTTCATGCTGGGCTAAACTCACCATTTCGGGCGCCGCGACAATTTAGGAAGCTGTCGATTTACTCGATATTGCCGTGGAAAAATCGGTTGCGACATGGAACATATCCTGCACGGCGGCTTTCAGGAAAAACATTTGCGGCTGGTATCGTGGATTCTTAACGTTGACCAGCTTCTTAATTTTTATGGCGACCAAACCATTGACGAGCAAAGAACTCACAGAACTCACATCGGGCCTCAACCGGCTGGCGCACAATCTCTGGTGGACCTGGAATCAGGAAGCGCAGGAGATTTTCCAGGAACTGTCGCCCCGCGGATGGCAAAACCTGTATCACAACGCAGTCGCGGTGCTGCGCGAAGTGTCGGACTACGAATTGCGCGTACGCCTGCAGGATCACACGTTTGCGGATCGGGTTCGCACGGTTCTCGAAACGTTCGATGACTACATGAATGAAAAAGCGGCGTGGGCTCACAAAACAGCCCCGGCGCTCAATGCGAATCCCGTCGCGTATTTTTCCGCCGAGTTCGGTTTTCACGAAACGCTTCCAATCGCCGCAGGCGGCCTCGGAGTGCTGGCCGGCGATCATGCCAAATCCGCGAGTGATCTTGGGCTCGGCTTCGTCGGCATCAGCCTGTTCTACCGTGAAGGCTATTTCCAGCAGGCGATCGATCAGAACAACTGGCAGACGGAATATTACAACCTGCTCAACCCCGCAAATCTCCCGGTCGAACCGGTTCTGGATTCCAAAGGGGAGCCCGTGATTTGCGATGTGGAAATCGGAATGAACAAGGTCGCGTTCCGCGCCTGGCGGGTGAATGTGGGACGGGCACCGGTTTTATTGATCGACGCCAACTTGCCGCAGAACGAACAGCATTTCCGGGATCTCACGCTGCGGGTTTATGGTGGCGACAGCACCACTCGCATCATGCAGGAAATGCTGCTGGGCATCGGCGGTGTGCGACTGCTGCGGGCTCTGGGAATCAAGCCCTCCACGTTCCACATGAACGAAGGTCATGCCGCATTTCTTACGCTCGAGCTGATTCGGGAAAAGATTGCTGGAGGCAAGAACGCGCAGGCTGCGTTGGATGAAACGCGACAGGAATGCCTCTTCACCACGCACACGCCGGTCGAAGCCGGTCATGACCGGTTCAGTCCGGACCTGATGAATTACGCCATGCAGCGTTATCAGACCCAGATTGGAATTCCGTTTGGCGATGTCATGGCGCTCGGACGGGTGGATCCGAAGAATGAAAGCGAACCATTCTGCATGACGGTTCTGGCGCTGAAGCTTTCGCGCGCGGCCAATGGCGTCAGCGAGCTGCACGGACGTGTCAGCCGTCACATGTGGCAGTCGCTTTATCCCGGCAAGACCGTGGATCAGGTTCCGATCGGGCACGTGACTAACGGCATTCATCTTCTCGGATGGATGAAGGGACCGGTGCGAAGATTCTGGCGGCAGAAACTGAGCAATGAAGGGGACAAGTCGGCGAGTGGTGATACGACGCAATTCTGGAGATCGAAGAATACGAATTGGGCAGGGGAATTGAACTCGCCGGAGTTCTGGACCCGGATGCTCGATCCGAAATTCATTTCTGACGAAGAGATCTGGGCATTGCGCTACAAGCTTCGTCGCGAATTGATCGAGTTCGCGCGCCGGCGGCTTCTGATCCAGGGGCATCGGCTCACGCAGGGTGATTACATCACGTTCGATCAGTTGTTGAATCCGGATGCATTGACAATCGGCTTTGCACGGCGTTTCGCGACCTACAAGCGCGCGCCGCTGATCTTCCAGCAGATGGAGAACATCGTTCATCTCACACGCGACAAGTCACGCCCGGTGCAGTTCATCTTCGCCGGAAAGGCGCATCCGCGCGACGACGATGGCAAGCGATTCATCCAGCACATCATTCATCTCAGCAAATACAGCGATCTGAAGGGCAGCCTGGTGTTTATTGAGAACTACGACATCCATGTCGCGCGACAGATGGTTTCCGGTTGCGACATCTGGTTGAACAATCCGCGGCGCCCTCTCGAAGCCTCCGGTACCAGCGGAATGAAGGCGGGCTGCCAGGGATGCCTGAACATGAGCATTCTCGACGGCTGGTGGCGCGAAGGTTACGACGGCACCAATGGATTTGCGATCGGCGAAGATTCACATGCCGAGTCGGTTGAAGAACAGGATCGCGTGGACAGCGTGAATCTGTATCGCACGCTGACGGAACAGGTGATCCCGCTTTTCTACAAGCGGGACGAGCAGGGGATTCCGAGGGAATGGATTCAACGCATCCGCCGCGCGATGGCCACGCTGGTGCCGCAGTTCACCACGGATCGCATGGTGAAGGAATACACGCAGAAATATTATCTGACGAAATAAAGTCTGTTTCGACATTCAAGCTCCGCGTGCTTCGGTGCGCGGAGCTTTGTTCTTGATGGTAGAAGGTGGGCTATCGCTGGCTGGCTCGGGGCGCCTGTTGCGGCTTTCGGATCTGCAGGACGGCAGGGGAGCTGGCGGTCCCGAAGCGATCGATGGCTGTGACTGAAATGTATTCAGGCGTTCCGTTCAGTTTGAATGAGGTTTCCTGGGCGGACAGAAGGCTTGTCTGCCAGTCGTTGTAAACCTTTTGTTGAACCAGCCACCAGCGCAGAACATTGGTGCTGCCGGAGCGCATCGTCAGTTGGAGGGTGCCGGCATTGCCTGTGACAGAAATGGAAGGACGCGCCGGTTTCACACTGGAAAGCCAGGGAGATGCCGGAACGATTGCCGGATTCAACTGCACCTGTCGGCGGAGCTTGTCCACGAGTGGAGCATTGGTGAACAGTTTGCTCGAACTGAAAACAAGATAACCGGACACATTCGGATGCTTTCGGGTGAGCGCAATCTGATTGGGAATTTCGTAAGGATCCCATCCGCGATTGCTCAAGGCATATGCAGCTGAAAGGCCGGGCCAGAGATGGCGATTGCGAACGTTTTGCTCCGCCCACCAGTTCAAAAGAACCGGGAAACTCTGCTCCTTCGAGGCAATGGTCCAATACAGTTGCGGCGAAAAATAGTCGAGCCAGCCGTCCGCGAGCCATTTGCGTGTGTCGGCTGCCAGCAGCGCATAAGTATCGAATCCGCGAATCTGCGATGGATAACCCGGACGCCAGATGCCATGCGGACTGATCCCAAACTTCACCCACGGTTTCTCGTTCTTGATCGAACGGTAGGTTCGCTCGATGAACGTGTTGATGTTCTGCCGCCGCCAGTCGTCGCGTGACAGTTTTCCGCCGGCGCCGAACTTCTTCCAACTTGGATCGTCAGGAAAGGGAATCCTCGCCTCCGCAGGATCTGGATAGAAGTAGTCGTCGAAGTGGACGGCATCGATGTCATAACGCTTCACAACGTCCATGATCACACTGAGCGAATAGTCCTGAACTTCCCGTTCGCCGGGGTCGAGCCACAGATACTGGCCGAAACGCTTTACCCATTGGGGATGTTTCCGGCTGACATGGTTGGGCGCGACAGAGCCTTCATGCGATTTGTGAAGCGCCCGGTAGGGATTGAACCACGCATGCAGTTCCAATCCACGTTTGTGCGCTTCGGAAATGGCAAATTCGAGTGGATCGTAAAAGGGCGACGGCGCCTTTCCCATTCCGGCCGTGAGATACTCGGACCACGGCTCAATCTTCGACGCATACATCGCATCGCAGGCGGGACGAACTTGAAAGATGATGGCGTTCAACTTCAGCGCTTTGGCGCGGTCGAG
Source organism: uncultured Verrucomicrobia subdivision 3 bacterium (assembly GCA_937890005.1). Classification (GTDB taxonomy): domain Bacteria; phylum Verrucomicrobiota; class Verrucomicrobiia; order Limisphaerales; family DASXHY01; genus DASXHY01. Next base: position 7,590 of record CALBZA010000020.1, on the reverse strand, counting down.
AAGCGAGATCAATTCGGCCTTTTGCGCTGCGGTGCTGAGGCCCGGTTTCGATGGCCAGTCGATGTTTCCAACGGTCGCGACCCACAGACCCCGGAACTCGCGGTTGACCTTCGGGGGCTCGACATTCGAACGCTCATAGGTGGCGCCCATGCAGATTGAGGCTCCCGCCAGGCAGAGGACGGAGATGAGGAGAAATGCAGTTTTCGCCTTGATCATGGTTGCTGTTCGAATTGCGCGCATACTACTTGTCATGGACGCAGCGTCGCAAACCTTCGTTGCATTTGATGGAACTTTCTTGAATGCTCGCTGCTCTCAATCGCTGAAAATGCGTATGAAGCTCTGGAAGAAAATCCTGATTGGTCTCGGCTTGACCGTGGTTGTGGCCATGCTGCTCATCAATCCGAAACGAACCAATCCGCCCGTGGCACCGGGTCGCGATCTTCTCGCCAGCAACACGCCGCCGGCGGAGATCGTAACCATACTCCGCAATGCTTGTTACGACTGCCATTCCCACGAAACAAAGTGGCCGTGGTACAGCCGCGTGGCGCCGGTCTCCTGGTGGGTGGTGGATCATGTGAATCACGGGCGGGAAGAACTGAATTTCTCGGAATGGCCGCACGATGATCCGAAGCGCGCGGCCCGTCGCCTGAGAAGCATGGGTGACGTGGTGATGGAAGGCGAAATGCCGCTGTCCAGTTACGTGAAAGGTCATCCGGAAGCTCTTTTGTCGGATCAACAGCGCGACGCTTTCTCCCGATGGGCGGAAGCAGAGGCCGATCGCATGCTCGCCATCCTTGAGGCGGCGGCAATCCGGGAACGCGAACAGTAAGATCTCATGTTGTATTCAGAATTCATTCCGGCGACCGAGCCGGGTTCAAAAAGATTGTGGGTGATGCTGCACGGCCTGGGCGACAGCATCGAAGGATATCGATGGCTTCCATCGGCGATGAATCTTCCCTGGATGAACTACCTGCTCGTGAACGCGCCTGACGCGTATTACGGCGGTTATTCATGGTTCGACTTTACGGGAGACATTGTGCCGGGAGTCGAGCGCAGTCGGAAGCTGCTGTTCGATTTATTGGATGCCCAGGAACGCAATGAATTCCCGGCCGATCAAATCATCTTTGGTGGATTTTCCCAAGGTTGCCTCATGTCGTTGGAAGTCGGCCTGCGATATTCCAAACGTCTGGCCGGAATTGTTGGAATCAGCGGCTACGTGTGTGAACCGGAGAAGCTCATTGCGGAAATGGCGCCGGTCGCCAGGCAGCAACGCATTCTTCTGACGCACGGAACGCAGGATCCGATCCTGCGATTCGAAACGGTTCGGGAACAGATATCGATTCTCGAATCCGCCGGGTTGAATCTCGAATTCCATGTCTTCCAGAAGGCTCACACCATCGCCGGGGAAGCGGAACTCGACCTGATTCGAGCTTTCGTTTCACGGTGCTACGGCGAGAAAGCTGGATGACCGGCAGTCACCCTTTGATGCCTTCATTTGCACCCTGCGTTTACTCGGGAAACCAGATCTGTTCCGGACGCGGCTGAGCCACAGGCTGCCAGTCAAATGCCTGATCCACGGCCTGGCGCATACGTTGGAACCACCAACGGGCGCGTTCAGATTTGCTGTGGGCGCCGCGGCGCGAGGAACGGCAGAATCGTGATTTTCCCAACCCAAGTTCCATCTGTTGATTGATCATAAAATGCCTTTCTTTTTGAAGGCACATTACAGGGTGGGGTTGGACATTCGTGGTCCAGCTATAGACAAAAGCAAAACCGCCTGCACCTTTCGATGCAGGCGGCGCAGCTTTGAAATCCAGGTTAGGAACGCTTGCGCCTGTTGATTGCGAACAGCAGGGTGCTCAGCCCAAGGATCGCAAATGTGGTCGGTTCGGGCACAGGTGCCGCATAGATCGCGTGATCAATGCCGATAATGAACGAACCTCCGGCAGCAAGAACGCGATCCCACTGGAATGCCCAGGCAACATCCCCGGTCAGCGGTCCAGAGGCGCCATTCAGAGTCGTGGGAAGATTGTCTGTGAGCTCGTTCAGCAATACCGGAAAAGCGCTGACCTGGCCGAAGTTCGCGCCCGGTGTCACAACCGTGTCAGCGATGGTGTCGCCATCATATTGGAAGGCTTCGTTGTACAAGCCCTGAAGGTTTTTGCCGAGCTGGACAGTATCGCCGGTAAACGTTCCAGCGAGGTCAAAGTCCGCGTATTGGAAGAAATGGAAATCCAGATTGCTGCCGGACAGGTTGGTCACCTTGATCTGTTCCGAGAGACTGGCTTCGCCACTACCCGGTGCGCCGCCCACCAACGAGTAGGTCGCTTCGAGGCTGAAAAGGGCGTTGGCGTAGGTGACGCTCAGCGAATTGGCACTGAGCAGAGTCTGGTTCACCAGCGGAATCGTGCTGATGGCCGATTCTCCGCCCACGCCGCCGACCCGGTAATAAAAACCTTGCAGCGGCATGTAACTCACTCCGTTCACCAACCAGCTTGTGACAGCCTGATCGCTCGTGGGATTGATGATGACGGATGAGTTGTTGTCGTAAAGTTTTTGGGAGGCCGCGTGAGTTGCTAGGGGAGCAAACGACAGGAGCATCGACACGGCCGCCAACGACACCTGCCTCCTTCTGAGTGCGGACGAACACTTCATAGTCTTCTTTCTTGTTTGGGTTCCCTGTTGGTTCGAAAACGTTTTCCTCTGCCAGAGAAATTCTGTCAATGGTTTAGTTCGAAAAATCTCTGGGGAATTCTACGGACTGCCCTCGGGGAATCGGTTCGGCGAGGTCTGAAACCGAACCAGCCATGCCCCCGTCTTCTGTTTCTATGCTAAAGCCGCTTGAGTCTGCCCGTTGGGACTATTCCACGGCAGCTCACCTGATGAATCGGGCCGGCTTCGGTGGAACCCCCGCCGAGATTCAAAAACTGGTGGAATCCGGCTTGGAAAAAGCCGTTTCCCAGTTCGTTTTCTTCGAGAGAATCCCCGATTCCACCCCAGCCCCGGACTGGGCCCGGCCTGATCCTGACCGGCTTAAGAAACTGGCAGCCATCCGTCAGGCTCCGGAACCGGAGCGCCGGGAACTTCAAAGACAGGAGCAGGAGCTTCAACGCCAGCGCCTTCTCGAATTGCGCGGGTGGTGGCTTCAGCGAATGGTCCGGGGACCGCGTCCTCTCCAGGAAAAGCTGACCTTGTTCTGGCACGGTCATTTTGCGACCAGTTTCGAAAAAGTTCGGGACGCGTATTACATGTGGCGTCAGAACGAGCTTTTTCGCCGGCTCGCGGGGGGCAACTGGCTGCAGCTGCTCACGGAGGCGGGGAAGGATCCGGCCATGCTGATCTGGCTGGATCAGGCGCAAAGCCGGAAACAGAAGCCAAATGAAAACTTTGCCCGGGAGGTCATGGAACTATTCGCGCTGGGGGAAGGGCACTATACCGAAATGGATGTTACCGAAGCCGCGCGCGCTCTGACCGGCTGGGCGTTGGATCGGGAAAATCAGAAGTTCGTTTATCGTCCGAGAATTCATGACGCGGGCGAGAAGACGATTTTTGGGAAAACCGGGAACTTTGATGGCGATGACCTGATTCGAATGATCGTCGAACAGCCTCAGGCGGCGGTTTTTATCACGGGCAAACTTTGGAACTTCTTCGCGGGAGAACCACCGTCCCGTGAATTGAACACTGCTCTGGCAGAGGAGTTTCGCCGCGGCGGCAACAACCTGCAGTCGTTCCTCAAAACCATGTTCCTGAGCGAGGCGTTTTATGCGTCCTCCCTGATACGTTCCCAGGTGAAAAGCCCGGTTCAATGGCTCGTGGGTTCAGTTCGAATGCTGGAATGTGATCTGCCTCCGACGCCCGTTTGTGTGAATCTTCTTCGCACCCTGGGGCAGAATCTTTTCGCGCCGCCCAATGTGAAGGGCTGGGACGGTGGGCTCGCGTGGATCAATACCAACACACTCCTCGCGCGATACAACGAAGCCGAAGTTTTGGTGGAAGCGGACAGCGCCGTGCTCGCTGCAATTGCCGCACGAACGCCCGCCCAGGCGCGTCGTGCCCAAAGACGCCTTCGCGGGCGCCCGGGCGGAGTGAACGTGGAGAAAATCCTTACAACGGAGGAACGTGCCGACAAAGACACATTGCTGGCTGCACTCGAAAAGCGGTTGCTTCAGGGAAAGTTGAAGGACAAGCAACGCGAATCCCTCCGTGATTACTTGAAGTCGAAGGGTGACCTGGACGAATCCGAAATCCGCGGCGCCCTCCGACTGATCATGAGCACGCCTGAATTTCAACTGAGCTGAACCATGAAGAAAGAGATCACTTTGCAGACGCGGCGGGCTTTTCTCCGCACAACCGTTCTCGGCGGCGCGTTGTCCTGGACGGTTCCGGCGTTTCTCTCCAACACCTTTTCGCTTTTGCAGGCTGCTGCGGCCGACAGCGCCACACAGGTGGCCACCGGACGCGATTCAACCATTCTCGTCGTGATCCAGATGGCGGGAGGCAACGACGGCCTGAACACGGTTGTCCCGTTTGACAACGATCATTACCGGCGGGCACGTCCGAAAATCGGCATTTCGAACAGCCAGGTTCTCAAGCTGAACGATCAACTCGGATTGCATCCGGCACTCGGCGGATTCAAAGCCATGTTCGATGCCGGCGAACTGTCGATCATTCAGGGCATCGGTTATCCGAATCCCAATCGATCCCATTTTCGTTCCACGGAAATCTGGCAGACGGCGAGCGATTCGGAGCGTTTCGAAAAACACGGCTGGATCGGCCGCTACTTCGACAACGCCTGCGACGGCGCCGATCCGACGGTGGGCGTGAACATCGGCCGTCAGATGCCGCAGGCGTTTGCCTCGAAATCGCTCAAAGGTGTGAGCCTCGACAACCCGAGGAATTATCGGTTCATCAGCTCGGAACGTCCCATGGCGGGTGAGGCCGACATGATGGAACAGTCATTCCGCGGACTGAACGAAGCGGAGGATGTCAACGCCGGCGGAAGCATCGGCGCCATAGGCGGTCCCGCCATACGGCCGGGCGGATCACCGCTTGAATTTCTGGAACGCACCGCGCTCGACGCTCAGGTGAGTTCGGAAAAAATCCGGGCGCTCGCCGATCGCGTTGAAAACAGAGCTGTTTATCCATCTTCTCAACTTGGAAACTCGTTGAAGCTCGTCGCGAAACTGATCGGAGGCGGATTGCCGACCCGGATTTTTTACGCATCCCAGGGCGGTTACGACACGCATTCTGGACAGCTTGGGGCGCAGGACCGTTTGCTGCGTGATCTCGGCGATTCGGTCAAGGCGTTCGCCGACGATCTAAAAGCGCAGGGGAACATGGACCGTGTGATGGTGATGACCTTCAGTGAATTCGGCCGGCGCGTCGCCGAGAATGCGAATGGCGGCACCGATCACGGAGCGGCCGCACCGATGTTCATCGTTGGAAATCGGATCAAGGCGGGATTGCAGGGGACGTATCCGAGCCTTGCGCCCGAGGATTTGTTTCAAGGCGATTTGCGTCACACAGTTGATTTCCGCAGTGTCTATGCCGGCGTTCTGGAACAGTGGCTGCGCACAAAAAGCGAACCGATTCTCGGCAGGAAGTTTGCGGCATTTGAAGTTCTTTGAATCGCGCTGCAATCCATCACAAGGCGAAATTGAACCGCAGAGAGACTAGGCGGCACTGGTCAATCTCCATGATGCATCCTGTTAGGCTTGCCATGCTTGAACGTAACGGTCCACCAAGCATCCGGCCATTCCGGGCAATGAAATGTCAGAGACCAATCATCAGCTGTCCCAAACTCAATCCGTTCTGGAACAATCGTGCGCAGCTCTGGCGGAAAGTCATCAACTCCAAGAAACGTCAATGCCACCTGCAGCAGTCGGTCAAAGTCGCCGCGAATGTCGAAGAACTGATCGGTTGGGCAGGGCGAATTCTCCGGCCAAGCGACTTCAATGAGCACGCCACGGTAACGCCATGAAAGCACTTCGACAAAGCCAGTGCGAACGACGGCTGAGCCGAGTGGCGTTTCAAGTTTCTTCTCTTTGCTCAATCCAAACATACAACATGCGCAGGGAGCTCACGCAAATAGAGGCCCAGACAGCCCCGGCAGCCGTAATTGTGACTGCAACCACAGGTTATGTCATCGGATCTCATCCTGCCGAACGGCACGGTGGCTGATGCCTGCACGGTCTGATGTGCTGTTTTCATTTGCCGCAAAGGGAGCCTCGCATTCCGCATTCACTAGATCGACCTTCGGGTCGGCGCGAAAAATAGTAATTAAATCCTCGTGTAACCTCTTTACCCACGGTTCCGTATCCAAAAACCGGAACTTGCTCCAACTCCACTTCTTTTGCCCGTAGATGTTGTCCGTGCAAAAGTAGTCAACCGGACCTTCTCGTTCCGGACCTGAGTAGATACACACTCCGAATACAAACGGAGCGTTTTTTAGTTCAACCCACCAACCCCAATCTTCGCAGCAGAAGAACGGAGCCTTGTAACCTCGATCTTGCAAATTCGCCTGCAAATACTGCGCCACCGCCTTCCCATACATCTCCTCATTGACCAATTCCTCTTTTTCCCCAGGCAGGATTGGAAACTTGGACGACCGAATGTGGATGAATGTTTTCATGCTGCCGCGAAACCTTATGCCTTGGAACCACAGCTTCGATTCGAGCATTGATAGTTCATTTGGCAAACCAACCTGGCATAGCCCGAATCATTCACTACACCCGCGTTGTTGGCACGGAAAGAGAAAGCATGGTCGAGCGTCATGCCGTCCCCGTTGTTCCAATGCCCACATGGCAGCCATGAGAAATGGTCCTCCGATTACCGCATAAATGAAAAGCCAGGTGTTGCCTCCAGCACGGTGAATAAACCAACCGGCGATGGTGCAAGTCGCAAAAAAGAGGGCGGGAAGAATATGCCGTTTCATTGTGTTAATTGGCGACGCAACAACAGTATGGGGCCACTGGACCGCAGGCGGAGAATCCGCTCCGCCGACCGGTGAGATGTCTTTGCCTCAAAGTGAAACGGCGACGTTTCACAGGATTGACCTCCGGATTTCATCTCCTTTGTCGCTTCCTTGTTTTCTGGACCAACGGACGAGTCTGCCACCAACGAACCTGTGGAGACTCTTCTATATTGCAGTCGGACGGTCAAGCTTGCCGGATATGAAATATCAATCCTCATCCATCGAAAAAGTTCCCAATGTGGCGATCTCACTCTATCGGCTTCTGTTCCTGGTTCGGCGACTTCGCCAGACGCGGATGCGACGTATCCCCATCAAGCACCAGATAAGAGACACGAAAAACAGAAGAACAGAAAAGCCATCTTCAATACGTTCTTTGTTTCAAAACTCATGATGCTGGCCGCCCGGACTTTGATGACGGGCGGTTCAATCCGGCTGGTGCGGGAATGAAATAGTGGGCAAACCGGCAGCTTTGCCCTACCGATTCAAATAGACAGGGTGGCGTTGCCGTGCACATCTCTGTGTTCTTCTACAGCCCAAACGAAGCATTTCAGATCACTCAAAATATGGCTCTATAGCAGAATTTGTGGGTGGGAGGGTCAAGCAATTCCGGTGCGGCG
>CALBZA010000019.1 GCA_937890005.1 uncultured Verrucomicrobia subdivision 3 bacterium | reverse complement strand
CCCCTTCAAAACGAGTCGTCCGGAAAAAGCGCGGTTTTTCAACAGCCTGCTAGTGCGTTCCGCAATTGCTTTGGCAATTGTCAGCCGTTTTTCCCGCTACGGTCCGCGGTAAACTGTTCCGTGAAGGATAAGGCGCTGCCGCTCCATAGCCCATTTGTCGGCGAAGTGGAGGACCCACTAAAGCAGCGCGGGATTTAGACTCAACCCGCCGCGTAGTGCTTCGCCAAACCTTCCAACGTCATGTTTTCGGCGACGGCGTCGTGAGGTATCAGAAGATACCGCCATTTCTTCCCCGAGTGTGTGGCAGCGTGGTCGCTGGCGTGATTGCACCACTTAACCGCCGCCTCTTTCTTGGCGACGACGTCGGCGGCGTCGAGTTCGTTTTTCGCCTTTGGCTCAAGCATGTAAATCGTGCCGTCCGTTTCCGCGACGAAATCAGGCTGGTATTCGAGATGGTCTCCACCGGACTTGTAATAAATCTGGAACTGACCCTTCGCCGGTTTGAACCACTTGGATGACTCACGTTCCAGAATCACGGATAACTTGCGTTCGCTCTCAGACTGAAACTTTTGTACTTGATAAAGGCAACGCTTGAACCCGCCAAAAAGATATTTCGCCATGTTGCTTTTGTCCGCAGGCGGACACCGATAATCGAGCACCGGATCGGTTGCCGACGCGGTATAGGCACTCGGCTTCAATTCACAAAAGCCCTTGCTGATTTTGACTTCATAGCCCGTGGCATTTTCCCAATAGTGTTCCTGCATCTGCGCGTGGACAAAACGCGCAATGTCGCGCTGGTAACAGCGTAAGACCTTCCGGATTTCGTGCTCGTCCGGAAGATAACTGCGGAAGTGGTTCACCACCTGGCCAGCGAGCTCATAGAGCAAATCCGCGTGGGCGTCGTAGGAAACATCATCGAAATCCACCAGGCCACTGACGACGTAATCTTCCAGACGCGCTTCCTCAATGCCACCTTTACCCATGGCAATAACGTCCACTTGATCCGTTCGTAAATGCTTCACCCAAAGCTCCTCAGACACGGCCGGGTAATTGAGCGCGGAGAGGTTCAGATTGAACGGATGGAAGCCTGACTGCACTTCCCCGGTGGGCACGACCAGAATGCGCGGAATATCAATCGTCTGCTGGATCACGACTTCCGCGGTTTTCGCGATGATGGCGGCGAAATCCGGCCGTTTGGTCACACCTTCGATCTCCAGTTGCGCCGGGCGATATTGCGCTTCAACTTCTCTCAATACCTCCGCTTGCACTTCGGGTTTGGTCAGATAGGAAACACTCGGCAACTTCTGCGGCTGATTTTCCAATTTGCGAATCACCGCATAGGTGATTTGAGCCACTTTCTGATCTTCCGCCGTTGTGAATACCGGCGGCTCGGCGTTTTGGGGAACAAGTGTGCTGTCTGTAGTCTGCTCCGGTTGCAATCCCAGCTTGCTGGCCAGTTGCGGCTGTGAAACAACGGTTACTGTTTTCTCAGCGAGCTTTTCCGGCTCAAGAATGACTTGCTGCAACCGAATCGATGAATCGGGCTTCTTCGCCTCATCAACGATTTCCTGGAATTTGTCGTGAGCGATGATGTTCAAACGGTCCACCGCATTAACTCCGGTTCGTTTGCCGTAGGGAAGGCGCAAACCGCGCCCGATCGATTGCTCGATGAGAATCCGTGCATTCGCCGCGCGCAAGGGGACGATGGTATAGAGATTGGTCACGTCCCACCCTTCTTTGAGCATGTTCACATGAATCACAATCTCGGTCGGTTCATCGTTGTGCTCGACCTTCAACAACCGTTCGACCATCTCATCCTCTTCCGCGCCGGTTTTGCTGGAATCCACCTGAATGACTCTATCTTTGTAGCGGCCCTCAAAAAACGAATCGGATTGGATCATCTCCACCAACTGTTTCGCATGCGTGATGTCACGGGCAATGACAAGAACGAACGGCTTGACGATGGCGTTGCCGGTTTCACGGGCGTACGTTTCCAATTCCACTTTGACGCTCTCATGCAAACGAACGCCGTCTTCGAGTTTCATTCGCTCGATGGCTTCCGGCGTCATCCCGGCGGGGTTGAAATTCTTGCGGGTAACGACCGCCGGTTCTTTGACGAAGCCATCGGCCATCGCCCTGCCGAGTGGGTAATCGAGAATGACATTCTTGAACGGCACAGGGCCTTTGCTGGTTTCCACAAAGGGCGTCGCCGTGAGTTCGAGACCGAGAACGGGTTTCAATTCATTGATGGCCCGCACGCCGGCACTGGCGCGATACCGATGCGATTCATCCATGATGAGCACCAGGTCCGGCAACGCCGCCAGATATTCGAAGTAGCTCTCGCCGATGTATTCCGAAAGCCGTTTGATGCGAGGTGACTTGCCGCCGCGCACTTCCGAATTGATCTTCGAGATGTTGAAGATGTTGATCTTGCAACGACGCACCTGATCAAACAGCGTTCCCGCCTTCGCTTCGTAGTTATCCCCCGTGATGATTTCGGGCGCGTCCGTCGCAAACTCTGAGATTCCTTTGAAGACGTACTTCGGCGTGTTGGGGGTGAAATCCGTAATGAGCTTGTTGTAAATCGTCAGGTTCGGCGCGAGGACGAAGAAGTTGTTTATCCCGTGCGCCTGGTGCAGATACGCAATGAACGCCCCCATGAGCCGCGTCTTGCCGACACCTGTGGCCAGTGCAAAACAGAGCGAAACAAATTCACGTTCGAAATCAGTCACCGTTGGAAACTCGCTCTGAATGATCTCCAGCGCTGACTTCAGATCCGCGTTCTTGCCGGGAGGAACGATTTCGGTAATTCGATCCAGGATTTCAAGCGACCGGCGCTGCGGCGGACGAAGACTCAACCGACCGGATATGGAATTGACCTGTGATTTCATTTCTTCTTGGAAATCTTCTTTGCGACGTTCTCCAGTTCATGAATGGCCTTTTCGCCTTCGGCTTCGGCGATGGCGCGGCGACGTTCGGCGAAACGCTCGTATTCCGCGTGCGCTTTGCGATCGGCCTCCTCACGTGAAACACGCCCCAAATCCGGCAACACCGGGCGCTCGTTGAACCGTAAAAATTCATCCAGTTTTTGCCGCCAATCCGACAGAAATACCTGCTTTCGGCGACGCGCCTGGTCCTCCGCAAAATCCAGAAACATAGTCACAATGCGGTTCAACTCGGAGATTTCCTGTTCGTTCAGGTAATTTTTGGCGACTGTCACATCCGTGCGCGCAACTCTGCCGCCTTTCCAGGTCGTCAGTCCCATGTTCGGTTGATTGGCGTCCGCGCGCTCGGCGATCAATTCCGGCGCGGTTTTCCCGCACACCGCAAAGTGTAGTTTGTTTTGGGCCGTTTGGAAAAATGCCTGAGCTTCTTCGTCCCTTGGATTGTAATCGGCAGCGAGTGCGAAAATTTCCCGCACACGCAGATACATCCGCCGTTCGCTGGCACGAATGTCCCGAATGCGCTCCAGCAGTTCATCGAAATAATCCGGAATGCCCGGGCCGGGAGGATTCTTGAGCCGTTCGTCGTCCAGGACGAAACCCTTGCGGAGGTACTCCTCCAAACGCGCGGTGGCCCATTGGCGAAACTGAGTGCCACGATTCGACCGCACTCGATAACCTACCGCCAGAATAGCCTCCAACCGATAGTGCCGAAGGCTGCGCGAAACCTGTCGTCCGCCCTCATGTCGAACTTGTAAGTATTCCTTACAAGTTGCCTCCTCTGAAAGCTCCCCTTCCGCGTAAATGGCTCGCAAATGCAGCGTTATATTTTGCGGCGTGGTCTGGAACAGTTCGGCAATCTGTGCCTGCGTGAGCCAGATCGTGCCCTCTTCAAACCGGCATTCCACCCGCGTCCGGCCATCCTCGGTCTGATAGAGAAGGAACTCTCCGCCCGACGGCATTCGCTTAATGACGCTCATAGGCGGAACTCCTTTTGGTTCACGCGAAGACGCGACGACGCGAAGTCCTGATGTTGATTCACAATGCGCTTGCAGCCTTCTTTGAACGTGGCCGTGCCAAAGTTGATGAGCAAACCAAGGGGCATCTTCAACAGCCGCAAATAGGTGAGGACTTGCTTGCCATGCACCGGCGCCAGGGTTTCCACGGACTTCAATTCCACCAGCACCAGGTCGTGAATAATCAGGTCCGCCCTGAAACCCTCGTCAAATCGGAGTCCCAGCAGATCAATGGGAACCGGAACCTGACGGCGAACCTGAAGACCACGCTCCGTAAGCATTTTAGCCAAGACCACTTCATAAACTGTTTCGAGCAGGCCGGGGCCAGCCTCCACGTGCAGCCGATAGGCGCAGTCCACGACGACGGCTGAGACTTCCTCAGCATTGGAGGGGGCAGACGAAGACGCGAACCTGCCGACACCGCACGAGGCGGTGGCGTTAGAACGTTCTCTCTCTTCTTCGCGCCTTCGCGTCTTCGCGTGAGACGCATGAGATTCATCTTCGCATGAACCATTCATAGCAACTCCTGCTGCCCGGGCTTCGGCGGCGCTTTGGGCAGGTTCTCCACCTGCAACGAATAATCGTCGTGCCCCCACTCGCAACGCGAGAGCACCGCCTTCGGAATCTTCTTCACCGTCAGATTCGGATAACCCTCCTTGCGACCGCGAAACGCCGTGCAGACCACCAGAAGTGAACGATTCTCACCGACTTCATCGCTCAACTGCTGCAACTGATCGTGATTCAACGTGGCCGTGGTCACGTAGATGAAATCGCGTTCGGTGGAATAACCGTGCTGCCAATAAACCGTGTCGCTCGGAGCGTAGGTGAAACCTTCCAGCTTACACACCGCCTCGGCCAGCATGGCGGCGTTGAATTCCCTGCTGATAACCCAATTGCCCCACTTGTCCTTTTCCAGCAGCGACGGCGCGAGGCGGTAATAACGGAAACCACCGCCACCTTTCCAGCCGACGGCTTTCGTGATGCCGCCGGGGTCTTCGCCATCGATCACTTTCCTGAGACGAGGAATAATGTGCGTGTGACAATGCTCGCCCAACTCCACCATGATCCAGCGACGACCCATTTTGTGCGCGACTGCGCCGGTTGTGCCTGAGCCGGCGAAAGAATCGAGAACCCAGTCGCCAGGATTGGTTGCCAAGGCAACTATCCTTTGCATTAACTTCTCCGGCTTGGGCGTGCCAAAGACGTCATTTCCGAATAGAACGACGATCTCCTTCTTGGCGTCTTGAGTATGTCCGACCTCTTGGTAGTCCCAATAGGTCTGTGGAACGACGCCCTGCTTGACCTCGGTTAAATAAATTTTCGGAGCGGGGACATTGTTTCCATCCTTCCCCCACCAAATTCGACCATCCCGATTCATCTCCCAAAACTTCTCTTCTGATACACGCCAATATGAACCCGAAGGAGGGCCGGGAATTACTCGCCCGCTGGGGCATTTAATGGAGTAAGTGCCCTTGCTATAAAAATTTCGCGCTGCAAGATTATTCGGACGCCAAAGACCTCGCGGATCGTTGTCAGGATTCTTGTATGCTTTGTCCTGCTTTTCTGACCGCGGCATGGGATTTGGTTTCCACAAGTCTGCGTTCTTCGCATAGACGAGAATGTAATCCTGATCCACCGAAAAATGCTTTGCGCTGGATTTGGGCGCGTAGTTTTTTCGCCAAATTATTGTGGCAACGAAGTTTTGGCGTCCGAAGACCTCGTCGCAAAGAACCTTACAATAGTGCGCCTCATTGTCGTCGAGTGTGATCCAGATTGATCCGTCATTCCTCAAAAGCGAACGCAGAATTTCGAGGCGGTCACGCATCAGCGTCAGCCAGAGCGAGTGTTCGATTCCATCATCGTAATGCTCGAATGCGCTTCCGGTGTTGTAAGGCGGGTCAATGAAGATGCACTTGATCTTGCCGGCGAACTCCTGTTCCAGCGCTTTGAGGGCGAGCAGATTGTCGCCAAAGATGAGCCGGTTATCAAAAAGGTCGTTCTCCGTGACCCGGTGTTTGGCGTGATAAGCCTTCTCCGGATCTTCCAGCAAAATCCTTGGTTCAAGCCTGGGCCGGTTCTCCTTCCCAATCCACGTCAGCTCAAGTTTTTGTTTCTTCGACATCTTGTTAAGCCGGTTTACGCAAAGGATACAAGCGGCGGGTTTCGCCAGAATTTGCCCAATACTCGCCTGAGTTTGAATTTTTTGGCCAACCAGCTTCAGGATCAGTCAATAATTCCATCAACGCATGCACTTGTTGTCCGAAGGCCAGCGCATCGGCTTCCAACAGTTCAAACGAAATTGCTTTAAAGTGGCAGCCAAAAACATTTCGTGCCTCTGCGATTCGTGTCAGTTCATCAAAAATTGGAGTGAGACTGACAGTTTTGTATTTAGGTTTTCCGCTCTCATCAGTGCCGTCCAGAATTTCCACGCGTATTGCTTTCCGGAGATTGCCTTTGATGGCAGGTAAAAGATCGCCAATGGTATAGCGGTCTTCCGGTTTACGAGGCACGGCACATTCGTAAAGAAGCGTCAAAAAATTTAGCGCTGCTTCAAGAATAAAGCCTGCTTTAGAACACACCGCCTGAGGATCTGGTGGCTGGTCTTCTAAGAGGGACTTCAGCTTCGCGACATCAGGCACGGTGCGAATGATTGTTAAGCCATTTTGATTTGTCCATGTGGTGAGTTCGACAAACTGGCACTGACCAGTCTTCAGCCATCCCCACCGCAGTTTATGCTTCCATGGACGGTAATGCGTAGTGATGATGCAGTGCCGGAATTTCACCGCCTCCGCATAGAGCATTTCAATCAGCCGCTCAACATGTGGCTCATCAACGCTCGCCAAAATATCATCCAGTACAAGGATAGTTTTTTCCGGGCCATCCAGCGCAGCCAGGGCGAGAAATACACAGAGCCCGAGGGTGTCGAGGTGCGATTCGCTGAAATAGGCTTGGGGAGGAGCTCCTTTCTCTCCGCAAAAATCTGTGCCGATCTCCAAAGACGCTCGCTTCGCAGGGTCTAACATGAGGCTGATCTTGTTCAACCCTTCGCCCGGATGAACGAGTTCGTAAATGCGGCCTACTTCCTCGGCAATTTTTGAAAGGACTTCATCGGTAAACTTGCGCCGTTCTTCCTCGATGATTTCCAAAGCCCTCGAAAGCTTCGGCAAGAGCGCGTCCAGTTCTTTTTGAGCTTTAACATTGTCCTGGAAGGTTTTCAGTGCGGATTTGAGCGTCGCGACGAATTGCTTTCGATCCTGTCTGGCGATTTCCACTTTTTTCCACTGGGCAGGCAGGTGAGCCGCTTTTCCCAACCATTCTGACAGCGCTGAAATATCTTCAGGCGCTGTGGTCGTCGGAAGCTCAATATCTTTTGGCCATTCGGCCAGTTTTGCACGAGCCTTTTCGAAATCTTGCGCGTGGCGCTGGGCGTTAGACTTCAATGTCTCCAATTGCTGAGCTAAGCGCTGAACTTCTTTGTCCGTTGCCTTCTGCTTTTGCAACGCGGCTTGTAACGCGGAAAACTGCTCTAGGCGCTGCTTAATTCGGTCGGCCAGTCCAGCTGCCTTTTCTGCGCTTTCACATAATGGACACGCCGCGGGATTGGGATGCTTGTGAAGATAACTGCTGGCGGTCTGAAGCAATTCCATCGTCTCGCCAGCATCGGCCGAAATGCGCTTGGCGCAGTCATCCGCTTCTCTCTTTGCTGTCGCCGCAGATTCCTTTGCGTTGTTTAACGCCTGCTCCGCAGTTTTGAATTGTTCGGGGTGATCAAGCAGTCGGCTAAATGCAGATTGAAGCCCGCTCAAGGCTTCAAGTTCCGCCGCTAATGTTCCGGAGTCCCGTTTTGACTCAGCCTCAGCCCAAACCAAGTAATCCTTATCGTGCTTGCCAGCTGCCTCCCAAAAGCGCGTGAGTGCTTCAAGATTCTCCTGAACTCGCGCAATCGCAATTTCGCGATTGTTCTTGAGATCGCGAATCAATTCTCGGAGTGCAGCTTCCGAGGTCTCAATCCCAGAAACGTCAATGAACCGGCTAATTGCTGCATATCGTTCTCCAGGTTTTGCTTCAATTAGCGCGAGTATCTGAGAGCGGCGCAAGACTTCAACCTTGGGACGCGATGCCTCTGGTTTTACGACAGCTTCCCCCTTATGGGCGGTAGCCTGACAAATGTCTGGCTTCTGCGGATCGGCTGATGCGGTTTCAAGAGTTACCATTACGTCTGCCGGTTTCTTCCCCACAGAAGGCCAATATTTCGCTGTCTTACCCAAGCCGCGGTTCTCAAGTGATCCCACCCTGCCGTTGCCAATAAAATCAAAGGCATCACAAATGGTGGATTTTCCTGATCCGTTTTCACCATAGATGACCGAAAGCTTCTTTCTCTTCTCGAACGGCAATGTGAATGGCGTCACTGAACCGCGAAGGTGCGCTATGGTCAGTTTAAGCAGGGGGGACGTGCTCATTTGCCTGCCTCATTTTTGTCGCTCGTTTCAATAGGCAATCTCCAATCTTGAGCGGTGAGTTTTCCAAGAGCCAGCTTGGGCAAAAGTTTTTTCCCAGCGCTGGCATCCAAAAGCTTCTCTGAGACGAGTCGCTCAATTATTCGCGCTGCCAGTTTTTGAGATGGCATATCCATAGGAGTCCTTTCTATGTGAGTTTCCAGCGAATTGTGAAAAGAACGAAGGATTCGCTTTTCTGCGTCAGCTTTCCCTCGATATTTGCAATCAAATCCTCCCGCTGCTTGTCCACCCTGTCTTGCGCGTCGAAAAGCGAACGGCGTTTTTCGCTGCGTTGCGCTTCCAGAGCTTTGATCTGCTTTTGACCAGCAAGCTTTTCTTCAAGTGTCAAGGCAAGCGTAGCTGCGCGGCGCGCTTCCTTGATCTGGCGGTCCAACTCCTTGATTTCGCGTTCAAGTCCAAGCTTTAAGTCGTCGGCCCAGCCTTCCAGCTTTTCGGCTTCGGCTTCAAAAAATCGCGCATTGCGTTCCGAAATGGATTTTTGAATGGCCGCCTGACGCTGGGCGGTGATGCTTTCCAGCGCGGACGGAACGATGCTCAGGCATGGGCCGGTGATTTTCCCAGGGAGCGTGAACAGGCGTGCGGCGGCATCGTCTTCCAACGTCGCCCCATCGTCAGTCACGGCTGCGAAAATCAAGTGGTCCTCAATCTGATCCAGTGCTTCCACCGTGAAGCTCGACAGTGTGAGCCAGCCGGATTTGCCAACAAGAGGTTCCAGCACGCTGATGACGCCCTCGTAATTGGCGTAATCAAAGCAAACTTCCTGCACGGGGAGATTCCGGGATTTGGCTTGCGCCAGGATAGCCTCGGCCAGCGGGTGATTGAGCCGATACAAATGCGCTTCTCCGCTGCGGCGCGGAAGCTCATAGACGCCCGTGGGAATCTGTCCGTTAGAATTGGGAAAAGGACACGATTTCAGTCGGAATGATGAATCGTCGAGGAATTCCACGTGGCCGTTGAGTTCGTGACGGGTGAGTTCTATGAGCCGGCGCTCCAATTGACTTAAAAACGCTTTGGAAGCATCGTCGCGCACCTTGAGCTTTTCGCGAACTTCGTCATCAAAATTTTCCAACAGCTTGCGGCGGGTCTGCGTCATGGCCTCGTTGATTTCGAGACTCAATTCAAGTTGAAGCTGGTCGAAGGCGACTTTGATTTCCTCGTGCTTGCGGCAGCGTTGATAAATGTCGTTGATGCGCTTCTCAAAATCCACACCGCTTTCAATCGCTCCCAGAACCTCGTCGCTCGCTCCGAAGACGCCTTCAAAAAGCTGAAACTTTTGGGCAAGCAATTCGTAAACGCGCCGGTCCGCTTCGTTCTTGCGATTCAGAAAATTCACAACCACCACATCGTGCTTTTGCCCGTAACGATGGCAACGTCCGATGCGTTGTTCGATCCGCTGCGGATTCCACGGGAGATCGTAGTTCACGACCAGAGAGCAAAACTGGAGATTGATCCCTTCCGCGCCCGCCTCCGTGGCAATCATGATGCGACCCTCGTCGCGGAAATAATCCACCAGAGCGGAACGCATGTCGGCTGTCTTCGATCCGGTGATACGGTCCGTGCCGGCGTGTTTTTCGAGCCATGCGGCGTAAATCTGTTTCGAGGTTTCATCGTTGTTTGATCCATTGAACAAGACGATGCCATCCTTGAAAGGGCTGTCAGCGAGCACGCGAAGCAAATAGTTCTGTGTTTTGCGCGATTCGGTGAAGATGATGGCTTTTTGTGCCGCGCCGATTTCGGCAGCTTTTTGGAAGGCGATTGCCAAGGCTTTGACCAAGGCCTTGCCCTTGGCGTTCTGCTCGATGGACGTTGCCAGTTTCGCAAACGCGTCCAGGTCGCCGATCTCGGCTTCGATAGCGGCGCGGTCGGCATCGGAGAGCGGTTCGGCTGCCTGATCTTCCGGCCATTCTTCCGCCGTTTCATCCAAGGCTTCGTAATCCTGGTCGAGCTCTTCCTCCAGCGATTCGGCAGGTTCTTTCTTCTGCAACCTGGCCTTGAGGCGATTTGAAATGGATTCCAGTGCTCCAGCAATGGCGAATGTGGAAGACGCGAGCAATTTCCGCAGTACAAGCGTCATCAGCGAGCGCTGACTTGCTGGAAGCGCCTGGAGATTGTCACGACGGAGATAGTCCGAGACGAGGTTGTAAAGACGATCTTCGCTTTCCTCGGGCGTGAATTCCTCCAGCAACGGCAACCGCCGGGTGAAGGGGATGTAGGACGTGACCTGACGTCGCAGGGTGCGGTGACAGATGGGTTTCAGCCGCGACTTCAAGGTGCTGAAAACCTCGTCCTGATTCAGATTGGCATACTGTTCGCGGAAACTCTTGAGATCGCCAAAGGCGTGTTCGTCGATGAAGCTGACGAGGCCGAACAATTCGAGCAGCGAATTTTGCAGCGGGGTCGCGGTGAGCAGCAGCTTGTGCCGACTCGCCAGCGCGAGCTTGAGGGTGTTGGCGATGACATTTGACGGTTTATAGACATTGCGCAATCGGTGCGCTTCATCAATGACGACCAAATCCCACGGAGTGTTGGCAACATCAGCGGCCTGTTTGCGCGCGAACTGGTAGGAGCAAATGATGACTGCGTCTGTGCTGTCGAAAGGGCGGAAATTGCCGAGTTTGACGGCGGCGTTGTAGGACCTGGCCTCAAGAATCCGGCAAGGCAGGAAAAACTTTTCGGTCAGCTCCTGATACCATTGCTTTCGCAGGTTGGATGGGACAATGACGAGAATGCGGCGCTTGCGTTCGGCCCATCTCTGCGACAACACCAAGCCGGCTTCAATGGTCTTTCCGAGGCCAACCTCATCCGCGAGCAAGGCGCCTTTTGACAGCGGTGATTTGAAGGCGAAGAGCGCGGCATCCACCTGATGCGGATTCAGCTCCACTTGGGCACCTGCCACAGCACTGGTGAGTTTTTCAACGCTGTCTGACGGGCAGCGCTTCGTCAGCTCGTAGGCAAAGTACTTGGCGTGGTAATCGGTCAATTGCATACGCCGGACGAATTGGCTATCTGATGAGTGGTGGAAAATGTGTGATTGTATTCTGCGACATCAAAGTGGCCACGCGGCTTGACTGCTATTTGCAAAAGTGTTGCTTCCAGCCTGCGTGCGCCTCCAGTTGATTTCTGCTTCTTGACTTCGTCCCTCATTAGGAGGGGAATAGGGTAATTCCCTACGCATATCGGAGGAAAGCAAATTCCGGTGTTGGGGAGATCGGGAACGCAATTCGTGGATGCATTCCGGGGATCATATCGGTCGCACAGTTAACTTACGCGGCATAAGCCGCGCCCTCTGAATGAAGCAGGGCCGGAAGAATAGCATTCGTCCGGCCCTGTGCTAGTTCACTGGCCCTGTCGCGGGTCACACTGCTCGCCAGCATCAAGCAATGCCTTGATCTTTGCGACGGCCCCGTTCTTTGCCGTCTCCCGGAGTTCGAATGATTTATCTGCCTGTTGCATGGAGTTCCTCAGTCGATGCTTGGCCTGAAATCGTTGTCCTCTTCACGCGGTGTCAAAACGTTCGGGTTTTCAGCCAATCGCCAGCAAGCCCAAATCAGGCACGGAAGCGTGACAGGACAAATCCAGCCGATGAGAACATTGATCAACGTGATCGCGTTGCGCTTGGGATGCTTGCGAGCGTGGGCATCATGACAGGGCTGAGCCAGAACGCAAAATAGGAAGAATGCGACGATTTTTTGATTTTCATTCATATGCTGGAAGCGATTGAAGGTGTGCGAGGAGCGGAAACGGAGTTAACGCCGGGGCAGGATTTTCCACACTCCCCACATTGCCGCTGTGGTCGCGAATGTCAGTAGCACAGCGTGAACATTGTGCGCCTCGAAAATACATCCGCAGATATCTCCTTTCCAACCGCTGAACCCATCTGTGTTGATCTGTGGCTCCGCTCAGAAGAATGCAGTTTCAGCAATTCTGCTTCCGCATTCCAATGACCGGTGATAGAAGAAGTCCGGATTCCCCAAACCCAACTCCCCATGCAAAAACTGCGATCCATTCACCTTTATCTTGGCTGCGTGTTCGCGCCGCTGTTGTTGTTCTTCGCAGCTTCGGGATTCTGGCAGACGCTGAACATTCGTTTGAGTTTCCTGAACTGGCTTTCCCTGGTTCATACCGGTTTCGAAATGAAGAATGGCGCGCAGCTTTCCAGTTACCCTTTCAGGATCTTCGTCGCGATCATGGCCAGCTTCGTCATCACCACGCTGCTCGGCATAATCATGGCCATGCGGTTCGCCCGCAGCCGAAAAGCTGCAATCGCCTCGCTCGCACTGGGTATTTTGGTGCCGCTTCTGATCCTCGTCACATTCTCCAAAGGCGCCACACGCACTTTGACAATCAACGACCCAAATTCCCCGACGATGAAGCTCGCCGACGCTGCAGCCAAAGGCGACCTGCCGGCATTGAACGCCCTGAACGACCTGTCGCAAAAAGCCTCGACGGCGAGATCGCCGATCGAAATACGCGATCAGATGAATGCTCTTCGAAACGCCTTCAGCGAAGTCGGTTCGCGCGCAGCAGCCGGCGATGATGCCGCGCTCGAGGCGTTATTCCGCGCCACTCAATTGGATTACATTCGATCCTTCGCCCACACAGAAATCGGCCGGGCTGCTTCGAATGGAAATCAACGAGCATTGAAAGCCCTTTTCGAACCAGTCGGGCTGGGAATCACCGCGTCTCAATCCTTGGCGATGCTCCAAGGCGCAGCAGACGCCGGAAACGCCACCGCCATTGAAGCGATCGCAAAACACGCAACAAATTTCGGCCTGCAAAGTGATGTCATCAAGGGTTTGAGGAAAGCCGCGACGATTGGTGGAAACGGCATGGCGCTGCACGCGCTCGAAACGATTGCAGCGTCCAGCGCCCCTGCTTCCGCGGAAGCGGAGGCGCTCCTCCGCAGCGCAGCATCAAATCACGTGGCTGGCGCGACCGAAATTCTTGAACGGCTCAAGCGTTGACGCGGGGCAGATGAATCCGTAATCGCGGAACGCAGCATACGAAGTTCAACCATTCCCCCCTTCAGAAAACCCTTCATCCCTTCAACATCGCCTCCGCATGTTTCCGCGCGGCGTCCGTCTGGCCGCCCAGCATGCGGGTCAACTCGGCGACGCGCGCCTTGCGGTCGAGCAACTGAATTTCCGAAATCGTCCTGCCGTCCTTCACCTGCTTCGTCACGACGTAATGCGCGGAAGCGGTCGCGGCGACCTGCGGCAGATGCGTGATGCTGAGCACCTGTCGCTTCGCAGCGATCTGCTGCATTTTCTCGCCAACCACATTCGCCGTCTCGCCACCGACATTGGCGTCCACTTCATCAAAGACAAGCACGGGAATTTCGTCTTCCGCTGCAAGGACTGTTTTCAATGCCAGCATGACGCGCGCAAGTTCACCGGATGAAGCAATCGCACGAAGTGGTTTGGCCGGTTCACCGGGATTCGGTGCAAATTGAAATTCAATCGAATCAAAGCCTGCGGGGTTGAGTTTTAAGTTCGAAGTTTCGAGTTTCGAGTTTGAGGTTTCTCCCACCCGGAACTCGGAACCCGGAACCCGAAACTCCTGCGTCGCGATGGCGACATCGAGGCGGCTCTGTTTGAAACCAAGATCGTTGAGCTGTTTGCTCACCGCTTTGCTGAGCTGTGGAATGACCTTGCGACGCTTTGCCGACAAATCCGTTCCGACCTTTCGGATCTCTTTGTCCAGCTTTTCCAGCTGCGCATTGAGACGCGCGAGTTCTTCATCGCGTTGTTCGAGACTCTGGAGCTTGCGCTTCGCTTCCTCGCCGAATGCAATCACTTCGGCCACGTTTCCGCCATACTTCCGTTTCAGGGAATGCAGCAGCGTGATGCGTTCCTCCAGCTCCTGCAGTCGCTCCGGATCGATGTCCACCTTGTCCGCATATCGTGACAATTCCGTCTGCAATTCACCAAGCGCACTGACCGCCTGCTCATGCAGCGCGACGAGACCGGCGGCTCCCGGATCAATGCGATGCAACTCCTGCAATGTCCGGCCGATAACACCCGCCTGAGTGATCAAAGCGCTTTCGTTCTCCGCCAGCAAATCGAGCGCGGCCTGGCTGAGCTGAAGCAACTTCGCGGCGTTGCTCGCGCGCTGATACTCCTGTTCGACCATTTCATCTTCACCGGGCTGAAGTCGCGCGGCGGAAATTTCGTTCACCTGAAATCGCAGGAGATCGAGCTGCTGCGCGTAGGTTTTCTCATCAATGATCAGTGCCGCCTTTTCCGCCTCGACAGCGGACCGTCGCTGCACAAGCCCGGCAAATTCATCGCGCTCCTCCTGCAAACCTCCAAATGCATCGAGAATCGCCAGTTGCTTCGACGGATGCAGCAGCGATTGATGATCGTGCGGCCCGTGCATATCGACCAGCCATTCACCGATTGTTGCCAGTGCGCTGAGCGTCGCAGGCGAGCCATTCACAAACTGGCGATTCGATCCCGCACTGGTAAATGTGCGTTTGAGAACAAGCTGGTTGTCCTCGCACGGTTCCAGTCCGTTTTCTTCAAGAAAAGTCTTGAGCGGCGACTTCAGCCGGCTGATGTCGAACACCGCTTCCACCGAACAGCTGTCGCTTCCGGACCGGATCAATGTGCGATCCGCGCGTTCGCCGAGGACAAGGTTGAGCGCGCCGATAATGATCGATTTCCCCGCGCCGGTTTCGCCGGTGATGACGTTGTAGCCGGGCTGGAGTTCCAGCGTCAGGTCGGCCACCAGGGCGAGGTTTTTAATGCGCAGGACGGACAACATGGTTAGTTTTTCAGCTCGGGTTTTAACCATCGATGAACGATGAATACAGATCGCCACAGATCATGGAAGAAAGCCAACGAATCGAGGCCGGGAACTTCCGCAACCCGGGCTTCGGCCAATTTTTTCTGTGCGAGTCCATGTTCATCCGCGGTTGAAAATCGATTGAGATTCAAGCTTCCGGAATCCGGCAGCGAAAGAAAAATTTAAAATGTCGTTCACTCTCACGTTTCTTGGAACCGGCACATCGCAGGGCGTGCCGCTCATCGGAAAAGATTATCCACCGGAGTTTCTGGCGAATCCGAAAAACCACCGCACACGCCCGTCGATTTACATCGCCACCGACAAAATCCGGCTGCTCATCGACACCACACCGGAACTTCGGATTCAATGCCTGCGCGAAAACATCCGCGACGTGGACGCTGTGATCTTCACGCATCCGCACGCCGATCACATCATGGGGCTGGACGACTGTCGGCGATTCTGCGATTTGCGTGGCGGTGTTCCCCTGCCGATTTATGCCAACCAGCTCACGATGGATGTCTTGAAGCGCGTTTATATTTACGCCTTTCATGACGGTCCCTGGCCGAAAGGTTATTTCATGCCGGAACCGCATGTGGTCGATGGGCAGTTTTCGATCGGCGACCTTGAAATCACACCGTTTCCCCTGCCCCACGGCAGCATCATGACGAACGGCTATGTGTTCGTTCAGAACGGGCGCAAACGGCTTGCCTATTACAGCGACTGCAAGGAAGTGACCGAGCCGGCGGTGGCAGCGGCGCGCGGCGCCGACATCGCCGTGCTGGACGCATTGCGGTATCAGCCGCATCCCACGCACATGTGCCTGGACGAAGCGTTGACGGCTGCCCGGCGCATCAACGCCAGGGAAACCTATTTCACTCACCTGACCCACGATTACGACCACGATCTTGCCCAGGCCGAACTGCCGCCGGGCGTGAGGCTGGCGTGGGACGGATTGAAGATCAATTTGGATTAACCGTAAAAACTGTGTATTGTCCGGTTCATTCCAAGTGAAAGCGATTCTCAGAAAATTATGGGTTCAGGTCGCGGTGGCATCGGTTCTCCTCCTGCCAGCACTGCGAAGCGAAGCGGCAAATCCGGGTGACGAGGTCATTGTCATCTACAACACGCGGGTGCCGGAGTCGAAGCAGGTTGCCGATTACTACGCATCGAAACGTTCCGTGCCCAAAAATCAGGTGTTCGGCTTTGCGCTGCCGACCGAGGACGACATTTCGCGGACCGAATACGTGGACAAACTCGAAAAGCCGCTCGCGGAGAAAATTGCGGACCAAAAACTTTGGACCATCCGTTCTGAAATCGTGCGCAACACGAACGGCTCCAGCCGAATCGTCTGGAAGCCGGCTGAATCCAAAATCCGTTACGCCGTGCTCTGTTACGGTGTGCCGTATCGAATCAAGCCCTTCGAGGCGCTGAAGGAAAAGGAAGCGGCATCGATCCGTACCGAACTGCGTCGCAACGAGGCCTGTGTCGATACGGAACTGGCGCTGCTTCCGTTGATCGAACAACACCTGCCCATCACCGGCCCCGCGCCAAACCATCTCTACGGCTCCACCAACGCCGCACTGTTCCATCCGACCAACGGCGTGTTGATGGTGACGCGACTGGACGGCCCGACCGCAGACATCGCCCGCGGCCTCGTGGACAAGGCCATGGAAGCGGAAACGAACGGGCTGTGGGGACGCGCCTACATCGACATTCGGAACATCGCAGACACGAACTACGCCATAGGCGACGCCTGGATGCGCGGCGCGGCGGAAATCTGCCGGCACACCGGATTCGAAACGATCGTCGATACCAACGCAGGAACTTTCCCCGCTTCGTTCCCGATGAGCCAGATTGCGTTCTACGCGGGATGGTATGACAACGACGTTTCAGGACCGTTTCTGAGCGAACATGTGGAGTTCATGCCCGGCGCGTTCGCCTATCACCTTCATTCCTACAGCGCGGCCCGTCTTCGCAACGACAAACAGAACTGGGTTGGCCCGCTGCTCGCCAAGGGCGCGACGATCTCGATGGGTTCAGTGGCGGAACCTTACCTCGGCGGCACTCCGGACATTGCGGTCTTTGCGGGCAGGTTTTTGTTCCAGGGCTTCAGTTTCGGCGAAGCCGCCTATGCAGCTCAGGCGACGCTTTCGTGGCAGACCACCATTGTCGGCGATCCCCTTTACCGGCCGGTTTCCAAGTCTGCGCAGCAGCAGCATGAGGAACTCGCCGCACAAAAGAGCAAATGGCTTGAATGGTCTTTCCTCCGGCTGGTGAATGTGAATCTGGCACGTCCAGTTCCGGCCATTCAGATAACCGCCCTGCTTGAAGGAATCCCCCTCACGAAACAAAGCGCCGTGCTG
This sequence comes from uncultured Verrucomicrobia subdivision 3 bacterium, assembly GCA_937890005.1. GTDB lineage: Bacteria > Verrucomicrobiota > Verrucomicrobiia > Limisphaerales > DASXHY01 > DASXHY01. The sequence goes on along the minus strand of CALBZA010000019.1, from coordinate 21,473 downwards.
ACCGAGAAACTTGCCGACCTTTACTCCGCCGGAGGCAAGCCATCGTCCGCCGCTGAAATGTGGGAACGCGCGCTGAACCTTGATCCATCGCCGCTACAGCGCGTTCGGATTCGACTCAACCTTTCCGACAAGCTGGTGGAACTCGACCGCACACAGGAAGCCGTTGAAGTGCTGGCGAAAATTCTTCAGGAAAACCCGAATTATCCGGGCAAATCCGATGTCTATCGCAAGCTTGCCTCCCTGGCGCGCAAGCTGGGCAAGAATGAAGCCGCCGAAAATTACGAGAATCTTGCCCGCTGACTCCATTATCCGCCGCCCGTTTTCATGCCGACCTTCTACGACACCCACGCGCATCTCGACTATCCAGATTTCCAGACCGACATCACTCAGGTGATCGAACGCGCCCATGCCGCCGGAATCAGCCGGATGATTTCCATCGGCACCAATCTCGAAAGCAACCGCCGCGCAATCGCACTGGCGGAACGTTTCGATTCCGTTTACGCGGTGGCTGGATGGCATCCATCAGACGCTCTGGAAGCGCCGAATGACATTCGCTCAGAACTTTGCGAACTGGCAAGGCATCCAAAAGTCGTCGCGATTGGAGAAACTGGATTGGACTACTATCGATTGCCGAGCACGCACTCGAATGGCACTGCCGCTGACGACGAACGTTACAAAGCCAGACAGGCCGCGCTCTTCATTCAACAACTCGAAGTCGCTGCGGAACTGGGCCTGAACTGCGTGATTCATCAGCGTGGTGATTGCGTGGAAGACACACTCGCCATTCTGGAACCCTTCGCATCAAAAGTTCGCGGCGTCTTTCACTGTTTTGCCGGCGATGTATCCACGATGCATCGGATTTTGGCGCTGAACTCGATCGTGAGTTTCACCGGAATCGCCACGTTCAAAAACGGTCAGAATGTGCGCGACGTGATCGCCGCAACACCGATGGGCAAGTTCATGCTGGAAACCGATTGTCCGTTCCTTGCGCCGGTGCCCTATCGCGGAAAACGTTGTGAACCCGCCTACGTGAAGGAACTTTCCGAAACTGTCGCGCAGGTGAAAGGCTGCACATTGGAAGAACTCAGCGCCGCCACCTGCCACACCGCGCACGAATTTTTTCCAAAGCTTCGGTAAAGCTCATCGCATCCGAAATCACCGGGGACGCGAAACGAGAACAACTGCCCCGTCACCCAAATGGGTGACGGCAAAGCGTTCGCCAGTGAGCTGAGTTTCCTTTACCTTGCCAGACACGTGCGCCGGTCTGATTCATGCAGCAGTTGCATGCCGACCGGCAACGAAATCAGAAACCGGAAGTTTTATTTCATGACTCTCGCTAGCCGTTTTTCCGCGAAGTTCCTCATCGCACTGCTGTGTTCGACTTTCGCCGCCCAGGCGCAACTGGTTTTCACCAACGGCGTCCACAAATTCGCATCGCTCGGTGGCGTCACCGCCACGCTTTCGGGAAAGACCGAACTTTGGCTGACCAACTCCGCCGTACCGCTTTCCGGTTGTGTGATCGATCTCACATCGCCGGATTCATGGCTGTTCCTCACCGGCGTGAAACCTTCCGCCACCGTCGCGACTTTTCTCAACCAGGTGCGCGTGAATGGCGCGGTTGCAATCGCGGACAACAACGTTCGCGTCGTTCAATACGGCCAGTCCGGCGCGGTGATCATTCCGCACAGTTCCACGTTCCAGCCGCTTCAAGCCTTCACGGGACCGAACTTCACCGGCAGCTCGGCGCAATTCAGCCAGTACGTCTATTACACCGGCAACGGTCTCGGCGCGTTGGACATGAACATCAGTTCGTTCCGATTGAAACGCGGCTACATGGCCGTGTTCGCGCAGAACACCAGCGGCACGGGATTCAGCAAGAGTTACGTCGCACAGGATGGCGATCTCGAAATCGGCGCGCTGCCGCCCAACCTCGATAAAAAGGTTCGGTTCATCTACATCACGCCCTGGCGCTGGGTGAGCAAGAAGGGCATCGCCGGAAACATCGAGGGCCCGCTCAACGTGCTTTGGAAATACAACTGGAACCTCGACCAGAATTCGACGCGCGACATCGAATACGTCGCCATTCGTCAGAATCAATGGTGGCCCGGACTGGATCAGAACTGGAAAGTCCGCGGCATCAACACCGTTCTCGGATACAACGAGCCGGACGGTTCGGATCAGGCCAACATGTCGGTGAACACGGCGATTTCCGCATGGCCCGACCTGTTGGCGACGGGGCTTCGCGTCGGTTCGCCGGCGGTCACGGACGGCGGCCGCAACAGCTGGCTTTATCCCTTCATGCAACAGGCCGATGCCGCCGGATTGCGCGTCGATTTCGTGGCGGTTCATTACTACTGGTGTTTCGATCCCTCGAATCCGAGCGGCGCCGCCAATCAGATGTACAATTTTCTCAAAGCCACCTACGATCAGGTGAAGCGTCCCCTCTGGGTCACCGAATGGAACAATGGCGCAAACTGGACCGGTTGCGCGGATCCCACGTATGCGCAGCAGCAGGCCTGTATCGCGGCCATGATCGACATGCTGGAGAACACGCCGTTCGTCGAACGCTACGCGCTCTACAACTGGGTTGAGGACGTGCGCCGTCTTTCATGGGATAACGGTTCATCATGGGATAACGGTTCACTGACTGAAGCGGGAGTGACGTATCGCGACAAGGTTTCCAATCTTTCCTACACGCAGGCGATGCCGGACAACGGCACGCGCAGTGTTGCGCAATATTTCTTCGACCAAAATGCGCTCGATTCGTCCGGCTTTGGAAACAATGCGCTCACTGCAAGTGCGCCGGCTTACACCAACGGGGTCCGTGGCGAGGCCCTTGTGCTCGATGGCGCCAACAACTACGTCCAGCTGCCCGCAAACATCGCGAGCAGCAACGCGTTCAGCTTTGCGGCGTGGGTCAACTGGAATGGCGGTGGAAACTGGCAGCGTCTGTTCGATTTCGGAAACGATACCACGCAATACCTGTTCCTCACACCGAGTGCGAGCAGCGGACGATTGCGCTTTGCCATCCGCAACGGTGGAGGCGAACAGATACTCGAAGCGGGAAGCCCCCTCCCGGCCAACGAATGGCAGCACGTCTGTTTCACTCTGAGCGGCGGCATGGGACGTCTTTACACGAACGGCGTTCTTGCCGCATCCGGAAGCATCTCGATCACTCCGGCCAACTTCAAACCGGCGTTCAACTACATCGGCAAAAGCCAGTTCATTGCAGACCCGTTGTTCAATGGCGCGATCGACGACGTCCAGATTGCCGACTACGCCCTCACCCCGGCTCAGGTGGCTGCGCTCATGACCAACACGCCGCCAACATTTTCAGCCGATCTGATCGATCTCGGAGAGGCCGTGCCATTCGCGCCGTTCACCACGAACATCTCGGCCTATGCAACCGATTTGAATCCATCCGACACACTCACCTTCACCAAGGCTTCCGGGCCTGCGTGGATCAACATCAGTCCGGCCGGACTGCTTTCCGGAACGCCCGGGGCGAACAACGGCGGCATGAATCATATCACCGTCCGTGTCAGCGACGCTGCAGGTGCGAACGCCTATGCCACCTTTGCGGTTTACGTTCCGATCACTTACGGCAGCGGAACATGGATCGTCGATGCCGATGGCTTCTGGGACGAATCGACGAACTGGAACGGCGGCGCCATTCCCAATGGCGGCAACGGAATCAATCACACTGCCGACTTCAGCACGATCAACATCACTGCCGACCGCACTGTCCGGCTTGAAAACGCGCGCTCGATCGGAACGCTCCGCTTTGGCGACATCAGCGGTGCACAGAATTGGAATCTGACCTCCGACGGCCCGGCGCTGACATTGGATGCGGGTCTTTCATCCCCTTCGATTCAAGTGAATCAAAACACCGCAACATTGGCATTGCCCGTGGACGGTGCGAATGGTTTCACAAAAAGCGGCGCTGGCACGCTGGTTCTTGCCGGGAGCAATCCCTTGAAGGGAACTGTGTTCATCGACACCAGCCTCACCAGCGGGTCCAGTGGGAATACGAGAATCGCTCATCCGAATGCGCTGTCCAGCGTGACGAACATCTCCATCCGCAACAACAACAGCGGAACATCCACACTTCAATTCGACGGATCGCAGGGAGACGTCATCACTCCAGCATCCATCTCCCTGAGCGGACGCACGATCAACAGCGCCGCCATTCAGAATCTTTCCGGAAGCAACAGCATCAATGGCGGAATCTCGCTCGGTTCCGGAGGCAGTTTCTACGTGCTGCAATCCGACAGCGGCACGTTGAATCTGGGTGGAATGCTTTCAGCCGGAAGCTCGGCAACCGGAACGCGAACTTTCACCTTCCAGGGCGCCGGCAATTTCCACGTGAGCGGCCCCCTCGTGAACGGCAGCGCCACAAACAACCTGACGAAATCAGGCCCGGGCAACCTGACTCTTGCCGCCGCCAACACTCACTCCGGCACCAATCGAATTTCCGGCGGCATGCTTACACTGGCGCACAGCGGTGCGCTGCAGAACAGCACGCTCGACATGAACGCGGCCGATTCCGGCATTCTGCGTTTCAGCGGAATCACAGCAGCCAGTCTCGGCGGTCTGACCGGCACCCGGCCCATCACTCTCGCAAATCTTTCCAACGCGCCGGTCACTCTTTCCTTCGGCGGCAGCGGTCTGAACCAAACGTATTCCGGCGTGTTCACCGGTCCGGGAAGCATCATTAAAACCGGTTCGGGCACGGCAACGCTCGCTGCGTTGAACACGTTCACCGGAACAACACGCGTCAACGGTGGCGTGCTGGCGCTGGGCAACGGCTTCACTCTTCAAAACAGCACGCTCGATCTGAATGGTTCCGATTCGGGAAGAATCAGCTTCGGAAACTACGCAACGGCAAACCTCGGCGGTCTCATGGGATCCGGCAATCTCTGGCTGACAAACGGAATCGGCGCACCGCTCACGTTGAACGTCGGCGGCAACGGACAGGACACGGCGTTTGCAGGCGTGCTCGCGGGTTCCGGTCACCTGCACAAAACCGGTTTGGGCCAGCTGGTGTTGAGCGGCGCGAACACGTATTCCGGCAACACAATCATTAGCGGTGGGACACTGGCACTCAGTCGCGATCCGATCGTGAAGTTCACCTTCGACAGTGTCGGCGGCGGCATCGTGACAAACACCGGCACCGGCGGCAGCGCGTTGAACGGAACCATCGTCAACAGTTCGACCGGCGTCAGTTTCGTTCCGGGACGAGTTGGCAATGCATTGAATGTTTCGGGCGATGGCAGTTTCGTCGCGATTTCCAATCGGGTCACATCCACCGACGGCAACACGCCGGGCGCGAACTGGACGCTCGCGCTGTGGATCCGGACCGCACAGACCGGAGCCGGTTATGCCTATCAAGGCGACGGCGGCTGGGGCAGCGGCAACACCGCGTTCTATCTCAATCAGGGCAACACCTCGTCCGGAACACGCGTCGGCGCCGTGCGCTGGGGTGGCGGCTGGCTGACCGGTAATGCTTCGGTGAACAACGGCCAGTGGCGGCATATCGCCATCGCGAACAACAACGGAATCAAAAGCATCTACGTCGATGGCAATCTCGATGCGACGGTGAATACCTGGAACAATCCCGGCACCGGCAACCAGTTCTGGATTGGCGGCACCGCCAACAACGGCGATGGCGTCGCGAAGCTGAACGGTCAGCTGGACGAAGTCGCCATTTACAACCGCGCTCTTTCGATCGTTGAACTCCGCTCTCTTACCAACGCGATTCCGGGTGCAACGCCGGGAAATTTCGGAGGACAACTGCCGACCGCCACCGCATTGATGATCAGTGAAAGCGGAACGTTTGATCTCGGCGGCAACTCGCAAGCGATCGCATCGTTGTCCGACTATTCCGGCACGGGCGGCTTGATGACAAACAGCGGCGCCGCGCCCGCCACACTCACGATCAACGGCAATGCCGGTTCCACAACCTTCAGCGGAACGATCGCCGACGCCGCCCTCACCAATGCGATCACGCTTTTGAAAAGTGGCGCTTCCACAACGATCCTGTCCGGCACAAACACTCATCGCGGCAGCACGCTCGTGAATGCCGGAACACTGCTGATCGAAGGCCGGCTCAGCGAGTCGCCGGTCAGCGTCGCCGGAACCGGCCGCCTGGGCGGCAATGGAACAATCGATGGAACGGTCACCGTTCAGTCAGGAGCGACACTCGCACCGGGAACTTCCATCGGACACCTGACGGTCAACAACGACGTAACGCTCGAACCGGGCAGCGTCCTGGAATTGGAAATCTCGGCCGCGAACCTCACCAATGACGTTCTTTCGGTCGCTGGAACGTTGACTGGTAACGGAACGCTTCTCGTTTCAAACATTGGCGGAACGCTCTCCGGCGGCATGAAGTTCAAACTCCTTGAAGCCGCTGTCATCAACGGATCGTTCGCTTCCCTCGTGCTGCCTCCGCTCGAAGGCGGCATGGATTGGAACTTCTCTCTCGAAACCGGCGAGTTGAGTGTGATCGCCACAAACGCGCCAGCGCTGGCGACGGCGGTTTCTGAAAACAGTCTGACGTTGTCCTGGCCGGCGGGTCATCTCGGCTGGCGTCTGCAGGTGCAGACCAATTCACTGGGAACCGGATTGGGCAACAACTGGGTCGATGTGCCGAACAGTGCGTTTACGAATCAGATGACACTGCCGGTCGATCCAGAAAACGGCGCGGTGTTTTACCGGCTGGTTTATCCGTGACGATTTTGGAGTGCGGCAACATGTTGTTGCTTTCAACTGAGAGACCATGTCTCGCAATTCCCAAAGCGCGAACCTGTCCGCACACTCCTACAATAGCGCCGCTGCTAAACCAATGCCTCCGCCATCACTTCCGCAATATGACGCGTCTTGATCGGCGTGAGGTGCAGCACCTGATGACGGCAGCTCGCGCCTGAAGTGACGAACACCGTTCCGAACGGCTGCGACTTCAGTTCGCGGATGAGCGGTTCGGCAATTTTCAACGACAGCTCATATTTCGACTTCAGCGCGCCGAACGCACCGGCCATTCCACAGCAGCCCGTGTCGAGCATGGTCACGTTGCGCTGCGGCAAACGCTCGGCCAGTCGCCGGATGAAAACCGGATTCATCCGCGCCTTGGTGTGGCAATGCACATGGATCACCAGCCGTTCCCATCGCGAATCGAACATCAACGCCCCGGGCTGTTCTGCAAGCAGCTGGTCAAGAAACTCCTCGAACAGGAAACAACGCCGCGCGATGCGATCGCTGTTCGGCAGTTTCAGTTCCAGATAATCCTGCACAAACATCGAATGGCACGACGGCTCCAGAAAAATGATCGGCACGTCATCCAACTCCTGCCGCAGCAACTCCAGATTGTGCGCGCCGAGCCGCCGGACTTCATCGAGATTTCCCTGACTGAACGCCGGACGTCCGCAGCATTTCCGACCCGAAAGCAGTTGCACATCGTAACCGGCCGCTTCGAGCACTTTCACCGCGCTGATTCCAATGTTCGGCTCGTGATAGCGCACAAAGGAATCGTCCCAGAGAATCACCCGCCCACGCGTTCCGTTGCGCCTGTCGCGTTTCCAGAACCAGCGATCGAAACGTTGCTTCGCGAAGTGAGGCAGCTTGCGTTCCGATGTGATCCCAAGAATGCGATCGCCGAGAAACCGCATGATGGAGGAATCGAGAAACTGATTCGCGAGCCCGGGCATTTTGCATCCGAGCTTTCCGATGAAGTCGATTGAACTGAACAACCGTTCGCGCCGCATCAGGCCGTGCTTTCGAATCCGGGCATACTGCAATTCCGCCTTGAGCAACGCCATGTTCACGTTGGATGGACATTCGCGGATGCACGCTTTGCATGACAGACAATTGCTCAGCGCCGCTTCAAGGTCGGCTGCAATCAGCGGATCGATTCCATCGAGCCCACGCCGCTCCATCACCGCGCGAATGGCATTGGCGCGACCGCGCGTGGACATGATCTCTTCGCCGGTCGCGATGTACGTCGGGCACATGGTCGGCGTGTCCTTCAAACAGCCGCCACAACCGTTGCATTGCTCCAGATTTCCGATGAACGATTCGTCCTTTTCAACGAAGCCAAGCACCGGATCGAATGGAAGCTTCAGCTCGTGGCCCGGCTGAATCCGAAGGTCGCTGTCGAACTCATAGCGGCCGTCCGGAATGATCTTGCCGGGATTCATCAAGTTGTGCGGATCGAACGAATGCTTGATCTCGCGCATCAGGTTCAGGAGATCGTCGCCAAGCTGTTCCGGCATGAATTCAGTCCGGGCGATGCCCACGCCATGTTCGGCAGCCAGCGATCCTTTAAACTCGCGAACCAGCGTTGAAATCTCATTGGCGAGATGCCGCAGCTTCTTCAACTCGGTCTTGTTGTGAAGATCGATCACCGGACGCACATGCAGCAAACCGGCAGCGGCATGGCCGTAGAACGATGCAGTGAGCCCAAGGCGCTTCAACAATGCCTGCATCGCTTTCACGTATTCCGGCAGCCTGTTCGGAAGCACCGCGGTGTCCTCGATGCCGGTGACGGGCTTGGCGCCGCCCTTCCGTCCGGTGAGCAACGAAAGACCCGCTTTACGCAGCGACCAGACAAGGTGGGCCTCTGCGGTTGAGTTGAGAATTTTTTTCCGTGTGCCAATCCGTCGGCGCGCAAGTTCAGCCAGGCGATCCGGCACATCTTCAAAAAATTCCACGGCAAGAATCGATTCGCACGGATTCTGATCCAGCTCCAGCAGATCGCGCGCGGCCTGAAACTCAATCTGCCCGCGCGTCTGATCGAGCAGAATGCGATCAAGATGTTCAATCGCCGCCGGTTTCAGATCGAGCAACTCCGCCGATGCCAGCATCGCGTCCTCGACGGAATCAAAAAAGATCAGTCCCAAACCTTTCTCATCCGGCAGTGGAACCAGCTTCAACTCCGCCGACACAATGATTCCCAGCGTGCCTTCGCTGCCGCAGAGAACGTTGACCAGATTGCCCGGTTCGCGCAGACAACGATCCAGGCCGTAGCCCGGCCAGCGTTTCATCAGTCCCGGCGGGAAGCGCTCGGAAATCATCAGTGAATTGAAGTGGATGATGTCCTCCACCAGATCGCGTTGATGCGGCAGGGTGTCGTGACCGGAACCGATCTTCGCATACTTGCCATCGGAAAGAACAAGATCGATTCCCAATACATGATCCGCCGTCGTTCCATAAAACGGCGTGTGCGAGCCGCTGGAATTGTTGGCGATCATTCCGCCGATCGTTGCGCGCGAACCGGTCGCGACGTCGGGTCCGAAACAAAGTCCGTAGGCTCGGAGAAATCCATTCAGTTTATCCAGCACCACGCCGGCATCCACGCGAATGGTTTTCGCTTCGAGATTCAGCTCGATCAGCTGGCGATTGTGCCGGGCGTAGTCGATTACAAGTCCTTCACCGATCGCTCCGCCGACGAGTCCCGTTCCCGCGCCGCGCGGAATCATAGAAATGCCCGCTTCATCCGCCGCTTTCACGAGCGAGCAGAGTTGTTTGACCCCGCGGGGAAATGCCACAGCCATCGGCTCAACCTGATAGATCGAGGCATCGGTCGCGAAGAGCTGCCGGGTGAGATTATCGAAGGCAACCTCGCAACCGGTGGAAGTCAGTGCCGAGATTTGTTGGGCCGAACTCATCGGGCGATGGCAACCTATCGGCGCTCCGTGTGATTGACAACCATGAAGCCGGAAATGAAGTCCGCGACGCCACGTTCCAGGAACGTTCCAGGAAATTGAGCTTGCGTGACGCAGAACGTGCCTTTACTCATCCTCCCGTCTGCAGGGTTAACCAAAGGGAAAGGGATAAATACATGATCAAGTCAGTATTGAGGACGGGGATGTTCTGCCTGCTCACCGCAACACTTGCCACCGCGCCTACATTGCTTAGCGCGCAGGAAGCATCAATGCCGGTGGAAAAGAGCGAAGGGAAAACGGGAAAGACAAACAAGCCGGCCCAAACTCCATTCCACGGAAAACTCAAGTCCGTGGACAAGACTGCCAAAACCATCACCATCGGCGAACGCACCATTCAGATCACCGAGGAAACGAAAATGGTCAAGGATGGCAAACCGGCGACACTTGAAGACGCTGTTGTTGGAGAGCCTGTGGGTGGCGCCTTCAAGAAAACAGAATCCGGCAAGTTGAACGCCACCACCATCCGCTTCGGAGCCAAGCCGGAAACAGCCGAAGACGGAGGTTCGAAAAAGGTGAAGAAGGAAAAGAAGGAAAAATAGACCGGTTCCAAAATATCAAAGGCAGGCTCTGAGGAGCCTGCCTTTTTGTTTCAAGTTGGTAACTTCCGGTTTATCTGCGCCACCAGCTGGTTTTCTTGCCACCGCTGCCTGCCGGGACCTGCTGGGTGGATTGGCGAATCAGCAACTGGCTGCGTGCCAGTTCCAACGCCATCTGGAATTCCTCGTAACTCAAAAACCGATCTGCCGGATTCTTCGCCATCACTCGCATCAACGCATCACTGGTCAGCTGGGTCACCTCCGGCACCACCAAATTCGGCGGCGTGGGCGGCTGTTGCACATGGGCAAGAATCAGCTCTTCCACCGTCGGCGCTTCGAACGGCACATGTCCGGTGAGCGCATGATAAAGCGTGCAGCCAAGGCTGTACATATCCGAAAGGAACGTTTCCTTTTCCCGCTTAATTTTTTCGGGAGCGACGTAGTAAGGCGTTCCGTGCGTTTCCGTCAAAGAATCGGGCTCGGCCTCGACCTTCTGCGCCAGTCCGAAATCGACCAGCTTCGGTTCACCATCTGCATTGAAGAGAATGTTCCCGGGCTTGATGTCGCGATGTATCAACCCGTGCTTCAAAACCATGTCGAGGGCCGAAGCGATCTTGATCCCGACATCGAGCACTTCGAGTTCAGACACGCGCCCGTTCTTTTCGATCTTTCCATCAAGACTGCCGCTGTCGGCCAGTTCCATGACGAGATAGCGTTGCCCCTCCCATTCATCGAACGTGTAGATGTGAATGATGTTGGTGTGGTTCAGGGCGGCGCAGGCGCGCGCTTCGCGGTAGAAATCATCGAACGACTTGGGATCGCTGAGCAGCTCCTTTTTCATCAGCTTCACGGCCACCATCCGTTCGAGGACGGTGTCATAGGAGCGATAGACAGTTCCCATGCCGCCGGAAGCGATGATGCTCCGCAGTTCGAACTGCCGGAGCAGGAGCGGCATCATGATGGTGTGCCCGCACTTTTTGCAGACTTCCGTGGCCAGCGGCGGGAGGTCGCCGGAGATGAACACCTTCGTGTTGCAGCCACCGCACGTGACCATTTTCAGGGGTGCTTTGTCGCTCATGGAATCAAATTCAGCATTGATTGTTCCGCGTCGTCAAATCCCTGCAAATCGCTCGGCGGACACCCGGAATGCGGGGAACACACGCATTTTCATCATCAATTTCACGCAGTTTAACCTTGCCCTGAGCCGAGCTGAAACCAAGCGGGATTTCAGCCCAGGAAAGACGATCCGGGTTACGCGGTTTGCGCCGGTTGGGCAAGAAATAATTTTGACATTGCCGGGCAGATGGTATTTCCTACGCCGCGTCAACAATGACAACCGCGTTTACAACCAAACAGAGCGAGCAGGTCAATGGACAGATGTCCATCTGGCATCGCTGCTCCGCCATTTTTGGCATCGCGGGTGTGAAATTCTAACAGCTTAAACCAATTTCCAGACAAAACCCGCGATTGAACATCAATCGCGGGTTTTTTGTTTGGATATACGAAAACAAACAATCCCCGGCCCGACCGGGAACAAAAGAAAAGAAAGAACCAATAATGAATGCCTATCCAAGACGGGTACCGACGAGATTCGGACCCGACACACGATTCGAACTGAGACCGGCTCCAGTGGTGCCGTTCCGGGCCACCGAGGAAAACGCCCTTGAACTGCTCAAGATGCGGCTGCTTCGGGAGGCCCTCAATGAAAACGAGGAACCGCGGCTGAATCCTCACCTCCGACGGGCCGCCAATGAAGCGGTGGCGCTTGCGTGGGCGACGCCTTTTCCGCTGTTGGTGTTCCCGGCGTTGTTCGAGGAAAAAGTCCGCACGGCGAAACTCCATGCTGAACGTCAGATCAGCGTGCGTCGGCGCAGCCTGGAGTTGCTCGCCGTATGACCACCTCCACGCGACTGATTCCTGGCGCCACCGGTATCCAAACGGGGAGCTGTCTGCACATGCGATCCACCTGTTCCGCATGTGCATACAGCTCCTCGTCCTTTTAATCGACCAGGCGGGCGCCGAAAATCACTTCAACTGCGGCCTGTTCCGTAACCGGACATCAGCCGCAACATCTCGCGAACCGCGGTTTCCATTCCAACGGAAATGGCCCGGCTCACAATGCTGTGGCCGATGTTCAATTCCACCAGATGCGGCACGCAGAACAGCGCTGGAAGATTTTCGTAATTCAATCCGTGCCCGGCATTGACCTTGAGCCCGAGTGAGTGGGCCGATTCAGCCGCTGCAATCAACCGTTTCAATTCAGCCTCGCGCTCCACGCCATTGGCAAAATGTTCCGCGAAGGCGCCCGTGTGCAGTTCAATAAATCCTGCGCCTGTGCGGGCCGAGGCTTCGACCTGTTTCAAATCCGGCGCGATGAAAAGGCTCACTTCAATTCCAGCGTCCTTCATCCGCCGGTTTGTTTCGGTGAGCGCTTCTTCATTTCCAATAACATCCAGTCCGCCTTCAGTCGTGACTTCCTGCCGTCGTTCGGGGACAAGGCAGATGATGTCCGGCTTCAGCTTCAGCGCGATCTCCACGATCTCGGGCGAATTCGCCATTTCGAGGTTGAGCCGGGTTTTGATGACCTGCCGCAGCCGCCACACATCCCGATCCTGGATGTGCCTGCGGTCTTCGCGAAGATGTGCGGTGATGCCATGCGCGCCGGCGGCTTCGCTGGCCAGTGCCGCTGCCACAGGATCGGGTTCTCCGGTTTCGCGGCCGCGATAACGTGCCTCCCGCACCGTTGCCACATGATCGATGTTAACGCCCAGTTTCAACATAGTCGTAACCGCTGATTTGAAAGCGGTGCCGCAACATACGTTCATCCTGAATTGTGAACCACAATTAAGTTTGCCTCGGTGACGAGGTCTTTGTTCTTCTCTCCCGGTGCCGAATTTTCGTTCGTTTACCAAATACTGGCTGCCGGTTTTCATCTGGATGATGATCATCTTCTCCGCGTCCGGAGATTCGAATTCGTTTCAACGTTCGTCCAGAATACTCCGCCCGATTCTCGAGTGGATGTTTCCCTCCATGCCCGAAGAACAGGTTCACAAACTCGTAACCGTCGCACGCAAGGGGGCGCACGTCACCGAATACGCCATCCTGGCGATTCTGTTCTGGCGAGCCGTCGCGCAGCCGAAATGGCGCGACCCGGAACCGTGGAACTGGAAACTCGCCATGGCATCCATCCTCTTCGTCGCACTTTACGCAGCCACGGATGAACTTCACCAAAGCACCGTTCCAAACCGGCAGGGATCGGCATGGGACGTACTGATCGACACCGTGGGCGCCGTGATCGGCATTCTGATGCTCTGGCGATTTCGAAAGTGGCTTGAGGCAAAGGCATCAAGGCGGCAGACCGCAAAGATTGAAAAGGCGGCTTAGCGGATTGTTTCCAGCCGCACTCGGAAACAAAACCACCTTTCCATTGCCCAGCCTGCCGTCGCTTCGCTAACGTGGCGCGGGGCAAATGAAACGGCCGCTGGGAATCGTGGCGCTCTGTTATGGGACTGGGTTGTTGCTGGCTGAACTTTCGCAACCTCCCCTCTTTCTGCTTTTCCTGATTTCATTCGGACTCACCGGCACCGCCATTGTGTTCGCCAGGGCCCGGCCTTTTCTGATCTACCCACTGGTGGCGATGCTCGGCTGGACCAATCTCGCTTCACGCACAAGCATCGTGTCTCCGCACGATCTCCGATTGCTCGGCAATGAAGCGCAGGATGTCATCGTGCGCGGAACACTTCGCGAAACACCGTCCGAACGGCTTTATCTCCGCAAAGACATTCCCGCCTACCGGACGCTCGCGGAACTGGAGGTCAGCGCGTTGAAATCAAATGGCAGCTGGCGGCCGGCTCACGGCCAAATCATCATCAGCACTCAAGGCAGACTGCTGGCCGACTGTTATTCCGGCGATGTCGTCGAAGTGGCGGGGATTCTTCAGATTCCAAAATCCGAACTGGCGCCCGGCCTGTTCGACTATCGAAATTACCTTCGACGGCAGGGAATTCACTTCGAACTTCGATCCACACCCGAGGAATGGGTTGTCCAAAACAATCGCTCCGCTCCCCCGCTCGCCGACCGGTTTCTTGCTTGGGCAAGAAACACTCTGCGACGCGGTTTGCCCGAAGAAGATCAGCCGCTCCGCCTGCTGTGCGCAATGACTCTCGGTTCACGAAATTTGCTCACCGCCGAAAGCTACGCACCCTTCGTCCAGTCCGGCACGATGCACATCTTCGCAATCAGCGGTCTCCACATCGCGTTGATCGCCGCCATCTTCGTTTCCATCTGTCGCGTGTTGCGCATTCCACGCAATTGCTGCGGGCTCATCGTCATTCCGCTTCTGTGGTTCTACACGGCGGCGAGCGGCTGGCAGCCGTCGGCGGTTCGAGCAACGTTGATGATGACCATCGTCATCGGCGGCTGGACTTTGAAGCGTCCGACAGATCTCCTGAACTCCCTTGCGGCTGCGGCGTTGATCATTCTGGTGTTCGATCCCCAACAGCTTTTTCAGGCCGGATTCCAGCTGTCGTTCTTCGTCGTGCTGAGCATCGCGCTCCTGTTGCCACCGATGGAAAAACTGAGGGACCGCTGGCTCGCGCCCGATCCAATGCTGCCGATGGAATTGATCCCGCGATGGCGACGCTGGATCACGCCTCCCCTGCGATACATGACATCCGGATTGACAACATCACTCGCTGCGTGGCTCGGGGCGTGGCCGATCACGGCCTACTATTTTCATCTTCTCAGTCCGGTCACGTTGCTGGCGAATCTGGTCATGGTTCCCTTGAGCAGCCTTGCGCTGGCGTGCAACCTCGCGAGCCTCGTCTGCGGAAACTGTTTTTCCTTCGCAACGGAACTGTTCAATCACAGCGCCTGGTTCTGGATGTTTCTCATGATGAAAGCCGGCGAATGGAGTGTTCGTTTGCCTGGAGCGTTCCTGTATGTCCCCTCGCCCACACTCGCAGATCTCGGCATCTACTACACAGCACTCGTCGGCGCGCTTTCGGGCTGGGTTCTCAAACCGACTCACCGCAAATGGGGCATCACTGCAATCGCAATGATCTGCGTGTTCTACGGCTGGCGCTGGTATGACAGCCGGCATACGGTTCGGATCGTCACCGTTCCGTTCTACGGAGGAGGCGCGGTTTACTGCGATGCACCGGAAACCGACAGCGATCTCCTGTTCGATTGCGGAAATGAACAGGACGCGATGCGCGTGATCGAACCGTTCCTTCGCGCACAAGGACACAATCGTCTGCAGCGCCTCGTGCTGAGTCATGGCGACATTCATGTCATGGGCGGCGCGCATTCACTGATCGAACTCGTTTCAACACGGGAAGTGATCTCCAGCACGGCACGATTTCGCTCGGGCAAATACAAGCGTTTCATCAATGAACTCGATGAGCTGAATGTCCTGCATCGGCAGATCGCAGCCGGGCAGTCGATCGGACACTGGACCGTGCTTCATCCGTCCGAAGGGTTCGATTCTTCGATCGCCGACGACGCCGCACTCGTGTTGAGGGGCACGTTTCAAAACGTCCGCATTCTTCTGCTGTCTGAGCTGGGCGCCGGTGGACAGGAACATCTCATCAACAGCAACATCGATCTTCGCGCCGACATCGTGATCACCGGCATGCCGGAACGTGGAGAACCGTTGAAACCCGCGTTGCTCGAACGGATTCAACCGAAAATCATTGTCGTGAACGATTCCGAACTTCCGGCGCACAAGCGGGCGAAACCGGCATTGAAGGAACGGCTTTCCAATACAACTCCTGCGCTTTTCGCGCGCGACCGAGGTGCGTTTCAAATCACCGTCAAACGTTCCGGATGGAAAATCGAAGCGGGAGAAGAACGGTGGATCGGATCCCCTTCAGTCGCTTCACAGAAATAACAAAGGCGCGGATCGCTCCGCGCCTTTGCTTGAATTCGTTGTGGAACGATCAGCGCTGGATGCGCGCCGAGCCGCCTTTGGCAAAGGCTTTCACCTGTTCAACCGTCGCCATCGTGGTGTCGCCGGGGAACGTCGTGAGCAGCGCGCCGTGCGACCAGCCGAGATTCACAGCTTCCTGTTCCGACGCACCGGTGAGAAGGCCGTAGAAGAATCCCGCCGCGTAGCCGTCGCCACCGCCAACACGATCCAGCACGTCCAGTTCGCAGGTCGGCGACTGGAACGTTTTTCCGTTCACCCAGGCCACCGCGCCCCAGGTGTGGCGATTGGTGGAATGCACTTCCCGCAGCGTCGTCGCGACGATCTTCACGTTCGGGAATTTCTTCACCGCCTTGTCGATCACAGCGTAAAACGCGCTCGGGTCGAGCTTCGACTTCGCTTCCACATCCTGGCCCTCAATGCCAAGGCCCTTTTGAAGATCCTCCTCGTTGCCGACGAGAACATCGACGTGCTGAACAATGCGTCCGAGAACGTCGAGCGCCTTCGACTGGCCGCCCCAGATGTCCCAGAGTTTCTGGCGATAGTTCAGGTCAAAGGAAGTCACCGCACCGGCTGCCTTGGCGGCCTTCATCGCTTCGACGATCAATTCACCCGTGGTTTCGGACAGGGCGGCAAAAATGCCACCGCTGTGGAACCAGCGCACACCGCCGCCGAAAATTTCGTTCCAGTTGAAATCGCCGGGCTTGAGCTGGCCGGCCGCTTCATTGCAACGATTGTAGAACACCACCGGAGCGCGCACGCCCTGGCCGCGATCGGAATAAACCGTCGCCATGTTCGGCCCGCGCACGCCGTCATGTTTGAAGCGCTTGTAGAACGGCTTCACGCCCATTGCGCGCACGCGTTCCGCGATCAGGTCGCCGATCGGGTAATCGACCATCGCGGTCGCAATCCCGGTGTTCAGCCGGAAACAGTCGGAAAGATTTGCCGCCACATTGAATTCGCCGCCGCTGACGTGGATGTCGCAGCGGGTGGCTTTTCGGAACGGGATGATTCCCGGGTCGAGACGATGCACGAGAGCGCCGAGCGACAAAAAGTCGAGCGCGCCATCTTTGCGGATATTCAAACCGTAACTCATTCTAGTCCTTAATTCGTTTTGGCAGACTCAAAGTTAACGCCGCGCCGGAAAGCTGCCGCCCGGCGAACAGCGGCGCATATCATTCCGGAACCCACCCGGCTTGTCCGTAAAAAAGGGATGCGATTTTGTGAACCGCACTCCTCGCTTTCTGCACCTCCTCCCCCTTGCTCCTTGAAGTGTCTCTGAGAAATCTCGGAGCGCGGCTGGTCACAAGTGACGCAGCCGCGCTCCCAGCCCGAATCCCCTCCATTTCCACTTTCTACTCTCTCCTTTCTGCTTTCTGCTTTCTCCTTTCTGCTTTCTCCCTTCGCACTGGGGTCCTTGTAGTCCAGACACTGACATGGGAGTCAGACAGTGTCCGACATGCCGGAGCCCGTTTCAGAAGGCATTCTGGGCGCTGAATGCACAGAAACGACTGGTGCTCGAAGATATTCGCCGCGACGATGCTTTCGACGTTGATCGCAAAAGCCGGTGTAACGGACCTGGCCTCGTTCCAGGCGGGCGACGCCGGATGGCATCTCGGCACGCTCGCCGTTGGACAACTGGATGCCGATCCGCAGCTCGAAATCGTCGTGCCGTATCGCAACTCGAATGGCGCGTGGTTCCTCGACGCCTTCAAACCCAACGGCACGCGTCTTCCAGGTTTTCCTTACGCAGGCGATGCGGAAATCAATGTCTCCCCCACCCTTTACGATCTCGATGGCAATGGCACCGACGAAATCCTTTTCACCTGCGGCACAAAAGTAATCGCGCTGCGCGGCAACGGAACCGTGCTCTGGTCGAGCGAAGTCAACCGGCTCAACTACGTTCCCAACAGCGGCTTCATGACGACCACGAACGGATTCTACTGGTCCGCAACCGGTGAACTGTTGCCGCACCTGCCGGAAACCGCAGTGTTCTCATCGCAGGTTTCCAGTCCAATCGTTGCCGACGTGAACGGGAACGGAACGAAGCTCGTTCTCACCGCGTGGAAAATTGACCCGGACAGCACCAGCGGCGCGCAGGATTTCAATCCGTTCATCAATGATATCTGGGGCTCCGGCGAATGGGGCACGATGGGCGAAACGTGGTCGGGCGGCGTCGTTTTCATGAACGCAGCGACCGGCGCGCGCGATTACACGTATCACCTGCACCAGCTCGTTGAATCCGGACTCGCGCTTGGCCGCGCGGACACCAATGCCACGCTGAAAACCTATGTTCTGAACGACAGCGACAGCGTCGTTTGTTTCGATAAAACGAAGCCGCATGGTTTCCACGGCAACGGCAATCTCCACAAACAGTTTGGAAAAAATCAGCGTCTCATGAGCGGCGCCTACCAGCAGGGCGTGGATGTTTACACGGCGGACATCGATGGCGATGGGCTCAGTGAAGTGCTCGTTCCGACCACGCAACAAGGTCCGCTCTGGCAGCCGAACGATACGATCCTCGACGACGACGGCGCGATCCTCTGGCGCGAATGGAAACAACCCGTTTCATTCCCGGTGAATCAATGGCAGAACAACGCGGCGTTGATTCCAATCAATCCCGACCGCGACAATCGCGTCGATGTGCTCGGCTTCACGCATTCACACGAAATCACTTTCCGCTCGTGGAACGGCGTCGAGCTCGCACCCCGCCCCGGCTGGCCAAAGAACTTCCATCCGTTTCTTCCAACGCCTCCGGTGGTCGGAGATGTGGATGGCGATGGGCAGGAAGAAATTTTGATCGGCACCCACGATCCAACTGGCGTTCACGCCAACGGAAATCTTTTCGTCTTTGCACTGGATGGAACGCTGAAGGAAACCGTCGTCGTTCCCGGCGGATTGAAACACATTCCGACCATCGCAAACGTGTTCGGCTCTGGCCTGGCCGTTGTATATCGCTCGTTGTCGGGACGCGTCTATATCAAGAGTTTCGGATCGACCAGCTCGGGTCCAGTTTCATGGGCAACGCATCGCGGCAACAAGCAGCGCGATGGGAATTTCAATTCACCACTTTATCCCACAGGCACGCCGATCATCACCGGACGCACGAACGGACACGGCTGGGCGCACTTCAGCTGGACCGTTCCTTCAGCGGGCAACGTCCGGGCGTGGAGAATATTCCGAGCCGAGAACGCCGAAGGACCGTTTGAGCACCTGATCACATTGACCGCTGAATCGCGATCCTTCACCGACACGCAACTGCAACGCGGCAGGCAATATCTCTACGAAGTGGCGGCGGTTTACGATTCGGGCGCGGTGCGATCCGCGCCGTTTCCAATGCTTTCCACCTTCAACGGCAATCTCGTGAAGAACAGCGGCTTCGAAGAAAACAGCGACAGTCATTGGGACAAATGGTTCACCGGCGAACTCGACTGGACGAACATGGTCGCCGTCACCGAACCGCATCGCGGCGCGAAGTCGATGAAGGTCACGTTGAACAACACCGGCTCCGGCGGCAGCATCGCGCAGAACGGTCAATACGGAACGCCTGACAGCTACATTCCCGTCACGGCTGGAACGCTCTACAGCTTCGGCGGATTTTTTCGCAGCGCCGGACTTTCGGAACCGACCGAACATTGGATTGAGTGGAGTTCGGCCGTCACCGGCGAAAACACGAACGCACGACCGTCGCGTCCCTATCCCAGCTATTTCACTCCACGCTTCAAACCCGGCACTGCGCCGACAGACTGGACCTACGCGAACCGGACTTTCGTCATGCCCGCCGGCTTTCCCAACATCGAACTGACGCATTGGTTCACCGCCGCTGCACCCGCGAGCGGTTCGATTTATCTCGATGACGTGTTCTTCCGCGCGCTGCCGCCTCTCGATTCGCCAAACTGGACGACACTGATTCCATTCGGTTCCACCTGGAAATATTCCTTTTCTCTGCCGGCTTTGAACTGGTTTTTCGAACACTTCAACGACGCATTGTGGCCGACTGGAATTGCCAAGTTCGGCGCCGGCAGCGGGCCGCAGGGCATCGTCACTTATTTGCCGCCGGCAAGTGCTGCCTATCGCTTTCGCCGGACATTCATCCTTCCTCAACAACCGTGTGAAGAACTTCTGCTCGCGGCAACGTGCACGGACGAAGGATTGCCGCTGGAAATCTGGCTGAATGGAACAAAGCTGCTGACGACCGGGATCGAGTCCACCACGGGTCAGGGCAACAGCGTTCAATATTTCGATCTCGCTCCGTTCCTGCATCTCCTTAAACCCGGCGTGAACACCATCGCCGTGCAACTCAACAACACCGCGCAGGACGGCTGGGACGACGTGGCTTTTGACATCAGCCTGAGAACCATCACGCGCACGGCACAACCGATCGCGATGAATGTGCTTCAAGGATCACCTTCGAATCCCGGAGCAACGGCCGGCGTTGGCAACCCAACACAGATCGGACTCAACATCACCATTCCGCCGAACACGATCTGGCGTGTGGAATCCGCTGACAACATTGGCGGACCGTGGCAGCTCGTGGATATCGTCAGCAACACACAGGCAAGCCCGGTTTACCTGCCCGACATTGGACAAAACGGACGCGCTCCGACCGCGAACACCGCGATGCGTTTTTATCGACTCCGCCCGAACTGAGCGTCCGTTGAAGGACTCACGCGAAGGTCGCGAAGGCCGCGAAGGAATAAACCCGAATTCAACAAGAACAGGCCGTTCTCTGCCCTCTGGGTCTCTGCGTTGAAATGATTGAACGATGTAATCGCATTCGGATTTTGCTGTTGTTTCCGACAAAGTGAGGCGGCATAGTATGCCGCGCGCTGGAGCAATCCCGCGCAGTGGTTCGGGGCGTAGCGTAGCCTGGCTAGCGCGCTTGCTTGGGGTGCAAGAGGTCGCGAGTTCAAATCTCGCCGCCCCGACCATTTTTACCAGGGTTTCAACGAGGCGGCAGTTTCCTATCCGATTTTCTCATTGATCCGTTCCATGTTGCTCTACGCATGCGTCAATTTTCGCGAATCTTACAGAGCAATGCTCCACGCTCCGATTTCTGATTTTCACGACTTCAAAGGGCCGCCAGAAGCAACGGAACCATTTCACCCGCCTTGCCTTGAAGAACGTAATGCGCATGAGACGTAAGCGACGTCGATTGCGGATTGATCTCCACCACAATCGCACCGCTGCGCAGCGCTTCGAATGGGAGCGACGCCGCGGGATACACAACCGTTGACGTGCCGATGGAAAGAAAGACGTCGCAGTTCGTGCTCGCCTGCGTGGCGAGGT
>CALBZA010000018.1 GCA_937890005.1 uncultured Verrucomicrobia subdivision 3 bacterium | reverse complement strand
CCCCACTCAATTCGATCTGTTCAAACCCGCGCTGAGTTTTTCAACAACCTGCTAATCCGCTTTGAGCGGTTCACCCTCTTTCAAGCCTCCGGCTCTGCCGGAGGTTGCTGACTTTGTCCAGTGGCCACTGCCTCATGCCCAACGCCTAAAGCCTATCGCCTGATAAAACTACGGCCCGACATATTGCTCCGGACGAATTCCCTCAATGCCAACGATACATAGTTTGGGAGGCGTCTCATCGGGTGTGCCATAGGGCTGAAGCTGGTAAAGTCTGAATGTGTCATCGAATCGCAGGAAAGCTGTATCGTGCTCGCCGCGAAGGCTCCAGGTGAAAACGTAGGTCCCGTTCGTGGGATCCGTGTAGATGAATTCGACATTCGTGTAACGCTGCGCACCCATCGGGGTATCCCCGGAACTGACCCAGGTACGAAAACCAGATTGCCGACCGGCTCCGCCCAAACGCGCCAGATACAGTCGTGAGCCGTGGAAATTGGTTTGGGAAGTCCACGCGTTGTAGTCCTTCCACACATCTGCAGCAGGTGGCAGTGGTTTCTCCTGGAAACCGAAGACACCCGTAGTGCGCCAATTTCCTGTAAAACCAAATGTTGGCTGCGGGGGAGTTGAAACGGGCAGGAAGAAGAAAAAGAAAAGCGCCATCGCAATTGCGGGAATCAATATGATCCCTCCGAAAAGCGTTGCGAGAATAAGCGCGAAGTGTTTCATGCCGTTCAATGACCTGAAAGGAGATCAGCCGAAATCATTTATGACGATTGATTGAGCAATACGTTCCTGAGCCGCTGGTGAATCGTCGAGGGAATGCCTCTCGAAAATACCACGCGATTACCCGTCGTGATGGCGATGAAGCCTTTGGTCACGTTGGCTTCGGATAATATTTCGGCAACATGTTCGCGGGCGTAAGGCCGAAGAATCCCGCGTGTGGCGCGCACCGATCCTGACCGGATATGCAACAACGTGCTGGCGTTCGGAGGAGGAACGAATCCGAGCACAACAGCACCGAATGCAAGCGCCACAAGACAGACTATTGGAATAAGCCACATGGTATCTGCTTAGCCCGTGTCACCGACCTTCTTCCGCACCTCCTGAATGCGCTCCCAAATCTCCAGCAGTAACCGATTTTCCCGGATGCTTCCCAATAAATGCCGGAAGCGGGGATTCTGGGTCGTTTCGCACTCGACGCGACCAATAAACTCCGGTCCTTGAAATGCCAGCAAATCTTCTAGCGGTCCCGCGGCCAGCACTGCTTTTTGGTCCTCAGTCGAAGCGCGTTGCAAAATCTCCAAAATCGCTGCCCACGCAATCTCTGGATTATCGTGCACAACGTCATATAGGGTGGGATTGCTGCTTCGTCCTGATGAACGTCCCATCCAATCCTCAACAATCTCGCTGACCGTTTGCTGGCACATGTGCTCCAAAGTTTAAAACCAACCTTGCATGGCACGAATCATTCATTACGCCGGTCTCGACGTCCATACACAAAGTTGATTGAGGATGGTCGGTGGATGATTGAGCTGTTTCTCCGCGATACATCAGCTCCGGTTCCATCAAAGAAAACCTTCCGACCTGCACTTCATGTCGTAGAGCATGGAACCGGCAAACATTTTCTCCGCGATATAGCTGCGAATTTTGTTCTGCGCGCATACAAACAGCACTTTTTTTCGTGAGGTGATCTGGGGAGTTTCCATCTCGGCTAGAAACGAAAAATGGAGACATTGTTGGTCCAGCCGACCTTTCTGCTTCTCGCTGTGCACCGCAAGGTTTCACTCATTTGTCAGAATAATCTTTCGAGTGCCCTCATTGTTCCCGATCCAGTGAGGTGGCTCATACTCGATGCCACCTCTGCCCATGTAGTACCTCAGGCTGTAAGTAATCGCTGCACCATTCGTGATCGAGCGATATTCCCAACCGTGGTATTTGTGCTGCGACGGATCCGGAATCTCTGGAATGGTAGATAAATGCTTCGGAACAAGCTCAACCAGGGACGTTGGATAACTCCCGGTTTCCTTCTGGAAGTCTTCGATGGCCCGAACGATCGGTTGGCCGAGCTTTGCCTGTTCGCGAAAATGCCTCTCTCGACCGAAGGCGAAACGCAAACCAGCGAGACCGATGTACGCCAGAAGTAATCCAGCGAAGATCGCCACGACAACCTTCATGAATCTATTGTTAGGGCGCACAACGGCAGTCACAGCGGTGTGCAACTATTGAAACCGAAACGAATAGCGGCTGTCGGCTCCAGCCGTTTCCCACCGAATTCATCCCGCTCTCGGGCCACGATTTCGAGGATTTGAGAATGATATCGAAAGCGTGAAAAGTTTCCCACGGGTGGAGTGTGATATCGGCTGGTTCCGTCGCTGCGTTCGATAATAAAACTGAAGCTGGCGTCTCTGTCCATTTGTGTCACTTCGTTAACGAGTACAACGCAGTCCAGCGAAAACTCTGCAGGCGTGACAGCGGAAATTCCTTTTCGCGAACCATCGACGGTCAAAATGGCGGAGAAGTTCTGCCCCGGCGCCCCGTCCGTCCTGAGAACAATGCGTTCCGGCGTACCCGTGCTGATTCGCAGCGGCGGCATCCCGTCGGCACGGTCGTAGGTTGTGCAACCTCCAAGAACGAGAAGAAGTGCAGCAATGCTTGGATTAACAATGGGCTTTTTCATAACTGTGCAGTTTGTGAGAACGAAAAGCATCAGAGACCCTATGCCGTGATGTCGGTTGCCAACGGCGACGCAATTGCGAGGTCGGCCGACAAATTTCATGACCAAACAGGGGGGCGACGATCAGGTCTCCTTTCTACATGGAGAAATCCGCACTTCTTCATGAGGCTTCGCTGATGCTGCGTGAACCGGCGCGATTCATAATTCCATCCTATGGAAGCGATGAGAACCAGCCGGTCCAAGGCTGAGGTCTCAACCCTGGTCAACGACTTGAGAACTCTCTGAAAGTGGGCGACGTCTGGTGGGCCGTCTTCTACGAGTACCGAAGCCGGGCGCCGTTCCCAAATCGCGACGGCAGCGCGAGGACTCAAATTGCACAGGAGCGGAGAACCCAAAATCTCGATGGCCATGGGAATCGGACACCAAAGACGAGCAAGAAGGACCGGGGTCAGCGGCAACAGACTCTCTGGCATCAGTGGGTCGGAAAAAAATTCTGAGCAGTCCGCAGCCTGCTCTTCGACATCAAACTGAAGGGAAATTTTGGCGGCCCAATCGTCTGCATCAATCACGTCGGTTACCTGACTGCGACCAAGTAATGGCCAATATGCTACTGTGTCCTGCGCAGGAAGATTCAAATGCCAGGGCTGCAAACCCAGGAGATAAGGAAATGACCACTCGTTTGGCGGCTTCACCGTCTTCAAATCTCTCAAATACATAGCGGGTAAGAATAATATGTGTGGCTGGTTTTCCTCATACGACGCGACACTATGAATAGGGCACTTGGGGGTCAAGGGGTTTTGCCTCGAAACACCGTCGCGGACACAATTCTTTTCGGGTTCGAAACCGAAGCGAATGGATCAGCTAGGAAGCGGAATTTTTTGCCGCAGAGGTCGCAGAGATCGCAGAGAAATGACGGAGAAAAAGCGGGATTACGCACGACGCCTTTCGCGCAAGATTTTGTGAAACGTCGGTAGGGCGGACCTGCCGGTCCGCCCAAACTTCAACAAAAACAAGCGGAGCGAAGTTTTTGTTGGGCGTGGTCGATATTGCGAATGAATTGGATGGGTCTGTTGTTTATTCCCGATTGGCGCGGAGAATGAATAGTCAGCAAAGCGGCAGCTTTGCCTTACCGGTGAGAGGAAGGAATTACTTCGCGCCCTTCGCGTCCTTCGCGTGAGGTTTTGAGGGGAACGATGACGGTTCGGCTAGGGAATGCCTCAGCTGTGAAGACGTTGCGCGATTTGTTCGACGGTGAAGCCGTGGAGGCGAAGGGTTTTGTGGCGGGATGTGTGGCCGCGGATCAGTTCGATGCGGCCTTTCGAACAGTCAAAGGTTTCAGCGAGAAGTTCAATCAATGCCTGGTTCGCCGCGGCATCAACAGGTGGCGCGGTGACTTTGATTCGCAGTTCCTCTCCCAGCGGTTCTCCAATCTCATTCTTCGAAGCTCGTGGCTGGAGTTTCACCGAGAGCAGGACGTCGCTGCCTTGTGACTTGAGAAAGGAGGGGACTGCGTTCATGTGGAGGAAAGCACGCGCTTGCGTTGTTCTGCGGAGAGTTGAATCCATTTGCCGGGCTCGATCTCTGAGAGAGTGAACTCGCCGATCCGGGTTCGAACGAGGCGCAATGTGGGATGTCCGACGGCGGCGGTCATGCGGCGCACCTGACGGTTCCTGCCCTCGATGAGTTCGAGTGCGATCCAGCAGGTGGGAACATTTTTTCGAAAGCGAATTGGCGGATTGCGCGGCGGCATCATCGGCTGCGGATCAAGGATGCGCGCGCAGCAGGGGAGTGTGCGTCGGCCCTGGATCACGACGCCGCGGGACAGTTGTTCGATGGTGGAAGGCCCGGGAATGCGTTCGACTTCGACCCAATATTCGCGTTCGTGGGCATTGCGCGGATGCAGCAGACGCTGGTTCAGTGATGCTTCATCGCTCAACAGGAGAAGTCCTTCCGAATCGGCATCAAGCCGGCCGATCGCATAAACGCCCTTGGGAAAACCGAACTCGGCGAGGGTTCGATTGGGCGATCCGTCGGGCGTGAACTGCGAGAGCACGCCATACGGTTTGTTGAATGCGATCAGCATCGCGCGCACTTTGGCGGGAAATTTCGATCGGTTCCAGACGGAAACCACGGTGCTGTGTGTTGTGCGTAAACCACGGATGAACATCGATGTTCGACAATTCACGATTCAGTCCAGATTTCGAATCAACAATCTTCATCCGTGTGAATTTGAGTTCATCCGTGGTTAATGTTTCTTCAGAACTCATGCTGCGGCTGGTCTGTGATAGAGCCGCGCTCCATGTGATCGGTGCGCGTTGGAAGCGATGAGTTGATGTTGAAACTTCCGCCGGTACACTGCCGGCGTGATTCGAAACATCATCTTCGACTGGTCCGGGACGCTTGTGGATGACCTGCCTGCGGTTTGGAAGGCGACGAACCATGTGCTGGCCCAGGCGCAATGCAAGGAGATGACGCTGGATCAGTTTCGCGCGGAGTTCTGTCTTCCCTTCACCCTGTTCTATGACAAGCACACGCCGAAGATTCCGCTGGCGCAGCTTGAGGTCTGGTATCACGACAAGTTTCAGCACGTGCAGGAATCGGTTTGTGCGCTGCCGCATGCGCGGGAGTTTCTCGAATTCTGCCGGGCGCTGAATCTGAAGACTTATCTTTTGAGTTCCGTTCATCCCGATCATTTCGCGGTGCAGGTCGAAGCAGTTGGATTTCGTCCGCACCTGGACGAGGCGTTCGTGGGCGTGCGCGACAAGCGGGAGATCATTCACGAGATTTTGAAACGCTTCGGGTTGAACGCGGAGGAAACGTTGTTTGTCGGTGACATGCAGCACGACATTGAAACGGCGCGCCACGGCGGCGTGCATTCCTGCGCGGTTCTCACCGGTTACAACACCCTGGAACAGTTACGTTCCGCGAAACCTGACCTGATCGTGGAGCATCTGGGCGAGCTGCGGGAGATTTTGGAACGAAACGAAATGCGATTGAAACCCGAACCGAAGAAATTCGAGGAGAGTCATCCGCCGATTGCGACGGTGGGAGCGCTGATCTTCAATTCGCGGGACGAGGTGTTGATGGTGCGGACGCACAAGTGGTCGGATCTCTGGGGAATTCCCGGTGGAAAAATAAAATGGGGCGAGCCTTCGGTGGACGCGTTGCGGAGGGAGCTCCGCGAGGAAACCGGGCTTGAAGTGGACGAGATCGAGTTTGTGCTGGTGCAGGATTGCATTCATTCGAAAGAATTTTACCGGGATGCGCATTTCATCCTCATGAACTACACTTGCCGCTGCGTCGGCGAGCCGGAGGTTCGTCTGAATGAAGAGGCGCGGGAATTTCGCTGGGTGAGGCCCGGGGAAGCATTGGCGATGGCGATCAATCAACCAACACGGGTGCTGTTGGAAGCTGTCGTGGAACGAACGAGGAACAGGAGAAGCTAGAGAATGTCGCGAATCAGTATTGTCGATCTGGAAGTCTTTTATAACGTCGGAATCACGGATGAGGAACGGTCCAAGCCGCAACGGCTGTTGATCAGCGTGGATATGACCACCGATTTCACCGCGGCAGTTCTCAGCGATCGCATTGAAAAAACGATCGACTACTTCGAGGTGTCGCAGGAAATCCTGCGCTTCGGCGAAGGGCGCAGCTGGAAATTGATCGAGAAACTGGCGGCGAATCTGGCCGACATGATCCTGACCCGGTTCAAGCCGCACGATGTCACGGTGGAAGTGAAGAAATTTGTGATTCCCCAGGCACGGTATGTCTCGGTGATGTTCGGTCGCAGCCGGCTTTAGGACGGATCGTGGTGGCTCGTTGGTGGGCCGCTTCTTTCGTTCGATCGTTCTGGCAGCTGCGTTCGCCCGGGGGTCTTCGACAAATTCGGATTGCGGGAAGAAATCGTTTGAGTCGATTGAAGCGTGAAGGTATTTCTAGCCCATGCGCCGGCCAATTCTGCTGATCCTGTTCCTTTGCGCGTTTGCAGCGGTTGATACCGCCGGGGCCGCGGAGGGAAAGGTGCTGAAAATCCTGCCCCATTTCATGGATCAGGAGGGCAGGCACACCCTCGCGCCAAGCCTTTATAACCGGGACGCTTATCAAGCCTACCTTCGCGACAATACGAATCTGATTTCGGGCGTGCGGTTTGACGTGCAGTGGAAGGTCACCGGCAAGAAGACCGCGCCGTTGATGCTTCGAGTGGAGTTGCGCGGAACCGCACAGGGAAATCTCCCGAGCCGCGCTGTTCTCGAGACGGCGGTCAAACCGGGCGTGTTCAGCCGGTGGACCTCTCTGCCGATTCGTGGAGATGATTTCAAACGCTTCGGTGAAATCACGGCCTGGCGGGCGACATTGTGGGAAGGCGACCTCCTGATCGACGAGAAGAAATCATTTCTATGGTAACCCGCGCCGTATCGATTCTCCTGGTTTCGGCAATCTTCGTCGTGGGGGATGTTTCAGGCCGAGAATATCGGATCGGAGATAAGGCAGATCGCGACATTGTCACGCCGGTTCCACTCGTGGTTGTGGATATCGAGGCCACGGACGAGTTGAAGGAGAAGGAGGCGCAGCGGGTGCCGGTGGTTTATCGCTACTATCCCAACGCAGCCAACGAATGTGTGGCGGCATTTCAAACGACGTTCGATCGCACCCGCTCGAACTTCCTCGACGCCGTGGAGGTGCGGTTTGGGAAACGGACACTGTCGCCCGACGAAATTTCTTCCAACGACTTTCAGCGTTTCCTCACGCAGTTTCAGAAGCAAAACATTCTCTTTCCCGTCGGGCTCAGGCTCGCGCGGATCTGGTTGCAGGGCGAGTCGGACGACGCTTACAAGGCGCCGTTGATGGCGAAGCTTCGCGAACCGATGCGAGGCTATATCCGTCCCGATACCGGTCCCAAGGACATCTGGGTCGGTTCGACCATCCGGCTGGTTTCACTGGCAGACAATGAAGAGGCGACGGCCACAGTGGTTGCCGAACGAGGATTCAATGTCGGCAAAACGAACTTCATTGCGACGCAACGCGCCAAGAGCGATCTGCTGGATCGGTTTCCCGCCGAAGAACGTTCCGTGGCGAAATATCTCGCGTCCTTCATCAAGCCCAATTGCCTGATGGAAGCGGAGCTGACACGGCAGCTGCGGGAACAACGGACGGCAAACCTTTCGATCGCGAGCCGCTACAATTCCGGGGACGTGATCGTGCGCCGGGGGCAGGTGATCGATGCACGAATCAAAGCGGCGCTCGATGAACTTCAGGAGAAGAACGCGCTCGCGATTGTGAAGAATGTGGAGCAGCCCAGGGTGGAGATACTGCCGAAGCCCTGGCCATGGGTGATCGGTGGTGCTGCCGCAGTGCTGTTGATCATGATGGTGTGGCGTTTGACGCGTCGTCCGCCGCCGATGGCGATGGTGCCTGCGTCTCTGCCGGTCGAGCCCGTTGCCACGGTTCCGACTCAGGCGGTTTCGGCCAGCGAACACGCCTGGAAGGCGCGCGCGCTTCAGGCTGAGGAACAGGCGGCGAAGGCCAAGGCGGTCGTTCGCGAAGGGTTGCTCGCTCAACTGGCGCGATGGATGTCGGACAAGATGACGCGACGTTTGGTTGAGCAACGTGCCGAACTGTTGAGTGCGCATCAGAAGGCCGCGGTGGAGGTCGCCGAACTGGAAGCGCGCCTCGAAAAAGTCCAGGCGCCCTTGCAGGAACGGCTGGCCGCCTACGAGAGCCGCATTGCTGAATTGGAAAAGGAACTTCTGGCCAAGGGCGAGGAGAATCGGGAGCTGATCAAAGCCAAGATTCAGATCATCCGCAAGCAGGTGGAGATCGAACGCGACAAACGGCGGCTGGAATTCAACTGAATCGCAATGATTCAAGTTGGAGGATCAGGGATTTTCCAGTCCTTCTATTGCCACAACAACTTGCGAAGGGGGGGGCTGTTTCGTCCTGGAGTAATGCGACATGTCGCAGCTTTTCTCTGTATCGCTGACACGTCAGAGACAACATGGGAAGGCTCACGCGTCGTCGGGGAACTGAAGCATTCGAAGGCACGTTGAGCCACAGATGGGCGCGGATGTGCACAGAAAGTGGGAATTTTCCAACCGCCGCAAACTTCACGCGCGGATTTCACCTCATCTTTCCGATAGGGCAAAGGTGCCGCTTTGCCAATATTCGATCCAGTCCCAATGTGCTCGATGCTTTGTGACCAATGAAAATTTTATCAGGCGATAGGCTTTAGGCACGGGGCATCAGGCAGTGGCCTTTGGACGATTTAAACTCATCCCTCCCACCTTTACTCTGCGGCCTCTGGCGACCTGCGGTTCAATTTCGCTTCCGAGCAGATCCATCAGCTGCGATGTCGAGTGCGCAGAATTCTGCCCGCGACGGCATTTTGAGTGTGGATGGGAAAGATTCTTTTTCTGTTGAACGTCCTCAATCAACTTCCCTGTGGACGAAAAAGCCTGCGTAATGAATGATTCGGGTCATGCATCGTTGCGCGGCGCTGCAGTTTCGACACTGTTGGTTTCGAGAGCTTTGGACTGGCAGCCAGAACCTGTTTGCGGCAGTGATCGGTGATCGTTTGGTTGTATGACCGCGAAAGCCCATAAACATTGGTTTATCGCCATTGGAGGAATTATTGCCACTGCTGCATTGCTGCTCCATTACAAGGAGCGGGATTCATATCGTTGTCAGAGTTATTGGGCTCTGAAGAATGTATTCCAGTGGCGTCTTGGTTCGTGGAGCGGGTTTTCTATTCCGCTGACCCCTCAATGGGAGCAGGTTTCCGAGACTCGTATTCAGCACGATTTTTTTCCGGCAGGCCATACCCACGAGTGGGCGTTCGCACAAGGCTCCCCGTATCAGTTCTTCGGCACGGTTTGGGGTGGCTGTGCAATTGGCGTCGGCCGGCACGTGAGTGAGCTTTCTCAGTTATACGAGTCCAGTCCCGAGTTCCGCGCATTCATCTCACAAAGGCTTGATGAAGGAACACTCACCAAATCAAACATCATCACCATGATGTCACCCCCGAGGTCGGGTAAGCCTTCGCCAACAAAACAGGAGGCAGATGCATTATTGGAGACATTTTTTGTCCAATTGCCCTGGTAAGGTTCGGGTCAAATGAAATTCACGATTTTCGCAGCTTTGCTATTCACACTCGGATTCGCCACGCAGCGCCAGTATGAGAGGCAGGCTTTCCATCTGGACCTCCCGGGGCTGACCAGCAGAGCTTTGACCGCTCTCTGTGATCAAGAGGTGATCGAGCTTCCCGATGGTTCTTTGGCCCCAGTCGTTGGCAAGTATGACGCGACAAGATCGATTCATTACCACAAAAAGGACAGACCTGCGGAGCGAATCCTCGTAGGCGTTCCGATAGAAGAGGGATCGGTCAAGCTGTTTGCCACATTCTGTTTTGAACCGGAGACGGGCAGGATTGCAGACGTTTCGTCTGAGCTGTGTATTGAGCCAATCTCCTGTTCTTTCCAATGAAACAAAGTATCCAATCAATCGGATGGGAACGAACAGCCGCCATGCGTTTGCATTTCGACGGTGAAGGATTGCAAGCCACCACGGTTACGGTCGCGAGTGAGCTGCCGTCAGCTGTCGCTCATTCATTTCATTGATGATTCAATATGGGCATTTTTTCCAAAACGCCGAAACCAAACCCGAAGATCAATTTTGAGGGCATTGAGTTCACGTTCCATCGCGACCACGAGTGGTGGGATTTTACCTATCGCGGCATCGAGTTTTGTTCGTTCACGCCGACACTCTCGTTGCCGACGAAGGCCGAGCTCGATTCCATCGTGAGCACTGTTGAATCGCTCAGACCAGAGATGCGCGAGCGAATAGCGAAGAGATTGGTTGAGTGGGGAGACGGCTGCAAGCTGGATGATGAAGAGACTTGCTCCATCAGTTTGGAGGAGTTTGCTGCGGAGAGGTCGTTCACTGTTTCCTGGTCGGGCGGAGCGATGTGGGGAGATTTGGGCGTAGATTTTACCATCAAAGACCAGGCTATTCTTGATGAGAGCTGGGGCGATTGAGCTCGGCAGAGCATTTGTCTGCGCCGGGGAAATCATCTCTGCGTGCTCTGCGACCTCTGCGGTTTAGTTTCGATCCGAGTTGATCCGTATGAAGAGTTGCACTTACTGCGGACGGGAGAACGAAGAAGCGGACGCTGCTTGTCGGGCGTGCGGTTCTGAATTCTTGACGGCGGAGTCCGCGTCAGCTGCGCCGACTCTTTCGCGGCGAGACCGCTGGATTCTGGTAATTGGTGTCCTCTTCATCGTCGCCATCGCAGTCATTGCCATGCCCACGCTGTTACTGGCTGTTCCGTTGCTTGCGTTCTTTTATTTGCCGATCCACCTGCCGTTTCTTCTCAGCCTTTTCATTCGGACGCGTGAGTGGCGCGGTATGCGCTGGTCGCTGCGCGTCGGCTCTGTGTTGGCGGTATTCATCCGGCTTTCCGGCGTGTCCAGTCGCGTGGACTTTGGCGACGACGTGGCCGGCAACGCGGCGGGAGCGATTCACAATTTCGTGTGGACCTGGGGAAGTGGAGCTGGCTGTGCACTCGCGGCAGCTATTGTGGGTTTGTTGCTTCGAGCTGTCCTGCCTTCTCGTCCTCGCGCAACGCCCGAGCAGGTTTTACACACATGATTGCTCGGCAACACGGCTGATCTCTGCGGTTTGATTTCCCTCCGGGCTGTTCCATCTGATTTGAAGGTAATCTTCTAAAACCGCACTGTCACTGCTTGCGACTTTGGCAAAGGAATATCAAGGATGACCCGCGGTCTTCAGGGCGTTCCCAGCCTGTCAGCAAGCCTCTACTTACCTGTCAGACAAAGGATGACATGCGTTTCAGCGCGGTGCCGATTCATGCGGATTTCGGGTTGAGGAATGCTGTTGCCCGAAGCGTGCGCCACAGGGCGAGACGTTTCGAAGACGACAACAACGCAATCGAGCAAAGTTATCAATCCGATACTGCCACCGCATTCGGCCGACCCGTGGATGATCTATCACGGCGGGTTTTACTATTACTGTGAGAGCCGGAACAAACGTCAGATCTGGATCCGCCGTTCGCGCACCATAGCGGCCATCGGCGCCGACGCAGGCGTTTGCGTCTGGACGGCTCCGCGACGGGGTGGCAACTCCGACAATGTCTGGGCCCCGGAACTGCACCTGATCGACGGGCGTTGGTACATCTATTTCGCCGCCGACGATGGCCGGAATGAAAACCATCGCATGTGGGTTCTGGAAGGTGAAGGAAGCAATCCGCTTGGAAGCTATCGTTGCCGCGGACAACTTCAGACCGGCGGCTGGGCGATCGATGGAACGGTTCTGACGCTGGACGACAGCAGCCGTTATCTCGTCTGGTCCGGATGGCCCGGCAAGAAGGATGGTTTGCAGAATCTTTACATCGCGCCGATGCGCGATCCCCTGACAGTTTCCGGTCCGCGCGTGATGATTGCCGCTCCGACGCAGCCGTGGGAGAAGGTGGCGATGCCGATCTGCGAAGGGCCGCAGATTCTGAAGCGCAACGGCGACATCTTCATCGTTTATTCCGCAAGCGGCAGCTGGACTTCGGATTACTGCCTCGGAATGCTGCACAACAACACTCAGGACGTGTTGAACCCTGCCAAGTGGATCAAGCACGGCCCCGTTTTTCAGAAGACCGACCAGGTCTGGGGCGTCGGGCATTGTTCGTTCGTCAAGTCACTCTGCCAGACCGAGGACTGGATCATTTATCACTCCAAATCCACGCAGACGCCGGGCTGGGAGGATCGCGACGTTCACGCCAAGCGATTTGTCTGGAGCAGCGATGGCTTCCCCGATTTCGGCGAACCGCTTCCGCGCACTGCGCCGCTGGTGCCGGCCGGCAAAGCCCGTTCGATCCCGATGGCTGCCTGATGCACAGATTTTTTTGACACAAACATGACCAGAAAATTGTTCTCCACTCGAACCGCCTTGTTAGCACTGCAAGTTGTCCTCGTCACCGGAATCGGAATGTTCGCCGGCGCGCTCTGGCGCATGAAGCATCCCGAAGGGAAGGGCGCCATCTCGTCCGACACCACCAACGTTCGCGTTTCCACCCGGCGCGACGGCAACGTGACGCGAGTTTACGTTCAGAATCTTGAGCGTTCCGAGATCACGATGACTTTCGATTTCAGTGTGAAGAACCTGAAGTCGGACGTGAGCTTCCCGCACACCGCCACATTTGCTCCGGGGGAAACCGAGGCGTTCGTTCTTTCGCCGGAAAATGAAGCTGAACGATGGGAGTTTTCCTACACCAACTATTACAAGATGGGCAGTTCGGTCGCGGTGCCGGATGATTATCTGTATTCGCTGCCGTATGCACCCGGCAGTTCGTTCAAAGTTACGCAGGCTTTTGGCGGCAGCTTCAGTCACACCGGTTCGAATGAATATGCGATTGACTGGAAGATGCCGGAGGGCACGCCGGTTTACGCTGCAAGAGGTGGATTGGTTGTCAAGGTGAAGGACGATTCAGATCGCGGCGGGAATGGAATCAAGTTCGATCGTTACAACAATTACGTGCTGATCCGGCACGAGGACGGAACACTCGGGCATTATTGTCACCTGATGAAAAATGGCGCGAAGGTGAAGCCTGGTGAAATGGTCCGGGCAGGGGAGCTGATCGCGTTGTCCGGCAACACTGGATTCTCAAGCGGACCGCATCTGCACTTCTGCGTTTTCAAGACGCTTAACGGACGCCAGCGCGTCAGCCTCCCGGTTCGTTTCAAGGATGCGTCGGGCGAGGCAGTGACTTTGGTCGAAGGCCGGCGTTACAAGGCGCCTGTGGTCCAGAGCGCGAGTTCTGAAATTGTCAGAGATGTAGCGTCAGTCGCGCAATAACCTGACGTCACATCGCATTGCAAAGCCCGCCATCCGAAAAGTTGGCGGGCTTCACAGTTTGGACGTTCGACCGTTATGGAGTGGTAGAACCGCCACCCGTTCCAGTGCTGCTGCTGTCGCTTCCAGTTGCGCCCGCTCCGCCGCCGGCTCCCGTTCCGGTCGAGCCTGAGCTTGAATCGCTGGTTCCACCCATGCTGCCACCGGTGTCGCTGCTTCCGCTCGTTGCGCCTCCCGGAGAGCTGGATCCGCCCTGGCCCGTGGTGCCCGAGTTATAGTTGGTGCTGGCGCTTGTGTCGGTACCGACACCTGTGCCGGAGTTGTAGTCGTCCCCGGTGCCGCCCTGATTGCACCCCGCGACGAGCAATGCTGTTCCCATTAACAAGATGAATTTTTTCATACTGAGTCCTTTGTTTGTTTGCTGAACTGACAATCGATCATGAAATCTAGGCCGCGCGGGAACGTCCTCAACACGGTGAAATCCCGCGTTGGAACTCCAGAAACAACCCAGTCATTCCGTAAGTTGAATCTCCGAAAGCCATTCCCGGCGCAGTGTGGGATGAAAGGTCAGAATCGTGGTTCCATCCTCGGCTTCCACAACGACAGACTGAAACGCGGCGCCGTTCTCGGTTTCAGCCAGTTGAATTCGAATCGGTTCGAGAATTTCGTGTTCGGTGCTTTTCTCGCCCATCATCCGGATCGCGATTCGATCATTACAATCGTCGCGGCGCCCGAACTCAATGGCGTCGAAGGCGGCGTTCTTCGCGACCTCGATTTTCGCGCCATTGAGTTCCACCTTGTGAACGTGAAGCCTTCCGCCTCGTTCGTTCCGGTTCACCGCTTCGCAAAAGCGCGGCCAGTCCTGGGATCTGACTTCTCTCATGAAACGTTTGGATTTATGGCTGCGTGCCGATGACGTCGCTGGAACGTGAGTTCAATCGTTCGCGCGTTTCACGGTTAAGTTCTGCCATCTGATTTACGACCGTCGCGCTCACACCTTCGGTTCTGAGGAATTCCTGCTGCTCCGAAGTCAGCTCGAAAACCTGTCCTGTGGCTTGAAGACGATTGAGGATTTCCTGATCGGAATATCCGGCTTTGTTGAGCGCGACAACTTCGTCGAGCGTGATGAACCCGTCGCTGTTGAGATCGGCGGTGGTGGCGTTGCGCGCCTCTTCAGCCGTCGCGGGCCGGCTTTTGGCCTGTTGAGTTGCTGTTTCCGCTCCGCTGCGATCGTTCCCGGTGATTCGATCCGCGTTGGCGCCGACCACATAACCACCGCCCGCACCGAGAGCGCCTCCGATGATGGCACCGAGCAACCGGTTGTTTTCACCGCCAATGGCTGCGCCCGCTGCGGCACCGCCGAGGCCGCCAATAACGGCACCCTGTTGTTTGTCTGTTCCTGGCAGATTCGAGCAGCCGGTGCCATTTGCCAGCAATGCCACTGATCCGGCGAGCAACAGGATTCGGAAAATTGGATTCTGTTTCATATGTCGTTTCCTTTTTCTTCAGATGCTGCGTCAACGACGCGAGCTTCTGTCGGAAACTCATGCCGGAAGTGTGGCGCTTCAATTGGGGTGATTTCCGAACGAAGAACGAACGACGAAGAACGAAGAAACGCTGAACGTCTCAACGCTCGGGGGACGTGCGTCAGTTCAACGATGCGTGCGGGGGAGGAATGTGAATTTGGCGGAAGGTCAATTGCCGGCGGGCTGGGAAGCTTCCGCACCCGTGCCTTCTTTCCGAGCGAGCTTCGCGCGATCGACCGCCTGCTTCTGAATTTGCAGGCAATCTTTGCAGATGCCGTGCGAGGTCGGAGTATCGAAGCCTTCCTGAAGGAATTCCTCGAGAGGCATCCAGCGTCCTTTGTGATCGATGCGACGGCACCAGGCGCAGACTTTCAGAAAGCCTTCGAGATATTTGACGCGTTCGAGCATTCGCCGGGTCGAGGCGGTGACGAGAAGCCAGACGGCGAATACGAACAACATCGCAAGGGCCGAGGCGCGAAATTCCGGAAAGATGGGATTGTTGCCGAAGATGAGCCGCGAAAGCCCAAGGGATTCGTCCAGCCAGGAGAGAAGGATAATCGCGAGGAAACCGAGACTCTGATACAGGAGAATTTTTGAACCCGTGTGAGTATCAACCGAGAACCAGACATTTTTAAATCGTTTCATCTTCTGCGCGGACGTTCGCTTGCATTTGGCGGTGTTTGTTGGTGGGTTCCTGTTGGATGTGGTGCATGAAGCATGCCCTCAACACGCGCGCGCCTCGCTCTGAAATTTTCTCCCGTAGTTGCGAAGATGTCGCGACCGATGCTGCCGTTATGCGATCCCAACTCGTACACGAACAGGACATCCGGCGTCCCGGAACCGGGCTTTCCAAAAGTCATGCGCTCGTTAAAACGGCGCACGCTTTATAAAGAAACGATCGAGATCTCTCGGGCTCTGGATGCGTTCCTATCGATGGAACTGAGAGAACCGTAAATCAAAAAGGCTTGCCGCTGAGGGATGTTTGGTGACAATGCGATTCAATCACTCAGATTAACTCTCAATCCGAAATCGTTATGGGACGCATCTATAATAACATCGTCGAAACTGTCGGACACACTCCTCTTGTCCGTTTGAATCGGATCACCGAGGGCCTGCCGGCCACCATTCTCGTGAAATGCGAGTTCTTCAATCCCCTTGGCAGCGTCAAAGATCGTATTGGCATGGCCATGATTGAGGACGCGGAACAGCGCGGCGTTCTTAAAAAGGACACCGTGATCATCGAGCCGACCAGCGGCAACACCGGCATCGCGCTCGCTTTCGTGGCGGCCGCCAAGGGTTACAAGTTGATCCTCACCATGCCGGAAACAATGTCGCTTGAGCGCCGCACCCTGCTCGCAATGCTCGGAGCGAAACTGGTCCTCACTCCGGGAACTGAAGGAATGAAGGGTGCCATTGCCAAGGCGGAACAGCTGGCGAAGGAAACGCCGAACTCCTGGATCCCGCAGCAGTTCGAAAATCCCGCAAACCCGGCTGTTCACATGAAGACCACGGCCGAGGAAATCTGGGAAGACACCAACGGCCAGGTGGACATTCTCGTTTCGGCAGTCGGAACCGGCGGAACGATCACCGGCTGCGTCGAAGTCATCAAACCGCGCAAAGCATCATTCCAGGCCGTGGCGGTCGAACCGAAGGATTCGCCTGTGATTTCGCAGACGCTTTCCGGTCAGCCGCTGAAGCCCGGTCCTCACAAGATTCAGGGAACCGGCGCCGGCTTCATTCCGAAGAACCTGCATTTGAAGGATTCGAAGGGCAATCCGCAGATCGTGGAATGCATCCAGGTTTCCAACGACGACGCCTTTGCCATGGCACGGCGTCTCGCCAAGGAAGAGGGCATTCTGGCAGGCATTTCGTCCGGCGCAAACCTCTGGGCAGCGATCGAACTCGCCAAGCGTCCTGAGAACAAGGGCAAGACCATTGTGACGGTCGCCTGCTCGACTGGTGAGCGTTATCTCAGCACGCCGCTCGCGGCCGAAGCGCGCGCTGAAGTTGGAGGTTGATCCACGGGATTTCATCCGTGCAGCAGCTCGCAACGACTGCTGCACGGACTTTTCAAAATACTAGTTGCGTGGGGGATGGTTTGGCCGTAAGTAGTAGCGTGTCGAAGGTCCGATAGCAGCGTGCGGCGAGGTTGATCCTGATTCGAAGCCCGCGCAGCAGCTTCCAACAATTCAAAGTTCAACAAGTTTTCGGGGTTATTCTCGAAGCCTTTGACAGCCTTAAAACGTAGTATGAGCACTGACAACAATAACGGACAGGAGATCGGTTCCGGTTATCTGGAAATCTCCGAAAAGGGTTTCGGATTTCTCCGCACCGCACAAAATCATTTTCACCCGAAGCCATCGGACATCTTCGTCACGCCCGACACCATCAAGCGGAACTTCCTTCGCGAAGGCAGCCACGTGGTTGGCCCGACACAGCCGCCGCATCGCGGCACCAGTCCGCAGCTCAAGTCAGTGGACCGTGTCAACGACATGCCGTTTGAGGAATACACCAAGGCTGTCCGTTTCGAAAATCTCACCACGATCGATCCGATCGAAAAATTCCGTCTCGAAACCAGCCCGGACCTGATCGAGACCCGTGTGATTGATCTCGTCACGCCGGTGGGCAAGGGGACTCGCGGCCTGATCGTTGCGCCGCCTCGCACCGGAAAAACCACAGTGCTCAAGCAGATCGCCAATGCGGTGACCGAGAATCATCCCGAGGTTCATGTGCTGGTGCTGCTGATTGACGAGCGGCCGGAAGAAGTCACCGATTTCCAACGCTCGGTTAAAGCCGAGGTCGTAGCATCCTCCAACGATCAGGATCTCGAAACTCATGTCCGTCTCTCGCGCTTCATGATCGAGCGCTGCCGGCGCATGGTGGAATCGGGCAAGGATGTTTTCGTTCTGATGGACTCGCTGACCCGTGTTGCGCGCGCTTACAACAGCGTGCATGGCGGCAGCGGGCGGACGATGACCGGCGGTGTTGATGCTCGCGCGCTTGAAATTCCGCGAAAGATGTTCGCTTCGGCCCGAAAGATTGAGCATGGCGGCTCGTTGACCATTCTCGCGACCGCGCTGGTCGATACTGGATCGCGCATGGATGAACTCATCTTCCAGGAGTTCAAAGGCACCGGCAACATGGAGCTGGTGCTCGATCGGAAACTTTCAGATCGCCGCCTGTTCCCGGCCATCGACATCCCGAAGAGTGGCACCCGCAAGGAAGAAAAACTTTTCCCGCCGAAGCAGATCGACGCGATCCGCAAGCTGCGCCGCACGATGGTTGATCTGAATCCGGTTGAAGCGATGGAAACACTCACCGCTGCGTTGAAGAAGTTCAAAACCAACGATGAGTTCCTTGCGAAACTGGAAAAAGGTTCCTGATTCGCTTCGCTTCCATTCAATGTTGTTCAGCCGGGGAATATTCCCCGGCTGAATTTTTTCCAGAGGGTTCGCTGCCTCGATTCGTCAGAAGCGATATTGGAAGACGAAGCTGACGGCGTGCGTCTCGACTTCACTAAAGCGTAATTCGCCCGGCAGGTCATCGCCATCCCAGGAAGGATCGGTCGTGCGGAAGTAGCGGTATTCAAGTCCAAGCGACATGCGATCGTTCAGATCGTAACGCAGTCCCGCGAATCCCTGACACGCAAATACTGCAGTTGCGTCGCTGCCTTCCACCTCCGTGCCATCCAGGTCGATTTCATCGATGGAGATCGCTGAAATCGACAACCCCGCTCCCACGCCGATGTAAGGCGTGATCGGATACTTCGAAGGAAATTCGAATCGGACGTTTGCCAGCAGGGGAATGTTGGAGAACACGGCATCGACATCGTCCGCGCCGCTGATGCTGCGTATGGATGAAGACATGACGCCGGTTTGGATTTCCGCTGAAAACCAGTCGCAAAAACGATAACCACCGGCAGCTCCGAAGCGCACGCCCGGGTCAAACTTCAGCTCCGTGCCGGGTGCGACGGGACCGAAATATTCCTTCAGCTCGACATCGGGAGTCCACGCGATGCCGAGGTCAGCAGTCGCGTAAAATCCGCGGTGATTTTCGGCGTGCGCCGCGGCGGCCAGCAGGGCAAGCCCGCAGACGGCGGGGATCGCATTACGGTTGGATTTGGAAATCATGGTTGTCCTTGTGTTGAAATGTCTTCGCTCGAATAGAGTGTCGTCCCGCTGTTGTCAATGTTCTGGCGGCGCGCTGTTTTGGTTGCATGCAGCCGGCGCATGTTTTCGGGGCGTCAATATCCGCAGCAAGAAATTCCTTTGACCGCGTTTTGCCGCGAACTAACTTGGCCGCCATGGATCATTCACCCGGATTTCTCAAGCTCGTCAATGAAGCGAAAACACGCATCACCGAAGTCACCGTGGACCAGGCGAAAGCCCGGCTCGCGGAAAATCCCGGCGCGATTCTGATCGATGTGCGGGAGGATCACGAATGGAACGAAGGTCACGCCGCGCAGGCGATTCACTTGGGGAAGGGGATTTTCGAGCGCGATCTGGAGAAACGATTTCCCGACAAGAACGCCGAGATCATCATGTATTGCGGCGGCGGATTTCGTTCTGCGCTCACAGCCGACGCTGCCCAGAAGATGGGTTATAAAAATGTTTTGTCGCTGATTGGAGGCTACAAGGCGCTGGTCGCGGCTGGGTGGGAAATGAAGAGTGGGAAGTGAGGCGTGAGGCGTGACGAGTGATGCGCTGGTGTGTTTGGCCCGGTCGTGTTGTTGAGCGCTTTAGCTTTTCACCGCTTCTTCCGGCACGCGTTTGAAGCAGACACGGTTGAGGGCGTTCAGCATGGCGACGGCCTTGTCAGGAGCGCATTCGCCCATGAGACAGATCTGAATCCAGTTCTTTGCGCGGAGATATTCGCTGTTGTAGCTCAGCAGATAGCCCGATTCCTGCAATGATTCCGCGATCTTCACGGAATTCATTTCTGACGGCAGCGCGATTGTCAGCACGGCAGGAGATGTGACGGTCTCCGATCCAACCAGTTTGAATCCCATTTCCACAAGCCGCGCGCGCAGTTGTGCGGAGAGGGTGCGGATAGTGGTGAAGCGGTTTTCCCAATCGGCATGTCGGACGGCGGCGTGCAGGGCGTGAAGCAGGTTCGATGAGAAGGTGAACGGCACGCCTTGCTGCTGCGCGTAATATCCAAGGTCCAGGTAGCGCGGGAGCCGGTCTGGTTGTGGCTGGATGTCGTGATGATGAAACACCATCGAAACGCCGGGATAAGATCGCAGCCCTTTCCCGCTGGAGCAGGAGGCCAGATAAACGCCGGTGAGATCGACAGGAATCGTTCCGATGCTGCTGATGCAATCGAGGCAAAGCTTCACTCCGAATTCAGCGCAGAGAGCTTTCAGCAGATCGATGTCATTCAGCACGCTGGTCGAAGTTTCGCAATGAACACACCAGAGCCAGCCGGGCCGCGGTGAGCTTTCCAGGGCTTTGCGAATGGCGCCGAAATCGAACGGTTTGCCCCAGTCGAATTCGATCGTGCGGAACTTCAATTGAAAACGCCGGGCCTGGTCGATGAGTCGATGTCCGAACTCGCCATTGGCAATGATGAGTCCTGGCGCAGATTCGAGCGACAGCTGCGCTGCGATGGCGTCGTTCGCAAGTGTGCCCGAGCCGAGAAGGAGCTGGACGTTCTTCGCTTTGACGAGATCGGAGAGAACTTGTGTGGTGAATCCGAAATCCTTCATGAACGCGTCGGAACGATGGGATTCCGGCGCCTGTTCGAATGCACGACGGACTTCGCGTCGGACTGCGACCGGGCCCGGAAGGAAGTTCACCGCGCTCGGCTGGAAGGCGCGTGAAGGTGAGGAGCGGAGAAATTCGCGCGCGGTCGATTCGAACGTTTCGAGCGTTACATACATCGGCTGGAACTGCGCGTCGCCGGTGCCGACGACGGGGCCGAAGGGGACAAAGCCAAGATGCTGATACAGTCTGAACTGGCGGGTTGTCCCAGAGATGACCGCGAGGTCGTATCCCTTTTCGATGCCGTGCTGCCAGAGCAAAGCGAGAATGCCCTGCAACACCTGCGCGCCGCGGAACTGTTTTTCGATCGCGAGCAGGCGGATTTCACAGACGCGCCGACCGGGTGGAAGGTAGGAGTCGAGATTCTCGAGTTTTTGATCGAGCGAGAACGGCCGGTTGCCGCGGGCGGCAAGCATGCCCACCAGTTTTTTTCCGCACAGACAGATGAGATAGGTATTCTCCGCGTGGAACTTGTCCACAAGCCGATGCGACGGCGATCGCTCGTGCTGGGGGATTTCCTCGGCGAAGGTTTTGTAGTTCAGGCGGTGGATCTGTTCGAATTCCCAGTCTTCGGAAGCGAACTTGAACACGAGTGGTTGCCGTGAACTCATAAGGGCCTTTCCTCTGTCTGCGGCGCAGGCCGGCGTGCTGCCAGCAGCGCGAATTCTTCAACAAAATTTTTGCGGTGCGCGAGGATTACCAATCCCGCCCAGAAGGACAACAACACAACTCTGGCGGGTACATGATTGAACCAGAATTCTGCGACGGGCAGACATGCCAGTGCGATGAGTCCCGGCAGCACGGTCCGGCGGAAAATTGCCGTCAGGCACAGGAACAGCACGGCAAAGGTCAACGCCAGATGAAGGTCGAACACCAAAAGCGAGCCGAGCGACGTTGCCATTCCTTTGCCGCCTTGAAACCGGAGTTGAACCGGCCAGACATGCCCTGCCACCACAGCCATCATCGCAAGCAGGACGAGACGTTCGTCATTCGTGAAATGGCGCGCGATGCAGACGGTCAACACACCTTTCAAAACGTCGCAGACGACTGTGAGAAGGAAACCTTTCCTGCCGAGAACGCGGCCGACGTTGCGTGCCCCGACGTTGCCACTGCCAATCTGGCGGATGTCTTTGCCGGAGAGCCAGCGGGTGATGTAGTAGCCGGAAGTGAAACAGCCGAGCAGATAGGCGAACGAACAGAGAACGCCAGCCTGTTGCCAG
Organism: uncultured Verrucomicrobia subdivision 3 bacterium; assembly: GCA_937890005.1. Taxonomy (GTDB): domain Bacteria; phylum Verrucomicrobiota; class Verrucomicrobiia; order Limisphaerales; family DASXHY01; genus DASXHY01. The sequence continues at coordinate 88,674 of CALBZA010000018.1, read as the reverse complement.
TTGGCGGAATGCATCTGATCAATCCACGACATAGTTAGGTTCTGCGCTCCAACAGTACGTTCTTCAGAACTGTGGCCGAGAATAGCCGCATGCCGAACGCGGAGGAATTAAAATCTTTTGTCCATGTTTGCGCATGCTCTGTGAATCCGTGGAAAGAGATTCTACCGCGTCGATGGCTGATTCGTATTGTGGTTCGATGGGGAGTCGTTAATGAAGGCGGCCTGTGCCGGTTCCTCGGGAATTGCCTCCACTGACAGCCGTTTTCCATCCCGGAACAGATCGAGTTTCAACGGCCGGCCAATGGTCTTGCTCCGAACTTCATTCCGAAGCTGCTGCGGCGTGTTCACAGCCACCCCATCCACGGCAACAATAATGTCGTTGGTGCGGAGATCCGATCTGGCGGCGGGGCTGCCCGGTACGATGCCACGAACCACTATGCCGGTTTTTGGTTCGGAGATTTTCTGCTGAAGTTCCGGCTCGTCGGTAAGCGCGCGGATTTCAATTCCAAGCGTCGGACGCACGAACCGGCCGGTCTCAATCAGGGCATCTCCAATCTGACGGGCAAGGTTGATCGGAATCGCAAATCCGATCCCGCTGTTCATGCCCCGGATGAGCGTGTTGATCCCGATCACTTCGCCGTCAATGTTCACCAAAGGGCCGCCGCTGTTTCCAGTGTTGATGCTGGCGTCGGTCTGGATGAAGTCCTGGTCCATGGTCTGTCCTCCCATGAACATTGGAATGACGTTCCCGCGGCTTTTGGCGCTGATGTGACCGAACGTGACCGTGTAATCGAGGCTGAACGGTGCGCCGATCGCGATCGCAAATTCGCCGACGCGCACACGGGATGAATCGCCGAGCTTTGCCACGGGAAGGTCGTCCGCGTCGATTTTGAGAACGGCGACGTCGGAGGCCGCATCGACTCCGTGAACCTTCGCCTGAAACGTCCGACCATCCAGCAGGCGAACCTGGATTGTTTCTGCATCTTCTATGACGTGGCGGTTGGTGAGGATGAAACCGTTTTTTCGGATGATGACTCCGGACCCTTTGCCTTTGTGCGGTTCATCGTCGTATTCGCGATGATAACGTTCGTAATGCTTTCGCTGTTCGGGGCCGTCGCTTTCGGAAGGTTCGGTGAAGACGCTGGATTTGATGGTGACCGTGATGACGACGACGGACGGCGAAACAGTTTCGGCGACCTGCACGAACGCGTCATTCAGCTGGCGGACGAGTTCGAAAGCGGAGCGGTTGGTGTTCGTTGCGGCGATTTCTGTGGCGAAACCCTGGCCGGCGATGAGCAGGGCGAACAACAGCGTGGCTTTCATAAGCGATGACCACTTTGCGGGAGTGTTCGGGGCAAGACAAGCTCGGCGGAGCAGGCTGGCGGAACAGAAAGCAGGTTCATTCGGGCGAAAGGGAATTCTCATTAACACCGTGCTTCAGCGCGGTGCTAATGAGAGTGGAGTGCGGTGGTTCATCCTCCGGGAGAGTACATTTGATCCCGCTGCTCACCGCGGCTTGACATCGGATTGAACTCAGACCAGTGAAGGCGGGTGCGGATTTCAATAGTGATTCCAGCGTTCAATGAAGAACGGTTGATTGGCGAAACGCTTCGGCGCATTCAGGCCGCGTTCGGTCCGTTTCAACAACGGAATTGGGAAACGGAACTGATTGTCTGCAACAACAACTCCACCGACCGAACCGCCGAGATCGCGGAAGCCGCCGGGGCGAAGGTGGTGTTCGAACCGGTCAACCAGATCGGTCGCGCGCGCAATCGCGGTGCTGAAGCGGCGAGTGGCGACTGGTTGATTTTCGTGGATGCCGATTCGCATCCGAGTCCGGAACTGTTCGATGACGTCGCCGCGCAGATTGAATCCGGGCGATGTCTCGCTGGCGGATCGATTGTGCGACTGGATGGGAAATATCCACGCGCCAACCTGATCGCCAATCTTTGGAACGGTGCGAGCCGTGTCTGCCGCTGGGTGGCGGGATCATTCATCTTCTGCGAAGCGAAAACGTTTCGTGAACTGGGCGGGTTCAATCAGGAGTTGTTTGCGAGCGAAGAGATCGAGCTGAGCAAACGATTGAAAAAAGTCGCGCGTCAACGCGGCAAGAAAGTCGTGATCCTGCACCGGCATCCGCTCATGACGTCAGCGCGAAAACTGCATCTCTACACTCCCGGCGAACACGTGCGCTTCCTGCTGCGAACAGTTCTTGCCGGAGGCAAAACCCTTACCAGTCGCGAAGCGTGTCATACGTGGTACGACGGGCGGAGGTGAGAAGCCGAGGCGCGAGGCTCGGGGTTTTAGGCGAGGGGAGTGAGACGGTCGCGTCTTGCTTCTTACTCCTGACTTCTTGCTCCTTCATCCTTTAAAAGAAACCGCATCATCGTGTCGCCGTGCTTGAGCGTTTTCTTTTCATGCCAGGGATTGGGAAATTCCAACGTGTCGCGCTTGGTGTGGCCGAGGATGAACAGGCCGCCGGTCGCCAGCAGTTTCGGGAGAAAGGGATCGTCGAGGAGTTTTTGCGCGAATGAAGTGGATCGGCGTCCGACATTTTTTTCTCCGTAAGGCGGATCGGCGAGAATGAGATCGAAAATGATCCCGGTCGTTGCGAGATGATTCAGCACCGGGAAGACGTCCTGGACCCGGACATCCAGAACACCGGCAGCGAAACCGGCGGTATTCGCATTCTGCCGCAGCACGTCGGCGTGGCGGGGAGATTTTTCCACGGCCATCGCATAGGAGGCACCGCGGCTCAGACATTCAAGACTCAGCGCTCCGGTGCCGGCGAACAGTTCAAGAATTCGCGCGCCGACCACCCGTTCGCCCAGGCTGTTGAATACGGCCTGTTTGACCAGGTCCGGGGTGGGGCGCACATCCAGGCCTTTCGGCACTTTGAGAATTCGTCGCGCGGCTCGACCGCCAGTGATTCGCATGCCGCACTTTACTGGGAAGCAGGAGGCATTTGCAGGTGAAACTTGAAGCGGCTGTGCGGAATTCGAGCTTCGAAGGGCTCAGCTCAATCATTTCTCCACCAATTCACGCAGCGATTCCACTTCACGGCGAATGCTGGCGACGAGCCGTTCCTTTTGATCCACGGGCCTCGTGTCGGTTTCAGGACGAGACTTGGATTTCGATGCCGGTTTTCCAGAGACTGTGGTGTCGGCCCACTCGGCATTCGAGGTCGGTTCCAGTTTTCGTCCGTGTCGGTTTGCATAGACTTCCGTGATTTCCGCACCAAAGAACAGAATCTGCGCCGAGTAGTACACCCACAGCAGAATGAGGACGATTGACCCCGCTGCTCCGTAAGCCGACACAGCGGTGCTGCGGCCGATGTAAAATCCGAGTGCGAATTTGCCGACGGTAAACAACGCCGCGGTGACGGCTGCGCCCACCCAGACGTCGCGCCAGCGAATCTTCACGTCAGGGAGGAATTTGAAAACCATCGCGAACAACAGCGTAATGACCGCAAAGGAAACTGCCGCGTTGGTCACCATCCAAAGTACGTCCAGTCCTGGCACGAGTGCGCTCATGTATTTTCCAAACGCCGATAGTCCGGCGCTGACCACCAGCGAAACGAGCAGGAGAAATCCGATTCCCACCACCATGGCGAACGAGAGCAGCCGGTTGCGAATGAAGCCCAAAATTCCCTGACCGGGCTTTTCCCGCACGCCCCAGATCGTGTTCAGCGCGTCCTGCAGTTCGATGAACAGACCGGTCGCAGTCACGACGAGTGTGGCGATGGCAATGATGCTGGCAAACAAGCCTTTGCTGCTGTTCATCTGGGCGGTCATCGCCGCTTGAATGGCTTCGGAGCTTTTCTCCCCGACCAGCCCGCCCACTTCCGAAAACAGCATCGCCTGCACCTTGTCGGGATCCATGATGAGGCTTACGAGAAAGAGAATGATGACAAAGAGCGGCGGAATGGCGAAGACGGTGTAGTAGGAAAGTGCCGCGCCGAGGCGAGGCGCCTTGTCGCTGATCCAGTTGCCGCCCGCCTTTTTCAGCAGGCGCCAGATGTCCTTTAAAACAGCTGCCATGGGGCAGTTTAATGTTTTGAAAATGCGGCTTCAGTGGGCAGTTTCCCGAAGGAGCGGAATTCGATGGGAGTTTTGAGTTTAGGTTTTGAGTTGGGGTTTGATTAATGGCTTTTCGGAACAGGTTCCGCAGGACAGTATTCGGCAACCATGAGAGTGAAATCCAATCTCCTATGGCTGGTTGTGCCCCTGATTGTGTTCTGCGTTCAGGCAACGACGCGCGCGCAACCGTTCCCGCCGTTTCTTCCGGATTACTTTCACCCGACACTGGAAACGCCTTCGCCGCGTTTTGTATTGGATCAAAAAATCGAGGAGCACGATCTGGCACAGTTCATTTATTCGCGGGAGAAAATCGAGCGGCTTTCCATCCTGCGTTACACCGGGGATCCCGACGCGTGCAGGAAGCGATTCAATGGATTGCTGGAAAATGTCGGTCAGGCCATCAGCACCAACCGGGGCGAGTTTCTGGAGTTCGACAACGATGAATTCCATGCGCGAATCCGGTATCGCGATGGCGACGAAAATGTCTCCGCGTTTATGATTCCCGGCGCGGTGTTGATCTGGGATGCGTCTGTGGCTCGCGGAAAACGTGGATCGGAGAATCTTGAGTTCGGAGCCGTTCGAAGTCTGGTCAATCGCTGGCGTTTTGAAATGGCGCTGAAGGAGGGCAGTGCGTCGCTCGAACGCTGGCGGAAGCACGCTCATGCCTACGCACGGGAACTGATTCAGAAAGGTCGCAAAGAAGAAGCGTTGGCTGTCATCGAACAACTGGTTGCCAAAGTGCCGCACGATTTCGACGGGCATTTGCTTCTGATGGAGCACACGTCAAATCGTGATGTGGCCACAAACAGTGCCCGGACGATTTTCAGAAATGCCGAGGATCCAAAACAGATCGACCGTGCGGCAACATTCCTGGGCGAGAAGGCGCCTTCGCTGAATGACATTCCGCTCGTCAGCACAAACGACACCGGTCTGCGCGTTGTGTTGATACCAATCGCTCCCTGCAGTCTGTGGCTTCTTCAGGATGCGGCCGATGGACTGGAGCGGATCATCGATGTGCCTGTGGTGATCCGTCGGTTTGAAACGCCGTGGGAATGGAAAGTTCCGGATCGAGTGGCGCGGCAACGTGAAATCGAGTCCTTTCTGGTTCAGCACGGCCATTCGGGAGATTTCAATTCGTGGAAATTGAAAAACTACAGCGACGCACTTTCGAAGGTCGCCGCCGCACTCGATCCGCTGTCGCGGTTTGTCGCGCCCAGGCTGATTGAATCGATTCGGACCGAACCCGGCCAGTACGACGCCGAACGTTACATGGATGAGCTGATTCAACGGCTCAAACCGCATCGCACTGCCGACACGCGAACGATGTATGTGGCGATTACCGAAGCCAACATTTACGCCGGCGACTACGATTTTCTGTTCAGTGCCGGCATTCCCGATCCGGACACGCACGTGACGTTGATGTCGTATCACATGATGCTTGGCCGGGTTAAATCGCAGGGAACCGGATCGCGCCAACGTCTCATCGGGCGGATGGCCAAGGAACTGGTTCCTGCGAGTCTGAAACAATTGGGCATTCCGCGGAGCACGGATCCGGGTTGTCCGTATTCGTCTGCAAACAAGCTGGAACAGGTCGATCGGAAAGGGACGACTTTGTCGGACGGTGTGAAGCAGGCGCTGGACAAATTGCGCACGGCCGATTCGGCGGCGAATTAAGCAGAGCATCTGTGCGAACACGCGCAACGCTTGTTGCGATTCACACAAGTTTTCGATCAGGACGGATCGGTTGCCTTGAGTTCGATCCAGAATTTTGAGCCGTGCTTGCCATCGGATTCCACACCCACCTTGCCGCCCATGCGTTCGACGGCTTTGCGTACAATAGCGAGTCCGACGCCCGTTCCTTCGTAAGGCATGTGTGGGTGAACGCGTTCGAACATGCCGAAGAGGCGCTGTTGATAACGCGGATCGATGCCAATGCCGTTGTCTTCCACCCAGAGACGAACGTGTCCGTTGTTGCGTTCGCTCCAGATTCGGACTTCCGGATGCACGTTCGGCGGAACGAACTTGATGGCGTTGTTCAGAAGGTTTGAAAGCGCCTGGGTCAGTGAAGGTTCGTGTCCGAGAACGTCCGGGATCTTTTCAACCTTGATGGTCGCGTTGGGTTTCTGCATGCCGGGATACTGCTCCACGATCTGACGGACAAGGCGGTCCACGGCCACGCGGCTTAACTGGAATTCAACGCGGGCAATGCGGGTGAACGTCAGGACATCCAGGATCATTTTGTCCAACCGCTCGGCATTGACGCTGATGCGTTCGAGGTAACGCCTGGCTTCGTCCGGCAAAGGCTGACTGTAATCCTCCAACAATGTTTCGGAATAAACCTTCATTCCGCGCAGCGGCGCACGGAGATCGTGCGACACCGTGTAGGAGAATTCCTCCATCTGGGTGATGGCTTCGCGCAGAGAGGCGGTGCGTTCGTTGACGAGCCGTTCGAGCGCTTCGCCGCTTTTCCGGCGTTCGATGGCAAAAACGACCTGCGTGGCGATCGTCAGGGCAGGGCGGAGATCGCCGGGCTGGAGACGTTGCGGCGTGTCGAAATAAATCATGAATTTCCCCAGCAGTTGCTTCTCCTGTTTCAATGGAATGAAGGCTGCGGACCGGATTCCTTCGCGAAGCATCGCCGCTCGCACTTCGCCGGAAATGTCCGCCGAAACGATGTCATCGAGACAAACCGGTTCCGGAGTGGGATCTGAACTGGCCCAGGGTGAATGGCCTTCCACCGCGCGCTGATATTCCGTGGAAAGATTTCGTGCCGCTTTGAAGCGCATCACTCCGTCCGTTTCTTTCAACAGGATTGCCGCGCGCGGCGCGTTATGGCAGCGACAGACAGCTTCGATCGCAGCATCAAAAATTTCCGGCAACTCGGCGGATCGGTTGATCGTTGCGACGAGTTCATAAAGGGCGAGCTGCTGCTGGGCGGCGCGCTTTTGCTCGGTGATGTCGCGCGCGATTTTGGAAACGCCGATGATCTGCCCCTGTTCGTTTCGCACAGGTGAGATCGTGAGGGAAACGTCGAGCAACGAGCCGTCCTTGCGGCGTCGGACGGTTTCGAAATGGAGGATCGGCATTCCCTTCCGGATGCGTTCGAGGATGAGGGATTCCTCGGAACGGCGTTCCTCCGGGATCAGGATCAGGATCGGCTTTCCGACCACTTCGGCGGCGGTGTAACCAAAGACGCGTTCGGCGCTCCGGTTCCAACTGGTGATCACACCGTTCAAATCCTTGCTGATGATCGGATCGTCCGAATGCTCGACAATGGCGGCGAGCCGGCCTTTGGCTTCTTCCGACTGTTTGCGATTGGAGACGTCCTGCACCACCGCCACGAAATGATCGATGGTTCCGTCTGGCCGGCGCACCCCGCGGACCGACATCAGTGTGTGAATCAGGCTGTTGTCCTTTCTGAAGAACCGTTTTTCCATCGAATAGCCATCGATTTCACCCGAAACCACGCGATTGAACTGAAAGATGTCCGCGGCGAGATCGTCGGGATGTGTCAGTTCGGGCCAGCTGATGCGGAGGATTTCCTGCCGGGTGAAACCAAGCATTCGGCAGAATTCTCCGTTTGCATCGATCAATCCTTTCTCTGGCGAGGAAACCACAAGTCCCACCGCACCCAGTTCGAAATAACTGCGGAAACGGGCTTCGCGTGTCTGAGACAGTTTTTCGTATGCGGATACAGCGCCCACGCACCACCAGAGCAGAAGGAAAAGAAGGCCGATCAGAGACAGGACCAGCAGCGCGGTTCCCATTCCGCGGTCGAACCAATTGCGGTTTCGTCCCAGGACAAACAAGGCGCCAAGCGCTATTGGGAGGAGAACGATGAAAGGCAACGTCCATCGCGCCAGAATTCCAGCGGCGTTTTTTCCCAATAACGTCCTTACCGGTTCCCGTTCGGGAACGCTCGCCAGCACTGCAATGCCGGTCGCAAGGAGAATTGAAGCGGTCGGAAGCGAAACGCCGGTCAGGGGCGCGATTGAAAACAGCGGATTGGCATTGAACAGGTAACCGATCAATCCGAGTGATCCGAGACTGGTGACGGCAATGCCACACGCCGGGATCAATCCGGAGATTTTGTTTTTCGCGAGGAGCAGGGTGGTGATTCCGAGCAGGGAGAATGAAACGCAGGCGGGGATTCCCATCCGTCCCGGTGCCGCAGCAGCGCGAAACCCCCAGGACCTTGTCGTGATCAACAGAGGATCGATTCCGAAATCCCAGCCGGTGAGGTGTTCCATCAAGGTTACCGCTCCGAGAATTCCCGCGATTCCACCGAAGAAACCGCAAAGGAGCCGCGCCGCTGGACGATCAGAAAGCCGCACGAGCAGCGCCATTCCCACGCAGATTGCTCCAACGGCTGTGTTTGGAAACATGTGGATGCCGCTGCCCAGCCAGTCCGTGAGCCTCGGCGTGAGCGTGAACCAGCCGGAGAGAACAATGGTTCCTCCGAGGATGGAATAACTTGCGAGAACGGCCACCAGCGTCCGAAGCGGGTTGTCGCCGGTGCGAGGAACTTCGCCGAAGTGCGACGGCGTCGTGCCGGAATTCCAGGGGCTCGAAAGATTATTCACTCGATCAAATTATAATTCCGTGGTGTCGCCGGTCCGCCTTTCGGGCGGGGAACTGCGCGCCCAGGCTGATGGTATTCAAACCATCCAAGTACAAACTTGGCGCAACGATCATCCGCGGGAACGAGTGGGGTTCGCGGTTTCAATCAATAATGCACGGGTCTTCCCGGAGCAATGCCAATCCTGTTGCTCAACCCGACTGCGAGGAGGATGGTGGCAGATTCCGAGGGGGACCTTGACCGCCGGTGCATTCCTGAACGTTTCGCTTCGTCGGCAACTGGTCGCAGCGCCGCCTACGTTTGAACTAATTCAAAGCATTACTGGCAAAAAAATCGTGAAATATTTCACAAACTTTTCTTGCGCGACCCGGGTCAGCTGTTAAGAATTCGCGCCATCATCAAACGACTTGGTCGCCATCGACTTTTTTGTCGTTGGGTGGAGACTACTGTTTTTTGCTGTTTTTTTGACGAAAATTGCTCCTGAGAAGATGGGGCACGGCAGCGCATCTGGCGCGGTTTTGTTGTTCGTCGGTTGAAGATAAAAGCTCGTTAAAACGAAAATAATGTCAGCGATTTTCCCAAAATGGACCAACCGGCTGCCGTTGTACATCATCATTGGTGTGCTCCTGGCTGGCACCGCTGTCACGGCGGGCGTCTGGTATTACTGCACTCCCAAATACACCCGGGTTGGGTATCAACCGATTCAGCCGGTTGCCTTTTCTCACGCCACCCATGCCGGGCAGCTCGGAATTGACTGCCGCTATTGTCACACCGGCGTTGAAAAATCCTGGTTTTCAAACATTCCCGCCGCTTCCACCTGCATGAACTGCCACAATCAGGTGTTGAAGGATGATCCCCGTCTCGCGCTCGTTCGTGAGAGTGCTGCCAGCGGAAAACCGATTCCGTGGGTTCAGATTCACAAGCTTCCCGACTTCGCCTATTTCAACCATTCCGTCCACGTGAACCGCGGCATCAGCTGCGTTGAATGTCACGGTCGCGTCGATCAGATGGAGGAAGTTGTTCATGCCAAGCCGTTCAGCATGGCGTTCTGTCTGGAATGCCATCGCCAGCCGGAAACAAAGCTTCGTCCGCTCGACAAGATCACTGACCTCGCATGGCAGCCTGAATCGCACGCCAAACAGATTGAGTTCGGCAAACGTGCGATGAAGGACTGGAAGGTTGAATCGCTGCAGACCTGCTCTGCGTGTCACCGCTAATGAATTTTTGGCAATCGCCCATCGGCAATGAGTAAAACAATCCCACCGACCTGTCCTGAACCCGAAACGGGCCGGCGCTACTGGCGCAGCCTGGATCAACTGGCTCAGACCCCCGAGTTCCGCCAATGGCTGGAGCGTGAATTCCCACAGGGCGCCAGCGAGTTCACGGATGAAGTCTCCCGCCGTCATTTCGTCAAGATCATGTCCGCCTCCTTCATGCTGGCGGGCCTTGGCCTTGGTGCCGTCGGTTGCCGCCGCCCGGTGGAGAAACTCGAACCGTTCGGTCAGCAGCCGGAGAATTACGTTTACGGCGTTCCGAATTTTTATGCGACCGCCATGCCGACCCGTGCAGGCGCAGTTCCGCTGGTCGCGAAATCCTACGAAGGCCGTCCGATCAAGGTTGAAGGCAATTCCCGCCATCCTGACAGCAACGGTGGAACCGATCGCTGGGTGCAGGCTTCGATTCTGAATCTTTACGATCCGGATCGTTCCCGCCGCTTCACCAAGGGTGGAAACAACGTTTCGGCTGAAGCTGCTTTCGATTTCCTGAAGCAGCTCTCCGCCAGCGCGCAGTCGAATGGCGGCGAAGGTCTCGCTTTCCTGCTCGAACGCAGCACATCGCCTTCACGCCTGCGCCTGCAGAAGCTGATTGCGCAGAAGTTTCCGAAGGCGAAGTGGTTCATTCACGAACCGATCGACACCGACATTCATCGCCGCGCTGCGTCGCAGGCGTTTGGCGCGTCGGTGAAGCCGTATTTCCAGTACGACAAGGCGGCTGTCATTCTTTCGCTCGACTGCGATTTCATCGGTGCGGAGGAAGATGTTCACAACAACATCCGCAAGTTTGTGAATGGTCGCCGGATTGAAACGCCGAAGAGCGAAATCAACCGCCTCTACGTTGTGGAAGCGTTGATGACGCTGACCGGTGTGAATGCGGATCATCGCCTGCGCCTGCCGTCAAGCAAGGTTGGCGCGATTGCCGCCGCGGTCGTCGCTGCGGTCAATGGCGGTTCCGCTCCTGAGGTTCCGGGTGTTGATCCCAAGTGGATTTCTGAATGCGCCAAGGATCTCATGGCGCATCCTGGAAAATCGCTCGTGGTTGCCGGAACGCGCCAGCCGCTCGAAGTTCACCTGCTGGCAAATGCGTTGAACATCGCGTTGGGCAACATCGGCAAGACCGTGGTTCTTCACGAAGTTGCCGACAACAAGGAAGGCACGCTCGCCGATCTCGCCCAGGCCTTGAACGCGGGCGCCGTTGAAACGCTTGTCATCTCCGGCAGCAATCCGGCCTACAGCGCGCCGGCTGACATCAATTGGACAGCCGCTCAGGCGAAGGCGAAATCGGTTGTTCGCCTTGGTTATTACGAAGACGAAACTTTCGAAGCGACGAAGCGTGCGAACGACTGGCATCTGCCACTCGCGCATTATCTCGAATCGTGGGGCGACGCGCGGACCAGTGACGGAACGCTGGTACCGATCCAGCCGCTGATTTCACCGTTGTTCGGTGGTTTGACCGAAATCGAAGTGCTCGCACGTATCGGCGGTGAGCAGGTCCACAAGCCTTACGACATCGTCCGCCAGACTTTCGCGGCGATCGCCGGTTCCGGGGATGACCTCAGCTGGTCGCGGTTCCTGCATGACGGATTTCTGGCCAACTCCGCGGCGAAATCGGTCAATGCGCGCGGCAATGCTGCAGCGCTGGCGCAGACCGCGAGTCAGATCAAGTCGGCGGCTCCGACCAAGGACAGCCTCGAAGTTGTTTTCCATCGCGACTACAGCGTCGATGACGGCCGTTACAACAACAACGGCTGGCTGCAGGAACTGCCTGATCCGATCACCAAGTTTGTCTGGGACAACGCCGTTCTCGTCAGCCGCAAGACTGCGAGCGAACTGGGCGTCAAGAATTCGGATGTCGTCGAAGTGAAACTCGGCGGACGTTCGGTGAAGGGTCCGATCTGGATTCAGCCGGGCATGGCGGATTACACGCTGGGACTCGCGCTTGGATATGGCCGTGAGCAGAGCGGTCGCGTTGGCTACAAGGTGGGCTTCAACGCCTACACCCTTCGCACCACGAACACCGGCGACATCGCGGTGGGCGCCACGATCACGAAGACCGGTGCCACCTATCCGATTTCCTGCACGCAGGATCACTGGTCGATGGAAGGCCGTCCGATTGTCCGCGAAGGCACAATCGAGCAGTACGGCAAACATCCTGATTTCGTACAGAACATGAATGGTCACCAGCCTCCGGGCGGTAACCAGTCGATGTATCCGAACCCGTTCGATAAGGACGAACATCGCGGCCATCATCAGTGGGGCATGGCAATCGACCTCACTGCGTGCGTTGGCTGCTCCACCTGTTCCATCGCGTGTCAGAGCGAAAACAATATTCCGATTGTCGGCAAGGATCTCGTCGGTCGTGGCCGTGAAATGCACTGGCTGCGCATCGACCGCTACTACACCGCTGCAGCTTCCAAGCGTCCGTGGACTTCGACCTACAAGGACGAAGAGAAGCAGCAGTTCGAGGAATGGATCGACGATCCGCAGGTCGTCACCCAGCCGATGCTCTGCCAGCATTGCGAAGCGGCTCCTTGCGAAAACGTTTGCCCGGTCAATGCGACCGTTCACGATCAGGAAGGTTTGAACGTGATGGTTTACAACCGCTGTGTTGGAACCCGTTACTGCTCGAACAACTGTCCGTACAAGGTTCGCCGCTACAATTATCTCGATTACAACAAGCGCTCGCTGAAGGACCTCAAGATTACGCGGTTCCTTGGAAACGATGCGCCAGGTTACGCGCCGTCATTCGCCAATGGCGCGTTCTCGAAGTGGGTGAAGGATCCCACCGATCCGACGGCCGGCATGCGTGAGGAGGACGAATGGGATCTCATCAAGATGATGAAGAACCCGGACGTCACGGTCCGCATGCGCGGTGTCATGGAGAAATGCACGTTCTGCGTGCAGCGCATCGAGCAGGCCAAGATTGCGCAGAAGGTCAAGGCGGGCGACTCCGGCGACGTCATCGTTCCGGACGGCACATTCACGACCGCCTGCGCCCAGGCCTGTCCGGCGGACGCGATTGCGTTTGGCAACATCAATGATCCGGAGAGCAGGGTGTCGAAGCTCAAGGCGCAGCAGCGCAATTACTCGGTGCTCGACTTCCTGCTCACCAAGCCGCGCACGACGTATCTGGCTCGCTTGCGGAATCCGAATCCGAATATGCCGGATTATTCGCCGGAAGATTATCCGTTGAGTCTGGATGAGTACAAGAAGGCGACTCACAGCAACCCGTTTGAACATCATGGTGAATCTCATGCCGTTGGAGCTGGACATGCGCATGGCGCTGAGAAAGGAGGCCACTAATGGCTACGAAAGCGAATAGCGCACCGTTGCCGACGGTTCCTCCGGAACTCGAGCGCATTCCGCTCGTCGGGAACCAGCGTGACATCGGCTGGATTTCCGATCGCGTCGTTTCGATCACGGAAGGCAAGCCGCCGTTGTGGTGGTGGCTCTGCTTCATCCCGAGCGTCCTCTGCCTTGGAATGCTCGGCTTCATGCTCGCCTACCAGATCACGACCGGTGTCGGTGTCTGGGGAAACATGCATCCGGTCATGTGGGGCTGGGACATCATCAACTTCGTCTGGTGGATCGGCATCGGCCACGCCGGAACCCTGATCTCGGCGATTCTCTTCCTGCTCCGTCAGCGCTGGCGCACCGCGGTGAATCGTGCCGCGGAAGCGATGACGATTTTCGCGGTCATGTGCGCCGGTATTTATCCGGCATTGCACGTCGGCCGTGTGTGGTTCGACTGGTGGCTGTTCCCGATTCCGAATTCGAACGGCCCGATCTGGCCGCAGTTCCGTTCGCCGCTGATGTGGGACGTGTTCGCGGTTTCGACTTACTTCACGGTGTCGGTGCTGTTCTGGTACATGGGATTGATCCCTGACCTCGCCGTCATGCGCGATCGCGCGGTCGGCAAGGTGCGCCAGTTCCTTTACGGACTGTTCTCGCTCGGCTGGACGGGATCGAACCGTCACTGGAGCAACTACGAAAAAGCTTATCTGCTGCTGGCCGGTCTTTCGACGCCGCTGGTGCTCTCGGTGCACTCAATCGTGTCATTGGACTTCTCGGTTTCGCAGCTGCCCGGCTGGCACACGACGATCTTCCCGCCGTACTTCGTTGCGGGTGCGATCTTCTCCGGCTTCGGCATGGTGCTGACGCTTCTGGTTCCGCTGCGCAAGCTGTGCCGGCTGGAAGACATCATCACGATGCGGCACATCGACATCATGTGCAAAGTGACGCTCGCGACCGGCTCGATTGTCGGTTACGCCTACGCGATGGAGTTCTTCATTGCCTGGTATTCCGGCAGCGCCGCTGAGCAATTCCATTTCATGAACCGTGCGCTCGGCCCGTATCAATGGGGCTGGCTGCCGATGATCATCTGCAACGTGGTGATCCCGCAGCTGTTCTGGTTCAAATGGTTCCGGCAGAACCTGCTCGCAGTCTTCATCATCTCGATCATCGTGAACGTCGGCATGTGGTTCGAGCGTTTCGTGATCATCGTGATCGGTTTGCATCGCGACTTCCTGCCGAGCAGCTGGGGCTATTTCCGTCCCACGTGGGTGGACATCTGCACGTATCTGGGAACGTTCGGACTGTTCTTCACGCTGTTCCTGTTGTTTATGCGCTTCCTGCCAATGATCGCGATTTCGGAAGTGAAAGGTGTGACACCTCAGTCGGATCCGCACCACCCGCTGGGCGGAGCCAAACATGAAGAACGCATTCCTCAATCTGAAGGAGGCTTGACGCCATGAGCAGCAACAGAGCTTACGGAATCATTGCCGAGTTCACCACGCCCGCGGCGATCATGCACGCGGCGGAAAAGATCCGCGACGCCGGGTTCACCCGCTGGGACGTTTACACGCCGTTCCCGGTTCACGGGATGGATCGTGCGATGGGCCTGAAGAACTCGAAGGTCGGCTGGTTTTCATTCTTCGGCGGCGTGACCGGTTACACGACCGGCATGCTGATGATCTGGTGGATGAACGCGGTGAACTATCCAATCGTGGTCGGCGGCAAGCCGATGTTCAGTCCATTCTCGGCGTTCCCGCCGTCGTATGAACTGACAATTCTTTTCGGCGCGTTCGGCGCGCTCGGCGGCATGTTGTTCCTGAACCGCCTGCCGCGGCTGCATCATCCGCTGCTGAAAAACCGACGTTTTGCAAAAGTAACTCACGACCGCTATTTCCTCGTGATTGAGACAAGCGATCCGAAGTACTCCGAGCCCGGCACGGTGAAACTGCTGGAGCAGGCCGGAAGCAATCACATTGAGGTGGTGGAGGAATAATGCGCTATTTCCTGTTAATCTTTGGTGTGGCTGTCGTCGCCGTGATGGCGATCGCCGGCCGCCGTTATGACGATGGCGGAAGTCCGTCCCGCAAGCCGCCAATCTACATTTTCCCGGACATGGACCGCCAGCTGAAGCTGCGTCCGCAGGAGCCGAACGGTTTCTTTGCGAACGGCACCAGCTCGCAGCTCCCGGTCGCGGGCACGATCGCGCAGACCAAGCCGATCATGGTCGGCAACAAGGCGGTTTATGCCTTTGAAGATTCCCCGGTGAACACCGGCAAAGTTGCGGGCTCGACGAACTTCGTCGAAGTGAACCCGCTGCCGATCACCGCGGAACTGCTCAAGCGCGGTCAGCAGCGTTACACGATTTCCTGCGCGCCATGTCATGGGGCGCTTGCGGATGGAAATGGAATTACGAAGAAGGTCGGTGCAATGGCCGTTGTCGCCAACCTGCATGACCAGCGGATTGTGGGGATGACGGACGGGGAGCTGTTCCACGTCATCACACATGGACGCAACCTGATGGGCGCCTATGGTCCGAACGTTCCAACGGAGGACCGCTGGGCGATCATTGCTTATTTGCGCGCCCTGCAACTGAGCCGACTTGGAACCCTGGAAGACGTGCCGCAGGAACTGCGGGCCACTTTGAAATAGCACTATGAGTTCGCACTCCAAACCTGCCCCGCAGCCCTTTGATCTTTCGAAGTGGCGCAAAGTGCCGACGCTGCTGATTGCCGGCGGCGGGATCGTCACGCTGATTGGCGCGCTCGCGAGCTTTGGGATCGCCAAGGACGGCGGCCAACACTTCGCCTTCTCGTGGCTCGTTGCCTACATGTTCTGCCTGAGCATCTGCCTCGGCGGATTGTTCCTCGTTCTCGTGCATCATCTGTTCGATGCCGGATGGTCGGTGCCGATCCGCCGGTTCAATGAACACATCGGTTCGTTGCTGTTCCCGTGGATGGCAATTCTCTGGATTCCGATCGGCCTCTTTGCGAAACATCTCTACGCTTGGATGTCGAAGGATCCGAATCTGGATCATGCGCTGGGCGCGAAACAGCCGATGTTCACCGTGGCTGGATTCTATATCGTCTCGGCGTTCTGCTTCCTGGTCTGGTGGGTCTTGTCGCGCGGACTCCGTTCCTGGTCGATCAAGCAGGACACGATGGGCGGTGCGCTGCCAACCTACAAGATGCGGAGCTATTCCTACTGGGGCATTTTCGCCTTCGCCATCACTTTGACCCTGGCGGTCGTGATGTGGATGAAGGGCATGCAACACGAGTGGTTCTCCACGATGTATGGCGTTTATTACTTCGCCGGCAGCGTGTGGATGACGCTCGGCCTGGTTTATGTGATCACGGCGGTGCTGAATCGTCAGCGCATTCTGACCGACGTGCTGCACGAGCATCAGTTCTATTTCATCGGCACGCTGATGTTCGCGTTCACGGTGTTCTACGCCTACATTCACTTCGCGCAGTATTTCATCATCTGGAACGGCAACGTTCCGGAAGAAACGTTCTGGTACATCATCCGTGAAAAGGGCACCTGGTTCTGGGTGGGAATGATCATCATCTTCGGTCACTTCTTCGCGCCGTTCCTGGCGCTGCTGCGGATCGATCTGAAGAGTGTGTTTCCGTACATCGCGGCGATCGCGTGCTGGAACTGGCTCATGCACTACTTCGACATGTCGTTCAACATCAAACCGGTGCTTTATCCGAACGGTGAGATTGGCGCGTGGAAGTGGATCTGGCTCGATTTTGGAATTCTCGCGTTGATGCTGGGCATTCTCGCAAAGGTGTTCCTCGCGAAGTTCGCCAGCGCGGCGCCGTATCCGCTCAAGGACCCGCGCCTGATCGAGGCGATGGGCCATTATCATCCGGTTCCCACACAGATTTCCGGTGGCGAACTCGGCGAATGTGACGACGCTCCCGATGCGCCGCAACACGGTTCAGCCAAATAGTCAGCCATGAGTTCTCAAGAATCCAATTGCTCCCGCTGTGGTGGAATGGTCGCATCGGCGATTGCCGTTGCTGGCGCCTTCCTGATTGTCGCGGGTCTCGTCTGGGCGGTTCGCCACTACAACAAGGTAGAACCGTTGAACGCCGAACGTGCCGCCGAACGCGCCAAGGCGCTTGCCGAACTGCGCGCTGCGGAACAGCAGGCCATCAACAGTGTCGGCTGGATCGATCAGGGCAAGGGCGTCGTCCGCCTTCGCGTTGTGGACGCTGTGAGGCTCGTCGAACAGAAGTGGGGTTCCGATCCGGTGGCAGCCCGCAAGGATCTGATTGCCCGCGCTGAAAAGGCCCATGCAGCGCCGCCCGCCGCGCCTGCGCAACCGAGCGAATTCGAATAGCAGCGGCCGTCTGGATGAACGCTTCCTGTTCCACAACTCCTTCGGCCGCCGAGAACGATTCGACGCTGCGCGTCATCGATGCCTCGTGTCGTCCGCCACTCGTGTTCCTGTTCTGCGGAGCCGCGCTCTGGCTGGTGGTGGCCTGGGCGTTTGCGCTGATCGCCGGACTCAAATTCCATTCGCCGAACTTCCTCGCGAACTGTTCCTGGCTGACCTACGGCCGCGTTTATCCGGTCAGCACCAATGCGCTGCTCTACGGTTTTGCCATTCCGGCGGGGCTCGGAGTCGGACTCTGGATTCTGGCGCGGCTCGGCCGCACGACGGTGGTTCAACCATGGATCATCGCATTCGGCGCGAAGCTCTGGCACTTCGGCGTGTTTGTCGGACTGGTTGAAATCCTTCGCGGCAACAGCACTGGCTTTGAAGGCCTGGAGATTCCGAAGGCGGGCGCGATCCTGATGTTCCTTGGCTACATGCTGATTGGAATCTGGAGCCTGCTCACGCTGTATGTCCGGACCGAGCGCACCTTGAGCGCGCCGCAATGGTTCATCATCGCCGCGTTGTTCTGGTTCCCCTGGATTTTCACGACTGCGCATCTATTGCTGACGGTGTTTCCGGTTCGCGGCGTGACCCAGTCGATCATTGTCTGGTGGTTTTCAGGAAATCTCCGGTTTGTCTGGCTGGCTCTGGTCGGACTCGGAGCGATATTTTATCTGACGCCGCTGCTGATGAAGCGCACGTTGCACAGTGAATATCTGGCGCTGTTCACGTTCTGGACGATCATTCTGTTCGCGAGCTGGAATGGAATTCCGCAGGGCGCGCCTGTTCCAGCATGGATGCCGGCGCTCAGCACGGTGACGACCGTTCTGACCCTGGTGACGCTGCTCACCTTTGCGGTGAACATTTATCGCACCTGTGGAAACGGCTGTTCAACAGGGCAGAATCCCGTGGAAGGCAAGTTCATCGCGTTCGGTTCGATCGCGTTTGTGATTGCGGTGCTGATGAGCATCGTGGGTTTGCTGCGCGAGTTGAATCCGCTGGTGAGCTTCACCTGGTTCACGGTGGCCCAGGCTGACCTGAATGTGTTCGGTTTCTTCTCGATGACGATGATTGGCGCGATCCTTTACATCACGCCTCGTGTCACCGGTTTCAATTGGGCCTGCTCGAACAAGGCGAAGGCGTCCTTCTGGCTCGCTGCGGCCGGCATTGTTCTTTACACGGTTTCGCTCGCGGCCGGTGGCGTGATGCAGGGCGTGAAGCTCAACAATCCCCAGATTGCATTCAATGAAGTGAGCCGGGCGAGCCTGATGCCGCTGCGCATGAGTACACTTGGGCAGCTGCTGATTCTGACGGCGAGTGTGCTTCTGTTGTGGAACCTCGTCGGAGTGCTTGTTCGAATTGTGAAAGCTCAGGTTAATCCCGTGAATGCAAATTCCGTTGCTGCGGCGGAGGTGAAGTCATGAATTACGGGCCTTTGATTTTCCTCGCAGCTTTCATCGGCCTCTCGGCCTCGTGGTTCGGCTTTGTTCTGACGCCGCAGATTCAACTGGGCCGGGCACAGCAGGCGACGAACACCGTCAACACAGCCCAGCTGTATCCGATCGCGCGTCCGGGCCTGGCTCAGGAAGGGTTGGAAGTTTACAAGGCAAACGGTTGTTTTTATTGCCACAGCCAGCAGGTTGGCCAGACGGGAACGCAGGTTAATTTCATCCTGACTGAAATTGGCACGAACCCCGTCGCCGTTGCTGAAGGTTTGCTGACGGCCAAGGTTGGATTGACCAACGCGAATGCGGCGGGATTGAGCGCCGGGCTGCCAAAGACAATTCTCAGAAACGTGCCCATTGGCGACGCGAAGAAAGCTGCGAAAGTGACCCGAGACAATGGTGCGAGTGGCACGGTGGAAGTGGTTGCCGTCGGACCGGACATCGCCCGCGGCTGGGGCATCCGCCGATCGGTTGCAGCCGATTACCTTTATGACAGCACGGTGATGCTTGGCTCGCAGCGCGTCGGGCCAGATCTGGCGAATGTTGGCGCGCGTCTCCCCGACGCAAACTGGCATTATCGCCATCTGTATGTCCCGCGTTCCGTGGTGAAAGATTCTGCCATGCCGGCCTATTCGTATCTTTTCAAAACGAGAAAGATCGAAGGCCGTCCGTCTCCTGATGCGCTTCAACTGGACGAAGGTTTTGCTCCGGAGAACGGATATGAAATTGTTCCAACCGACGAAGCGAAGGCGCTGGTCGCGTATCTCCTGAGTCTCAATTCCAGCACGCCGCTCTTCGAGGCGCCCGTGACTGTTGCCACGGCCCCTGCGGCTCCGGCACAAACCAATTCTCCCGCGCAATGAGTTCTCCGCTGAATCAACCTCAATCCAGCCCGGCCGAAGCCTCGCAGTCACAGCGGCGCGGTCCGGCTGTGCCCATCTGGTTGATTGTATTTCTGTTCCTGCTGCTTTACTGGGGCGCGCTTTATTTCGATGCGAATGGCGGCTGGTTCAGCCCCAAAATTTACGCTCCTTATCGCGATGTCGAAGAGTTGACAGCGCTTCAACCGGGCGGCGGCGGCAATGAGTTTTTCGAACTCGGAAAGGCCGTTTACAATCGTCCGACCTGTTCCGCATGTCATCAGGCTTCCGGCCAGGGCAGTCCTGGACAATTCCCGCCATTGGCAGGTTCGGAGTGGGTGCTTGAGGAGCAGCCCGGACGCATCATTCGTCTGGTGCTTTATGGAATGCACGGACCGGTCACAGTCAAAGGCCAGCAGTACAACAGCTCGATGGTGCCGTGGAATGTGTTGAGCGACGAAGAAGTTGCGGCTGTCATCACCTACGTTCGCCAGAACAAGGAATGGGGCAACAACGCTTCAGCCGTGACTCCGGATCAGGTCAAGGCGATCCGCGAAAAAGTCGGCAACCGCACTCAACCGTTCACTGCGGATGAGTTGATGAAGATTGCGACGAACGAGTGATTTGATTGCGGAATGAGGGGCGTGAAGGTTTTCGCGATTTGAGTCGCTATTTTTCCCGCCTTTCTTTTGAGCGGATTTGTTCAATGGCCCATTGAGCGTGTTCGGCAATCAAAGGTTCGGGATCGTTTGAAGCTTTTTCCAGCGCAGGCAACGCTTCCCTGCTTCCCACGTTTCCAAGTGCCACACAAACGTTGCGCAACAATCCGCGGCGCTTCGTTCTCAGAATCGGGGTTCCGGCAAAACGGTGTTTGAAACCGGCGTCATCGAGACTCAGGAGTTCAAGAAGGCCCGGCGTTTCCAGATCCCGACGTGCGTGGGGCTTCATCAGGCTTCCTTCCCTGGCAAAGCGGTTCCACGGACAAACCGCCAGGCAATCGTCACAGCCGTAAATCCGGTTTCCGATGAGCGGACGCAGCTCAATGGGAATGGATCCTTTGAGTTCGATTGTGAGATAGGAGATGCAGCGTCGGGCATCGAGCTGGAACGGAGCGGTGATGGCTGTGGTGGGACAGGCTTCAATGCAGCGGGTGCACGATCCGCAGCGATTCTGTTCTGAAACGTCCGGCTGGAGTTCCAGTGTGGTGATGATTTCGGCGAGAAAAATCCAGTTGCCGAGCCGGCGGCTGATCAGGTTCGTGTGTTTGCCGGCGAATCCGATTCCGGCACGCTGGGCGAGATCACGTTCCAGCAACGGGCCCGTGTCCACATACCAGAGAGAACGGGTTTCGCTAGTGCCACATCGATTGATGAATTCCGTGAGCTGTTTCAGGCGATCAGCGAGAAGATCGTGGTAGTCCGGATACCTGGCGTAACGTGCGATGATTCCATGACGAAAAGGAGAGCCGCTTTCGTTCGATTGCAAACGGTCGGGCGAGGAGGGTTTGGAATCGTGGTAGCTGATGGCGACGCAGACTATGGATTTTGCGCCGGGAAGAACGAGGTTGGGATCGACGCGTTTGTGCGCGTTTCGTTCGATCCAGCCCATTTCGCCGAATTTCTTATGGGCGATCCATTTTTGAAATTCGGCAGAATGTGTCGGCGCGGCTGCAGTTGTGAAACGGCAGTCATCAAAACCGAGCTTCAAAGCAAACTCCCGAATCTCGTCCTCTCGCGTCATCACCAATTCAACTCACGCATTCACGTATCACGCCTTCACGTTTCACTTCCCCACCGCCATTTGAAAATGATGAATGACCTGAAGCGCGACTTCTCTGGCGGAACGCAGTTCGGTGTTCACGAGGACGTCGGCCTGTTTGTAAGAACTTTCGCGCGCGGCCAGCAGCGTGCGGATTTTCGCCAGTGGATCGGGATCGTGGAGCAGGGGACGATGGGATTGATGTCGCACGCGTTCCCAGATTTTTTCCGGGGAAGCCCAAAGGCAGACGACGAGCGCGTGCGACTTGAGGCTTTCCATGTTGGCGGGATTGACTGGAAGTCCACCGCCGGTTGATATGAGCTGCCTCGAGCCTTGCGCCAGTTCCAGCGTGATCTCGTGTTCCAGTTCGCGAAAGGCCGGTTCGCCATTTTCGGAAAAGATGCGCGGAATTGCTTTTCCGGTGCGCGATTCGATCAGTTGATCGGTGTCAACGAACGAGAAATTCAGCTGCGCGGCGACGATTTGTCCGACGGAAGATTTCCCGGTGCCCATGAAACCGATGAGCGCAATGTTTCGGATGTGGCGGCTGTTCACCGTGATCTGATACCCGATTCGAAAACTGAAAGCGAGTTGTCCCTCGGCATGCCTAGATGACGAAGTCCAGCGGGCTCATCGGTTCCTGCTTGAGATGTTCCCAACGTTCGGCGAGATCCGCGACGGTGGTCTGTTCCATGATCTTCACAATCGATTCTCGGACCTCCTTCATGATGCTGCGAATCGGACAACGCGATTCGTCGGGGCAGGAACATTTTTCGTAAAAGCGTTCACTTACGCAGCTGACCGGAGCGAGTGCGCCTTCAATATGCCGGACGACGCTTGCGAGCGTGATTTCACGGGGCGGGCGGGCCAGACGATATCCGCCGGAAACCCCGCGGCGACTTTGGACGATACCCGCGGTTTTGAGGTCGTTGAGAATCTGTTCGAGGAAGCGTTTTGGGATGTTCTGTTCTTCGGAGATGGCCTGGATGCGAACGACCGGTTGGTCGTAGTGATTGGCGAGCACGAGCAACGCTCGGAGCGCGTATTCACCTCGAACAGATAGTTTCATGGAAACACCCTAGAAAGTACACCTCACAGATCAAGTTTCCTCTTTCCCATCGAATTCAAAAGGAAAAGATTAAAATTCTTTCAAAACTCTATTGACATAGTAGAGATTAAAATTATTCTGGCCACACGTGACAGCTGAACGGGGTTCCGTGCCGTAAGCCGGCCCCATTGAAAAACAACCTTAGAAGATTAGATTCGCCGCCGGAGACGGTGGCAGCAGCAGATAGATCCAACAAAACGGTAATTATGAAAAAGAACTTCCCTCTTTTGCTCGTCGCCGCAGTGAGTGCGGCAGCTCTTCCGGCCGCCGCCGATGAGACGAGCGATGCGATCAATTCCCTGAAGGAACAGATTCAGGCACTCGACCAGAAGGTTCGCATTCTCGAACGCCAGCGGGAACTGGAAGGTGAGGCGGCCGCAGCCAAGGCCAAGGAGGCTCCAAAGGTTACGGTGGGAAACAACGGTCTGGTGGCTCGTTCCGGTGACGGCAACTTCACCTTCAAGCTGAACGGTGTTCTTCAGGTGGACAACCGCACCTTTTTCAACGAAAGCCACATCAAGGGGAACGATGGCTTTCTGCTTCGGCGTGCGCGTCCGATTTTTTCGGGAACGCTTTTCCGGGACTTCGACTTCCTGTTTGTTCCGGACTTTGGCGGGTCGTCGGCCCAGATCGTCGATGCCTACATCAACTACAAGTATCAACCCTGGCTGCAAGCGCGCGTCGGCAAAATGAAAGTGCCGGTCGGTTTGGAACATCTGCAGTCGGATCCTGTCACCTTCTTCAGCGAACGCTCGATCGTGACGACGCTGGTTCCGAATCGTGACATGGGTTTTCAGCTTTGGGGCGACGTGGCTGAAGGCCGGCTGAGCTATGCGCTGGGTGTGTTCAACGGGGTGGGTGATGGCCGGAGCACGAGCAATTCGGATTTCGAAGATCATCGCGAATTTGCGGGCCGCCTCTTTGCGACGCCGTTCAAGAAATCGGAGAACAAGTGGATTTCCAACCTTGGATTTGGTCTTGCCGGAAGCTGGGGCGTCTTTTCTTCCCATGCGAACGGATTGCCGAACGGCAGCGGTTACGCGACCGACGGTCAGCAGCAGTATTTTGCCTATACCAACGGAGTGGTGGCGGATGGAGCTCATTGGCGCATCTCGCCGCAGGCGTACTACTACGCGGGACCGTTCGGATTGCTTGCGGAATATGTGGTGTCGCATCAGGAAGTCAGCCGCGGTGGTTTTTCCGCCGATTTGGAACACAAGGGCTGGCAGATTGCGGCGGGCTGGGTTTTGACGGGAGAAGATTCCAGCTTCTCCGGCCTTACCCCGCAAAAGCCGTTTGATCCGCGCAACGGCCAATGGGGTGCATTCCAGCTCGTGGCGCGCTATGCGGAAGTGGACATCGACAATGACGCGTTCCCGCTGTTTGCAAATCCGGCCGCTGCAGCCTCCGGGGCACAATCCTGGTCGGTCGGTCTGAATTGGTTCCTCAACAAAAACGTCCGTGTGAACACCAGCTTCTCGCGGACAACCTTCGACGGCGGCGGTGCGGGCGCGAGCGCACCGGGATCTGTGACGCGGCAGCCGGAGGAAGTTGTCTTCTCACGTGTCCAGCTGGCGTTCTGAAAACCAAAACCTTTAACCCGTAAAAACAAAGATCATGAAAAAGTTTCTCTCAGCCATCGTTATCGGCGCCGCACTGGTCGGCGCGCATGCAAAGGACATCAAGCTTCTGAATGTGTCGTATGACCCGACGCGCGAGCTTTACCAGGATTTCAACGCCGCCTTCATCAAACATTGGAAGGCCAAAACCGGCGACAATGTGACGATCCAGCAATCGCACGGCGGCTCGGGCAAACAGGCGCGGTCAGTGATCGACGGCCTGCAAGCCGACGTCGTGACCCTGGCGCTCGCCTACGATGTGGATTCGATTGCGGAAAAATCGAAACTGATTCCCGCGGACTGGCAGAAGCGTCTGCCGCACAACAGCGCTCCGTACACTTCGACGATTGTGTTCCTCGTTCGAAAGGGGAATCCCAAGGGCATCAAGGATTGGGACGATCTGGTGAAGCCAAAGGTGGCAATCATTCCGGCCAATCCAAAGACATCCGGTGCCGCACGCTGGGCGTATCTGGCGGCGTGGGGATTTGCGCTGAAGAAGTACGACAACGATGAAGCCAAGGCGAAGGACTTTGTTGCCAAGTTCTACAAGAACGTTCCAGTGCTGGACTCCGGCGCCCGTGGCGCGACGACCACGTTCATTCAGCGTGAAATTGGTGACGTGCTCGTCGGTTGGGAAAACGAAGCTTACCTGGCGCTGAAGGAGTTCGGCGCGGACAAGTTCGAAATCGTGACGCCGTCGATCAGCATCCTGGCCGAGCCGACCGTTGCGCTGGTGGATCGCGTCGTCAAAAAGAAGGGCACTGAAGCCATCGCAAAGGCGTATCTCGAATATCTCTATTCCGATGAAGGACAGGAAATCGCCGGCCGGAACTTCTATCGTCCGCGCTCTGAGAAGGCGCTGGAGAAATATGGCGACAAGTTTGCGAAGGTGAACCTGTTCACCATCGACGAGATTTTCGGCGGCTGGCAGCAGGCCACCAGGAAGCACTTCGCTGACGGTGGCGTTTTCGACCAGATCTACAAACCTTGAAATGGGGAATCCGGGTGGCGGCAGGCACCTCCAGTCCTGCCGCCGCTCTGAACCAAAGCACTTGTCATCTTATGAAAATCCGCCTCCTGCTCCTTGCCGCGTCTTTATTTGGCGGCCTCGCCGCCTCTGCCGCGGAAACACGGCTGCTGAACGCCTCGTTCGACATCTCGCGTGAATTGTTTAATCAGATCAACCCGGCGTTCATCGCACATTGGAAAAAACAGACCGGCCAGACCATCAGCATCAACCAGTCGCACGCCGGCTCCAGCAAGCAGGCGCGCTCGGTCATCGACGGCCTTGAAGCCGACGTGGTGACCTTCAATCAGGTGACCGATGTGGATGCGATCGCGTCGAAAGGATTGATCCCGTCCGACTGGCGCCAGAAGTTCCCAAACAACAGTTCGCCGTTCGCATCGACGATTGTTTTCCTCGTGCGAAAGGGAAATCCGAAGGGAATCAAGGACTGGGACGATCTCATAAAGCCTGGCATCTCCGTCATCGTTCCGAATCCCAAAACGTCCGGAAACGGCCGTTACAGCTATCTCGCGGCGTATGCGTTTGCATTGAAGAAGCTCAACAAGGACGAAGCCGGTGCGCGCGACTTTGTTGCGAAGCTTTTCAACAACGTGCCGATCCTCGACACCGGCGGCCGTGGCGCCACCACGACCTTCGTTCAGCGCGAAATCGGCGATGTGCTGCTCACGTTTGAAGCCGAGGTCTTCCTGACGATCAAGGAACTGGGCGAGTCGAAGTTCGACGCCGTGGTCCCGTCCTACAGCATTGAAGCCGAAATGCCGGTCGCTGTTGTGGACCGCGTTGTGAAACGTCGCAACAGTGAGACCCTCGCAAAGGCGTATCTTGAATTCCTTTACAGCGAAGAGGCGCAAAACGTCGTTGCAAAGAGCTTCTATCGTCCGCGTTCGGAAAAGGCGCTTCAGTCGGCGTCCGCCCAGTTCAAGCCGCTGGAACTGTTCTCCGTTGAGAAGGTTCTCGGCGACTGGGAGACGGTGCAGAAAACGCACTTTGGCGAGAACGGAGTCTTCGACCGCATTTATCAGCGCAAGCAGTGAGGGCATCCATGAAGGCGACACTATCGCAGAAGACATTGCCGGAACGATTCCCGGCGGGCGGAGGACGGCGATCCATCCAGCCGCTGCTGGCCGGATTCGAACGGCTCGCTGATCAATCGGCGCATTTCATCAGCAGATCGTCAGGATCATTTGAGCGCACCGACCTCAACTACAGTCTTCCGCGATATGTGTTCCTTGGACCGCAGGGCGGTGGAGACATGGTCCGCATTGCGATCCTGGCAACGTTGCGGGGGGATGAACCTGAAGGAGCGCTGGCGTTGACGCGATTTGCGACGGGTCTCGGCAACGATCCCGAGATCGCGAAGGGCTACGCGCTCTTTTTCTATCCCCTCTGCAATCCGACCGGATTTGAGGATGGAACGCCGCTGTCTCGAAGCGGCAAGAATTTGGACGACGAATTCTGGAAAGGCTCCGAGGAACCGGAGGTGCGTTACCTGCAATCCGAGCTTTGGATGCACGCCTTTGACGGAATCATCACGCTGCGCAGCGACGATCGTAGCAACGGCCTTTACGGCTACGTCGGCGGATCGGTCCTTTCACAGCATCTGATCGAACCGGTGTTGCGCGAGGCTGAACAGTTTCTGCCGCGCAACCGGCGGCATGTGATCGATGGATTGCCTGCGCACCGGGGTGTTATCACGGCCGGATATCCCGGCACGTTGAAATCTCTTCCCGGTGTGCGACGTCCACCCTTTGAGATCACGCTGGAGACGCCGCGACAGGCGTCGCTGCATCGGCAGGTCGAAGCGTTGAATGTGGCGCTTCGTACGATTCTGCTGGAGTATCGCTATCTGATCGCCATTGCGCAGAACATCTGATGTGGATGATAAACCGATTTACGTTTTACCGATCATTTTCGACACCTGCGAAAATCCTCCTGCGAAGTTTTCTGATGGAACCGAATGCGGGAATTGATTCCGCCAATCGGCTAAAGTAAAGTCCGCCCGCGACAGCCGGACAGTTTCAACGATTCTGAACCACGCCTATTTACTATTGAATGGCCGCTAAACGCTTTAATCCTTTGCCAGGCTTCAACCTGACGATGGGCTACACGATCTTCTACCTGAGTGTGATCGTGTTGATCCCCATTGGCGGACTGTTCCTGCGCGTGTTCGACATGACCTGGGCAGACTTCTGGCGTCTGGCCACGACGGAACGCGCGCTGGCGGCATACAAGCTCACATTCGGTGCGTCGCTCATCGCTGCGCTTGTGAACGCGGTGTTCGGCACGGTGACGGCGTGGGTGCTCGTGCGCTATGAATTTCCCGGCAAACGATTCTTCGATGCCATGGTGGATTTCCCGTTCGCGCTGCCAACAGCGGTCGCCGGTCTGACGCTTTCGAACCTGTTCGCGCAGAATGGCTGGTTGGGAAAATTCCTGGTGCCGTTGGGAATTCAGGGTGCTTTCACGCGTCTCGGCGTGGTGCTGGCGCTGACTTTCATCGGACTGCCATTCGTCGTTCGAACGCTGCAGCCGGTGCTGGAAAATTTCGAGCGCGAGGTTGAGGAGGCCGCGGCAACGCTCGGAGCCGGGCGTCTTCGAACATTCCTTTCGGTGGTTGCCCCCACGTTGCTCCCGGCGATCATCACCGGTTTCGCCCTCTCGTTCGCACGGGCGATCGGTGAGTATGGATCGGTGATCTTCATTGCAGGCAACAAACCGTATTACTCTGAAATTGCGCCGCTGCTGATCGTGGTGCGACTCGAGGAATATGACTACACCGGTGCCATGGCGCTGGCTGTTGTGCTGCTCGTTTTCTCGTTCGCTCTGTTAATCACCATCAACTTGCTCGAACGCTGGGCGAGCCATTACGAGAAGAAATAACATGGCCGGATACGTCAGCAAAAACATACGGGACGCCACATCGAAGTCGCAGCGTGGCACCGAGGAATCACCTTTGGTCAAGTGGACGCTGGTCGCCCTGAGCGGAACTTTCCTCGCGGTGTTCCTTCTCATTCCGCTGGCCAACGTGTTTGTCCAGGCACTGGAAAAAGGATGGGACCTATACGTGAGCGCGTTGAAGGAACCGGACACCGTTTCAGCCATCAAGCTCACGGTGATCGTAGCGGCCATCACCGTTCCGTTGAACACGCTCTTTGGCGTCTGCGCAGCATGGGCGGTGGCGAAGTTCGAATTCCGCGGAAAATCGCTTTTGATCACCCTGATCGATCTGCCGTTCTCCGTTTCACCGGTTGTCGCCGGTTTGATCTATGTGGTCATGTTCGGCCTTCAGGGTTACTTCGGACGCTGGCTCGACGATCACGACATCAAGATCATCTTTGCCGTTCCGGGAATCGTTCTGGCGACCATCTTCGTCACTTTCCCGTTCGTCGCGCGTGAGTTGATTCCGGTGATGCAAGCCACGGGGCGTGAACAGGAGGAGGCGGCATTGACGCTCGGCGCGGGAGGTTTGAAGACGTTCTGGTATGTGACACTGCCGAGTGTGAAGTGGGGTTTGCTTTACGGTGTGATTCTCTGCAATGCGCGGGCCATGGGAGAATTCGGCGCGGTCTCCGTGGTGAGCGGTCACATCGCGGGCGTGACCAACACGATGCCGCTGCACGTGGAAAAACTTTACAACGAATATCAGGGCCAGGCGGCATTCGCGGTTGCAAGTCTCCTGGCGCTGCTGGCCCTGGTCACGCTTGGTGTTAAAACTCTTCTGGAATGGAAGCAGTCCCGCGAGTTCGCCCGCGCACAGCAGAACGTGGAGTCGATGATGAACAAATGATGGCCATCAACCATCCCCAATCAACTTTTAAAAGTGAGCATTGAAATTCGAAATGTAACGAAGATGTTCGGCGATGTGGCCGCCGTGAAGAATGTCAGCTTCACAGTCAACGACGGCGAGCTGATGGCCCTGCTGGGGCCGAGCGGCGGCGGCAAAACCACGGTGTTGCGCATGATCGCCGGCCTCGAAGTGCCAACGTCCGGCGACATCCTGATCCGCGGCCAGCGGGTGAATGATCTTTCCGTCCAGAAACGCAACATCGGCTTCGTGTTCCAGAATTATGCGTTGTTCAAGAACATGACCGTGTTCAAGAACATCGCGTTCGGTCTCAAGATCAAGAAATGGAAGAAGGCCGACATCGAAGCCCGCGTGTTCGAACTGTTGAAGCTCTTCGGATTGGATGGACTGGAAAAACGTTATCCGCATCAGTTGTCCGGCGGACAGCGTCAGCGTGTGGCCATTGCCCGCGCGCTTGCATCCAAGCCCAGCGTGCTGCTGCTCGACGAACCGTTCGGCGCGGTGGATGCGAAGATTCGGCAGGAGTTGCGCGAGTGGCTGGTGAAGTTGCACCACGATCTGAACGTGACGACGATTTTCGTCACGCACGATCAGGAGGAGGCGCTGGAAGTTTCGAATCGTATCGTCATTTTCTCTGAAGGCGATCTGGAGCAGATCGGAACGCCGCGCGAAGTTTACGAGCAGCCGGCGAATGAATTCGTGGCGCGATTCATCGGTGTCATGAATGTCCTCGACGCCGAAGTGCAGGGCGGCGTGGCTCGTGTGAACGAACTGCAATTTCCGGCGCACGACGTCGCCGATGGCACCAAGCTCCGAATCGGATTCCGCCCGTATGCGGTCCAGATTTCAACCGATCTGTCGCTCTATCCGTATCGAGCCACGCTGCGTCACACATTTTTCCTCGGCATCATGCTGCGTCTGGAATTCGAGCTGGAATCGGGATTGATCCTTCGCAGCCGCATGACGAAGGAGGAATACGCGCAGCTCGGACTTGAAGAGGGCAGGGAAGTTTCGCTGCAGATTCGGAACTACCGCGTGCTCGCGGCAGAAACGGCAGCGCTTGGACCTGAGAAGGAACTGAGCTATCAGCCGCCGCCCACGATTGGGGAAAATATCTGAAGTCCGCGGGCCAGGTTCGAAGTTTCAAGTTTCAAGTTCGCGGAAGCTTCAAATTTCAAATCGTTCTGACCTGTGGCTGCATGGCTGCCTCGATGCGTCTTGAACCGATTCTTCGGACTTTGGACGTTGGACATTAATTATCGGACTTTTCTCCAGTTCACGAATTCCGCTTTCATCCGTGCGGAGTCCTGTTAAAGATTCCTCCGTTTCACTTGAACAAGAGATGAAAGAAGTTGTTCCAGCTCCGCCGCCGATTGTGCGGAATGATGTCGCCTCGATTCAGGCGCTGTTCCAGAAGAATGTCGTGCCGTCCTACGGCCGCTTTGATCTGGTGTTCAGCCACGGTTCCGGCAGCCACGTTTTCGATGTCGCCGGAAAACGTTATCTCGACCTCGGCGGCGGCATTGCCGTTACGACTCTCGGCCATGCGCATCCGGCGATTACTGAAGCACTCGTGGAACAATCGAAGCGGCTCGTTCACGTTTCCAATCTCTACTACCACGAGCCGCAGGGACGTCTCGCGGAAAAGATCGTCAGGGAAATCGCCCCCGGCAAAGTCTTCTTTTCCAACAGCGGTGCGGAAGCGAACGAAGGGCTGTTCAAACTGGCCCGGAAGTTCGGCCACGACGAAGGCCGGTTCGAAATCATCACTGCGCTCAATTCATTTCACGGACGCACGCTCGCGGGCATTTCTGCCACCGGACAAGACAAGGTGAAGAAAGGTTTTGAACCGATGGTTCAAGGCTTTCGCCATGTTGCCTACAACGATCTCGACGCGGTGCGGAATGCGATCTCGCCGGCGACTGTCGCGGTGATGATCGAATGCATTCAGGGCGAAGGCGGACTGACCCCTGCGCGCCGCGAGTATCTGCTCGGGCTGCGCAAACTGTGTGATGAGAAACGTCTGTTGCTGCTCATGGACGGCGTTCAGGACGGACATTTCCGCACCGGCCGGTTTCAGGCTTTTCAGAGAATTCTTGAAGATTCGACCGAGCCCGACGCGAAAGCATTTTTGCCGGATGCGATTTCGATGGCAAAGTCGCTGGGCGGCGGATTTCCGATCGGCGCGTTCTGGATTCGTGAGCCGTATCAGGATTTGCTTGGGCCGGGCACGCATGGAACCACCTATGGTGGAACGCCGCTAGGTTGCGCTGTGGCTTTGAAGATTTTCGAAGTGATCGAGAAGGAAAAACTTGCGGAGAATGCCCGCACGCTTGGCACGTACTTCAAAGATCAATTGCAGGCACTGAGCCGGAGCTTCCCATCCATCATTCGCGAGGTGCGCGGGATGGGGTTCATTCTTGGAATTGAACTCGCGCCGGACATTCCGAATCTTCCGGGCGACAGTTCGAAGCCGCAGGCGATCCGGTTTGTGAACATGCTTCACGCGGCTGGATTGCTGACCATTCCGGCGGGCGCCAATGTGATTCGTCTGCTCCCGGCGCTCAACCTCACCCGATCTGACGCGGAGGAAGGCGTGCGAATTATCGCCTCCGCGGCCGAGAAATTGGCTGGTTAATCAGCCGCGAATTCATAAAACTCCAGCCTTTGCGGAAATGAAACATTTGCTGAGCATTGAATCGTTGTCGCGTTCTGAAATGGATCGAATCCTGGCGGATACCGCCACGATCAAACGCGAACGCGGCCATCACAAATCGCAACCGCTCGCAGGCCAGACCTGGGCATTGATCTTTGCCAAGTCTTCGACGCGCACACGCGTGTCGTTCGAGGTCGGTATCCGCGAACTGGGCGGAGACGTGATGTTCCTGAGCGCGCACGACATCCAGCTCGGCCGAGGCGAACCGATCAAGGACACCGCACGCGTGCTGGGCCGAATGGTTCATGGCGCTGTGATCCGCACGTTCGCGCAGAAGGACGTGGAGGAGTTCGCGCAGTTTGCGAAAATCCCGACGATCAATGCGCTGACGGATGACGAGCATCCGTGCCAGATTCTTGCCGATATTCTGACCTTCCAGGAAAAGCGCGGATCAATTGAAGGCAAGACCGTCGCTTTCATTGGCGACGGCGCTTGCAACGTGGCGAATTCATGGCTCTGGGCTGCATCGAAGTTTGGATTCGAACTGCGCATTGCGGCACCAAAGGAATTTCAACCTGCGCCGGAACTGCTGAAGCGCGTCGGCGGAAAAGTCTCCGTGACGGACGACATCAAGGTCGCGGCCACCGGCGCCGACATGCTTTACACCGACGTCTGGATTTCGATGGGCAAGGAAGCCGAGGCGACTGAGCGCATCAAGATTCTTACCGGCTATCAGATCAACGAGGAACTTGTGAAGCTGGCGAAACCGGGTGCGCTGGTAATGCATTGCCTGCCGGCATATCGCGGCAAGGAGATCGACGAGCAGACCTTCGAAGCGCACGCCGAGACCATTTTCGCTGAAGCCGAAAATCGCCTGCACGTTCAGAAGTCGATTCTGAATTGGGCGGTGTCGTAACGCGAAAAACCCGGCGAAATTTCAGCCGGGTTTCGTGATTCAATTGTTCACACGCGCCGTTTTTCGGCGCGTTATTTGTTTATCCAGCTTTTCTTCGAATCCATTCAGCTTTTCGCCTGCGGCGGCTTCTCGTCCGCAATTCCATTCGTCAGCTCCCATCGGGAATCCTGCTTCACGTAAACCGTTCGCGACGGGAACGCGAACTGGATGCCTTCTTCGTCGAATCGCTTCTTGATCGTCAGATTGAGTTCCTGCATGCCGGCAAAGTGAGCTTTGGAATCGACGCCTTTCCACCAATGAATGACGAAGATGTTCAGCGCGGAATCGGCGAAACGATTGAAGCTGATAATCAGGTCCTGGGTCATCGGATGAGATTTGTAAATCTCCCGCAGAATTTCCACCGCACGCTGGACCTTCTCCGTTGGCGTGTCGTAGGCGATGCCGAAGTTGATTTCGGTTTTGATGTTCGGCCGCATGGTGACGTTCGTGATGGCGGCGTTGCCCATGGTCTTGTTCGGGATCGTGATCAGGTGGCCGTCCGGGCTGCGAAGGCGCGTGCTGCGCACACCGATGCTTTCAACATTGCCCTTGAACTCGTTCACCTGGATGAAGTCGCCGATCTTGAACGGCTTGTCCACGAACACGGACACTGCGCCAAACAGGTTGGCCAATGTGTCCTGCGCGGCGAGGCCGACTGCCAGGCCGCCGATGGAAAGTGACGCGATGGCGGCGGTGATGTTGACGCCGATGTTGTCGAGCGTGACCAGCGAGGCGACGACGATGACGAACAATTTCAGGCTTTTTCGGATGATGGGAAAAAGATGTTCGTCGAATGAGCGGTCGGCATCCGCCCGGTTCTTTTCCCGCCAGTACCCGAGCAACAGATCAACGAAACGAAGGATCGTGTAGGTGATCGACAGCGCGACGACGATCGTAAATGCCTTTGAAAGGAAATGCCGCACCACCAGTGGCCAGCTGAAAACTTCGAGGCCGATTCGCAACAGAATGACGAACGAAATGACCTTGATCGGGCCGTTCAACATTTCGAGCGACATGTCATCGAGTTTGGTCGTCGTTTTTTCAGCCCAGCGCTTGAGCCAGACGCGGGTGAGGAAATCGAGGAACTTGGAAATGTAGAACGCGAGAAAGATGTAGATCAGCGAGGCGCAATATTGCCAGAGAGGGATGCGGAAGAACTTGATCCGTTCCAGCGACTCGATCCGATCGAGCCCGAATGTCACATGCGCATTGTAAACGCGGAGTCGCACCTGTTCTGATTCTTCAGCGGAACCGTTCTCTGAAATCATTCGGGCCGAGAGTTGATAGACACCGACCGAAACGTTGGTCCAGACCATCGAGTAGGGCTCGTTCGTGGCGGTTCCAATCACCTGGCCATCGGCAATGAATTCCACATGCCGGATGCCTTCGGGCTGGCTGACTGAGGCGCGGAGCCGAATCTTCGAACCGGGATTGACCCGTGTGTTGTTGGCCGGTTCGATCAGTTGCACGGAACTGGTTTGCGCGACCGCATCATTGCCGACGAACGTCAGGCAAAAACCGGCGAGCAAAAGGAAAATGGAGAACCACGTCTTCAACTTCGATTGCATGGCGCAAATTGATGCAGCGAAACCGGCAATGGAACAAGCCTGAAGGGACCCCAGTTGAAGCGTCAGGAGAACTTATCTATGTCAGTCGGAAATCGAGTGACTGAAACGAATCATCGTAATGGGCGTAGGGCAAAGTTGATGAAAACAAGACCGAACGACTAAGCAGGAAATTGGCTAAAGGTTTTTTCGGTTTGGAAACCGAGCACTTGGGCTTTACCGGGGGAAGCGAACCAAAGCAGAGCAGGACGACAGCCGCACCGATGCGGACGTTCTGAGCGGATTCTCAATGGCGGCCGACGGGTCGGCTGTCCAAACCGGCAAGATCGGAAGGTTCGATCGTGACGCTCCGGGCATTTTCCTTAAGCGCACGAACTTCGATCAATTTCCGAAGATCTTTCAGATCCTGAGCAAGCTTCTTGAGGGCGGCAGAACTGTCTGCGGCCATCGAATCCAGGTTTATTCCGTCACTCATGCTGACCATGCCTCATATATGCTCTTTCAGAAAAGATCTCCCAATAGGGTGAAGACCTGCCGAATCAAAAATACGTTCAAGGAAGAGAGCGCTTCCCAACTCTGAACTCTGCATACCGAAAGCAATGCCTCTCATTAGCACCGTGCTTCAGCGCGGTGGTGGTCGGTGAGGTTTTGCATTTAGCTGTTTTAACAGCTTTTCGCGCGTCTTTGCCGAAGCCGTTGAAACGGCTCCATTTGATTCGTTCCTCTTTCACCGCGCTGAAGCGCGGTGTTAATGAGATGTCATTTCATCCGCATTGGAAGTTTCGCATACGCACGGACATCCCCGCCGGCCTCCCGGTTGCAATTCCTCCTTTCCTCGATAAGCTCGCCGCATGACAAAGGCAGAACGTCCGCCTGCGGACCCGGAATTAAGGCGTAAAATTCAGGAGCTGATCGCCTACAAGGGAGGCGGACACAATGAAGACAGCGTGGCGGACATCATTGAAAGCGCGCTGAAACTGCTTCGGGACGTGGAGGATAGTGGCGACGTCCGGGTGATCAAAACAGCCATCCGGGAATTGCGTTACGCGTTCCGGCTGTTCGCGCCCTATGCGAAGGCGCGAAAGGTGACCATTTTTGGTTCGGCGCGGACGCAGCCGACGAAGATGGAATATCAGCAGGCGCTTGAGTTCGGTCGGAAAATCGCCGAGGCGGGCTTTATGGTCATCACCGGCGCCGGCGGCGGCATAATGCATGCCGGCCATGAGGGAGCCGGTCCGGAGAAAAGTTTCGGAGCCAACATACGGCTTCCCTGGGAGCAGGGCACGAATCCGGTGATTCGGGAGGATAAAAAGCTCGTCACGTTCAAATACTTCTTCACTCGCAAGCTGATCTTCATTCGTCATTCCGACGCCATCGTTCTGTTTCCCGGCGGGTTTGGGACAATGGATGAAGGTTACGAAGCTTTGACTCTGATGCAGACGGGGAAGAGTCAGCTCATGCCGCTGGTGTTGATCGATCGACCGGGCGGCACTTACTGGAAGACCTGGGACAAGCATGTCAGGGAACATCTCCTCCGCGACCAGTTGATCTCACCGGATGATTTGAATCTTTACCGCATTACGGACAACACGGACGAAGCGGTGAAAATCATCACTCGTTTTTACCGAAATTTCCATTCCACCCGTTTTGTGAAGGAGCTGTTTGTCATTCGCTTGAAACATCAGCCGACCGAAACTGCGATCGAAGCGATGAACGAAGATTTTGCGGACATCATCAACGGTGCGCCGATCACCGCGATCTCTGCAACGCCCGAAGAGATTGAGGACAACGATTACGTTGAGCTTCCCCGCATTGCGTTTGGCTTCAATCGTCGCGACTACGGGCGCCTTCGTCAGTTGATAGACGTTCTCAACGGGTTGTAAGAAAGGTGGGTAGGGTGTTCACCCCATACTTGGGGAGGGCTGAATTCGAAACCTTTTGAGCGACATTCCGAGAGTGACGTGTTGGCAATACATTCCCAGAGAACGTCTTGCGGCAGGTTTTTTTCTGACGATTCCGGGTTATGGAAAGGGCCTCTCACTGGCGTGAAGAATGATGTGAGATTTCGACATCGCAAGTCCCTCCTGTTTGCGGCGTGCCTGATGGTGCTCACCGCCGGGTCATCGAATGGGGCCGGCAGCGAGCCGTTGTCCCCGGAGGAACTCAAGCGATTGAGCTGGGAGGAGTTGCTGGACCAGGAGGTCAGTCTTGTCACCCGCAAACCGGAGAAACTCGTTCACTCCCCCTCCGCAGTGCAGGTCGTTTCAGGAGAAGATGTCCGGCGATCCGGAGCGACTCGTGTTCCCGAAGCACTCCGGCTGGCCTCGAACCTTCAGGTGGCGCAGGTGGATGCAAGCAACTGGGCAATCTCTTCCCGCGGTTTCAACAACAGCCTCGCAAACAAGCTGCTGGTGATGATGGATGGCCGGACACTTTACACGCCGTTGTATGCCGGTGTTTTCTGGGACGCGCAGCACATGCTGCTTGCGGACCTGGATCGCATTGAAGTGGTGAGCGGTCCGGGCGCGACTCTTTGGGGCGCGAATGCGGTCAATGGTGTCATCAATATCGTCACGAAAAACGCGCGGGAAACTCAGGGCTTGTTGATCGAAGGGGGCGGTGGAACGCAGCTTCAGGATTACGGCGCGATACGCTACGGAGGGCATTCCGGATCGAATTTCTTTTACCGCGTTTATGGAATGCGGCTCGACCATGAGAGCACCGTGTTGCCGGATGGACGAGACGGTCGAAACAGTTGGGACATGACGAAAGGTGGATTTCGGGCGGACTGGTTTTTGAACGAACTGAATTCGTTCACCGTTCAGGGAGATGCTTACAGCGGAAGCACCGAACAGGCCGGGGGAGAGGATGTCAGCCTCGACGGCCAGAACCTTTTGGCGCGATGGGCACATTCCTTCAGCGAGACATCGCAACTGACCGTGCAGAGTTACTTCGACCGAACCTGGAGGCGAATTCCGGGTCAATTCACGGAGGATTTGCGGACTTACGATCTGGACGTGCAACATCGTTTTGCGTGGGGCGAACGGCACGTGTTCACGTGGGGAGGCGGGTACCGGCTGATGCAGGACGACGTCGGCAACGGCGCCATCATCGCATTCCATCCGGGAAGACGCGACATTCAGCTCTTCAACGCGTTTTTGCAGGACGAGATCGATGTGATCCCGGAGCGATTCAAGGTCACCATTGGATCGAAGTTCGAGCATAACGATTTTTCCGGATTTGAATTCGAGCCCCGCATTCGCGGTGCCTGGAACATTACAGAGCAACAGACCCTTTGGTCGGCGATATCGAGGGCGGTGCGCGCTCCGAGCCGGGTCGATGCCGACGTGCGGTTCCCGGCAGATCCGCCGCATATCTTGCGGGGCGACACGGATTTCAAATCAGAAGAACTGACCGCCTTTGAACTGGGATATCGGGTGCGGATGGCCAGCCGGTTGAGCATTTCCGTTGCGGCGTTCTTCAACATCTACGACAACATCCGCAGCCTGGAGCCGGTGGCGACGAACAGTTACATCATCCAGAACAAGAATCGGGCGGAATCGTGGGGTGCGGAACTCTCCGGCGTTTTTCGTGCGACGGACTGGTGGCGTCTGCGCGGCGGCTACACGTTTTTTAATCGCGAAGTGTGGCGGGCCGAGGGGGGACTGGATTTGAATCGCGGCCGGGCCGAAGGGAACGATCCCGAAAATCAGTTCGTGCTGCAGTCGATGATGAATCTTCCGCGCGGGTTTGAACTGGATTTCACCGCTCGTTACGTCGATTCACTTCCGGCACCCCATGTGCCGGCCTATTTCGCTTTCGATGCGCGACTCGGTTGGAAGCTGAATGAGCATCTGGAAATTTCGGTGGTGGGACAGAATCTTTGGGACAACCGACACCCGGAGTTTGGGGCTTTGGCGACCCGGCAGGAGATTCCGCGAAGCATTTTTGGAAAGGTGACGTGCCGATTCTAGAACGACAATTTGATGACAGGTTGAGCCGCTGGCCTGGGATCGGCCTCTTCGGGTGTTTCATCTGGCTGGCAGCATTGTTATTGCAGACCGTTCTGAGTTTCGGACAGCAGACCGTGTCGCGGGAATATCAATTGAAGGCGGTGTTCCTGTTTCACTTCGCGCAATTCACCCAATGGCCGACAAACGCTTTCACTTCCACCAACTCGCCAATCGTGATTGGAATCCTCGGGAATGATCCGTTTGGCGATGCCTTGAAGAACACCGTTCGAGGCGAACTCGTCAACGGGCGCAGGATCGAACTGGAGCATTTTCGTCGCGCGGAGGATGCCACGAACTGCCACATCCTCTATCTGGCTGCGACGGAGAGCCGCCGGCCCGAGAGGATTCTTGAAGTCCTGGAGAACCGCCCGATCCTTACGGTCTCGGATGTCGATACGCCGGCCGGTCGCGGCGTCATGATCCGGTTCGTGCAGGAACAAAACAAACTCCGCATCCGCATCAATCTCGACGCCGTTTCCGCCGCAAATCTCACCATCAGTTCCAAGCTGTTGAGGGCGTCTGAGATCGTTTCATCCGGGAGGGCTCGATGAAGTTCGACGAAATGCCCATCCGGAAAAAGATCACGCTCGCGATTCTGCTCACGAGCGTCACGGTCGTTGTGCTCACGGTGGCGGCGTTCATGATTTACGACCTGACCACGATCCGGCAGAACACCGTTCGTGATCTGAGCACACTTGCCCGGATCGTCGCCGCCAACAGCACTGCAGCGCTCGCGTTCAATAACACGACGGACGGAAAGGAGGTTCTCATGTCGCTGCAGACCGAACCGATGATCCTTTCCGCGGCTCTCTACGATTCGAACGGACGGCTCTTCGTGCATTATCCCGGCGAGGGTTCGACCAATGACTTTCCGGTATCTCCTGACCCGATTCCGTATCAATTCGGGCGTGGTCACGTTGTTCTGTTCGAGCCGGTGAAGCAGGGCGATGCGAGATTTGGAACCTTTTACATGAAGGCCGATCTTTCATTCTTCTACACCCGCCTGAAACTCTACGCAGTTTTGTCCGCCCTGATTGTCATGGGCTCGATCGTCGTTGCACTGGCCCTTTCCCACCGTCTGCAGAAAAACGTCACCAATCCGATCCTCGCCCTTGCCGGCACCGCCCGGCGTGTTTCCGAATGGGGCGATTATTCGGTGCGCGCGGTCAAGACGAGTCGCGATGAACTGGGCGTTCTGACCGATGCGTTCAACCAGATGCTCACGCGCATCCAGCAGCAGACGGTTGCAATTCAGGAAAGTGAAAATCGTTTGCGACTGGCACTGGAAGCTTCGCGCACCGGCACGTGGGATTGGAACATTCAGACGGACCAGATCAATCTGGATGAACGAAACGTTGCCCTGTTCGGATTGCGAGTCGGGGAGTTCAAGGAGACCTATGATTATTTCCGGGAATTGATCCATCCGGACGATCGCGAATCTGTCGAGAAGGCGTTGCGGGAAGCCATCGAACGAAAAACCCCTTTCACCGCAGAATTTCGTGTGCGCTGGCCGGATGGTTCCCAGCATGAAATGCTCGCGCGGGGCCGGGCGTTCTACGACGAAACCGGGAAGGCAATTCGGATGTCCGGCATTTCCCAGGACATTACCGAGCGACGCGCAACCGAGGCGGCCAGCCGCCGGCTCGCGGCGATTGTGGAATCGACCGACGACGCCATCATCGGCAAAAACATGGAGGGGAATGTCACCAGCTGGAACAAGGCTGCGGAACGCATGTATGGCTATACCGCTGAGGAGATGATCGGGAAATCGATCGAAGTGGTTGCGGCTCCGGAAGACGCCGGTTTCGAGCAACGCCTTCTCGCCGAGGTGAAGCGTGGGGAAACCCGCCGCTACGAAATCGACCGAGTCCGCAAAAGTGGCGAACGAATCATCGTCGCACTGACCGTTTCACCCGTTCGCGATCTCAGCGGCCGAATCGTGGGTGTTTCTTCCATCTCGCGCGACATCACCGAACGCAAACAGGCGGAGCGGGAACTTCAGGAAAGCCGGGCCAGACTTTCCGGGATCATCGGTTCCGCGATGGACGCGATCATCAGCGTTGATGCCAATCAGAACGTCACGCTGTTCAACGCCGCGGCCGAACGAATGTTTCGTTGCAGTGCTGCGAAGGCGATTGGACAGCCGTTGGATCGGTTCATTCCGGCACGGTATCGGGCTGAGCACCGGCGCCACATTCAGGAGTTCGCCATGGGACACCTGCGACCGCTGGCGGGAGTGCGCACCGATGGTGAAGAGTTCCCGATCGAAGCTTCGATCTCGCACATCGAGATCGGTTCCCAGCAGATTTTCACCGTCATTCTCCGGGACATCACGGAACGGATGAATGCGCAGCAATCGCTTGAAAGCCAGGCCCGGGTTCTTCGCGAGCAGGCCCAGATGCTCGACCTGGCGAATGTCATGGCCCGCGACATTCATGACAATGTGATCCTCTGGAACACCGGCATGGAGAAGATGTATGGCTGGCTCCGCACGGAAATGCTCGGGCACAATTCGCACAGCATCCTGAAGACCGCCTCCAGCATTCCGCTGGATGAGATCAAAGCGATCCTGATGAAGGAAGGAGAGTGGGAAGGGGAACTCATGCACCAGCGAAAGGATGGCAAACAGATCATCGTGAAAAGCCAGTGGGTGCTTCATCGCGATCCTGAAGATCATCCGATCGCCATCCTGGAGATCAATTCGGACATCACCGACCGCAAGCAGGCCGAGCAGGAGATTCTGCGGATGAACGCGGAACTGGAGCAGCGGGTGCGCGAACGGACGGGCGAATTGATGGCCGCGAATCATGAGCTTGAGGCGTTCACCTATTCTGTCGCTCATGACCTCCGCGCTCCGTTGCGCCACATCGATGCCTTCACCAAGATCATTTTCGACGACTTCGCCGATGTGATCCCGGAAGAGGCGCGTTATTACCTCGAGAATATCCGCAAGGGCAGCCAGAACATGAATCAACTTGTGGAGGATCTTCTCAATCTCGCGCGCATTGGCCGGCAGGAGATCAAACGCGAGGTTACACCGCTGAACATGCTGGTGGCGGATGTCGTCGCGGAACTCAAACGCGACACGGAATCGCGCGAGGTGGACTGGCGGATTCATCCGTTGCCGTCGGTCGAAGGTGATCCGGGCCTGATTCGGCAGGTGTTCGTCAATCTGCTTTCCAATGCCGTCAAGTATTCGCGTCCCCGCAAGGTGGCGGTGATTGAGGTCGGTGTTCTGGAACGCGATGGCGAGCAGGTATTCTTCGTTCGGGATAACGGCGTTGGCTTCAGCATGAAGTATGCGGACAAGCTCTTTGGCGTCTTCCAGCGGTTGCATCGCGCCGATGAATTCGAAGGCACCGGAGTTGGACTCGCCACGGTGGAACGCATCATCCGCAAACACGGCGGCCGCATCTGGGCCGAGGCGGAACCGGACAAGGGCGCCACGTTCTACTTCGTCCTCGGTCATGGCAGCGCCACAAATGCCGCGGCGGCGTGATGGCGCATTGGCATTAGCCCGCACTTGTGCGGTCAACTTTTCCTTTCCATGACCCGGACGTTTCCTGAAGAATCCGACGTCAATGAAACGTGCCGTGTTCCTCGACCGCGATGGCACCCTCATCGCGGAGAAGCATTACCTCCACAAGGTTGAAGAGGTGGAGATTTTCCCTGGTGCGATCGGTGCCCTGAAACGCCTTCAGGACGCCGGTTTTCTGCTTTTCATCGTTTCCAATCAATCCGGTGTGGGACGTGGTTATTTCACCATGGACGACGTCAGCCGGGTCAGCGAACACATTGCAGCCGAATGCGCGAAGGAAGGCGTTCGATTCGAAAAGGTTTACATCGCGCCGGAACATCCCGATGCGCCGAGCCGCGGACGCAAGCCATCGCCGCAGTTCCTTTTCGATGCTCGGGATGAATTCGGACTTGATCTCAGCGAGAGCTACATCGTGGGTGACAAGCTTATTGATCTTGAATGCGGCTGGAACGCCGGTGTGAAGAAAAGTTTTCTCGTCCGCACCGGATACGGCGCAGAGTTGGAAAAGAAATCGCCGGAAAAGCTGGCGCGTGCCGTTGTAGTGGACGGCTTGCCTGCCGTGACGGATTGGATTTTGAAATCATGAAACTGCTTGGAATCATTCCCGCGCGTTACGCTTCGACGCGATTTCCCGGAAAACCGCTGGCATTGATCGCCGGGAAGCCGCTGATCCAGCGTGTTGTTGAACAATGCCGGAAAGCGGCCTCGCTCTCGGAGGTGATTGTGGCCACGGATGACGAACGGATTGCCGAAGCGGCGCGGAAATTTTGCCGTGTGGAACTGACTCGGGCGGA
Organism: uncultured Verrucomicrobia subdivision 3 bacterium; assembly: GCA_937890005.1. GTDB lineage: Bacteria > Verrucomicrobiota > Verrucomicrobiia > Limisphaerales > DASXHY01 > DASXHY01. Next base: position 45,919 of record CALBZA010000018.1, on the reverse strand, counting down.
TCATCCCAGCGGGTCGGACCGGATTGCGGAAGTTGCGCAACGCTGTGATTGCGACGGCGTGATGAACATTCAGGGCGACGAACCGCTGATCGATCCGGCTGTGATCGATCTGGTTGCCGGAGCCCTGGAAGGGGAGTCGATGTCCACTGCCGCGACGGCGATCAACGACCCGGCCGAGTATGACAATCCCAATGTCGTAAAAGTCGTTGTCAATGCCGCGGGCCGGGCACTATATTTTTCCCGGCGCACGATTCCGTATCTGCGCGAAGCCGCCAACCGTCCGGTGAGCGAACAGTTGGCGGCGTTTCCTTTTTTGAAGCACCTGGGGATTTATGGATACCGGCGGGAAACGTTGCTGAGGCTGGTTCAGTTTCCGGTTTCGCCGCTGGAATTGGCAGAAAAGCTGGAGCAGCTCCGGGCGCTGGAAAATGGAATCGGAATCGCGGTCGTGAGGGTGAAGTACGACAGCGTGGGCGTGGACACGCCCGAGGACGTCGCGCGCGTGGAAAAGCTGCTGCACTCTTGAATCGACCGCAATGAACGCCAAGAGGGCAGCGTCTGTTGTTGGTTTTGAGCGTTCGTTGCGGTGCAGAAACTGAAATGAAATACATTTTCGTAACCGGCGGTGTGGTGAGTTCTCTTGGCAAAGGCCTGACGGCTGCCGCCCTCGGCACGCTGCTTGAGAACCGCGGCCTCAAAGTCGTCCTGCAAAAGTTCGATCCCTACCTCAACGTCGATCCCGGCACCATGAGCCCCTACCAGCACGGGGAGGTTTACGTGCTCGACGATGGCGCGGAAACCGATCTCGACCTCGGACACTACGAGCGGTTCACGAACGTGAAGCTCACGCGGCTCAACAACCTCACCAGCGGCCAGGTTTACCAGACGGTTCTGAACAACGAACGCGAAGGAAAGTATCTCGGCAAAACCGTCCAGGTGATTCCTCACGTCACCGACGAGATCCAGAATCGAATTCACCAGCTCGCGGAGACGGCGAAGGCGGATGTTGTCATTACGGAGATTGGCGGCACCACGGGAGACATTGAAGGACTCCCGTTCCTCGAAGCGATCCGCGAATTCGCTCTTAATGCAGGCGTCGGCAACGTCATTTTCATTCATGTCACCTACGTGCCGTTCATCAAGGCGGCCGGTGAATTGAAGACAAAGCCGACCCAGCAGTCCGTTGCCAAGCTGCGTGAAATCGGTATCGCGCCAAACATCCTGGTCTGCCGCTGCGAACAGCCGCTCGACAAGGAAGTGCGCCAGAAGATTTCCCTGTTCTGCAATGTTCCCTTCGAGGCCGTGATCGAAGAAAAGGATGTCGATCACAGCATTTACGAAGTGCCGCTGATGCTTCAACGCGAGCGAATGGACGACATCGTCTGCCGGCTGCTGCATCTCGACACCGGCGTCGCGCAGATGGCGCACTGGCAGGAGATCATCCGCAAACTGATCGCTCCGCAGCATCGCGTCCGGATCGGTGTGGTGGGCAAATACATCGGCCATCAGGATGCCTACAAGTCAGTCTATGAAGCGATCATTCACGGCGGCATTGCGAATGATTGCGGCGTGGAAATTCAGCGCGTCGATTCCGAGGAAATCGAACGCGACGGCGCCGAGAAACACCTGAAGGGATTGGGCGGAATCCTGGTTCCCGGCGGCTTTGGCGAACGCGGCATCGAAGGCAAGATCAAGGCCGCCCAGTACGCGCGCGAAAACAACATTCCGTATCTCGGCCTCTGCCTGGGAATGCAGATCGCCACGATCGAGTTCGCGAGAAACGTCCTGAAGCTCAGCAAGGCGCACTCGAGTGAATTCGATCCGAACTCACCGCATCCGGTGATTGCGATGCTCGACGAGCAGACGCGTGTGACAAAGAAGGGCGGAACCATGCGGCTCGGTGCGCAGGCGTGCCAGCTTGTGATGGGCAGCAAGGCGCAGAAACTTTACGGTTCATTCGTCGTGAAGGAACGTCATCGGCATCGATACGAGTTCAACAATGCGTATCGCGAACGTTTCGAGAAGGCGGGTTTTGGATTCGGAGGGTTCACTCCGGACGGCAAGCTGGTTGAAATCATCGAACTGCCGAACCATCCGTTCTACCTGGCGGCGCAGTTTCATCCCGAGTTTCACAGCAAGCCGCATCAGCCGCATCCACTCTTCAGCGGTTTCATCGCAGCGGCACACGCGCAGATGCATCACAAGCCGATTTGATTGGGGAAGTGAAGGGCTGCATCCCGGGGATTTCCCTGGGGTGAACTCCGCATTCGTTGGAGCCAGTGAAAGATCAAGTGGACTGGAATTGCTCCGATGAATGACGCAAACAGGCGAGAGCCATAACGCAAAACGCACACACGATATGCGAGTCGAACCCAATGCGAATCTGCCGGAGACACAGCACGTCACAAACGCCGAGGCCGCGAAGAAGAACAGCGCGGTGAAGGCGGAGTCCGATGCGGCTGATCTGTCGGCATCCACACAGTTGCTTGAAAAGCTGGAGAAACTACCTGTGACACGTGCTGACAAGATTGCTGCCGCGAAGGCGCTGGTTGAACAACCCGGTTACCCGAACGAAGCGACGCTGCGGAAAGTCGCCAATGTGATTGCAGACAACCTTCAATCCGAGAAGACGAACTGAAAAAAATTGAATCGATGAGCGGCGGATTTTCTCCGCCGCTTTTTTCATGCGATCGGGCGAACGGATTTGGGAATAAGAGTTTGACAGTCAAATGACGGAACTTATCTTGAGCCCAAGCTATGGCCGACAACATCCCGAATATTCCGACAGGCGCCGTTCCCCCGAAGAAGGAAACTGGAAAGGTCCAACCCAAGAAGGAAACTGTCCGAATCAATTTGCCGCCGAAGCCGACTGCGGCTCCGACGATCAAGTTGCCCACGCTTCCTCCGGGAGGTCCGACTGGCGCTGGTGGAATTGCTCCGATGCAGGCCGCTGCTCCTGCGCCCGCACCCGCTGCTGCTCCGCATGCCGCGCCCGCACCCGCCGCCGCTCCTGCGCCTCGCGCCGCGGCCGCTCCGATGGCCCAGGCACCCCGTGCGGGAGCTCCTGTTCAGCGCCCCGTCGCTGTGCCAGCCGCCAGGACTGTGAACCCTGTGGATAATGCGCTCGCGATCGCTGCGGGCGTTGTTGGGCTGATTGCGGTCGGTTCCACTGTATATCTCGCTTTCCTTCTCTAGCTGAACCTGACTGAAAAGCCTTTTACGTTTCGATTGTTTCTATGGCATCCCCCAACATTCTCACGCTCACCCAGGAGAATTTCGCAAAAGAAGTGCTGCAGTCACCGACGCCTGTGCTGGTCGATTTCTGGGCTGAGTGGTGCGGTCCGTGCAAAATGATTTCGCCCATCCTCGATGAACTGGCGGACGAATATGAAGGTCGGGTGCGCATCGCCAAGGTAAACATCGACGAACAGCAGGGGATTGCTTCCGAATACGGCATTCGCGCCATTCCCACGTTGCTCCTGTTCGACAAGGGGCAGGTGGCGGATCAGATCGTCGGTCTTCGCAGCAAGCGTGATTTGAAAGCCAGTTTCGACCGCGTCGCGGTTTGATTTCCGTTCTCGTTCCGGCTTCCTCGTTACTGCGGAAAGAGCCCGCCGGCTCGAGCAATGGGATGAAGAGGAGACGAGGAACAAATGATTGTCACTCCATGGCAGCTCAGCCGCCAGGCTGAGTTGTACCACCAGGTCGGCTCGATGATTTCCGCCGGGGTGCCATTGATCCAGGCACTTGAAATGTCGGTCCGAAATCCCGGCACAAAGGGGTCTCGCCATGTGGTCGAAAAACTCATCACTCACCTCCAGTCCGGGCTGACGTTCACGGACAGCATGATTCGGGTAAAAGGCTGGCTGCCGGATTTCGACATTGCGCTTCTTTCCGTCGGCGAACAATCGGGCCGGCTCGACATCAGCTTCCACCAGCTTTCGGAATATTACGAAGCGCGGGCAAAGATCATCCGGGACACTCTCGCGGGACTCGCCATGACCCTGATCACGCTGCATGTTTTCCTGCTGATTTTTCCGCTCGGACTGTTTGTGTCGATGGTGCAGGGGCTGATCAACAGTAATTTCGCGCAATGCATCCCCTTTTTGATTCAAAAGGCGATTGTGTTCGGTGGCGGTTATGCGGTGGTGTTCTTTCTGATTTTTTCCAGCCAGGGAAATCGTGGCGAGTACTGGCGATCCGTTGTTGAAGGGGTGATGATGAGAATCCCGATTCTGCGCACGGCGCGCAGGTATCTGGTCCTTGCCCGATTATCGACGGCGCTGGAAGCACTGGTGAGCGGCGGTGTGAATATCGTGCAGGCTTGGAAACTCGCCGGCCGTGCCTCCGGCTCACCGGGTCTGAACCGCAGTATTTCCACATGGAAAGCTCAACTTGAGGCCGGAGTCACGCCGGCGGAGCTGGTGAATCGCACGCGATATTTTCCCGAAATGTTCGCGAACCTTTACAGCACTGGCGAAACCAGCGGGCGGCTCGATGACACCCTCACCCGCCTTCGTGACTACTTCCGGGAGGAAGGATTCCGAAAGCTGCGCCTCTTCACCCGGGTGTTGAACGGTGTGATCTATGGCACCGTGGCCGTGATGGTGGCGATCCAGGTGATTAGATTTTACCTCGCGTATTTCAATGCGATGCTTGAGCAGTTTTGAATATGACCATTGCAGAAGTGCTTTCAGATGAATCGTTGCGTCAGAAGGAATTTCCTGTCGCGAAGCAGAAAATTTTTCTTGGCCATGCCGGTGTGTGTGCATTGCCGCGGCGGGTTGTCGAAGCGGTTTCCGCTTACGCCACCGAAGCCGGGACGGGCGATCAGGAGAAGTTTGTCTTTCCGCAAATCCTCGATCAGGGCCGTGAATTGGTATCGCGCCTTCTAAATTGCCAGAGCGACGAAGTGGCGTTTGTCGGGCCAACGTCGCTGGCGCTGAGTCTCATCGCCAGCGGCCTGAAATTTCGACGCAACGACAACATCCTGGTCTATTTCGACGATTACCCGTCGAATGTTTATCCGTGGACCGCGCTGGCGGAGCAGGGGATTGAAGTGCGGTTGATGAACATTCGGGAGCTGGGGACGATTCGAGCCATCGACGTCATGGGGCAGGTCGATGAAAACACGCGACTGGTCGCGCTGGCTTCGTGCCATTTCATCAGCGGTTTTCGCATCGATATTCCGAAAATCGGAAAGTATCTGCGCGAGCGAAATATTTTGTTTTGCGTGGACGGCATTCAAACGCTCGGCGCGTTCCCCACGATGGTGGAGCATGTCGATATGCTCGCTGCGGACGCGCACAAGTGGTTGCTTGGGCCGTGCGGCGCGGGAGTGATGTATGTGCGAAAGGAAGTGCAGGAGCGGCTGACGCCTGCGATTTATGGCTGGCACAACGTGCGTTGTCCGGATTTTGTGGCGCAGGAGGAAATCAACTTTCGCACTGACGCCCGAAAGTATGAAGCCGGGACGCACAATCTGCTGGGCATCGTGGGGCTGATGGCCGGAATCGAACTTCTGCTGGAAGTGGGCATTGATAGCGTCGCTGCCGAACTGCTTCGAAAGCGGGCCTGGGTTGTTCCTGCAATTCAGGAGAAGGGCTACACGGTGTTGAATGCAAACGTGGCGCCGGAGAACGCGAGCGGCATCATCACCTTCCACAAGTCCGGAGAAGACATGCGTGCGGTGTATGCGCGGCTGGAAGAGCAGGGCGTGATGTGCGCGCTTCGGACAGATCGGAGCCGGCGCAATTACATCCGGTTTTCACCGCATTTTTACAACACAGACGCCGAGCTGAAGCGCGCGATTGAATTGCTCTAACCGACCGCGGATTTTTCTGCCGCTGGAAGATCTGCCGGTGGTTCGTCCAGCTTCGGTTTCGAGCGAATGAATCGTTGAATGATTCCCTGAGACGGGCTGAAGATCCACGCGAACGCAAAGAGAAATGCGCCCATTACAACCATGGACGCAGCGATGGAGCAGTCCAGCCACGTGGCCAGATGCAGTCCCATCACCGAACTCATCGCCGCATGCAGCACGGCCAGTCCCATCACTCGCGGCAGCCGTTGTGAGAGCAGCGAACCTGTTGCGCCGGGAAGGATCAGCATCGCAATCACGAGAATGGCGCCAACCGATTCAAAGGCGCTGACGACCACGGCAGACAGGACGCACATGAGGCTGTAGTGCACGACGGAGGCGTTGATTCCAACGGAAAATGCAAGTGCCGGATCGAATGAACTGACAAGCAGTTCCTTGTAAAAAATCAGGATGAGCGCCGCGACGACCAGCGTCACTGACGCCATTCGAATCAGCTGCGGGCTGAAGTTGATTCCACCCAGAGTGATTCCCTCCTCCAGACCGATGAAGCCGATTTCGCCGTACAACACGCATTCCTGATCCAGATCGATTTTTGATGCGTAAAGGCTGATCAGAATCACCCCGACGGCGAAGAGGCTGGTGAAGGCAATTCCAATCGCAGCGTCCTGCTTCACGCGCGTTTTCCGATGAATGATTTCGATCAGGAGCGTCGTGACAATTCCCGCCGCCAGCGCTCCGATGAACATGGGCAACGTGCCGCGAGAATTCGTCAGCAGAAAGGCGATCGCAATGCCCGGAAGCACGCTGTGGCTGATGGCATCGCCCACCAGCGCCATGCGACGCAGAATCAGAAAAGTGCCGACCAATCCGCAGGCCGCGCCCACCAGGAATCCCATCAGAACAATCGGAAATGTTCCTGCGGCATCCTGTGACCAGGGCGCGACGATCACCTGATGAAAATCGAATGCGGGAATCAATTGTGTCATATGCTGCTCCCGTATCCCACCGAGTCCTCGCGCCTTGCGCGCGGAGCGGCGCCGCGTTGGACGTCTTCAAGGCTCGGGATGGGTTTCCCGTGCGGATCACGATTCGCATATTTCAACCGCCGTTCGATGGCGCGCACGACTTCGTCGCCGAGGACGTGTTCGATTTTCTCGGCGTCATCATGAACGTGGTCCGCCGCAAAGTCGGCGGCGTTCGTGAGATAAAGCTCCCAAAGACGGTGATTGCGGACGATCGAACAGGCGAGCTGCCATCCGCCCGGAGTCAGAAAAATCTGATTTCCGTCTTCATGCAATGTGGCGAGACCGTGACGCGCGAGTGCTTTCGATTGGATGCGGGCGTCTTCCAACGTTTCGCGCCGGCGTTCGGCGAGTTCTCTGAGCGATACTGATTCGCCCACAAAACTTCTGTTTTCCAGAACGTGGTAGATCGATTTCAGCGTGTTCTCGCGTTGAATGCGATTGGAGCGGGAGCGTTGCTTGAACCAGCGGGTGATGACGCCGTGTTTCGGACCAAGGAAGAATGCGATCGAAAAGACAGTCGTGGCACCAAGCACAATGAACGGGCCGGTCGGCAACCCCGGGCCGAGAAAGGAAAAAAACGCTCCGAACGCTCCGGCGAGCATTCCGAAAATCGCGGAGAGAAACAGCATCCAGTGCATTCGATCCGTGAGCAGATAGGCCGCAGCGGCGGGCGTGATCAACATCGACGAAACCAGCACCACGCCGACTGCTTGAAGGGCGATCACCACCGCAAACGCGACGAGCAGCATCAGGCCGTAGTGAATGACGTGAGTTGCAAAGCCGCAGCTGCGGGCGAAATCCGAGTCGAAGCTGGTGACGAGAAATTCCTTGTAGAAAAGCATCACGGCGAGGATGGCGAGAACAGTGATCACAGCCATCAGCTTGAGATCGCCGGCTCCGATGGCGGCGGCCTGACCGAAGAGAAATTTATCAATGCCGCTTTTGTTGCCCGTTGGAAGACGCTGAATCATCGTCAGCATGCAAACGCCCACCGCGAAGAACGTGGCGAGAACAAGCCCCAGCGCGGTGTCCTCCTTCAACCGCGTGGTGTGCCGGATCAGATGCACGGCAGCCGCGCCCAGCAATCCTGCCACGGTGGCACCGATGAAGATCGCGACCGGATCCTTGCTCATGTTCCAGAGAAACCCGAACGCCACACCAGGCAGCACCGCGTGAGAAAGCGCGTCACCAACCAGCGCCATCTTTCTGACCACAATGAAACTACCGAGCAATCCGCACGTGATTCCGAGAAGGATTGTGCCTGCCAGAGCAAAGCGGACGGTGGGATCCTGGAACGTGAAAAAGCGAAGCGCCTGTTCGACAATGCTGGAATCCGTCAGTTCACCAATCCGCGCGGCGTGCGCGTTTGTGGCAGACGCCAAAAGGACAGGGATGAGAAGGCTGAACTTGAACGGACGATTCATCTTCCATTTCCTGATTCTCTGGCGTGAACCGCATCGGCGACTTCCGAGAGAATGGTCAGCCGGCCTCCATAAGTGGCCTGGAGCAGATCATAGTTGAACACGGTTTTCGTTTCGCCAAACGCAACGACCCGCATGTTCAGCAACAGAAGCATGTCGAAATACTGCCTGGCCGAGGGAAGATCATGATGCACGACCAGGATCGTCTTTCCTTTGTCGCGCAAATTGTGAAGCAGCGTAACAATGGCGGCTTCGGTGGCGGCATCGACTCCGGCGAACGGTTCGTCCATGAAGTAAAGGTCGCTTTCCTGCGCCAGTGCGCGGGCGAGAAACACCCGTTGCTGCTGGCCGCCGCTCAAATTGGAAATCTGCCGGTTCGCGTAGGGGAGCATCTTGACCTTGTCCAGGCATTCGAGAACCACCTGCCTGTCGTGCCGCGACGGACGACGCAACAATCCGAGATGTCCGTAGCGCCCCATCATGACGACGTCCATCACGCTGACCGGAAAATCCCAATCGACCGATTCACGCTGGGGAACGTAGCCGATGCGAGTGAGGCTTTCCTTGACCGGTTTGCCAAACGCCTTCACCCAGCCGCTGCTCACTGGAAGCATTCCCATGGCAGCCTTGATGAGCGTGGACTTTCCGGCGCCATTCGGTCCCACAATTCCGATCAGCTTGCCCGGTGGAACCACGACGTCGATGCCCCAAAGCACCGGTTTCTTGTGATAGGAAACCGTGAGGTCGTGGATTTCCAAAGGAACTTCAGCCGCGCTTTCAGGGGGCTGCGGTGTTGGGACTGACAAAACTTCGGATGTGCGTTTGGAGTCCATGGTCACTCCGATGATTCCCTGAACGCGTGTTCGAATGAAAGATAGAGGAATGCCCCAATGTCCGGAGCGGCGGCGTTCAGGCCGATCGGAATTCCAAGGCCAAGAACCAGTTGTCCGCCGGTTTTGAAATTGAAGGCTTTTCTCACACCGGGCATGGCAATGGTGCTGAACCTCTTCTGGATTTTGTCTGACGAAAGAAGAGTGGAATCCCAGTCGCCGATCCATTCGACGAGAAAATGCAAATCTTCTGTCGCGGCATAAATGACGCTGGCACCCAGGTTGATGTTCCATGCATCGCGATCACTCAATGAAGCTGCATCGGGAATAAAGGTCGCTCCGGCGTTCAGGTGGAGAAACCATTTGTCGCCAAATGTGGTGCTGAAGGGGAGATTGACCTGATAACCCACCGAGTCTTCCCCAAAACCTTTGTCAGCGTCGCCCGTCGGCAAAATGACGCTCAGCCGCGGAGCAAATGCAGTGAGCGTTTCCTCATCAAAAAATGCCTGGTAGCGGTAATGGAGAGCAACATCGCCAATCCCCTCTGTGGAACGGCCGTTTTCTCTGACGAAAAGATGCGAAACCGTGTAGCTGAGCTGATGTTGCTGACTCAGAAACGGCCATTCCTGCGTGAACGCCAGTTCCCAGCTTCGATCGCTCGAACGCGATGTTCGGGGAACTTCATAGTGCGCGTTGAAGATGTGTTGAACCACGCCGGGTGTCTGATTGTAAGCCTCCTCCACCAGGAACGAATTGTCGGCAATGCCATCGATATTACGCCGCTGCGTATCGGCCAAAGCTGTTTGGACAATGGTGCAGCCGACAACGAGAACCAGTGAGAGAATGCGTGTTTTCATGATGGAAATCCCTTCAGCGGAGAGCTTCGACAATCGTGGTGAGATTGTGTTTGATCATGCCCTCATACGTGCCGAGATCGTATCCGTTTTCCATCTGGCCCGGAGTTCCAATGGCATCCGAAAAAAGTTCACCGCCGATTTTTACGCCAGCGTCCTGACTGACGCGTTCGAGCGTTTTGTGAGGAACACTGGATTCGACAAAGACGGCTTTAACCTGATTCTGTTTGATGAACTCCACCATTTTAACGACATCGGAAAGACTGGCTTCCGTGACAGTCGAAATGCCCTGAAGCCCGACAACTTTGAAATCATACGCACGGCCGAAGTAATTGAAGGCGTCGTGGCTCGTGGCCAGGATTCTTCGCTCCGGCGGAAGTTCAGACGCTTTGGATCTCGCCCAGGCATGAAGCGCTCCGAGTTGCTGTTTGTAGGCGGAGCCACGGGTTGAAAAGTAATTGGAATTGGCAGGGGATACGGACGCCAGTCCTTTCACAACGGCGTCAACGCACTGTGACCACAGCTCGACATCGAACCAGACGTGCGGGTCTGGATGTTTCGAGCCATCCGTCGAAGCGAGAAGTTTCGATTTCGGCAACGCATCGGTCACGGCGATCACTGGTTTTTTGGCGCTCGCCATTTTCTCCAGCACGTCCTGCATTTTGCCTTCGAGATAGAGGCCGCTGTAGAAAACGATCTGGGCGGTTCGAAGCTTGGTCAGGTCGGAGGTCGTAGCCTTGTAAAGGTGCGGGTCAACGCCCGGGCCCATCAGTCCCTGAACCTCCACGCGATCACCCCCGATTTGTTTCACGAGATCCGTAACCATGGTGACGGTCGTGGTGACGCGGAGCTTCGACTCGGCTCCATCTGTTTTGCAGCAGAGGAGAAAGAGACCGAACACTACGATCCCAAACCGAAGGACCAGCAGTGGACTTCCAAACAACGGACTGCGGGCTATAGCCTTCATAATAAAAGTTAGTGACATCTAACTCTTGGTGGTAACAGTGTCAAGTAGCAACAATGATACGATGGTTCAGACGTTGAGAACATGGTGTCTCGGCGCTAATCTGCCGCCATGCAGATCGCTGACGTTCAACAGATCGGGGAAGACTTGGCGGTGAAGTGGAGCGATGGATCAGAAACCTTCGTGAAACTGGAGACGCTGCGCCGCGCCTGTCCGTGCGCGGCATGCAAAGGGGAGATGGACATCATGGGCAACCTGTACAAAGCGGCGTCGAAACCGCTTTCCGCACGCTCATTCCAGCTCAGCCGAATTTCCCTGGTCGGCGGATACGCGATGCAGCCTTTCTGGGCGGATGGGCATTCGAGCGGGTTGTTTACGTTTGATTACCTTCGGAATCTTACGAGTTCCGGCCAATAAAAAAGCCGCTCCGGAAAGGAGCGGCCTGAAAGGAAACAGATTGTTCAGGGAAGATAGGTAGTCTTCGCAGCGTTGAACTTGATGTTCGCCTTCGTCTCAGACTCGATAATCCCTTTTGTCTTTGCCTTGGCGCTTGTTGCCTTGGCTGAGAAGGATCCAACGGTCGCCCGGAGCACCGCGTTAGTGGAACCTTCGGGAACTTCCAAGACGGTGAACCCAATTTTCTTTTGAGAGGACACCATGCAAAATCCTGCGCTAAATGAATAGGCAGGTCCAATTCCATCGACGACGTGGTAAATATTCGAGTCGGCAGGAAGCAGCGTGAAAAACTCGATGAAGTTTTGCTTTCCCTGAACTTTGGACCCGTTCCAGTAGCCGGAAATGTCCGTCACAGTTCGGAAAGGAACGCCCTTGTAGTTGAGTTTTCCATAAGGACTGGAGGCGACGAGAGTCAAACGTTTTCCAGGTACAACTTTTCCGACAAAACTCACGCCCTGAATGTTGTTGGAAATACCCACTTCGATTGAATAGTTGCCAACAACTCGGCCTTTTGAGTCGTAGAACCATTGACCCGAAACCGGTGAAAAGCCGAACAGGTTTGTTTCAGAGCTTAACGAATTGGTGCCGACGGGAGTTCGCCCCGAACCTCCACGAGGATTGGAACTGGATCCCTTCAGTGTGGATGTGGTCATTTCATAACCGAAGAACGTGAAGTCTTCTTCGGAGAAGGTAAGAATAGCGATGCCTTGTTGTCCGCCACCACTGATGACGAAGTCCCAGGTTCCGACCGGCGACTTGAACTGTGCGTTCGCATTGACTGCAATCACAAGCGTCGCGGCGATCACGCAGGATGGCCGTAGAATTGAACGAATAAGTTTCTTCATACGATTCCTTCAACAAGAGATTACTCAACTACTACATCCTGGAACTTGGGCTCGGATTTTTCCTTGCGGCGGCTCCAATCCTTCGGTTTCGCGTCGTCCCAGGCTGTCCAAGGTTTCGGCTCGATGTTCGGCACCGGAGTTTTGAGGAATGTGGTCTGCGTAGGCTGATAGTCAGAATCCTCAACGATCGTTGGTGTGATGAAGATCAGGAGGTTGTTTTGAGAGCGATCTTTAGAGTGGCTACGGAATGCCCGGCCCAGCAAAGGAATGTCGCCGAGTCCTGGAACCTTTGTGTAGCCCGTGCTGGTGTCATCTTGAACAAGGCCACCAAGAACGAGAGTGTTTCCACTCGGGATGACAACCGTGGTGGTGAGAACTCGGCGGTCGAAAGTGAATACAGTGTTCGCTGAACCACCACTGAGGACTTCCTCTTTGTCAAACACGCGTGAAACTTCAGGAGTCACCTTCAGATTGACCGTGTTGTCCGCCGAAATGCGGGGGGTCACATTCAGGATCACACCGACATTTGAATAGGTGATGGATGTGCTGCCAGGTGTATTGGCCGAAGACGGAGAACTGGTCAGGATCGGAATCTGACGGATCACATCGATCTTGGCTGTCTCATTGTCGAGCGTCACTGTCCGCGGAGCCGAAATTACCTTCGCTTCGGCGCTGGAGTTGAGGAAGGAGAAGACCGCACTGACACCATCGGCGTCCAGGAACGCTGTGCCCGGATTGAATCCTTTGGCAGTATCGAACAGCATTTTTGGAAGTGATTGGCTGAGCGTGTTATTCACGGAGGCACTGGCTTCGTTCTGTTGAAGATTGTTGCCAAAGTTTAATTTTTGGGCCTCAAGAGTTCCGCTCCAGTTAATACCTTTGACGGTCTTCGGATTGATGGAGGTCTCAAGAAGCTTGGCTTCGATCAAAACCTGGCGTGTCGGAAGATCGAGCCGGGCAATCATCGCATCGAGGTCCGTCAGTTCGCGTTCTGTCGCAAGGACGACGAGCTGACTTGTCCGGACATCCGCGGTGATTTTGCTGCGCTTGTCTATCAAGGCCGTCTGGGCGGCTGAGAGCACGTTGCTCGGGCCGGCGTATTTTAGCTGGATGATCTTTGTGAGAAGCGGTTCAGGGGCGGCCGGGTCGCGCGGGCTCACGCGGGCGATCGCCGTTTTTTGATCGGCAATGATCTGCAGGTTGTAATTGTTGAGCAACGCGAAGAGCGCCTGTTCTGCAGTGACGTTCTCCCAGCGGATAGAGACAAGAGGCTGCGGAACGATTTTGCCATCGGGCCCGGGCTGACCGTATTCGATGCGCGGATCGAGCATGTAGTTGATGCTCGCCTGGCGGGCGAGATTTTTGATCGCGTCGATCAAGGGAACTTCATCCATTACGATCAGCGGGATGACGGGTGAGGACGGATTCGGTGTGGGAGACGGCTGCGCCGGTGCAGGTTCAGTCGCGACAGTTTCCTGAGCTGCTTCTGTTGCTGTGTCAGCTTGAGGCACCGCGGTTGTCTCTGCTGTACCGGTTTCCACTGCCGGCTGCTCAACAATTTCAGTCTGCTGAGCCAGTGCTGGCAGACTGCTGCCGGTCAGAAGCCCGCTTGCGATCAGAAGGATGATTCTACGTTTCATTTTAGTGTTCCTGTGTTGCCCAAATTCTTTGGCCTTTCTGCGGAACTTTAAGCAGTCGAGGTGCCAACCACGTTCTGAATGAAGACCGCTGCGGTGGCTAAGTTGTTGAGTGCGCGGAGAGTCGGAAGAAATGGCGGGCACGGCGGGGAGGGGAAGAGTCCAAAGTTGCCCAACTTCGTGGCATCGTGTCGCATTGCCGACTGTCCTTCGAACGGACGAATTCCGGTGGCGTTGAGGATAAAAACAACGCTGCGTGAACTCTGCAGATGCGGAATTCACGCAGCGAAGAGCGTTTGATCAAACTTCAGTTGCCAGATCGCAAACGAAGTTCGCGTCTGGTGTTTGATGTCTGGATGATGACGGAGTCTGTTTTGATCTCGATCACGCGAACGCGAACGCGGGAACTGCCGGTCGGGATGTCCGCCTCTTCGTTTTCGGCAAGGGTGCGTCCGTTGATGATTGCCAGGCGGCGGTTGGCGAGCCCGGAAATGCCCTGCAGCGTAAGAGGCACGTAAATCTCAACAGAATCTGAACTGGAATTGGTTGACTGGTTGAGGACCGTAAGCCGGGTGGAGGCCGGGAAGAATGGATCACGTCCCTGCTGTTGATTCTTCGGAATGACAAACACCGAAACAGGAACTGCATTGCTTGAGATCAATTCGGTCCCAATGGCATTTGTCCTGGACGTGCTGGGCTGTGGGGAGACGGCCGACGCCTGAGCCAGAGCCGCGGTGAGTGACAGGGATAAGATTGCGATGGCTGGAAGCAATTTCATGGCTTTTTCGGAGCAGTGGTGTGGCCTGGTTTGACGAGGCTGACAATGTCCATACGGAATGTGAGTTTCTCCGGATTGGCGGGGTCCTGTGCGCTGTCAGGGAGCAGCTCAAGGTTCAGCACGCGCGAGCTTTGGAATTCATTTTCGAAATCTGCAATGAACCGGCCGATATCATGATAGAATCCGATGCCGATGATTGTGACGGTGAACTGCTCGTATGGAAACCGCGGGATCAGATTCATGCTTGCGGCGCCCTTGGAATTGAACTGTTTGATTTCAATTTCGTAATCGAGCTTGAACTTCCGAATCGTGTTGATGAGCGACGCGTAGAGATCGTCGGACGCCATGTTCTCTTCGCGTTTGTCCAGTTCCGTTGTAATCGCCTTCAGCTCCGCCTCAATCTTGGAACTGCTTCGCGACGCCTCGGAAATCTGGGACAGTTTGCGTGAAGCTTTTTCCCTTTCGACTTCGAGATGTTGCAGTTTTGTTCGTTGATATCGGATCAGCCCGGTGTAGATGCCGGTGGCGATCACCGCCGTCATGACAACGACCAGCAACAGCTGATTCTTTTTCTCTTTGCTCAGTTTCTTCATCGAATTTTCTCCGGAAGGCGGCCTTCAAGTCCCAGCAGAAGGTACGTTTTTCCCTGCTCGTCAGTTTGGGCGGGGCTCAGTGATGTGAGGCGGAAGCCGTTTTGATCGAGGATGGATTGGAAGTAGGTGTCCTTGGAAAGGATCGCCTGGAATTTGCTGACGCCGTCGCCAGCGACGGGGCTTGAGTCCTTTGCCGACAGAACAATGGAGATGTTTTCCTTGATGGTCGCAGGTTTTGGAATGACGCCCTTCTGTCCCTTCTCGCGCTTCACTTCGGGCACGAGGAGATAGTTGTTGTCCACGCGAAGGCGGACGAGCTGGACGTTTTCGACAGTGTTCGTCTGGAGTGCGTTAAGAAGTGAGCCGATGAGGAAACGGTTCGTTGCGAGCCGGTCCAGAGCCGCGATTCTGCGCTTGGCATCCACCAGATTTTTTTGATTGTCGAGGATTTGCTTGTAGGACGATTCCCGCGCCTTGGTTTCGGCTTCGAGACGCGTGACTTCGGTTCGTTTCACCATTGCCTCGACCATGAGTGAGCTGCTCCAGACGAGGATGATTGCGATGATGACAATTCCGCCGAGGACAAAGCGTTTCACCGGATCGCGCCGGCGCATGTCCTCGATCTGCTGAGCTTCGGCTAGAAGATTGATTTTGATCGGCATATCAAATGGAAGTGAGGGCCGCGCCAATGGCGACGGCAAGTTGTGGGGCGACCTGTTCGAGTTCGCCGGACTGGGCGGCAGGCAGGGCGTTTTGGAGGAACGCTGCAGGGTTCCAGCTCGTGCATTCGATGGCCATCTCCATCTGGAGAGTGTTCAGGATGGTTTCCGATTTTGCAGAGGCGCCGGAGACGAAAACATGATTCACCGTCTTGTCCTGTTGATGTTCGAAGAAGTCAATGGAGGCGCGCAGCTCTCTTCCAAGAGGAGAGACAAGCATCTCAAGTTGCGGTTGAACTTCGCCCGGCATTCCAATCTTGATGCCTTCCGCCTCGGCGTAGGTGATGCTCATCATCTCAGCGAGCCCTGTCGTGATTCTGTCGCCGCCGATGTTCACGGATCTGTTCAGAATGAGTTCGCCTTCCTGAAGCAGGCAGATGGATGTGTTCTTGAAGCCGATGTCCACCAGCGCGATTACGTCCTTTGAGAAGGCCTCCGGCATGGCGCGTTCGAAGGCATTCACCGGGCCGACAAGTCCGGGAATCACAAAATCGGGAACGAGCCCCGCGTTCCGGATGGCGGCCTGAAGATCGTTGATGAACGTTTGCTTCGCTCCGGCCATCAATACTTTGACTTTCCGGTTGTCGCTCTTCTGGCCGTTCTTCTGACTGCCGGGACCGGGAGGGATCACATAACAGTCGAACACGTAGCCGGTGAGTTCCTGCTGGAGATACACCTTGCTGTTGATCTTGAGAATCTGGCGCATCTCGTCCACCGGCATCATGGGCATCTCGATGTTTCTGACGACGAGATCGTTCAAACCGAGGGCGATGGTGACCTGTTTTGTGCCGGGCTGGATGGTTTGCGTGATCTGCTTGAGATGTTCGCTCAGGAGATCCACCGACCATGTCTTTTCAAAAATGGGCGCGTCCACCAGTGCAAAACGCGAGAGGGCATAATTTTGGTCCTGTCGCTGGAGATACGCTGCTTTGGTGGTTCGACCGCCGAGATCAATTGCGTAGAGCTGATCTCGTCCCTTCGATTTCGTAATGTTCAGGAAAGGCAATGCCATAGTTTTATTCTCAGCCAATCTGATCGAGCCCGTGTAACCGAACACTGCCTTCTGCCGAAACAGGGCAACTCAGTTGCTGTTGGCGTTAAAGTGAAGCAACCGATGGGCCAGCGAAACTCAAGTGGGTAACTCTCCGATGCTTGCGGGATTTCACAACGGGAACCTTCAAACTTTTCTGCACAGGCGCTGTAACGTTGTCCCAAACGTGTGCAAGGCGATCTAAGAAAATTCTGCGAACGGTTTTCGGACTCTTGGCTTTGAAGGTGCTTTTGTCATCTCGGAAATTCTGAATGTCTCAAATGGAAAGTCATAAAGTCAGAAATGCGACGTTAACTGCGGGCCAAAGCAGTGGTCCACGCGGGCCTCTCGAGAGTCCGGTGCCATCGTGCGAGACAAAAATGTCCATGAAACGGGCGGACACCTGATCAATGAAAATTCGTATAGCAGCTTTCAACTCCGCAGGAGCGACGCTCGCTGAACTGTGCGTCGCAATCGGGATCCTGGCGACGATGGCCGCCGGGATCATCGGCGTTTTCAACTTCGGATTTTTTGCCATGAGCATGGCACGTGAGAACCAACGAGCCACCCAGATTCTTCTGGAGAAGACGGAAACCATTCGTCTCTACAGCTGGGACCAGGTGCTGGCCGGCGCGATTCCACATTCATTCACGAATCTTTACGATCCGCAAAGCGCCGGTACTGAAGGGGTGCGTTACTACGGGAAGGTTGAGGTTGTGGATTTCCCCTTCGCGGCTCCTTACCAGACCAACATGAGGCAGGTAAACGTGACGCTCACCTGGACGAATGCCATGCGCGGCATCGTCCGAAACCGGAGTCTTTCCACGATGATCGCGCGTTATGGAATGCAGAACTATGTGTATTAAGAGTCGCAGACGACAAAAGGGGGGATGGACGCTCGTCGAAATGATGATCGCGACGGCGGTCTTTTCGATCGCTTCAATCGCGGTCATGACTCTTTTCCTCTTCAGTGTTCGATCGTTTGGCCAGCTCGCCAATTATGCGGAACTGGATGCTGAAAACCGGAGGGCTGTTGATCTGCTCACGCGGGAAATCCGGCAGGCGCAGTATGTAAACGGTTTCAACAATGGAGCTTCCTCTTCGTGGCTCTCGCTGCGAAACGGAAACAATCAGGACGTGACCTATTCGTTCGATCAGGCAACACGAACGATGAGTCGCACGGTTGGAGCCCAGTCGCAAATTCTGCTCACCAACTGCACGATTCTGAGTTTCAACTGCTATCAGCGAAACCCAACTCTCACCGGATTTGAAATCTACGACATCGGACAGAACAATCCGAAAAAATATATCAAGGCGGTCGAACTTACCTGGAAAACGCGCAAGACGCTGAATCCGACAACCCTGATCAACAGCGAAAACGTCCAGACAGCCCGCATCATCATTCGAAAACAACAGGAAGAGGATTAACCTATGAAGACGAAAATCATTCGAAAAGCCCGGGAGCTCGGGGCCACACTGCTGGTGACTCTTTTCATCTGCACGGTTCTTGGCACGAGCGCGCTGGGATATCTGATGCTTGTCCAGCAACAGGGTGAATTGAACACCCGTTCCCAGGCCTGGAATCTTACGATCGCGCTCGTGGAGGCCGGTGTCGAAGAGGCACTGCAGCAGATGAACGACAACTTCGACAATCTTGCCTCGGGAAGTTGGGCGCCGTACGGCAGCGGCGGGTATGTTTGCGATCGCACCTTGCCCGGCGGCAGCTATCGCGCCTTTATTTTTCTGACCAATGGCTACTCTTCTCCCGTCATCGTTGCGACGGCAACCGTGGACATGAAGCAGTGGGCAAAAGGGCCCGTACACTCCCTTTTTGCTGCTGTTGGCGTCACCGGGGATGCTTCCTATGTCACCCGGACCGTTCGGGTGGTCTGTTATCGCGGTTCTGATTTTCCGAATGCGATCGTTGCGAAGGAGAAGATCACGATGAACGGAAACAACGTGAAGGTGGACAGCTTCCGTTCCTGCGATTGGCCGGACAGAAAGTACAAGCCAGAAAGAGCCAAATCGAAGGGTGATGTGGCGTCCAACGGATCCTTGATCGACGCGGGCAATGCCAACATATACGGAAAAGTATCCACAGGACCTGGTGGCAAAGTTCAGGTGGGCAACAATGGAGGGGTCGGTTCCTATGAATGGCAGGCCACACACAAGGGAATCCAGCCCGGTTGGGTCAGCGACACTTCGAATTTCATCTTCAAGGAGACCGATTTGCCTTACGCCAGCGGTCCCACTCCGACAGGCGGTACTGAGGTTACTGCCTCCTATAGCAGTGGTTCCACCGTGGTGACCAACCTCAGCTTTCCGAACCCGCCTCCAATTACAGGTGTCAAAACAAACACTTCATGGGCGACCGTGTCGAGCATGCCGGACAACCCTCCTCCAGGCCTCAAGGCGATCACGAATTCAGTCACAACTACCAGTGTGCCTTCGCCTGTGCCCGCGGGGACGACGACCAACACGATCTCTGTCACGGGGAATTACCCGGCGCCGGGCACTTATGTGGGAAACATCGTTACCAACTGGAACGGCGGCAGCGGAAAGATCAAGAACTACAGCTACAACCAGATCTCCGGTTACACCTATCCGGTGGTTTCATATCAGTACCCGGTCACCTCCTATACCTACTCGATGACCACAACGAACGTGACCTACACGACGAACTACTACGATCACATCCTCCATAGTGGCGAGTATTACGCGACTTCTCTTTCAGGAAAAATTCTGGTGAAGGGTGACGCGACTCTCGTGCTTCCAAACGGACTAAACATTGGAAACGGCGACGAAATCAAAATCCTCGATATAGCGAAGCTCACAATTTATTCCGGCGGCACCTCGGTCAAGCTGGCAGGGAACAAAGTTCTGAATGAAGGCGGCTATGCCGGAAACTTCATTCTCTATTGCGCGCCCAGCGTGACGAGCTTCGACCTCAGTGGAAACGCGCAGTTCACTGGAATCATCTATGCACCCAATGCCGCGGTAAAACTGAACGGCGGTGGCAACGACACCCTGGACCTCGTCGGCGCGTTAATCGCGAAGTCAATCACGCTCAACGGACATTTCAACGTGCATTACGACGAATGTCTGACGGATGACCCGTCGAACAGCCTTTTCGTGATCAAGAGCTGGGACGAAATCTACTGAGCCGCTTTCGGGGCTGGCGATGAAATCGCGCCGGCCGCAGATTGAAGCTCTTTGAGGAAAGCCTGGGCCACTGTCCCGGGCTTTCCTCGCCAAAGCACTCCAATTGGCAATGACGGGAATCCTTCCAGCCCGATTTCCCTGACGTTCGTCCCCGCGCCTCTCTGCGGGATCTTGACCGATAAACCAATTCCCAGACCGTTGGCCACATACGTGTCTATCAATTCCAACGAACTCGCTTCCACGCTCGGAAACCAATCGATCTTCTTCCGGCGAAGATTTTCCTGAAACAACTGGCAAAGCAATTCGTGCTGAGGAAGGCAGATCAGCGGTTCCGAGATGCGATCATGTTTCCAAAGTTCGGCTGCCTTCTGAATTCTGGAATCCTTTGGAACCACGAGAACCATCGGCAGCTCAAGCAACGCGAGCGAGCGCAGACCGTCGCCGCGGCGACGTCGAGAAAGCACCGTAATCGCGAGATCCATTTCATTGCGAAGCAGCAGTTCCTCAAACTGGCCGGGATATCCATCGTGCAAAGAAACGTTGAGCTTCGGGTATTTGCCTTTCAGTGCGCGGATCACCTTCGGCAGGTAGTCACGCAGAATGATGGCTGACGCGCCGATGCGCAGCTGACGATCCTGTCCGCCCTGCAGTTCGCTGGTGATCCTTCCCAGGTTCGCAAAGAAGGGTTCGATGAAGTTGTAGAGTTTCTTTCCCTCCGGCGTCAGGGAAAATGGACGCCTTTGAAACAGTGTGACTCCCAGGAACTCTTCGAGCTGTGCGACCTGTCCGCTGACCGCGGGTTGCTGAATTCCGTAAGGCATGTGGCGCACGGCTTCCATGATGCCGCCGAAGCGGGCCACGTAATAGAAGAGCTCAAGGTGATGGATGTTCATACATCGAACGAAATGATGCTGAGCGGAGTTTTATCGATTCAACGGTCTCCATCAAGCGTGGCTAGTGTCGGCGGCATGAAGGAACTGACAAAAATGAAACGAACAACTCTTTGCATCTGTGCTGCGGGAATGATCGGTCTTCTGACCGGATGTGAAACGACTGGCCTCTCCCATCGCGAACGCGGCGGCGTTACGTATCCGAATTATGTGCTCGGAATGGCTTCGGGAACGAACGGTCAACCAACAGCTCAACCGCAAGTGCCCCTGAGCCTCGCCGTGGCGCAGATTGGCGAGTCAGCACCTTCCACCATTCTCACCAGCAGGCTCGAATCCTCATCGCTGTTCAGGTCCGTCACGCCGCTGCCTGCGCCGGGAGAGGACAATCACCGCCGCAATTCGGAAACCACTCCCGATTATCGTGAGCGGGTCGAAGCGCTCTGTGGCCTGGCGCGGACATCTGGAGCTGACTACGTCTTTCTCTGCGGTGGCGACGTCTCGACCTGGGAGAATGCGACGCCGCTGAAGGCGTTCGATCTTACGATTGTCGGAATGAGCCTCATCCCCAGCAGCTCGATTTCTGCGGAAGGGAAAGCGGCTGGAACATTGATCGATGCGAGAACCGGAACGCCTGTTTCCTTCGTGAATGTGGAAAGTTCCCGATCCGGAATGACCACCACAACCGGTTGGTGGGGGAAGCGAAATTCAGTGCAAATCGCCATTCGCAACGATCTCAACGCGAAGCTCGGAGATGCGTTGATTGCGAAAGTGGAAAAGTTGGCGCGGCGGAATTGACGATCTGAACGACAAAGACGGTGATCTTTGCCGAGGAGTGGGGAACCATTCTGGCCGGATGAGCGGGTGCTGTCCGGCCAGTTCAATTCGGTTCAGGCCGCCTTCGAAAATGCTTCGGTTTCCAGATGCACCAGCGCGTTCACGTCCAGAATCAATCCCACGCGTCCATCACCCAGAATCGCCGCCCCGGCCAGAGCGCGATTCTTGTGAACCATCATTTCATTGAGATTCTTGATCACGACTTCCTGCTTGTGCAGCAGGCTGTCCACATGAATGCATCGAACCTTCGTTCCGGACTGAATGACGATCACGATTCCGTCCGTCACGTTGGTGGAAGCGGGTTTGATTCCGAAGAGTTCGTGCAAACGGAGCATCGGGATCAACCGATCGCGAACCTGGACCACTTCGGCCCGACCCTGAACGCGCGTGATCGCCGCCGGTTCGGGACGGAAGGATTCCCGGACTGACAGTGTGGGAAGGATGTAACGCTCTTCGCCAACTTTCACGATCAGGCCATCGATGATTGCCAGTGTCAGCGGCAGGGTGATCTTGAACAGCGTTCCTTTTCCGAGAGTTGATGAAATGTCCACGCGGCCGCGCAGCTTCTCAATGTTTCGTCGCACCACGTCCAAACCGACGCCGCGGCCCGAAAGATCGGTGATCTTTTCCGCCGTTGAAAATCCGGGCGCGAAGATGAATGCAAAAATTTCCTCCTCGGTATGCTGTGCCGAAGCGGAGGTCAGCCCGCGTTCGATCGCCTTCTTCAGGATTCGGTCCTTGTTCAACCCCGAGCCATCGTCCTCGATTTCGACGACGATATTGCCGCCCTGGTGATAGGCCCTCAGCGACAGGGTTCCCGTTGCCGATTTTCCTGCGGCGAGACGTTTGTCGGACGATTCGATTCCATGATCCATGGAATTGCGAATCATGTGGAGCAGGGGATCGTTCAGTTCCTCAACCACACTCCGATCCAGCTCGGTGTCTTCGCCGCTCGTGACGAATTGAACCTTCTTGTTCTGCTTGGCGCCGATGTCGCGGACCACGCGCGCCATTTTCTGGAAAACGCCGCGGATCGGAACCATTCGCAACGACATGCTGACGCGCTGGAGTTCCTTCGTGATGCGACCGAGCTGCGCCATGTTCCGGGTGAATTCCGGGCTCAGGTTCGCGGTTGAATTCAGCCCCTGACCGACGAGCGATTGTGCGATCACCATTTCACCCACGAGATCGAGCAGGCTGTCGAGCTTGGCGGTGTCCACCTTGACCATCGCACCGAGTTCCGAGTTTTTCGAAGTACTGCCATCGCTGGAAGTCGGTTTTGCAGGCGTTGTTTCTGCGACTTCGTTCGAAACAGGTTCCGATGCGACGATCTCAATCGGCTTTGGAGCAGGGATGGAAGTTTTGGCGGTTTGTTGCGAAGTCGAAGTGGCGAAGCCGCCCGAGGAATCTCCGGCGTTCACGCAATCGATCGCATGCATCACCTCTGCTTTCAGCGCTCCGGTCGGAATATCGATCGGTGCGGCCGGTTTCGAGCCGTTGATCTGCCCTTCGATGTCATCCAGAAACTGCTTCAGAGTGTCCCGACCGCGCAGGATCAATTCGATGACCGATGCATTGATCGCCAGTTTTCCCTGACGTGCGAGGTCGAGCAACGATTCGAGGACGTGTGCAAGCCGGTTGATTGGCAAAAGATTCAGAAAACCTGCGCCGCCTTTGAAGGTGTGGAACGCCCGGAAAACTGTGTTCAACGTTTCTGCATCCGTGGGCTGGTTTTCCAGCACCAGGACGCCGTGCTCGATGTTGTCCAGATGCTCGCGCGATTCCGTGATGAACTCGCGCAGGAGTTCGGCATCGTCGGCAATGTTCAAGAGCAGCGGTTGTTCTTCCGACGCCGAAGCGGATGGTGCTGCGGCCGGGTTCGTTTCTGGGACTTCGGATTGTTCGGCGGGAGGAGCGGAGGATGTCGGTTGTGTTTGTGTGCTATCGCCATTCGGACGGGCTGCTTTTTGAACGAACATCAGCAAGCCATTCAGCCATTGAATTTCCTCGGCCTTGAAGTCCGCGCCAGACTCGACGATCTGCACCATGCGTTCCCAGGCTTCGGCTGTTCTCTTGTGGAGCTCCGAAAACTCAGGTTCTCGCTCGACGGCGTCGCGGATGTTGCCGAGCAGGTCGAGGATGGGAAATTGTCCCTGATTCGAACCCGCCTGGGCGGTGACGATTTCCATCCCGAGGGAGTCGATGAGATTTTGCAGCCGGTCAGAATTGCTCATAGTTCGGTTCCTTCCGCGAATGCGCGGATGCTCAACACATGGCGAGCCTATTGGCTATCGGAGATTCTGCCTGCCGCTTTAAAAACATCTCGTAAATGCAATCAACCGCGGCACTCGCGCCGCTTCACTGCGGGAGGCAATGATCGGACTGAGGCCGCGTTCCGGTGGATCATTAAAAAGACTCTGCGCTTTCGCGCCCGGGAGCGCGTCAGCTCAGGTAGTTCATCAACGAAAGGCGCATGAGTGTCGCGCCGCTTTGAAGCGCTGCCTGAAATGCAGTCTGGCTCTGGGTCAGCTTGACGAGGGTTTCCGTGAGATCAGCGTCAGCCTGCTTTGAAATCATCTTTTCCAGCGAATCGGTCCGCGACAGGAGGGCGCTCTTCGCGGTTTCAAGCCGGCTTTGGGTCACGCCATTGTTGCCGATGTGGTAGATCAAGTTTTCCTCGTCCTTCGCAAGGGCAGGGCGGTCAACGCTTGCAATGGCCGAGATGTTTCCATCCCGAAGATTGTTCTGCAGCGAGATGAGGTGATTGAAGAAATCCGCTCCGCTCCGGCTGTCTGTAATGACGCCGCGCGCGCCGGTTCCGGTTGTGTTTGCACCAGGAACATCAATGGTGAGCGACGAGCCGTCTGATATCTCGTTTTCGGTCACGTTTGTGTTTCCGTTGTAGGTGACGCTGGTCACGAATCCGTCGGCATCGGTTTCGATGGTGAATGGCGGCTGATCGCTGGCCGTGCCTGCGAAGAGGAACTGGTTTCCATACTTCGAGTTCATCGTATGGACCGCCTGTTTGATCATCTGGGTGACTTCGCTCGCGTAAGTCTTCAGTTCTTCCTGCGATCGGGTGCCATCGGCGAGGGTTGCGATTTCGCCGGCGCGGTCCGAAAGGCTCTTGATTCCCTTCAGCGCGTTGAAAGCGTTCGTGGCGCGATCCTGCAGAATCGAAATGTTATTCTTGAACTGCGTCAGCCCGAGTTGCTCGGCGCGCAATGCCAGCACGCGTTGCATGGCAGCCGGATCATCTTCCGGTGCCGTGACGCGCTGGCCGGTTGCGGCCTGTGTCTGCAACTGCTGCTGACGGGCCGTCAGGCGGGTAACCTGGTTCAGGAAGTTCGTGGTGAAGGTGTTTCCGGTAACGCGCATAAGTCAGTCAAACTACCGCTTCATGTTCAAAACGATGTCGAGCATTTCATCGACGGTCGTCACGATCTTGGCGGAAGCCTGGTAAGCTTTTTGATACGTCAGCAGGTTGGCCATCTCTTCATCGATCGAGACGCCACTGATCGAATCGCGCTGTCTCAACAGCGCGGCGCTGACGGTCTGATAGTTGGAAACCTGTGTGTTGGCGTTGGCGAGATCCTGTCCGAAACGGCCGGTGAGCCTGCCGTAATAATCGTTGATCGTGCTGTTGCCGAGCCCGGCGATCTGCTTGGACGACAATTTTGCGAGCGCAAGCGCGATCGAATTGTCGCCAGCCTCTCCGGCCACACCGGCCTGAAACTGGGAAGGGTCGGAGATCAGGTCTGCGTTGACCCTGATGTTCGCGGCGTTGGTTCCTTCGAAGAAATTCGCGCCGGTCGCACCTGTCGCATGCAATGCGTTGACTTCGGTGATCAATGCCGAGGCGAGCGTGTCCAGATCGGTCCCGAATTGAGCGAGGGTGACGTCGCGGACATCGATCGTTCCCGCCATCGAGCCACCGCGAACTGTCAAGGCCGTCTGGGAATTCGCGCTGGCCACGACGATTTCATTCGGACCGCCAAATTCTCCTGTGCGACCGAGCGTTGCGAGCCGGTCGATGACATTCTTTCCGGAGACGAACTCCACTCCGCCGATGCTGATGCCAAATGTTCCGTCCGGGGCTGTGACGGTTTCGAAATCAACCAGCTTCGCGAGTGCTTCCAGCTTCTGTTCGCGAAGATCGCGAAGGTCGTTTGCCTTGCCGTTGAATGGAAGTTCTGCCTTGGCGATCTGGTCGTTGAGATTCGCGATGTCGGTCAGCAACTGATTTGCCGCGTTCACATCGTTGGTGAGCGACGCATTCAGGAGGTCGCGCAGTCCGGTCAGGCCCTCGGTGACATTGTTGAATCGGGTGGCGAGTGTCTGAGCCTGGCTGATCAAAGCCTGTCTGTCGGCAAGTGAAGTGGGCGAAGTTGCGACGGATTGAAATGCGTTGAACAGGCTGGTCAATGCCGAGGACAGGCCAAGGTTTCCAATGCTGCTGCTGTTGGAGGTTCCGTCCACGGAATTGGCGCTGCGATCGAGATATTCGCTGAGGGTGATCTGCGCGTTCTGAAGTCCATTCTGCTGGGCGAGCCAGTAGCCTCCCACGCTTTCCTCGCCGCGAATCTGCCCATCAAGGAGAGCGTTGCGCAGCTGTTCGACCGTCACAGCCTCGGCGCCGGTGCCGATCGGGCCGATCTGCGACTGAAGGGTGAGGCTGGTCTGAATCTGGAGGCGCTGGCGGGCGTACGCCGGATTGTTGACGTTCGCCAGGTTCTGGCCAGTCACTTCCACGCCGCTCTGCTGCGTTTGCAGCGAGCGCGTGCCAAGATTCAATGTGCCGAAGAGTCCGAGCATATCATCCGACAGCGTCGTAAAGTGAACGTTGCGGGAGCACTCCGCCGAGCATGTGGCCGGTGCCGTTGTAAATCGTTGGTTGCGTTCCGGGGAAAAGCGATCCGATGAAGCGCTGCATCAATTCCACAACGCGGTTCAGCAGAAGGTGGTTTTGTCGTGCGCGCTGCTGGACGCGGACGAGCAGCTCGTTGTTTTCCTGCACGAGCGCGTGGATCAGCGGACGATATTCCGCAGGAAAGTGCGGGAGCAAAGTCTGGAAGCTTGCGTCCTCGGAAAGCTGCAGGTGAACGGCCACGCGGCGGCGGCGTTGCTCGCGTTCCTCGCGCGCGGCGGCGATGGTTTCGGCCTGGCAGTTGATCGCGGTGACGCAATCCATCATGTTCTGCGACTGGCGATCCATGACCATCTGCTGCTGCTGATCGAGCAGGGCGAGCATCTCGCCGTACTCCTTCAATTCTTCGCGCAGCGATTCAATCAGGTGTTGGACAAGTTCTTTCATGAGAATCTATCTACAGCTTGGCGTCCCTGGCTTTGGTTGGGGTGGTTGAAAAGATTTCGATCTGTTTCGGGGACGTGCAAAGTGGTTTGGGCGGCTCCGCTTCGGGGTTCTGTTCCTTTTCGGCTGCGAGCTGGCGTGTGAATTCTTTATGCAACACCTGGGCAAGACCGACAGACCCTGACTTCGAAATACTGTCTGCAAGCTGATTCGTGATCATGTCGCGGTAGATGCCCGAGGCCGTCGAGTTGTCCGTGTATTTGGACTGGAACACCGACTTCTGGGTGCTTTCGAGAATCTGACGGAGCAGAACCGCTTCAAACTGCCGCGCCGCCTCGGCAATCTTTTCGCTCTCGGACAAAGCGGAGTTCGCGGCCAGACGTTCCATCGGAACATCCGACGCCTCGATCTTCGATTGGAGCGGGGGAATGATCATGGTCAGCGGATGATGAGTTCGGCCTGGAGCGCTCCGGCCTGTTTCATTGCCTGGAAGATCGCCATCACGTCACGCGGCGTCACGCCAAGTGAATTCAGTGCCGCGGCGACTTTCTCCACAGTTGGCATTTCAGGAAGTGGAACGAGTGAGGATTTCGTTTCCGTCACTTCGGTTGTTGTCCGCGGCGTCACCACCGTGGTGCCGGTGTTGCTGAACGGACTGGGTTGAGAAACGTCGAGTGTGGAAGCAACATTGATGGTGATGTTTCCGTGCGAAACGGCGCAGCTCGAAACCCGGATGCGCGAAGTGGCGACGATGGTGCCGGTTCGTTCATTGATGATGATGCGCGCCGGAGTTTCGGGATTCACTTCGATGTTTTCCAGGTGCGCGATGAAATCGACCGGTGTGTTTTCAATGCCTTCGGGAATGCGGACCTTGACCGATGTGGCGTCGGACGCATGGGCGCTGTTCGTAAAGACCGCGTTGATCGCGGCCGCCATGCGCGAGGCGGAGGTGAAACCCGGTTCGCGCAGGAGCAGTTCGATCACATTGTCGCGAACGATCTGCGTCGGAATCTCGCGTTCGACGATCGCGCCGCCGATGATCTGGGCCACAGTGGGATGATTCTTCGTAACTGTGGCGCCGCCGCCACCGCCCTGGCCTGCAGTAAAGCCGCCAACCGAAATGGGACCCTGCGCCACCGCATAAACTTTGTTGTCCGCGCCGAACAACGGTGTCTGGAGCAGCACGCCGCCCTGGAGCGATTTGGCGTCGCCCATCGACGCGACCTGCACGTCGAGACGTCCGCCCGACTTGATGAAGGCAGGGATGTCGGCGGTCACCATGACGACGGCAACGTTCTTGGATGAAAGTGTCGTGGCCGGAACGTTGATGCCGTAGCGCTGGAGCATGTTGGCGACGGTTTGCTTCGTGTAGATCGGATCCTTGTCGCCATCGCCGGCGAGACCGGCAACGAGACCATAGCCGACCAGCTGGTTGTCGCGGGCGCCGGAAACCATGACCAGATCGCGAACGCGAACGCCGGCCTGGGCGAACGTGGTGCCGCAGAGGAGAAGCGCCAGAACGATCAGGCTGGTGTTTTGAAACAGCAGCGTGAACGCATTCGAGAAAATTGACGGTGAACTTTCCGTCTGGATGGACGCGGATTTTGCCAGCTGCGGCGACTTGAGAACAGGAGCCGGAGCAGGAGTCTCCCGAATCTGCTTGGCGCTGGAGCCGCAGCGTGGGGTGTTGTTCAGAAAGCGTGGAACCAGTGGCATGGCTTAAAAGGGTGTGAGTTTGTCCCAGACACGAGTGAACCAGCCCTTACGCTGAGAATCGGAGATTGTGCCTTTCGAAACGATCTGGATGGTGGCGTCGGCGACGTTGTAGCTGAACACAGTGTTGTTTGCGAGAACGTCGGCTTCCCTGACAACGCCACGGAGAACGAGCGTCTGCTTCTCGCCGGAGAAGGCAGTTTCGCGCTTTCCTTCGACAATCAAATTCCGGTTGGGGAGGACATCGACCACCTTCACCGCGATGCGCGCAATCATCCGTTCGCTGTTCGCAATGGTGCCGCCGCCGCTGTAATCGTTTTTTGCATTGAACTTCATCGCGGGCATCTGACCACCCTTGGTCAGCAGACCGCTCGCGCCGGGGCTGTAGAGGAACGACGAGATGCTGGCGTCAACGCCAGACTGTTTGCCCGTTTCAGTTTTGTTGTCCTTGGAAGTGGTGGTGTTTTCCTGGACAACGATGGTGATGATGTCGCCGACGGAATTGCCGCGCTTGTCGGTGTACATCGGTTTGGCGTCGTCGCGCCAGATCGACTGGGCGGAGGTGACAGCCGGCGTGACCACGAGCGCGAGAACCAGCGAGAGATTCCGATTCAACAGAAGAAAACGGAGGAAACGGAGCTTTGGCATATTTGAAGAGCTCGTCCGGGCTTCGTTGTCTTTGTTGCCTTTTGTCAGAAGGCGTTCAGAGCGAAAGCAGAAGCGTTTGTTCATTGAGGACCTTTCCACGAATGTCGCGGCGCGTTTGTGGATTGCGCGCGCGGATGGTTTGGCCGGGCGCGCCGTCTTCGAGCGCTTCGACCTTCATTGTGATGCTCAGCGGTCCATCCTGGACAAGTGCATCGGCTGTCTGACCCCGGCGGATGACCGGGCGAACTTTGACTGATCGGGCGAGCAGGGGAGAGCCGGCCTGCAGCGGTTCTGCAAGTTCCAGTGTCGAATCTCCTGCGACAAAATCGGCGAGTGCTTCGCGCACGGTGAGCACGTCACGGCGTTGGCGATCGAGATCTGCATCAGCGATCAGCTGTCCGCGTTTGACCGCCGAACGCGCAACCCAGACGTCGCGCCAGACGCGCGCCTGAACGGAGCATTGCCAGCTGCCGACGGTTGCGGTGTCGGTGCGAAGTTCAAAGCGAATAATGAAGGTTGGTGTGACGCCGTTGGCAGGAATGTCCAGGACTTTGATTGTAAGCGGTTCATCGGGAACCGTGCGGCTGGCAATTGGTCGCGTAAAACGCAGTTCCAGCTCGCCCTTGTCCTTCACGTAATCGTTCTGAAGCTTGTCGGTGAGAAGCTGAAGCAGTTCGGATTCGTCAAGCTGGCGTGTGGCCGGTTTTGTCGCAACCGGAGCCACGGCATTGGTCTCGGAACCGAGCGTCGCGATGTTGACCGTGAGCGTGATTGCCGCTGCCAGCAGGATGTTTCTGAAATGTGTCATCACTTAGCGTTTCAGGTTGTTGCTCTGCTGCATCATTTCGTCAGCGGCCTGAACTGCCTTCGAGTTCACTTCGTAGGCGCGCTGGGCGAGGATGAGGTTCACCATTTCCTCGACCACCTTGACGTTCGACATTTCGAGATAGCCCTGGTTGAGCGTTCCGAAACCGTTCTGTCCGGGCGTTCCGAGTTCGGGTGGGCCGGAGGCATTGGTTTCGCGATAGAGGTTTCCGCCCATGCTTTCGAGACCGCCGGCATTGTTGAATCGCACGAGCTGCACCTGGAAGCTGGTCGAACCGTTCGCGCCGCTGTAGGTCACGTCGCCGTTCGCACCGATCGTGATGTTGGTCGTGCCGGCGGGAACCGGTTGAAATCCACCCTGAAGCGGCAGACCGTCGCTGGTGACGATACGTCCATCAGACGAAGTTTTGAACGCGCCGTCGCGAGTGTAGGCGCGCGAGCCGTCGGGCAGCTGCACTTCGAAGAATCCATCACCCTGGATCGCGACATCGAGACGTTCGCCGGTCTGAGTCAGATCGCCGGAGGTGAAAATGCGGGAGGTCGCAACAGGACGCGAACCTTCGCCGACCTGAATGCCGGTGGGAAGAATGTTTCCCGAACCCTGCTCGGCGCCGGGGGCGCGGGTGGTCTGGTAAAGCAGTTCCTGAAATTCGATTTTGCTTTTCTTGAAGCCGGTGGTGTTGACGTTCGCAAGGTTGTTCGAGATGACGTCGAGGTTCATCTGCTGCGATTGCATGCCGGCGGCGGCGGAGTAGAGGGAGCGGAGCATACGTCAGTTCGCGTTGAGTTGGATGCGCGGCGCGGAAAGGCACGCACCGCGCATCACAGGGGGCTTTGGGACTAAAACGGTAAAAATCATTTCAAGGATGGCCGAGTTCGGTGATCACTTTGCCCATGCGCTCGTCCTGCATCTGGAGAACGCGCTGATTGGCTTCGAACATCCGCATCGACGTGATGAGGCTCGCCATCTCTGCGGTCGGCGAAGTGTTTGAGGCTTCGAGATGTCCCTGACGGACCGAGGTCGTTTCCGCGGCAAGCGGTTCGAGGCCCTCTTTGTCCGCTAGAAAATATCCCTGGCTGATCGGAGTGAGCCCGTGGGGATCGTTGAATTCTACCAACCGGATCGTGCCTTTGACATCCGATCCCTGGCTGACGAAACCGTTTGAGGAAACTGTGATCGCGCCGCCGTTGTTCGGATCGAACTGAAGCGGGCCGAGGTCACTGAGGACCGTGTAACCCTGCTTCGTGGTCAGCTGGCCGGCGGAGTTGAGATGAAATTCACCGTCGCGCGTGTAGGCCTTGGTGCCGTTCGGCATCTGGACTTCGAAGAAACCGGGGCCTTCGAGGGCGAAATCGAGCTGATTGCGAGTGGGCTTGAGCTGGCCGGGAAGGAAATTCACTTCGGCGCGCGCGGCCGGCATGACGTTGGGCATCGTCGTGCGATTCACCGCGGAGGAGGGCAGGCCTGCTTCAACCGCGCTGAAGGAGATCTCGCGTTTGCGGAAGCCGGGGACTGACCCCGCGGAAAGATTGCCCACAATGAGTTCCTGCCAGCGCATCTGCGCGTTCATCGCAGCGGAAGCTTGGTAAATGCTGACATTCATTCGCGGTCTGTTCAGCAGTGGGTATGCCATGGGCAAAAACTGCTGTTTTACAGGCCTTTTGGTGGGGAAGCGGGGCGGGGGAGGAAAAACGTTCCGAGCGGCCGAGCATTTTTTGCCGAGAGAGTTGGGGAAGGTTCAAATTCGAAATTCCAAGTTCCAGGTTCCAAACTCCAAAGAAGCTCCAACTCTCAAATCCCAAACGCGCCAGACTGATTCGTGGTTCTTGGATTTTGATCCTTGAAGTTTCTTTGAAGCTTGGAGTTTGGAGTTTGGAGTTTGGAACTTACCCGAGAACTCAAAACTCAATCAAAACTTCAATACACGCACGCCAGTTCAATCACCTTGCCGCAGCTGCATTGAACCTGAATCGCTGTAACGCGGTCGCCGTCGCGCTGAACGGTCACACGCGGTTCACAAGAGCCGTTGTGGTCCGTGGGAGCGGGGGCAGGGGATTTGGCTTCGCCGAGTGGACGAAAAGGTTGTGCGTTGCTCGCCTGAGGGACAACGGTCAGCCGCGGTTCAGCTCCCGGCTGGGCTGACTCGACGATGGGCAGCAGCGGAATAAAAGCGGCGTCACGGGTGTTCATTGTCGGGAGCGGCGGCGGAAGCCATCTGTGCGTTTGGAGGATTCACCTTGAGCAACACGGTGACGCGGCGGTTCGTTTCCGCTTCCGGCGGCGTGTTTGGCATCGGCTGTGTGTCGGCGAATCCGGAGACCTTGAAAATCTGTTTGGAGGCGACGCCGCTCTGGAGCAGTTTGCGACGCGCGGCATTGGCGCGTTCGGCGGAAAGTTCCCATTTGCTGTGGGATTCCCGTCCGGTTTCAGCGCTTGCTCCGGTGTGGCCTTCCAGCTCGATCCTGAACGTTTGATAGCGCGAAATTTCCCAGGCAAGTGTCGAGAAAACCCAGGCGCCGTATGTGGTGAAAACGTCGGTGCCCTGTTCGAAGATTGGTTTCTGCGAACGGTCGAAAACGTTGATGCGAAGCCCTTCCGGCGTGAGGTCGAGCTGAACCGTCTTTTGTTCCTCATCCATGTCGTGAAGCATTCGCGCAAGGTCTTCAGTGATGTGACGGAGCATTTCCATCTCGATCGCATTGGCGCTCTGGAACTGTCCGCCCAGACCGTTCTTGCTTCCCTGGGTGGCGGCGTCCTTTTCGGGATTGGGAATGATGCCGGTCGATTCCTTGTTCACCGCGGAGAAAGGATTTCGAAAGGCACGTTCGACGGCGTCCTTGATCTTGCTGTCCTGCGCCGTGAGCCAGAGGCAAAGAAACAGGGCCATCATGGCCGTGACGAAGTCCGCATACGCGACCTTCCACGAACCACCGTGATGACCGTGCTTTTTTCTAGCCATGGAATTACTTGGCCGGAGCCTTCAGAGACTTGAGCATCTTCTCAAGTTCGTCGGCAGTCGGACGGAGTTCGCTGCTGAGGCCGCGGCGGCCGATTTCGACGGCGGTGATCGGAGCCATGCCATTGGCGAAGCCAACGACGCAGGCTGAGATGCAGCGGGTGTAGTCGAGTTCCGCTTCGCCGATGAACTCAAGGTTCGTCGCGAGCGGGTTCATATAGCCGTAGGAAAGCAGGATGCCGAGAAAGGTGCCGACGAGCGCCGAAGCCACTTTTTCGCCGATCACTTCCACCGCACCGGAGATCGACGCCATGGTGATGATGATTCCCAGCACGGCGGCGACAATTCCGAATCCGGGCAGGGCGTCCGCCGTTTTCGTAAGAACGCTGGTTGGGGCGTGATGTTCGACTTCCATGCGTTCGATTTCGACGTCGAGCAGCATGCGAAGCTGGTCGGGCTTGATCTTGCCGTCGATAATCGGGCGGAGGCTGCCGCAAAGAAATTCAACCGCGTGATGGTTGTTGGAAAAAACCGGGTATTTTTTGAAGATCGCGCTGTTCTTGGGATCCATCACATGTTCTTCAAGTGCGATCATGCCGTTGCGGCGGCCGAGGAGAAACAATTCGTAGAGCACCTTCAGCAGTTCATCGTAGGCCTGGCGATTGTAGGGAGCGCCTTTGAAGCAGGTCATCATTCCCTTGACCATGTCGATCAGCACCTTCCTGGGTGACATGATGATGAGGCCGCCGAGCGCGCCGCCGCCGATGACAAGCAGTTCGTTCGGATGCCACAGTGCGTGCAGGCTGCCGCCACCCCACATGAAGCCTCCAATGATGGAGACCGTCACAACGATGATGCCGATGACGATGATCATGACCGCTTCGGAAGAGCCACGTTGCCGGCGATCCCGGCTTCATAGCGGCTGATATAGGAACGGATCGACATGATTGCCTGCGCGTGAATCTGGCAGATACGGGATTCGGTCAGGCCGAACACTTCCGCGATTTCACGCAGGTGAAGGTCTTCGTGATAGTAGAGCGCGAGAACCTTGCGTTGAATTTCCGGAAGTTGCTTGAGTCGTTGCAGCACGACTTCCTTCAATTCACGCCGTGAAACTTCGTCAACAGGGCTGTCCTCGTTCGGATTGGCGACAACGTCGTAAAGATTCGCGGATTCGACACCATCGGCGGTGGAGGTGGAGTCGAGACAGACAAAGGCGGCCGGACGGATTTCTTCGAGCAGCTCGTTGTATTCGTCCACGGAAATATTCAGTTCGGTCGCCATTTCCTTTTCAGTCGGAGCGCGTCCGAGCTTCTGTTCCAGCCGGCCGAGAACTTCCTGGATGCGGCGGGCCTTCTCATGAATGGTGCGGGGAACCCAGTCCATGCGGCGAAGTTCGTCGAGCATGGCACCGCGGATTCGGACGCGGGCGTAGGTTTCAAAGGAGGTGCCGCAGGTGGGATCGTAATTGCGAAGAGCCTGAAGCAGACCGACGAGCCCGGCGCTGTTCAGGTCATCCTGATCGACGTGATCAGGCAAAGTCATGGCCAGTCGTGCGACGACAGTTCGGACCAGCGGCAGGTACTGTTCGACGAGGGCGTTTTCAGTATTGGTATCGGCGCGACGATGGTAGCGCTTCCAGAGTTCCTGGGGAGTGGGGCGGCTGTCGAGAACCACTGACGATTCAGCTTGGGGGGGGCTGGAACGGGGTTTCATGTTTTAGGTGCGGCTTTTGTTGCTATCAGGGGAGCTGACCCGCCGGTTCGGCGTTGGTGCAGCGAGTCGCGCAGGCCGTTCATCCACATGCGACCCCACCAGCGGATCAGGACTCCCGCCGCCAGAGCTGCGACGCAGGCACGCCACAGTGAGGTAGGCCAGGAGCTTTCGGCCACCAACCCGAAGCTGGCGCCGATCACAAATCCGATTATGGAGCCGAGTATCATTAACGACTTCATGCAACTTCGAGTCGGTTCAGCAGTTGTTCTGCCAGTCGTTATAAAGTGGTAAAGAGGCGGGCAAAAATGGCCGATTGCGGGGGAGATGGCGGCAGGAATGGACAATCCACCAGACCACTTGAGCGAATTCTGCGGAAAATTTTTCCTCCCTGATCCCAAAGCACTGCAATTTGTGCCGGGTTTCCCGCGGCAGAAACGACTCAGTGATTTTCCCGATGAAGAGTTCGATCACATTGGCCCGATGGATCGACGGAAGCCCTGTGACACGAAACCTGCTGAACTTCCCGCGCAATGAGAGATTCAGTCCAGTTTCCGTACTCAAAGCGGATCACGATCTTTCGCTGGCTGCTGCCTGGGCTTGCAATCCTTTTCCTTGCCGGCGCGTCTTCGCTGGGTGCGGATCATCGATGCGCTGTCTGCCGCGGCAATCTGGGCTACACGGTTTATCAGGTGACCGACAAAGTTGATGATGAGAAGAAGCTTGTCTGCTTCACCTGCTCGACGTTGAAGAACAGTTGCTTTGCCTGCGGGTTGCCGGTGAAAGATGAAGTGAAGGCTTTTTCCGACGGGCGATACTTCTGCGATCGAGATCTTCAAAAATCTGTGTTCGATCCGGAAACCATCAGGCTCGTGGCGGAATCCGTCCGGAACGATCTCGACCGGTTGTTTTCACGTTTCATGAGCTTTCCGCAGGATGTGAAGGTGGGCTCCATGGATCGCGTCGATCTCCCGAAATGGAAAATTCCCGGCAATGACTTCGAGTGTCCGAACATTCTCGGCGTCTATCATGGCAAGGAAACGGAGGGCAAACGGCGTGGGCAGATCCAGATTCTGAGCGGTCTCACGATGGGGACGTTGAAGGCGACCTGCGCCCATGAGTTCACGCACGCATGGATTCACGCCAATGTCAGCTCCGATCGTCGCGCCAGCCTCGGCAAGGATGCGGAGGAGGGATTTTGCGAACTGGTCAGTTTCATCTACGCATGCGCGCTGCAGGATCAACGGACCGTGAAATCCATTTTGGAAAACGCCTACACACGAGGTCAGGTGCATCTGTTCATCGAGGCCGAGCGGAAGTATGGCTTCAACGAAATCCTGGACTGGATCAGGTTCGGAAACGGCAACGAGCTTTCGTCCGCAAACCTGAACAGTGTCCGCGACGTATCCACGCCGAAACCCAAGAGCACGACTGCCACTGGTTTAATTCGCGTTTACGAGGCGGTTCCGGAACCGGCACCGACGCAATTGGAACTCACCAGCGTCCTTCTTGCCGGCGAAAAGTCGTGGGCATGGATCAATAAAACTTCGATCGGACTCGGCGAATCGAAAAAGGTGCGCCTCGGAGAAACGAATGTGCTCATTCAATGTTTGAAGATTGAGCCGGAGCACGCGCGAATTCGCGTGATCGACACCGGCGAAGAGCTGCAGCTCAACCTGCGGCACAAGGCGGATTCTCCCACGCGGTAAGCGAACGCATTCGCACTGAGCCTTCCCACAAGCCGACGCGGGAACTTTGCTCTGTTCGCGATCCCGCCACGTATCCGTTTATCGCTGATTTCGCGGTTCAACCTCACTCCGTTCCCCACGGGCAAGACCCCATGGGAACGCATCTCGACGGGTTTTTCTCAGGGCGTAGGTTTCAGCAAGCATCAAAACAAACGTTGGAAAAGAGAACCAATAATCAATCCACAGACTATGCAAACAATTGAGAAATCAATCGAAGTCGATGCTCCCATCGACCAGGTTTACAACCAATGGACACAGTTCGAGGAGTTTCCGCGCTTCATGGAAGGCGTGGAACAGGTCCAGCAACTCGACGACAAACACCTGCACTGGGTGGCGAAGGTCGCCGGCCGGCGCAAGGAATGGGACGCTGAAATTGTAGAACAGGTCCCGGAAGATCGCATCGCGTGGCGAAGCATCTCCGGCGCTCCGAATTCAGGCGTCGTTCACTTTCGTCCTGCCGACCAGAACCACACGGTGGTGACGCTCCGGATGAGCGTTGAACCGGAAGGCGCCATCGAAAGCATGGGCAGCGCGATGGGCATCCTTTCCGGTCGGGTGGAATCCGACCTGAGACACTTCAAGGATTTCATCCAGCAACGCGGCACCGAAACGGGTGCCTGGCGGGGAAAGATTCGCCATGGCGAGGTGAAGGGCAATGGTTCAACAGGAACGATGGGATCGGATGATCGACTGATGTAAATCAAACAATAGTGACGCCGGTTGGAGCTCCCAACCGGCGTTTTCCTGCAGCGGAGGTCCAAATGAACAGAATCGATTTTTCAAACGGAGTGGAACAGGCTTGGGCGAACTTCATCACCTTTCTTCCAAAACTCCTGCTCGCCGCGGCCATTCTCGTCGCCGGCTATTTCGTCGCAAAACTGCTGGGCCGATTGGTGAATGGAATTCTCGAACGGGTCGGATTTGACCGGTTGGTGGAGCGCGGCGGGATCAAACGCGCCCTGGCCCGCACCCGCTATGACGCCAGCGATCTGCTGAGCAGGCTGGTTTTCTACACGGTGTTTCTGTTCGTGCTGCAGGTGGCGTTCGCCGTGTTCGGTCCAAACCCGGTGAGCGACATGTTGAATCGCGTGATCGCCTTCCTTCCGAATCTCATCGCGGCCGTGATCATCGTGGTCATCGCATCTGCAATCGCGGCGGCAGTGAAGGACATTCTTCAGGCGACGATGAGTGGATTGAGTTATGGCCGGGCTTTGGCGAATGGTGCGGCCATTGCCATTGTTGCGACGGGTGTTTTCGCGGCTTTGAATCAGATCAATATTGCACCCGCCATTGTGAACGGCCTGTTCTACGCGCTGCTCGCGGTCGTTGCCGGATCGGCCATTGTTGCCATTGGCGGAGGAGGGATTGTTCCGATGCGACGGCAATGGGAAAAGGCATTGGGCCGGATGGAACAGGAAGCGCCAAAAATCCGTGAGCGCATGGAACAGCCGCCAACGCGGATCGTGGAGACTGCCGAACCTGGAATTCAGAAAACACCGGATCCGATCCGACATCCGGGACCTGAAACCAGTTTCCCCGGATAATCGGTGTTTAGCAGAAGACCCCATATCTGCTGCCGGAGCCCAAATCTAAGCTCGTTTTCGTTACCGCATTTCAACAAAGGAATCTTTATGGAAACACGAAGCGAAACCGACATTGAACGATCCACCGAAAAATTGCTGCACGACCTGCGCGAAGTGGTGCATGACGGCGAAGAATTGCTGCGCGCCGGCGCAGAGGACCTGAGCGAACGCGGCGCCGCGGCGCGGGAAAAGCTTGCGGCTGCACTTGAAGTCGCGCGCGAAACACAACGTCGTCTGCAGGAACGCGCGGTGGAAGGCGCCAAAGCCGCGGACCGAATGATCCGCGCCAATCCGTATCAGGCCATTGGAATCGCTTTCGGAGTCGGCCTGCTCATCGGCGTGTTTTCGAGTCGCCGTTAACCCCTCGCCAAGATGATCCGCGATACACAGGAAAGCCCAACGTTGGGCAGACTTCTTCGGAAGACGCTGGCCACAGGTGTCGGGGCGCTGCAGAACCGGGGCGAGCTGTTCGTGCTTGAACTGCAGGAGGAAAAATCGCGGGTCATCCAGCTCGTGATCCGCGGCGTCGTTGGATTGTTCCTGGCGATCATGACGATGCTGTTGATCACCGGAGCGGTCATCTTCGTTGTTCCCGAGAAATACCGGCTTTATGCCGTGGGCGGTTTTGCAGTGCTTTATCTCGCCGGCACCATCTGGGCGTTTGTGAGCGTAAAGCAATTGCTGAAGCGAATGCCGTTCGGGGACACGCTCGCAGAGTTCAAGAAGGACAGTGAAATCATGGAGGGTTTCAGTGAGTGACCTTGAAGCACGGAAAAAGCTGTTGATCGCGGAGGCGGCAGTTTACCGCGAAACACTCAAGCTCGAAGTCCAGAACCTCCGCATCTACGGACTCAAGACAAAAAAGAAACTCACCTCATTCCGGCAGGGCAATCCGTTGTTCGCCTTCGGCATACCCGTGTTGACCTCGCTGATCGCACGCAAACGAAAAGCCCGAAAATGGAGCGCGCTCGCTTTCATCGGCTGGCAGCTGTTCAACCGCGTCGGCGAAATGATGGCTTCACGCTCGGCGCGTCGGCAGGGTTTTGAGGAGGAGGAGACGGCGGCCGAGGAATTCCTCGGCAAACGCATCTGAATCTCGAGCCACAAAGCAAAGACGATTATGGCAGCGAACAAAGGAAAACCGGGTGGCAAAGGCAGCCTGACGAAAACACGATCACGTCGTGCCGCGTCCAAACGGCGACAATCGAATCCTGGTCCCGTGAGCGGCTTCGAAGTCGCCCGTTCACAACGACTGGCAACTGCCTCGCGTCCCGCAGGCCGCGGCGGTGCCGGTCAGCGCGCCGGAGGTCCTCGCCACAAGGGGCTTGAGGCCGGCGAAGACAGGAATCCTTGATATACCCTCAACTCCTAAGGTTCAGACCCTAAATGACGGGAAGAGAAGGGCCATCTATTTTCTCAACCGAGGAACATGAGAAAAAACCAAAGTAAAAATGCACCTATGAAAATGAAGATACTTCTTGCAACAGCCGCAGCGGTCACCGTCTGCACGCAGACGGGAATTGCACAGGATGTGGTTCACGTCTGGGACGACCCTCGTGGCTGGTGGGGAAATCACTTCGTCTATGGACCCAAGGAGCCGAACAAGTTCACGGCTTACGAACTCAGTCTGGATGCGTTCGGAAGCTATTGGGCTGGACAGCGCCGCGTTGAGGATGTGTTTGAAACGAACATCCGTCGTGGCACCTGGGGCGGAGGCGTGGGATTGAACTACTTCCTGACCCGGGAACTTGGCTTGGGCGGAGATATCAACATCTCGGACAACGACGGAAACTTCATCGACTCCGCGGCGGGAAGTTTGATTTTCCGTCTCCCGATCGAAACTGTTGGCCTCGCGCCTTACGTCTTCGGCGGCGGCACACGGCTGACAGAACGTGGAACCTGGGAATGGGCGGGACATGCGGGCGTGGGTCTCGAGTTCCGACCGAATCGGATCACCGGTCTGTTCGCCGACGCGCGATACATCTGGCCGGATGAATCGGCCGACAGCCTGTTGATCCGGGCTGGATTGCGTTTCGTGTTCTAGAATTGAACTACTCCAGTTAGTTCACGCCGGGGAGAAATCCCCGGCGTTCCTGCGTACCGAACCTTCCAATATTCGGCGCACCCCATTCAACGACGTCTCCCGCTTTTGAAATCAAATCGCATCGCCCGGCTGTTTTGATTCAAGAAGGCAGGCGTGAGGCTGTTGTGCCCAAAGTTCGCGGGCCGTTTCCTGTTCTCGTTTCCCCAATCCGGGACGACTTACGGAATGCTTTACGTCAACACGACGACGGCGAGTCCCGACACGATCAAGTATTCCCGCCAGATCGACGTGAACAGCCGCATCGCGAACATCATTTGAAGGTGGATCCCATCAGCGGAAAAACGCTTTGGAATGCGGATGTCGGAGGCTTCATTTCCTACCTGTCCGGCAAGTACATCTACGTGGCGAGCTGGAACGACAATGACGAGCTGCGGAAAGCGGAATGGGCACCGGCTTCGAAACTCCGTCTTACGTCCGCATCAAACGCATCAATCCCGACACCGGAAAACTGATGTGGGACCATTGTCAGAAACGCGCACCGCTCGATGTGAAGTTCAACGAGAATATCATCCAGATCCTTTGCAAGAAGGAGATGCAGGTGCTGAAGTACCTGACGTTTTAATGTGGAGCGGTGACATGTCGCCGCTTTTTAGCCGGGAAGCGATGTCTCCCCGGCTAAAGCGCAGTCATGCCTGCGCACTTCAAACTACATTTGCTTCACGCGATAGAACCGACGCGGCGCAGTCTGCCCGGACAGCGTGCAGTTCATCGGCGAGTTCGTGCAGAGAATCGTCGTCAGGGTGCTCCAGCTCGTCAGATTCGTGCTCGCTTCGATCACGTAACTCTGGCCCGGCGTTCCGTTGAACTTGAAGGAAAACTGACCGTTCAGGCAGGTCGCATCCGTCAACGTGAGTGTGCCGCCGTTTTGAGTCGTGACCGGACTCGATTGGAGAATGAGACCGTCGTGGCCCACTGCAACCCAGGTGTTGTTTCCGAACGCCGCCCCTTCCAGCACCTGACCCGAGCCATTGCGAACCGTGCTCCACACAGTGCCGTTTGTGGAAACGCGGATGACGCCATTTTCACCGACGGCGACGAATGTGTTGTTGGCGAAGGTGGCATTGTAGAGCCAGGTGCCGGCGGGACTTGTGGCAGCTTCCCAATCCACACCGTTGGTGGAGGTCTGCATCGTTCCGTTGTAACCGCACGCGGCGAACCGGCCCAGACCGAAGGCGACGCCACTGAGATACATGCTTGTGCCGGTGTCGCGCACATCCCAGTTGCTGAGCGTTGGCGATGCGGCGCTGCGCGTCAAAGTGCCCGGACTGGCGGAACGGTATCCAACCACGACATGCACCCCGTTTCCGTATGCGGTTGCCTCCCATTTGTTCGTCGTTCCGGTGTTGTGCGAGTTCCACGTCACGCCGTCGGTCGAGGAAATGATCGCGCCACTGGCGCCCACGGCGACAAAGCGATCGTTGTTGTAACGAACGCCGTAAAGATGCGCGCTGGTGCCGGAATTGCGCGGCTGCCAGCTGGCGCCGTCCGTCGAGGTCATGACAATTCCGCTGCTGCCGACCGCTACGAACTTTCCATTGCCGAATGCGAGGCCGTAAAAGGCTTTGTTGGTGTTCGCCGATTGCGCGGTCCAGTCGGTGCCGTTCGTCGAAGTCATTGCAAGCCCTTGGATACTTCCCACGGCAACGAACCGTCCATTCCCGAACGCGACGGCTTTCCAGTCATTCGTCGAGCCGTAGGGCGATGTGCGCACATGCCAGGTGCTGAGAGGCTCGGCGGCATTGGATACGACCGCCAGCAGGAGAAGGAATAACGTGACGATCGACGCAACGGTTGAATTGAATCCACGCGGGAACGACAAAGCGATGGCCGATTGAACTGAATTGGATTTGCTCATGAACCGGGTTTAGCACCGATTCATTGAATTCAGCCATAGCACTGCCGGATTAGAACGAGCCCGGTTGGAGGTCCTCGAATAATCCAATGGGAGTATGTCGGGAAAGGGGGGCTCAATTTCCGGCGAGAATCCCATCGAGATTACGATTGCCGCCGTGCATTTCACCCCGTAACTTGCGCCTGCCCGTGAACGTGATCGTCACAACAACCATTTAGCGTCCTTCCCAGACCGGGATGGACGCCAACGCCTCGAACTGATTAATTCGAGGCGTTTTTATTTCCTGAAATGAACCGCAGAGACGCAGAGGCGCAGAGGAAGGATCCGATTTCGGAAGCCGTGATTGGCTTCTGCATTCGTATCCATCGTGAACTCGGGCCCGGGCTGCTGGAAAACGCTTACGAGGAATGTCTCTGTTACGAGCTGTCAAAGGCCGGAATTCGATTTGAACGGCAGAAACCGCTGCCTTTGGCTTATGAATCGGTCCGGCTAGATTGTGGCTACAGGATCGACCTTGTGATCGAAGACAGGTTGATTCTGGAACTGAAAACAGTGGACCTGCTGTTGCCGATTCATGAGGCACAGCTGCTGACCTATTTGAAGCTTTCTCGAATTCCAGTCGGGTTGTTGATCAACTTCAACGTTCCTGTGCTGATCCAGGGGGTGAAACGATTGGTGAACAACTATCATCCGGTCGCCTCCGATGGCTTGCCGGTGAAAAATTCCTTTTCGTTGTGAACCGCAGAGACGCAGAAGCGCAGAGAACAGGCAAGGCCGAGCGTAGCTCTGAATTCTTCCTTCCCTCTCTGCGCCTCTGCGCCTCTGCGGTAAACTCAGTTTTTTGAATTTATGAACGAACGTAAGACCCTTGACGACCGTAACCAGATGACCGAGCTGGAACGCATCCGGCACTCGTGCGCGCATGTCATGGCCACCGCCATTCTGCGGCTCTGGCCCGACGCCCAGTTCGGGTTGTTGATCAACTTCAACGTTCCTGTGCTGATCCAGGGTGTGAAACGATTGGTGAACAACTATCATCCGGTCGCCTCCGATGGTTTACCGGTGAAAAATTCCTTTTCGTTGTGAACCGCAGAGACGCAGAGGCGCAGAGAACAGGCAAGGCCGAGCGTAGCTCTGAATTCTTCCTTCCCTCTCTGCGCCTCTGCGCCTCTGCGGTAAACTCAGTTTTTTGAATTTATGAACGAACGTAAGACCCTTGACGACCGTAACCAGATGACCGAGTTGGAGCGCATCCGCCACTCGTGCGCGCATGTCATGGCCACTGCCATTCTGCGGCTCTGGCCCGACGCCCAGTTCGCCTACGGCCCGCCCGTCGAAAACGGCTTTTACTACGACCTCGAATGCTCCCACCGCATCTCGCCGGATGATTTCGAAAAAATCGAGGCCGAGATGAAAAAGGAGATCAAAGCGAACAATCCGTTCGAGAAAGTCGTCGTCACGCGCGAGCAGGCGATTGCGGATGCGAAGGCGGGAAGGCTCGGGGCTTTGGGCGAAAGACCGGGCAATGAGTCCAAATTCAAGCTCGACCTGCTCAATCAGATTCCCGAAGGCGAACCGATCTCCTATTTCAAGAATGGCGACTTCATCGACTTGTGCGCCGGGCCGCACGTGATGCGCACCGGCAACATCGGCGCGTTCAAGCTCATGAGCGTCGCCGCGGCGTATTACAAGGGCGACGAAAAAGGTCCGCAGCTTCAGCGTATTTACGGCACGGCGTTCAAGAACAAGACCCAGCTGGAGGAATACCTGAAGATGATCGAGGAAGCGAAGAAGCGCGATCATCGCAAAATCGGCGCGGAGATGGGGCTGTTCGCCATCGACACGGAATACGTCGGACCGGGCATGCCGCTGTGGCTTCCTAAGGGAACTGTTCTTGTCGAAGAACTGGAAAAGCTCGCGAAGGAAACCGAATTCGCCGCCGGCTACGTCCGCGTCCGCACGCCGCATCTGGCCAAGGAGAAAATGTATAAGACGTCCGGCCATTTGCCGTATTACGCGGAGAGTATGTTTCCGAAAATGGAAATGGACGAGCACCGCGAAACTCGTGCGAAACTCCAGTCCCGGATCGCCGAATTGGAAAAGCAACTTGCGGACTATGCGCAAAAGACAAAATAGGACAGTGCGTCCAGCGTGTTTGTCCGCAACTAATTGATTGATGATGAATATTGAAAATTCTTACCCCGGGCCGGTCAGCTCATTGCTTTCGCTTGGGAAGGTGTCGATGAGGGTGACCGAAAAATGGCGTGATTATTCCGCGCTGGGAATCTCATCGGACCATGTATCGGATCTGATCCGCATGGCGATTGACCCCGCGCTTAACGACGGGCCAGGCGAGAGCAAACTCATCTGGGCTCCGCTTCATGCGTGGCGCGCGCTGGCCCAGGTTGTCGCTAACGGCCACCCCCGCGCGGTCGAAGTCGTAAAAGCGTTGCTCACGCTCTTGCGCCGCATTGATGATGCGAACGACGACTGGGTGGCGGACGATGTGCCGAAAGTCCTGGGCCGCATTGGCGAACCTGCGATTGCGCCGGTGACCGATTATCTGGCGGACGAAACGCACGGGGAGTGGGCGCGCGTTGCCGCCTCCCAGGCATTGGGAAAAATCGCCGAATCACATCCGGAACTCCGGACAGAATGCATCGCGCGGCTGGCTGCCCAACTGGAG
The DNA here is from genome assembly GCA_937890005.1 of uncultured Verrucomicrobia subdivision 3 bacterium. GTDB lineage: Bacteria > Verrucomicrobiota > Verrucomicrobiia > Limisphaerales > DASXHY01 > DASXHY01. The sequence goes on along the minus strand of CALBZA010000018.1, from coordinate 920 downwards.
AAGTGCGCCGACCAGTCCGAAACGCTGAATGCTTTCATCATTGCCCCTCTTTGGGATGTGTGCGCAGTGGAAGCTTTGCCTGTCATCGAGCGCGCCTACGCGGGTGGCCACGTGGATGAATCGATCAACGGAGACTTCGAAGACCTGCAAATCGAGTGGGGATTGAAAGCGAAGCGCGAACATTCGCGTCAACCGAATGCGCTCACCAGGATAAGCGACGAAGTCTCTGCATTGCGCCAGGAGATAGAAGCCTACGAACGGGAGAACGCCGAACTGCGGGAAACCGTGGAATTGCTGGAGCTTGCCGAATCCATTGCCCCCAAACGTCCAACCGATTCATTCCCTCAACCCTACGTCGCGCCGCCCAAGATCGGCCGCAATGACCCGTGCCCCTGCGGCAGCGGCAAAAAATACAAGAAATGCTGCGGGAGGTAGAATTGCTTCCGCGCCTAATCCAATTTCGAACATGCGGGCGGGCAGTGGAAGCAACGCTTCGTAGCATCCCACGTGAGTCGGCTCAAACTGTTCTGCAATCGGACCGCGACTCTGTGAGTCGCAGCAACCCGGAGCAACCAAGCGAGCTTTGCAAAACCTCCGAGTCAGAATCGCAGGCAGTGCTGCGGGTCACAGACCCGCGCTCCGTTCAAGGCAGCAGCCGACGTGAGTCGGCTCAAACTTCACCCGCGCTTCCGGAAAGTCAGAGCGGACTTACGTCCGCTGCTACAGAGAAAGAGACGATTTCACTCAACGAACAACGCCTCGGCTCGGTGCTGGCTGCCTTGAAGGCCAGCGGCGCAGCGCGCGTTCTGGATCTGGGTTGCGGCGAAGGACGCCTGCTTCAGATGCTGCTGAAGAAGATGGGTTGCGAAGTTGCCGATGACGTGGTGTCTGGTTGTCCAACGGAGCGCGGGTCTGTGACC
>CALBZA010000017.1 GCA_937890005.1 uncultured Verrucomicrobia subdivision 3 bacterium | reverse complement strand
CACTGGTGAATTTTAATTGTCATCACTGGTGAAATCTAATTGTCACTGTTCACGCAGCCGTTTCCACCGTGCTTTGCCCAGTTCCACCACCTGATCGGACTCGCAATGAACGCGATCGAAGAATTTCTCCAGCTCGGGAAACATTCCCGGCTGGGCGAATTCCTTGATGGCAGGTGCAAAGATGAGGAGCGACAAGGTGCCTTCCTTCTTTGCCTCCTCCAGTTGTTCGGACGTTGCCGATTGATGCACCGCTCTGACCGCAACCATGTCCGCGTCCTGTTCCCCGCCCTGAGGCGGCGGAGGCAGAAGGTCCAACAGTTCCATCTGTTGCCCCGCTGTCAGATATCCCTTCGTGTCATCCGCTCCCGACGCAGCCAGTGGCAGCAACAGCAGTCCGACAACTGCCAAAGCATGGGAACAACTGAACCTGAATGAGAGCTTTCTCAAAACGCGCATGCTATTGATTGTAATGAATGCCTTTCGCCCGCGGTTCCGTCATCAATTCACCGGTGTCTTCCCATCGATTGCCCGGGTCCAGCAGCCCGTGAACGGTCGTGCTGGCGCGATCGTCGAAACGGATCCAATACCCGCTCCAGACACCAGGAACCATTGCGACCGTGCGGGAGTGAATATTGTTTCGGAAAGTATAAGTCCCCGGTTTGAAGTTTGCCTGGGTCAGGCCATGTGAAAACCAGTTTTTCTCCACAACCACATTAACCAGCGCACCAACGTTTCTCTGAATGATGATGGCCGAGCCCTGGGCGTGGCCGGTGGCCGCCAGCCAGGGCTTCATCGGATTGTCCTCGGTGCCGGGACCTTGAATGCTCGAAGCGACGAGGTAGTTCCCGATAACGTGGATGTTGGCGCCGCCTTGAATCTGCACACAATCGTTGTGCGTTCCGTCGGTGTGCCAGGTGGAACCGGAAACGCCGTTTCTCCAGTCGGGATAGAAGTAAACGAGATCATGCACGTAGTTCCCTTCCAGTTTGACGTTGGCCTCCTGGGAGGTTCCGGCCTTGTTGAAGATTCCGAATCCGTCAATGGTGTATCTGACGTGGTTGCGACGCGCGGTGTATTCGTGGCCCACAATGCCATCCCGGTTGCGGGCAATCTTTCGCGGCACAATATCGCAGTCTTCAATCAAAGCATTGTAAACGCCGGCGCCATTGCAATCGACGACTCCGGAGGCTCCTGACGGAGTATGATTGCCGCCCACCAGTTCGCAGTTACGAATCACCACATTTGCAGCGTTGATAAAGATGTCGCCATAAACTCTTTTGTTCTGAATAACTGTGCCTGCCTGCGTGATCGTAAATGAGTCCACCGAGGGGTCGTTATAATCGGTCAACACCGTTCCGGGCCGGACTCCCGTCGTTGAAGCATCCGGTTTGTACTCTCCGATCACCAGATCATCCCGCGATGTGCCGGGCGGAATTTCCACGTACCGATAAAACTGTTGCGGTTTGTTGATGGGAACTTTGACGGTCAGCGACGTGCTGGCCGCCAAATTGGTGGAGATGCTGTTCCAGACGGGCGGAAAGTTTGAAGTGGATTGCAGGACATACGTGTTTCCGGCCTGAGTGTTCACCATCAGCCCCATGAGGTTGCCGTCGCGAGCGGCGGAGACGACCATCGGCGTTGGCGCCGCTTCGCGCCGGATAACTTCCAGCGCATTCTGAGTTGCGGCCCCCAGGTAAATGCGCACGTCGTCCATTTCCCCGCTGAAGCTGGCATTCCGGGTAAAACTGTTCCCAACCAATAAATTGAACTTCGTGCCTATCTGAACCCCCTGCTCGTCCAGATTTTCCGAACCCACCAATTCCACGGAAGCCTGCTCCGTTCCGCGATAGAGCCGGCATTGAGCTCCGTCATAAGTAACCGCAACAAAGGTCCACTTGTTCGTTGGTAAATCGAACGCCCAGGCGTTGTCAGTCGCATTGATTGCGACCTGAAGGGATGTCTGTCCCTCGATGCGGTCGCCACCACATCCCACGCTGATGCTTCCCGCCTGGCCATAGTTGGTCGTCATGCTGGACAACGAAGTGAAATAGCCGAGGGCAAGAAACAGGCAGCGATTTGTGGAATACAACGATTCCGACGGCTTGATCCAAAAACTGAAAGTAAAATTGGAGACGGTTCCGAAATTGATGTTTTGATTTCCTGTCGTCGTCGCCGAACAACCCGAAGAAAAAGTTCCATTGCGAAGGTCCAGGGATTTCCCGTTTTCCGCCACTCCTGAACCCGGTGCACCACGAAGGTCGGCAGCAAGCCCGGCGCTGTTGGTAAACGTCAGTGAGCGTCCCGAAAAAGGATCCGTGGTTTTGTTGCCGCCAGAGTCTTCAAAATCAAAACGCATTTTAAGCGTTTGTGCCTGCAGACCCGTCACTGCTGCGAAACAGATAATCATGCAGAAAACCCGGCCGAGTTTGAGTTTGGCGAGACGGTGTGGGAAGAGACTCATAGCTTGAAACTTTGGTGGCCAATGACACGTGAGACGGTGTGAATTATGGCACACAGCCTAATCTTCCAAATCGACGTCCGTCGATGACACATTTGTGTCATGGTTGATCATCCCCCCTCGATCTCACTGGCAATCCGGTGGTCCATCTCCCATGAAAGACTGGTTCCGACTGCAGTCTTCACTGCGTTGTCGGAACCAGTCAGGTTGACGACCTTTCAAGACGCCTTGAACAATCAATTGTCGTATTTGATGCCTTTCAGTTGAGGTTCCACCATTTGTACTCCCGTTTCCTCGAAGTAATTGCCCGGACTGAGCAGACCGATGATGTTGCTCGTTGCCCGCTCCTTGATTCGAATATAGTAGGGACCGAACTTGGGATTGCTGGGCCGACTGGCGACGTTCGAACTGCAGATATTATTCTGAAACGTGTAGGTACCGGGATGCAGGTTCGCCGCCGCGAGGCCACGCGACAGAAAATTCTGCTCTGCGACAACATTCACCAGAGGGGCCAGTTTGCTTCCCTTTTGAATAAGGAGTGCCGAACCGTTGGCGTTCCCGGTGTCGATCAACCAGGGCTTGTCCGGATTGATTCCGGTCTCCGGCCCGGCAATGCTGCTGGCCGTGAAATTGTTTCCGAGGATGTGAATATTGGCTCCGCCCTGGACCTGACAACCATCGTTGTGCGTTCCGTCGGTATGAGCTGTGTTTCCGCTGACTCCATTTGTGTAATCGGGGAAAAAATAAGCCAGATCGTGGACATAGTTTCCTTCCAGACGCACGTTGGCGAACGAGTTACTGGGACTGGTACAGTTGAATACACCGAATCCATCGATGGTGTTCTTCACATGATTCCGGCGGGCCGTGTATTCGTGACCGACGATGCCATCGCGATTCAGGGAAATCTTGCGCGGAAAAATATCGCAATTTTCGATGAGCGCATTGAACACGTTCGCGCCGTTGCAATCCACGATTCCGGACGCGCTTGTGGGAATGTGATTGCCGCCCACCAACCGACAGTTCCGGATGACGACGTTGCTCGCCTGAATCTTGATGTCTCCGTAAATGATTTTGTTTTCGATCACAGTGTTGGCGGTCGTGATTGTGAACGAGTTGACGTTTGTGGCGTTGTAGGGGGCGAGCGTGGTGCCTGGCAGCACGCCGGTGGTGTTGGCGTCCGGTTTGTATAATCCGATCTGAAACGCTCCCAACTGCCGGACAATCTCCAAAGCTGTCGGCGTGCAAGCCTGGATGTAGAACCGCACATCATCCATCTGCCCTAGAAACGTGCGGTTTCGGGCAAGGTTATTGCCGACGAGCATGCTGTACGAGCTGCCCACATTCACGGAAAGATTGGACCACGCCGGTCCGCTCTCACTGGCCTGAAGAGTCAACGCGTCATTCTCCGTTCCGCGATAGAAACTGAAATTCGCGCCGTCATAGGTCATCGCAATAAACACCCACTGGTTTGTCGGCATGTCACATAGCCAGGGATTTGATGTCGATGTTCCGTTGGTGCCGATCTTCGCGGTCACTGCGGTTTTGTGATTGTGCAACTGCCAGCCCGAATCGCCGTTGCATCGCAGCGAAATGCTGTTCGCTTCGCCGTAGTCGGAGGTGCCATTCGCACCCAGGGCGAAGAAAAGGCACTTGTCGGTTGACCACATGCTGTATTTGGGTTTGATCCACATTGTCACGGTGAAGTTCGTGACCGTTCCGAAGTTGATGTTGGTATTGCCTACACTCGAAGCGAGCGGCCCGGCTGAATAGGTTCCCGAACGAAGATCGAGAGCCTGGCCGAATCCGTAAACGCCGCTTCCATCGGCGCCATGGAGATCCGCAGCGACGCCGAAACTGTTGACAAGATCCAGTTTTCGTCCGGAAACCGGATCCTGTGTTTTGGTGCCGGTATCTTCGAAATTGAATTCGAGCGCCGGAGTCTGAGCGTGGAGCCCAAGGACTGTAGTTAAACAGAATAGTACAACCGTACAGAGCCCGACACGACCTGCTTGAAGCAATTGGGATACATTGGATACATTCATAGATAGGTACTGTTTGTTATGGTTTGTGGGACTGTTGAGGTGGCGAACGCAGGACTATTCCACCATCCATTACTCACGGTCTATGACACATACGTGTCATAGACAAAATGGCTTCCTCGGAACATTGATGGTAGCGGAACCAATCCTAAATCATCCCTAACCCCACATTACTCAACACATGAAAACCTGCTCCCCCGTGTTTCGGACCACCTTGCTGTCACTTGCGGCAGTGACCGGCTTCGGAAATAACAGCAATGCCGCCCTTTCGGCTTATGAAGGATTTGATTACCCCACTACCACCGTTGTGGGGACGGATGCCGGCACTTCTTCACTCGCGGGTGGGATAGGATGGTCCGGAGGCTGGTATCAGGCGGCAGCCACTAACAATGGCGTTACACTCAAGGTGGTCACTCCCGGATTGACCTACCAGGACCTGATCGTGACTGGAAACGCGTTTAACGGGGGCGGAAGTCCGAATCTGAACGGCCCGCATCTTAATATGTTCCGGGCTTTGTCTTCCGCAGTCGATCTATCTGCCGGCGACGTCTGGCTAAGTTTCATCGGCCTCGACCACCAGCCTGGAGGCCGCATTTTTGCCCTGAGCATTTACAATGGCACGACGACCAGCGGACTGGACATCGGACACACCACCGATCCCAACAACCTCGACTGGGGACTTACCACCGGAGGCGTCAATGCCACCTATCAACCGAGCGGAGTCCTGGCCACCACGGAGGCATTTCTGCTGGTCAACATCAGCGGCGGTGTCGCTTCGCTGTGGGTGAATCCCGATCTTAGTTTGGGAGAAGCCGGCCTTGGGGCGGCAAATGCCTCAATCGCCATGTCGGAAACGTTCACCAGCTTCGATAACATCCGGCTTTTCGGCGGCGGATTGAACGCGACAACTTCCAACGGCTACGGCGAAGGATTGTTTGACGAAATCAGAATCGGCACGAGTTTCGCCGATGTCGCTCCCATTCCGGAACCGAACAGCATGGCGTTACTGGCAGTTGGATTGGCAGGATGGATGGTGAATCGCCGTCGCGTGCGGTTTTGATTAGCCGATTGAAATGGTCAGCACGCAGTTCGGCACGGTTCAATTCCGAACTAATTAAAAGATCAAAGGAAAACGGCGGTCACTTAGACCGCCGTTTTCATTTTGCAGATTGGATCGCGGAATCAAACAAACATCAATCTCCTTCGATCATTGCGCGCACTCGAATGACCCGACCGCACGGAGACTGCAGCGGTAGCAGGTTTCCCGCAAGTTCCTGACCATCCACCCACAGTTTGCGAACCCCGCGCTGCTTTCCTCCCGGATTACTTACTTCAATCTTATAGGTGTTGCCTCGAAAACGGCGGGTCACCACAAAGCCCTTCCATTTGGAAGGAATTACAGGGTCGATTCTCAATCCGTCATATTCAGCTCGAATGCCCAGGATCCACTGCGTCGCGGCATGATAGGTCCAGGCCGCGGTTCCAGTGAGCCATGAGTTCTTGGCTTCGCCATGGGTGGGCGCATCTTTGCCCGCGATCATCTGTGCGAACACATACGGTTCGCACCGATGAAGTTGTCCGATCTTTTCCCGCGCGGATGGATTGATCCGAAGATAGTAATCGAACGCCTGGTCTCCATGACCGAGCATGGTCTCGGCAATCATGATCCACGGATTGTTATGGCAAAAGATGCCGGCGTTCTCCTTGTATCCGGGTGGATAGGACGAAATCTCACCGAGATGAAGGTGGTATTTTGTAAAGGCCGGTTGCAGTAACACGATCCCATGAGGCGTTGCCAGATGTCGGTTCACTGAGGCTAACGCGCGGCGAGCCCGACCATCCTTCAGACCAATTCCCGCCATGACACAAAAGCCCTGCGACTCGATAAAAATCCGGCCTTCCGTGTTCGTTCGCGACCCGACCGGCCGGCCCGAATCATCATAGGCACGCACGAACCAGTCTCCGTCCCAGCCATGCTTCGAAACCGTCTTTTCCATGTTTGCAGCCTGCTTGAGATACATGCGGGCTTCGCGTCCACGTTGGAGATGCTCAGCCATGGCCGCCAGTTCTTTTGCGGCGAGCACGAACAATCCGGCGATGAAAACCGATTCCGCAACTTTGCCGTCCTTGTTCACCGTGGTTTGAAACGACTGGCCGGGCGTGTCGGAAAAACAGTTCAGATTCAGGCAGTCATTCCAATCCGCGCGGCCGATCAACGGCAATCCATGCGGCCCCAGGCGTTGCAGCGTGTAATCGAGACTGCGCTGCAGATGTTCGTAAAGCGGACGTTCCGATCCCGGCTCATTCTCAAATGGCACAAGTTCATCAAGAATGCTCCAGTCGCCGGTTTCCTTCAGGTAGGCCGCCACGCCAAGAATGAGCCAATGGGGATCGTCATTGAAGCCGCTGCCGATGTCATTGTTTCCGCGTTTGGTCAACGGCTGGTATTGATGATAGGCGCCACCGCTTTTCAACTGGGTGGCTGAAATGTCGAGAATGCGTTCGCGCGCGCGGGCCGGCACCATGTGAACAAAGCCGAGCAGATCCTGGTTCGAATCGCGAAAACCCAGTCCGCGGCCAATCCCCGATTCATATGACGACGCCGACCGCGAAAGGTTGAACGTCGCCATGCACTGGTAAGCGTTCCAGATATTGACCGTGCGATTGAGATGAGGATCGGGCGACTGGACCTGGCAACCGTCCAGCAGCGCAGTCCAATGTTCCCGCAGTGCGACGAACGCGGCTTCCACATTTTGAGAGTTGAGATATCTCGCAATGACCGGTCGCACCGTTTTCTTGTTGATGGTCTGTGAGCCGGGCGGATCGAATTTCCGGTCCGTGGGATTTTCGTGATAGCCGAGCAGGAAGGTGAGGTCGCGTGTTTCCCCGGGCGCGAGATCCAGTTTGACGTGATGCGATCCATGCGGCGCCCAGCCATGCGCGATGGAGTTGAACGATTTTCCACGCTCGACTGCAGCGGGATTGTCCCAGCCGCGATAAGCGCCAAGAAACGCGTCGCGTTGTGTATCGAAACCTGCGAGCCGCTCGGAGCAGGCGAAATAGGCGAAGTGATTGCGACGTTCGCGGTATTCCGTCTTGTGATAAATCACGCCGTCCTCGACCTCGACCTGCCCGGTGCTGAAGTTTCGTTGGAAATTGGTGGCGTCGTCCTGCGCGTCCCAGAGACAGAATTCAATGCTCGAAAAAATTGAAAGCCGGGCCGCTTTCTTGCGTCGGTTGGTCACCCGGCATGTCCAGATCTCCAGGTTCTCACCCAACGGCACAAAATAGCGGACGTGCGTTTCGATCCCTGAATACGCCGAGGCGATGGTCGTATAACCCAGTCCATGCCGGCATTCGTACCGGTCGAGGGCGGTGCGGGTCGGCTGCCACGAAGGGGACCAGAACGTTCCGGAGTCGTTATCTCTTACATAGAGATAGCGACCACCCAGATCGAGCGGCGCGTTATTGTAGCGATAGCGCGTCAGACGACGCAGCCGCGCGTCCCGATAGAAGGAGTAACCTCCAGCCGTGTTGGAGATGATTCCAAAATAGGCTTCGCATCCGAGATAATTGATCCAAGGAAGAGGAGTATCTGGGCGGGTGATTACGTATTCACGTTGTTCGTCGTCAAAATGTCCGTAGCGCATAAAGTGGGTGGTTCGTCAGCCGCGATATCGTCCAGCCTGCGGATCGATTCCAGGCACGCGCGCATCCCATGATAGGGACCTTTCCATTCGCTGACTTTGGGCGCGGCGAGATCGGGCTGATGACTGGCGTCAACGCGACTGAACCATTCGCCGTGAACGCGATCTACCAGGTGGGTTTCGAGGTAATTCCAGACGCGTCGTGCGGCTCGAAAATATTTTTCGTTGCCGGAAATCTGAAAAGCATTGAGGAATCCGACCGCGGCTTCCGCCTGCGGCCACCATTCCTTGTTGAAATCGATGACCTGCCCGGCCCTGCCTTCGTAACAAAGCCCGCCCGCGGAATCGAATCCCTCGGCACAAACCACCTCCGCCATCTTCAACGCCGTCTCACGGGTGCGGGCAAGAATGTCGGCCTCTCCCAAAACCTCCGCTGTTTCACACAACAACCAACTTGCTTCAATATCGTGGCCGTAGGTGCAGGTGTCTGATCTAACGTTCCATTGCTCGTCAAAGAAGTGATGCAGATGATGAGTACGCGCATCCAGAATCCGCGTTGCAAACAGCTTCATCAATTCGAGCAGCCGTTGGGCGACCAGCGGATTTTTCCAGACGCGATAGAGATTCGTATAAGCCTCGAGAACGTGAAGATGATTGTTCATCGACTTCTTCTCGTTCATGTCGCGCTCGCTGAGACGCGTATCATTCACCTCCTCAGACCAGTCGCTGCGCCGCACTTCGAGATAGCCGCCGTGCTGCGGGTCGTGGGCGTGATCTTCAATCAATCCGAACAGGACAATGGCCTGCTCCAGAGCCGCCGGCGTTCGGAACGCCTGGTAATATTCCGTGAGGGCGTAGAGATAGAAGGCCTGCCCGTAAATCTTCTTGGAGTCGTCCATCGGCTGCCCGCGATCATTCAACCGCCAGAATGCGCCGCCGTGTTTCGAATCCCAAAAGTGCTTCACCACATAGTCGAAGGCACGGTCCGCCAGACGACGCAATTCAACGTTCGGACGATGACGAAACGCCGCGGAAAAGGCCCATAAAATCCGGGTGTTTAAAATCAGGCCTCTCGGCTGCGACCGATCCACGCGCAAATCATTGGACATCCACGGAACCCACCCCCCCTGCTCCAGATCCAATGCCGGTCCCGACCAGAAAGGCAGAAGATTATCGAACAACTGGCTGTGGACCGCGCGGCTAAACTGTCTTGTTTCCTCGGAGTTCATAAACGGATTCTTCGCAATCGGCCACAGACGGAACCGGATCGGGATTGGGCTGCATCAATGGCGCGTCCTTTTCCAGCCGGTCATACCAGTTGAATTTCAGGATCAACGACGTCACCACCAGCACGGCCAATACGGCTCCCATCCACGACCAGTTGCGCAGCACCAGATAGATCGGCAGGGCTGTCATGCTCAACTGCCACACAATGCCGACCAGAACGTTGACGGTATCCCGTTTGAACTCGCGATTCGGTTGAAACGACGGATCCTCCTGCATGACCTTTTCGCGGATCGGTCCCCAAAAACCCCAAGGCCGGACAGTTTTGTAAAAGCTCTTCAAGGTTTCCTCAGATTCCGGTTTGGAAGCGAACGTGCCGATGAGACAACCGGCGATCGAGATGACAAAAATGATGGGGAAGGTGTAGAGCGCGTTGAACGAGTGGCCGATAATGAACTTCTCCATGAATCCCGGAACCGTCATTGCGCTGACCAGTCCCGCGACCATGCCCCAGAAATAGCCGTAACCGTTGAACCGCCACCAATACCACTTGAGCAGATTGGCCATGATATACCCGCCATACAGAGCACCCACGATCCACATCATCACCTCCGTGATGCGCGTGGTGAGCAGTCCGAAGAGAATTCCCACCACCAGGATCAGCACAGATGCCGCGCGACTCAGATTCACCTGTGTGCGGGCGGATGATTCCGGATTGATGAATCGCTTGTAGATATCATTCACGATGTAAGCCGGCGCGGCATTGATCGTCGCGGCGAAATTCGACATGAACGCCGCCAAAAGTCCCGCGAGCAGGAAACCCACGACTCCCGCTGGAACATGTTGCGTCAGCACAATTGGCAACAGCTTTTCGAAGTCCGGCTTGTCCATTGCCCGCAGATCCGTCATGCAAAACGCCAGTGCGATCACGGTCAGGCCGGCCACCATGAGATAGCGGGGAAAGTAGAGGACAACGTTGACCATTCCACTCATCAACGAAGCCTCCCGCGGGCTGCGCGTCGCAAGGATGCGCTGCATGTCGTAATTCGGCGCCGGTCCCGCGAGACTCGCCAGCACGCCCTTGAAAAACATGAGGCCGAAAATGATCGCGAAAAACTCGTTTCCGTCCGCTTTGAGCGAATCGTTGACCTTGTCGAAGATGCCGGTCCAGTCGAGCCCCAGTTTCCATCCAAAAAACATTTGATCCCAGCCGGCAGGCACCATGTGACGGATCATGTCTGGAGAAACCTGCCAGATGGCGACCACTCCGATCACGAGCGACACCACCGTCAGAATCGTAAACTGCATGACCTCGGTGATGACCACGCTGAACATTCCCCCTTTGATGGCGTACACGGAGGTCAACAACAGGATGATGACGGCATAAATGTTTTCATCGGAAAGCAGCCCTGTCGTGGCGCCGGTGAACTGCCAGGGCAGCATCACCACGGCGAACTTGCCGATTCCCTTGAACGCGTAGGCGAGCATGCCGACCACATTGATCAATGCGAAACACACCACGCTCAGATGCGCCAGATTCGCTCCGGAACCGCGGCCGAACCGCGTTTGAATCCATTCCGCCCCGGTCAGAACATTGGATCGGCGCAGCCATCTGCTCAGGAAAATCATCAGGAAGATCTGATTGAAAGTCGGCCAGAGCCATGGGAGCCAGATGCTCTTCAGTCCGTAGGTGAAGAGGATATAGACGAGCCACATCGTGCCGGTGATGTCGAACATTCCCGAAGCGTTGGAGACTCCCAGCATATACCAGGGGAGCGACTTGCCGCCGAGGAAGTAGGAATCCATGTCCTTGGAACCGCGCTTGGAAACCCAGAATCCAATGACGATTGTCGCCACGAAATAGGCCACGATGATACAGATATCGATGGTGTGAAGTTTCACGAATTGATGCTGATTGTGCGGGCAACGAGTAATCGAGGTACGAGTGTGCGAATCCCTGATCAGCCAGGGGAAAGCCACCTTGCTTCAAATACGAACCGCCCGAATCTCCGTCAGTAAGTTGATTATTTCTTCTCCATCGCGTTCAAGGTCCGCCGGATCCAAACCCGATAACGCGATGTTTTTTTCCAGTCATTTCCAGCAGAAGCGAAGTCACAAAAGTGCACCTGGCGGGGATCTTTAAATTCTCCTTCCAGATCGGTTCCCAGAACGAGCGGCGCAGTAAATGCCAGCCAGACATTGGCCGGTTTGTCTTTTGCAGGTTTGAGATCCACCCGTTTCTCCTGACCTTTGATGACAGCCGTTTCATCCACAAAGCCGTCCTTGAACCGGCTGTCCCGCGCCAGCAGCAACGGTCCACGGTAAATGGCTTCGTATCCGTTGAGCGCGATCAAACGTCCGCGCAAATCAAAGTTCAGCACAACCCGGTCGCCCGCTTTCCATTCGCGATGAATTTTCAAATAAGTTCCGGCGTTGATTCCCGCGACCGGCTGGCCATTGACCTGAACCGAAGTCTGCTCGCTCCATGCGGGAATTCTCAGGTTCAAGCTGAAGGCACCCGGCCGTTCGGGATTGAGCAGGATTTCGACGCGATCCGTTTCCGGATAGCGGGTAGACTGTTTGACGCTCACATGGTTTCCGTCGCCGATCGGCAGCACGGCAGAGGACTCGCAATACAGATTCACAAACAGGGCATTGGTTCCCCATTCAAACGCCAGCCGCGGCAACAGGACGAAACCGCGGGGGCCGTTGGCGTTGCAACAATTGATGTGCATCCCGCATTGTTCCTCGCCTTCCTGGCGAGTTCCCTCCAGCGGACTGTATTTGGCGATCTGCGAACCATCGGATTTCATTGACGCCAGAAGGGCATTGTAGGCGGTTTTTTCGATCTCATCCGCGTACATCGGATTGGCGGTCAATCGCAGCAGGTTGTGACAAAGCTTGATCCAGGTCATCGTGACGCAGGTTTCCATCGTGTGGTAACTCGGCTCCGTCTGCCGCTGCGCGCCGTGATAGAAGCATTCGAAGGCGGTTCCTGAACCTGCCGCGTTGATTTCCGTATCAATGATATTCCGGACCGCCAACTCTACCGCTTTCAGGTATTCCGCTTCGCCCGTGATTCGATACAAGTCGAGCAGTCCTTCATAGCAGGACATCATTTCGTAACCCTTCTGGCCGTTTTCCCAGGACCACCACGATTCGGGCGCTGGAAACCGGTCTGCAACCGCCACTTTATCCAACGCCTTGCTGATCAGTTTTGGTCCCTTGGGAGTCTCCCACTGGCGGACGATGTATTTGGCAAAGTCGAGATACCGCGGGTCTTGAGTGCGTTTATACAACAGGATCATCGGTTCCAGAATGGAACTGCTGGGCATGCCGCGGTAATTGCCGGTGGTCACGATGTCCACCTTTCTAGGTCCCACTTGCGTCAACGTGTAATCCGCCAGTCGCCGCGCAGCGGTCAGTGCGGCTTCATCCTTGGTAAGATCAAAATAGGCGAGCAATCCCAGCAGGGTATATTTCCGTCCCCAGACATCCCACTGCCGCAATTGAGTCTCCGGCGGATAATTTCCGATGTAACCATCGGGCGTCTGCGTCGCGATCAATTTCGAAACGGCGTTCTCCATCATCGCCCGCAATTTGGGATCTCGCCGGTATTCATAAGCACCCACTGCAGAAAGCATCCATTTGCCCCAGAATTCACTCTGCCAGAAATTGCTTTCGTTGCGGTGACGGAAGGGTTCGACCAGATGTTCGACATCGGCTTTTTTGATCCGTTGCGCGATGCAGAGATCAATTTTACCGCCCAAATAACCTTCCATGCGGGTGGCTCCGACCGGACTTTCAAAAAGCTTGTCGGAAACTTTTGCGACCGGCCAGGGGTCCGCCTTTGCCGGGAAGTTAAAAAACAGAAGCGCCGTGAATAGAAGAGAGACAAGGAGAGGCATGCGGAAATCAAAGGCACTTTTTCCATCCAGGACCAGCCCAAAAAACCATGACCGATTCACGAGGAAATTCCTGCAGGCTCTGGCTTTGCACGTGGATCGCATTCGTAGAAAAATCCTAACGAAGCCTCAGTGCCTTCACCATGACACAAATGTGTCATCGCTCGCCTTTGGAAAGTATGGCAAATCGCCGGGGTGGATTGGGTGATAAGGAAATTATGATTCAAAAAGAAGCGAGACGAACGTAGTCTTGGCTCCATGCTTTGCGCACGTATGCATCTCGCGGCGCTCAAAAGCCTCGGCTCAGTCCGTCGAAGACTGTTCTGCACGATTTGGATTGGTTGTCTGATAATCACCTCCTGCGTCGTCCCGGACCGACTCCTCGCGCACCCGCTGGTTTCAGTTCGTCCCCTTCAGCCGGGCAGTGAAACCGACATGATAGAGAAGATGGACGGGGCCATTTTTGAAGCGGAAGGCGTTGCCACCTTTATTCACAGCCAGGCGAACACATTGGAAATGGAACTGAAGACCGCCACCAGTCCGCTGCAAATCGAGGTGACAGATTCGTCCGGAATATCCCCCATTCTACTCTTGAACAGTCGTCTTCGCTGTCGCGGGACCGGCCAGATTGCCTGGACACTCGAAGGTCAGGAAGTAGCGGCCATTCTGCGGGTAACCAATCGCATGGACATCGAAATTCTGGAGGCCGCCCCGAAACTTTGGGACAGCCATCCGCCTGTCAGCATCGGCGAAGTGACGACAAACCTGATCGAACCCGAGGACACCATCCTGCGCATGATCGGTCGCGTCGTTTCGATCGGCCCCGAACGGGTTTTGATGCTCGGGGATGAAAATTTCGCGATCCGGGTTGAAACGCTGGAGACGAATTCCTGGCCGGT
This sequence comes from uncultured Verrucomicrobia subdivision 3 bacterium, assembly GCA_937890005.1. Taxonomy (GTDB): domain Bacteria; phylum Verrucomicrobiota; class Verrucomicrobiia; order Limisphaerales; family DASXHY01; genus DASXHY01. Next base: position 205,210 of record CALBZA010000017.1, on the reverse strand, counting down.
GGGAGAATCGATAGAAGTCCTGGGACGCACCACGCGGACAGCCGGCCCGCTTGTTCTCGACTCCGCCATCTGCCGCAGATTGCCGCATGACGGAGCCGCGGGACATCTCCCGCCCGTATTGACTTCGGCTGGCACCATCAAGCAGTTGAAACGTGAAGAGGCCCGGAAGGGTTACCAGGTCAAACTCCGCGGCGTCATCACCTGCGTTCAACCTGAGTTCAAATCCTTCGTCATTCAGGATTCCACCATGGGCGTTTTTGTGAGGAACTGGCCCGCCACAGATGCTTCTCCGCCCAAGGTCGGGGACTACTGCGAAGTGGAAGGAAACACTGTCGAAAGTTTCGCCCCTGATGTCCGGTCACGGAAAATGGTGCGCCTCGGAAAGGGAATGCTGCCCACGCCTGTTCATGCCACGTGGGATCAATTGATGGCTGGAAGCCTGGACACGCAATACGTGGAAGTACAGGGCATCGTCAATCATGTTCAAAGAAATCGCATCTCACTGTTTACCCGCGGTGGATCCATCTGGGTTGATTTATTTGGATTGGAGTCGGTGGATTTGAGGGTTTACGAGCACGCCCTCGTCACCCTGCGTGGCTGCCTGTATGCGTCGCATGAACCGGAGGGCGAAGGGGCATTCAAAGTCAAAGTGGGCGAGATCAAGATTCACGGCGCGATGATCAGCGTGGACGAACCGGCTCCCACAGACATGTTCGCTGTTCCGGTCAAGCACGCGAAGGATCTGCTGCACTTTGATTCGCGGGCCGGCGCTTTTCAGCGGATCAAGGTGATCGGCCAGATTGTTCATGAAAGACGTGGCGAATACTATCTGATGGATGAAAAGAACGGCCTGAAATTCACCCTCGAAAGAGATTGTGGATTGAAGGTGGGCGATCTGGCGGAAGTGGTGGGCTTTCCCAACCTGAGCGGGCCGTCGCCCGTCCTTCAGCAATGTCTGGCTCGCGCCATCGGCCGCCAGCCGTTGCCACCGTCCAGTCCGCTTGAACCCGGCAAATTGATCTCCCCCGATCATGATTCAACCGTCGTTCACGTCGAAGGTTTGCTCGTGGGTTTGAGCCAGCAAAAAAATGAGACCATTCTCGAACTGCAGGCCGGCGTGCATACCTTCGCCGCCCGGCTTGAAAGCAGGAACCCATCTTCACCTTTGTCGGTACCGATCGGTGCGCGTTTGCAACTGACGGGAGTTTATCATGGAATCGGCGGAAATCGCGCAGAAGGACGCGCCCTCGACTCCTTCGAACTGTTGCTCCGGTCCCCAACGAGCATCGTTATTCTGGCCCGCCCTCCGTGGTGGACGCTGGAGCGCCTGCTCATCGCGCTCGGTTCACTGATGACGATATTGGTCCTGGTCCTGATCTGGACCAGCCTGCTCAGTCGCAAGGTCACTCAGCGCACCGCTCAACTCGAACAGGAAATTCGTGAACGCGAACGGGCCGAACATCAACACTCGCTCGAAGAAGAACGCTCGCGAATCGCCCGCGATCTCCATGACGATCTCGGTTCAAGCCTCACGGAAATCAGCATGCTGGCGGAAACAGGACGCGATTGTCCGGACTCCCAGGAACCCGGCGTGCGATTTGATCGCATTCTTTCCCGGGCCAATTCGCTCGTCCGGGCGCTGGATGAAATCGTCTGGGCCGTGGACCCGCGGAAAGATACCGTGGCCGCCCTGGTGCATTATCTCGCGGGCTTTGCCGAGGATTATCTCCAGACCGTCGGGCTGACTTGTCGCGTGGAAATCCCCGCCGTTATTCCCGCCCGCCCTGTGGCGGCGCGGGCGAGGCACCATTTATTCCTCGGAGTCAAAGAAGCGCTGAACAATGCCGTCCGCCATTCTCACGCGCGGGAAATCCTTTTCCACATCGAACTGGATGAAAGCAATCTGTACATCGTCATCACGGATGACGGTTGCGGCTTTGACCTGGAAATCCCAAGCGACGGAAACGGTTTGACCAACCTGTCCGAGCGCCTGAATCGGCTGGACGGGCGTTGTGAAATCAGTTCCCGGCCCGGCACAGGAACCATCGTCCGGCTTATCTGCCCCCTCGACACCCACGTTTCCACCACATGACCAACATTGCCATCGTCGAAGACAATCGAACCATGAGACAAACCCTGCGCCTGTGGATTGATCAGGCGCCCGGGTTGAAATGTATATGCGACTGCAGCAACGCCCGGGATGCCCTGATCCAGATCCCGCGCCAGCCGCCCGATGTCGTGTTGATGGACATCCACCTGCCCGGCGGCGAAACCGGAATTGCCTGCACTGGACGGCTCAAGGGAATGCTGCCCCAATTGCAGATCATCATTCTGACGGTTTACAAGGATCACGATCTGATTTTTCAGGCACTCAAGGCCGGCGCCTGCGGGTATCTGCTGAAGCGCTCCAGTCGCGAGGAAATTTTGCGGGCCATCGCCGACGTTCGAACCGGCGGCGCGCCCATGACCGGCGAGATCGCGCGGATGTTGGTGGAAACCTTTCAAAAACCACCACCGCGGTCCAATGAAAGTCTTTCAGCGCGCGAGATGGAGGTCCTGATGCTTGTGGCGAAGGGATTGACGAACAAGGAGATCGCAACGCAGTTGAACCTGAGCTTTGACACAGTGCGCAATCACCTGCGCCATATCTATGAAAAGCTCCATGTTCGCTGTCGCACGGAAGCCGTCATGAAATATCACGCCAACGAAGCCAAACCGGCAGAGGCGTGATCTGATTGCGAAATTGTGCCGTCGTGAAGCGCCGGAGTGGCGGCTGAGGCCTGAGAAGCGGAAAGCGAAAGGCCGAGTCGCTATTGCAACACCCATCGGAAGAACCGATTGGAATCGGCGGAATACGAAGGGAGGATGTTGGTGACCAACTCGCCATTTCCAAAATTCGTCAGGACCGGAGTCCAGGAGTTGGCGACCAGAGTCGATGACGACTCCAAAATGTAAGTGACTCCCGCCACGGTTTGTCCACGCAGTGAAATGTCCCCGCCATCAACAACAGAGCATTGCAACATCGGAGCGATATCATCCAGACGGGTGTGTTCCAAAAAAGCTTCATCCACCATCCCCGTATAAAATCGCACATCATCAAACTGCCCGAGTGCGGTGGCATTGCGAGCCGCATTGTTGCCGATAAACAGGCTGAACGAATTCCCAACCTCAACGGAAAGATTCAGCATCTCCGAACCATTGGTCGTTCCCATCTTCACCACCGGCGTCGTCTCGGTGCCGCGATAAAAATTCAAGTTCGTGCCGTCATAGGACATTGCCATGAAGATCCATTGGTTCGTCGGCATTTCGCAGAACCAGGGATCGCTGGTGGAACTGCCTTTCGTGTGGATCCGTGCCGTGACTGCGGTCTTGAGATTGTGGTTACGCCAGCCGGAATCGCCGTTACAACGCAGACTCACGCTTTGGTTTTGTCCATAGCCCGTGATTCCATTGGCGCCCAGCGCAAAAAAAGTTCCCTTGTCGGTGGACCACATGTTCTGGAGCGGCTTGAACCAAAGGCTAACCGCGAAATTGGTGATCGTTCCGAAATTGATGGCACCTGAGTTGATGACCCTGGCCAAACCGCCGCTCCCGTAGCTTCCATTTCTTAAATCCAATGCCCGCCCACGGCCGAACACACCCGAGCCTTCCGCACCATGCAGGTCCACAGGCAAACCAGCTCCGTCCGTCAGTTCCAGAGTCACGCCCGAAATGGAATCGGTCGTCACCGTCCCCGAATCTTCAAAACCGAATTTCATTTTCATTTCCGGAGCCGGCGGCGGCGTGGTTTCGGTGATCAACACAGAGATGGAATCCGTGTAGGTGTTCCCATCCGAGCCGACCACTTTCAAAGTAATCTCATGCTGACCCGGCCCCAGCAGAGCGGACGTATTCGTGCCGGAGGCGATTTGTGTATCGCCATTCCACCAGGTGAACGACACCGCGCTGCCTTTGTAGATCTCAGTCAAACCGGCATTCAACGGCAGCGAGAACTTCTCTCCTGCTTTAACGGAATTGGTTTGATCCATCCCAGCCCAGGGACGGATTGCGGGAGCATCCGGCGCGAGCAAATAGAGTTCGCTGCCGGCCAACAGGAAGGCGCCGACTCCGTAATCCTTCGTCATCGAAGCGTCAGCCGGTCCGGGAGCAAAACCCACCTCCTGCACATAACCGAGAAAGCCATCCGGAGTCAGTGCAATGTTCACCATCCCATTCCAACCTTTGATCACTGTGTCGGCATAATCAGCTGCCGGCAGGAGGCCGTTGCGAATGCCCCACGCCATTCCAAAGGTGAAGAATGCGGTGCCACTGGTTTCCGGATTGGGATATTCATTCGGATCCAACAGGCTGGAGCGCCACATGCCGTCCGGGCCCTGCACTGCTTTCAGTGCGGCGGCCATTCGCGTGAACATCTCGACGTATTCCTCGCGATCCGGCGAACCGACCGGCATTTCTTCAATCACCCGCGCCAGCCCTGCGAACACCCAGCCATCACCGCGGCTCCAGAACACCTTTTTCCCGGACGGCGTAACCTTGGCCGGGTAAACCCAGTCGCCATCGCGATACCACAACGACTCCTCCGGATCGAACAAGGTGCGGCGAATCTTCATGTCGTCATACATGAGCCGGAGCTTGTGAAAATAGTTGGTGTCGCCTGTCAGGCTTCCAAGGCGGGCCATGGTCGGGGCCTGCATGTAGAACGCATCCACCCAGGACCAGCCATCAATGGCAGAAGAAGCAACCTGTGCATCGATCTTCGCCTGAATGTCGGCAAGATACAAAGGCTTCGGATCCATCCGATAAAGATCAATGTAAGTCTGCCCGCAGCAAAACGCGTCAGCGACATTGGGGCGGTTGATCTCCGGACCGACCCTCCATTGATTGGCATTGCCCCACGCCAGAGCGCGACGCAAGTAATTGCGATTTCCCAATACGCGAACAGCGCGTTGATTGCCGGTGTAGTAAGCGCCGCGCGCCCATCCGGCATTACCAAGGCCGTTGTTTGCAATCCAATGATCATTGGCCCGCTGCATCGCTTCGGCAATGGTGGCGGTCAAGGGAAAAGATTCTGCGGCATCCGCGGTGGGGAACAAACCTGGTGAGAGAGTCAATGCCAGCAACCCGCCGGTCAGCATTACACAGCTTTTTTGAATCATTTGTTTCATGGACATTTACCGAAGTGATTTTCGGGTCAAAATTCCTCAACGAACGGTTTGCCTTCATACCAGGCAATCATGTTCAGGACTAAATAGTTCCAGTTCTGAAATCCGGGGTTGAGCACCGGCTCACCGCTGTCCGGGAGATAATATTCATGCAGTGTGCCGTGCCGTTCGTAATCTCTTCCCAGCAGCAGAATCGTTTTCCGCACCAGCTCACGGGCGTCTTCTGTGAAGCCGTACTTCACCAGGCCGCGGAACGTGAGATAGTTCACGTTGATCCAGATTGGACCGAGCCAGTTGGAGGGATTCCCCGAGGCGCGCAGGTCGTACATTTTTTCCATCCGGGAGAGTGAACGGATTCCATACGGCGCGTTGAAGGTGTTGGTGTCCCGGAAATTCTTTTCCACGATCAGCTTCGCCTGTTCAGGCGTGGCCACTTCGGCCCACATCGCGAGGAATCCGGACCAGACGCCCAGACGCTGAATGAGGCAGTCCCAGTTTCGCGGAGCACCCATGTGCAGAGCATTCCCCGAGGCGGGACGTTCGTAAGGCCGGAGATTCAAATCGACGCTGTAATAAAATCCGTCCCTGGGATCCCAGCAGTGTTCCCGGATCGAATCTAGAAGTTCATCCGCCATTTTCTGAAAGCTGGCGCCGATCTCCTGTTGATTGAGTTGCCCCGCGAGATAGACCATCGCCTTCAATTCCCGATACATCAGACAATTCAACAGAATCGATCCCGAACTCCCGTCGGGTCGATAGTAGGTGCTCGGATCATTGTCCACGCCGATGTATCCATCGGTCTGCCAGAAATAGAGACCCGTGGGGCGATGGCGGTAGTGGTTGTAGTAACACGCCACAAAAGCCTGCAACGAATGGAATCGATCGCGCAGCCATTCGGCATTACCGCCGTTCAACCGGGTGAGCAGTGCGGCGTGTTGCGCCAGGCAGGGTTTGTGAGGGTTGTGTTGAAACGGATTGAAATTCGGATCGGGCTGGTCGTGCGAATAGATGACCGGCGGAATCCAGCCGTTGTATCCTTTGCCATCCAGGAAGTTCAGCACGCATCCCTGCTCAAAAGGAATCGCTTCTTCTCTGTCCTTCTCGGAGCCGTGTTCCAACAATATCTGCCGCAGAGCAACATTCACCAGCCACGAGTCCCAATCCCAAAGCTGATCCTGATACTGGCTGCTGCCCGGCGTGACGAACGGATATTTCAAACTGCCGCGGGCAGTTTTGAGCATCCCCTGGTAGTCCGAAAAAATACGCTCGCGAATGATTTTTACGTAACGAGGAATGTCGTCCTCGGCGCAAACGGGGAACACCACCGCCGCAAGACATGCGATCAGCAAGACAGCTTTTCTCATCGTGAATGGAAACGGATTTCTTCCACCTGCTTGAACGGCGCGTTTCCCGCCAGCCGGAAACGGCGAACACGCCTGTGGATTATCTGATGGGATCTTCCGGCCTAATTCTGCTGCTGGATGTAATACATGACATCGCAGAATTTTTCGGTGTCATCGCCGAGGCTGGGGATGCCGTCGGGATTGGGTTTGGCCGAATTCCAAAGCGACGGGTCCAGGGCATCCTTCGAATTGCAGGCACTGGCATGACCATCGCCCCACAGAACATTCAATGCGTTGGCAGAACGTCCGGACCGATGGGGAATGGTGTCATAAAGATAAATGAGATCCGTCATCATGGATTGACGGGCACTGAGTTGAGCCAGCTTTTTGGCCGCAACGTAATATCCGTTTCTCAGCCCCGGCCTCAGTTTCAACTCGGTGGATTGCGGAAAATAACTGTAAGTGGAACGAACGTGCGATTTCCCCGCCACGACATTGTAGGCCGGCCAGCTTCCACTGGAGGTCGTGTAATGCTCGTAGGAAAATGGCATCTGCGTGCTGTTTTTCATGCTCGGGCAATAGAATGTTTTGCCCGAAAGAATCACTCCCGAGGAATAAAAGATTCCATGGTTGGTGGCGAACTCATTGGGTCCGACCGGGGTGCCGGGTGCGACCGTCGCCGGATACAATACATACGCGGCGTAAGGCGTTGACCCGCCCGGGCCGGTGAATGCCGGCGGCGGCAAGTGGTCTCCGAAATCGCCACCGTAAATCACGAACGCCACCCCCATTTGCTTCAAGTTGTTCAGGCACGAAGCCCGCAGCGCGCGTTCTTTTGCGTTGCTCAAAGCAGGCAACAACATCGCCGCCAGGATGGCGATGATCGCGATCACCACCAGGAGTTCAATCAACGTGAAACCCCGGGCACGGAGACCGTCCGGACTGCTTTGTTTCTTTGGATTGTAATTCATATCGGAAACAGATTTTCAGTTGGAATTGGTGAGGAGCGGCGGGACAACTTCGTTCCCGCCGCTCCTGGCGACGACTATCGAATCAGGTATCGGAAGAATTCATTTCCGCCGCGGTTTATCGGCAGCTGGTTCGTCAGCGACAGGCCGGTTCCGATGTTGGTGGAAATCGGTGTCCAGACCGGATTCACCAGCGTTGGCGAGGACTCCAGGACATAACTGACTCCCGAGTGAGTTTCGATCACCAGCATCAGGTCGCTGCCATTGATCCGAGGCGAGATGAGAACCGGACCCGCCGGGGCGACTTCCTGACGAATCGCTTCCAGAGCTTCCAATGGCGCGGCACCGAGATAGAAACGCACATCGTCCATTTCACCGGCGAAGGCGCGGATTCCATCCGGACGATTTCCAAGCATCACCTTGTAACCGTTGCTGATGTCCACCGATCCCGCGACAAAGTTGGTTGTGGATCGCAACAACACCGGGCTGCCTTCCGAACCGCCGTAGAAGTTCAACGTGGCTCCATCATAGGTCAGAGCCAGGAAACTCCATTGATTCACCGGCATGTCGAACGCGCCAAACGAACCGGTGGGTGCGGTGTCGGTATTGATGGTGACGCTCACCGAAGTGCTGCCCGCAACCCGGGTTCCGTTGTTCAACAGCGCCAGGGTCTTGTTCTGCGTGCTGTCGGTCAGATCCTTGTCACCCAGCATGAAGAATCGCGAATACCTTGAGGCGACCGCCAGGTCAGCCGCAGGCTTGATCCACATGGTGATCGTGAAGGAGCTGATGCTCGACACTCCGCCCGCCAGGGTCGATCCCTCGCCCATGATGGCAATCGGGCCCGCGGTTCCATACACACCTGAACTCAGATCGAGCGATTTGCCGACGCCGCCCACTCCCGAGCCTTCTGCGCCGTGCAAATCCGCCAGCGTGCCCGGCTGGCTGAAGAGATTCAACGGCACGAACGAAATCGAATCCGTGGTCACAGTGCCCGAATCTTCAAACTCGAAATGCAACTGCAGATTGTCGTTGTCGATGGTCAGGGTCGCCGCCGATGAAATGACCGGGCTGCACGGACCGCTGACAACGCAATCGAACTGGCTTCCATCATCGTCCAAAGTCAGGTTCGTGATCTTCACCACGGCTGTGGTCGCGCCGGTAATGCCCGGACCGTCGTTCAAATCGACTCCGTTCTTGCGCCACTGGTAACCCGTCACCGGTCCCGTGGTCTTCACCGAGAAGGTAACTCCCCAGTTTGTGGGTACCGACTGGCTCAGCGGCTGGGTGGTGATCACCGGCGAAGAGGTCAGAGCGACAGTTGCCGCAGAAGATTCGACCGGCACACCGCAAATGCTGCCAATGACCACCCGGTACAGTGTTCCGACGTCGGCTCCCGAAATCGGGCCCGTGGTATAACTGGATGCGTTGGCTCCGGGGATGGGTTCCCACGTTTCACCCTGATCGGTGCTGACCTGCCAGCTATAGGTTACTCCGGCGGTGTCACTGAGGCCGACCGTGAAGGTCGCCGTGGATCCGGAGCAGACTTCCTGGTTGGAAGGTTGACTTGTGATTTGCACCGGTTCGTTGCTCAACACCTCAACGGCGACTTCGAGCGATTCTGCGCTGGTGCTGATTTCGTTGGTCGCCACCACCTTGTAGTAGTAGGTCGTTCCAACGGTCACATCCGTGTCGGTGAACTCAGCCGCACTGGTCACAGCGTAATTGACTTCGGCTCCGGAAACCGTGGACCGTTTCACAATGTAACCGCCGCCAGGACCAGCCGTTGATGTCCAGGCCAGTTGCACCACTTCGGAGCAACCGCCCGAGGCCGTGATGACCGGAGTCGTTGCGGGGTTCAAGGGCGACGCTTCCCTGCGGATCTGTTCCAGCTGGTTGATGGGTGCCGCGCCGAGATAGAATCGCACGTCATCCATTTGACCTTCAAAGCAACGCAGATAATCCGCACGGTTTCCGAGCAATACCTTGTAACCGTTGCTGATATCCACCGCGCCGGCCATGAGCTCGGCGGAGGATTGCAGGGTCACTTCGCCATTTTCAGCACCGCCGTAGAATCTCATGGTGGCGCCATCGTAGGTCAGGGCCAGGAAGCGCCATTGATTCACCGGCATGTCGAACGCGCCGAACGTTGTGGTGGAAGTCGTCAGCGTATTCACTTTGCCTTGAACAGCGGTGATCGATCCCGCGGGCGCATAACTGTTGCCATCACTCAACAGGCCCAGCGTATTGGTAATTCCACTGTCAGTTGCCCGCGTGCGATCGCCCAGGGTGAAGAAGCGCGGATACAGCTGGCCGCTCTTCAAATCTGTGGCCGGTTTGATCCACATGCTGATCGTGAATGAGCCGATGCGGGTGACGCCGGACTGCAGATTGGCGGAGCCGGACTGGATTGCGAGCGGCCCATTGGTGCCGTTGAAACCGGATGTGAAATCGAGCGCTCTGCCGATGCCGGCCACACCCGATCCCAGAGGGCCATGCAGATCGGCAAATTCATTGCCGTAATCGTCTCCCAGATCCAATTGCACGGCTGCCACGGAATCGTAGGTGTAAAAGCCGTTTTCTTCTTCAAAGCCGAACTTCAATTCCAGGTTGTTGTTATTGATCGTCAGCGCGGCACTGGAAGAAATCAGGTTTCCGCATGTGGTGATGACAACGCAATCGTAGGTTGTCCCGGAATCACCGCCGGTCAGATTGGAAAGGTGGACGATCGGCGTGGTTGCACCGGTGATGCCCGGACCGTCTGTAAGGTTCACACCATTCTTTCGCCATTGATAACCGATGACCGGCCCGGTCGTTTTAATTGCGAATGTCGCACCCCAACTGGCGGGAACGTTTTGATCCAGCGGCTGGATCGTAATGGCGGTTGCCTGGTTGATCGTCAAGGCAGCCGCCGAGGATGCCAGAGTGCCACAGGAACTGCTCACCAGAACGCGATAGCGTGTGCCATTGTCGGCGAGGGTCACGGGAGGAGTTGTGTAACTGGATGCAGTCGCTCCACCGATTGTATTCCACGTCACTCCTTGATTCGTGCTGGACTGCCAGACATACGTCAGACCCGAGCCACTGGCTGTGACCGTGAATGTCCCGGTTGAATCCGGGCAAACCGATTGATCCTGCGGATGTGAAGTAATCGTGGTGGGAGTTCCGTTGTTGATCGTGACGCTCACTTCCGCGGAATCCGGGCTGACACCAACAGCATTGGTTGCGCAGATTTTGTAGTAATAGGTGGTTCCCACAGAGACGTCGGAATCAATAAAGGTCGGCTCGGAGGTGGTGGCGTACTCTGTTTCCGCTCCCGGAGTGGTCGAGCGTTTGATGATGAAGCCGGTATTGGCCGGCACAGTGCTCCACGAAAGCTCCGCAACCCCGCCGCAGCCGCCCCAGGAATGAACCACAGGGGCCGCGGGACCGGCCTTCGATTGACGGACGGCCTCGAGAAAATTGGTGTCTGCCGCCCCGAGGTAGAATCGAACGTCATCAAACTGCCCCAAGGCGCTCTTGGTGCGCGAACCGCTGTTGCCGATCAGCACATCGAAGGTGCTGCCCACATACACCTTTTGGTTGGGAATGTTTGTCGTGCCTCCAAAAATCACCGCGTTCGTTTCGGTGGCGCGATAGAAGTTAAGATTCGTGCCGTCATACGAGATCGCCAGGAACACCCACTCATTGGTCGGCATCGGACACAACCATGGAACGGTGCGAGAGCTGCCCTCGGTGTGGATCAGCCCGCGGACGGCGTCCTGGTTGTTGAAGTTTTGGTAAGCGTAATCTCCGTTGCACTTCAGGGCCAGGGTGTTGGTTTCTCCGTTGAAAATGTCACCCGAGGTCCCGCCGGGAATTCCCAGGTCAAAGAAGACGCCCTTGTTGGTGGAATACATTCTGTAGGACGGTTTGAACCACAGACTGACCGTGAAGTTTGAAATGACCCCGAAGTTGATGGCCGACAAGTTTCTGCCCCGGGCGACCGGACCGCTCGCGTACGTTCCGTTTCGCAGATCGAGAGCCCTGCCAACACCGAAGACTCCGGAACCCTCCGGACCGTGCAAATCCGTGAGCACGTTCCCACCTGTGAACAGACCCATTTTCACACCATGCACGGAATCGACCGCGTTGGTTCCGTCCTCTTCAAAATCAAATCTCAACATGAGTTGCTGCGCTGTGAGAGACGAGATCGAAAAAACCGCCGCCAATATTGTGACCAGCACTTTCATGGCAAGGCGCGCCTTCGTGTTTGGTTGAGACAACGTGGTTTTTGATGGGTTCATAGAGTCTGGGGATTGGAATTGACGATAGCGGACAGGGTAACGTGTTAGCTGGAACCGTCTATGGCACATTTGTGTCATGCTCCACTCACCGGCTTTCAATCCGGCCTGGAAGACTCAAACGGTCCGCCAGCAAATCGAAGAATGGGCGTGCAATCTTCATGGATCGTTGAACAAAGAATCCGGGAGGCATTTCGACAACAGAACGCGTTTCGTTGTCAGGCGATGACGGTTCCAAAACGCAGACAACCTTGAGCCCGGGTGCGTGCTTCATCAGGCAGCCTTTCGATCGGCAAGTTTACTGTTCCAGCCCGACCGGGCGTTCTTATCCAGAATGCCTCAAGGCTTCGAAAGGATCTCCGTAAGAACCTTTCCGTCCACGTTGGTCAAGGAATGTCCCAGGAGATGCGCAATGGTCGGGGCCACATCGATGTTATCTATCGCACCGATTTTTACTCCGGATTTTATATTGCGACCGGTCGCGATAAACAGTGCGTCCATTTTGGGATTACTGGCGAGATATCCGTGATGCCCCGGGCGATCGCCTGGCGGAACAGGCTTTGTCCACTCGGAGCCCGATACCGATCCGGAAACCGAATAGCCGTCATCGGCCACCAGTATCAGATCCGCCATGCCTGGATTGCTTTCCACCGATGGGAATCCCAGCTCGGCGAATTTTTCCGGTCCAATAATTTCAGCCACGCCTTCCTTTCCGCGCAGAAGTTCAATTACTTTCTTGCGATCGTCTTCGCGCGTCGCCGGATCTGTAAGATAAATCATCCCCGTGCCGCCTTTGGGAACGACATGCGCCCTCGCTTCTGTGATTCTTCCATTTCCACTTACTTTCAGCAGGCCTGCGTCTCGTAACAGCACGTTAGGCTGGATTTCCTTTTCGGCTGATGCGAATCCATGATCCGATAAGACGAAGACAGTCGTGTTCTTGCGGATGCCCGCCTCTTCCAAAGCATCGATCACCTGTCCCACATAGAAGTCGGCGAGCGCGATTGCCGTGTAACTGGGCCAGGATTCGGCGCCATACCTGTGATGGATTCCATCCGTGTTCAACAAATGAAGCATCAGAAAGTGAGGCTTCCGTTCGCGAATCAGATAACACGCAGCCTGCGTCCAGACACCATCACGGCCCGGCGCAGTGTTCTGCTTGAACGTCGCTTCGGTTTCATCCTTGAGAATCCCCTGCTCCACCAGTTCCGTTCGAAATTTGGGCGTCATGTAAACAGTGTTGTCGGGCGTGTCAGGAAAATCATCATCCAGCGAGCCCGAATTCCGAGTGCAAGGCCAGTCAATCGAAGCGGTTCTCAAACCCGCCTTGTGAAACAGGTCGTAAATGGTCGGCACGGCCACGAGTTCATGCTTGTCGCGGCGGGGATCCGTCCGAACAGGTTTTCCAGGTCCACTCCGAAGCATCAATCCGTTGTAAAGGACCGAGTGCCTGGCCGCCCGCATTCCGGTAACCAACGTCGTATGATTCGGCCAGGTCATCGCAGGATTGGAAACACGCATTCCCTGCGACGCCACCCCTTCCGCAGCCAGACGCCGGATAATTGGGACGGGCGTCTTGCTGTCCCAGAACATTCGCGAAGGAAATCCATCCAGGGAGATGAGCACGACGTGGGATTCCTCCGCAGCAGAACATTGCCCCACAAGGAGGAAAGAAAGGAAAACACCGAGAGCCGCGCGGAAGATCTTCATAGTATTTCGGATAAGCAAACGCCAATTAGTGTTGGGTCAGACCACCAGCGGCGGGCTCATGAAAAGCATGGTGCTTCCCATTTATCCCGCTCTAACATTTCCGCCAAACGCGAAAAGATTACGGCAGTTCCCGATTGTAAGACTGACCGGTCAAAAGTAGCGCCGTCGAAAAGAGACCGTCCATGACACATTTGTGCCATGCGGAAGGAGTGGAAATCGCCGAGACCTTTCCTCCTTTACGCTGATTCATTGGCTTTCCGACGGAGCGGACAAAACCGTTCGGAATCCCACATACGTGCTCTTGTAGGTCGGAAAGTAATAGTAACGGGCGGCAATGCGGCCCCGAAACGCGTTCGCCCCCCAGCTGCCGCCACGAAACACCCGCGCCGATCCGGAATCAGGACCGCGCGGATCCGATTGGGGATCGGCCGGATACTTGCCATACCAATCCCAACACCACTGCCGAACGTTCCCGGCCATGTCGTAAAGGCCGTAATCATTCGCGGAGAAATAGTCCACCGGACTCGTAAGCGGATATTCCTGATCTTTGAACGCGGGATGATAGCCGCTGGTTTTGTTGACATCGTAGGTGTAGCCGGAAGGAAGGGCGTAATAGTTCGCCTGTTTGAGCGAAATGGTGTCGCCCCACGGGAATCTTTTTTGTTCCAGACCGCCGCGCGCCGCCTTCTCCCACTCCGCTTCTGTCGGCAGGCGATAACCGCTGGTCCAATTGACAAAAGGCGTTGCCTCCCCACTCCGATAAGGCATGGTTAAGTCTGAATCGGTAAAATACGCCGGACGAAGTCCCTCCATTTCACTGCGGGCATTGCACCATTTCACGGAATCAAACCAGCTGACACAAATGATCGGATGCTTTGGCGCTTTGCCCCAAATCCCATGAGCAAATTCATACCCGTGATTTGTCGCCCAGGTAAACACCTTGCCCCAGAGTTCTTCCGTCACGACGAACTTGTCCATGTAGAATGCCGAAACCTGTACCCGGTGCATCGGAAGTTCATCCGCATCTCCATCCATGGGATCCAGACCGTTGCCCATCAGGAAACTGCCACCGGGAATGAGAACCATGTCAGAATGAATCGAATAAGCGTTCGTGCCCGACAAGATGCTGTCCGGTGCCGCCGATGCATTTGAACCGAAAGAAACATTCGTCCGGCTGGCACCGGTAACAGCAGATTGACTCGGCACAACTTGCGTCTCGCTGACGACACTCTGCGGAACGGCGAGCTCAGAACCTTGAGAATGGGTGGTCATCGATCCGCCTACAGTGAAAACCAAAATGAGAATCCTCACAGTGCGGTTTGAGAACGTGACGCCAGGACAACGGGACATTTGCAATTTCATGTGATTCAGCATCAGACACTGGATGGATCGCAGCTATGCCATCAAAGAAAGGATTTTACTGCGAGCAGTCTTGCCACCAATCACTCCTCTCGACGAGAAAAATCACCTGCAGGGGAATTTCGGGTTCGGCCACTTTGAGGCGCATCCTCCTCCGATCGCTTGCGACAAACGCTTCATCCTGCTTCCGGACATTTCGAGGAATTTCGCGGCCGCCGAGGTAACGAGACGGACGTTTTCCCAACGGTTCCGCCTCGTTACCTCGGCGGCTACGGTTTTTCTGAACCGCTCTGGATGGCTCAGACATCGAGGGAATCCTTCCACAAATAAAAAAGCCGCCGCATTCTTTTCGAATGCGGCGGCCGTGTGTGAATTTCTCGAATCGCTTCTCCTTTTACGGATAGACGAGGCGGTAGAAGACAGCCGGGGCAGCCGGGTCAATCGTGATGTTTGTGCTCGTGACGCTGCCGTCGGTCAGATAGGTCCAGTTGTTGGAGAGACCGACGTTGAGGCTGTTGGTCTGAGCCTGAAGCCTCCAGCCCTGTCCAGCAGGCCATGAGAGGCTGAGCTGATTGCCAGCGACCGTGCTGGTCAGAACCGCCGGTTCTGTCGGTCCGAGCGGCACGACTTCCAGGGCGCCAGATCCGCTGATCAAACCGGCCGAGTTGCCGCTTTTGTAAACTCCGGCAGGCTGCGCGACTCCGTTCAAGACCAGGCCGGCGACGCGGTTGGTCACGCTGAAGTTCAGCTGCAGCGTGGCTCCGGACGCGATCGACACCGTGGAGTTGGTGCGAAGAGTTGCCTGTGCAATCTCGAGCACTCCCGCCGTTACGACCGTGTTTCCGTAATTGTTTGCTCCGTTCAGCACGAGGCGGCCTGCGCCAGCTTTCGTGATGGCAAACGATCCGGTTATGACACCGTCAACAGTGAGAACCTTGTTGCTCACCGTGACGGTGACGTTGGTGGTCAGACTGACGTTTCCGGAACCGAGGTTCAGATTCTCGGTGCCAGCGAATCCGAAACTGCCACTCCATGTCTGAACGTTGTTCGCAACAAGCACCATGTCCGGGATGGTCGTGTCGAGCGCTCCTCCGTTCAGCACCAGCGGTCCGCTGCCGAACGCCATTGAATCGCCCAGCACGATTGTCGCGCCACTCACCTGGAACGTCTTCGTCATCGAGTTTGCAATCGGCAGGATCAACCGGCCTGTGCCATCGATGATCAGCGGTCCATTGGGCGCGCCATTGTCCGTGACCGGACCTGCGAAGGTCGTGGTGTTGTTCACGGTGAAACGTTTCTGTCCGTTACCGCTCACAATCGAGCCGGTGAACGTGAGGTCGCCGGGACCGTCAAGGATGTACGGTCCGTCGAATGCATTCACGCTGACGTTGTTTGCAATCGTCCGAGGCGTGGCATCCTTGGACCGCAGCCTCACGCCCGGTCCGATCTGAGGAGTGAACTGGAGCGTTCCAGCCGAGCCGAGGGCAGTATCACTGCCGATGACGATAGTGCCGCCGAGTGCGGTGAAGCCGGTGAATGAGTTGTTGTTCTCCAGCACAATGGTTCCGTTCGTCGTGCCGTCAACGGTCAGATTGAACGGACCGTCGATCGGGCCACCGACCGTCAACGTGCTGTTGGAGATGCCGACGGTGAGATTTGCCGTCAGTGTCACTCCGCCATTGCCGAGGTGGAGGCTTTGAGAACCCAGGAAGGCGAAGCTGCCCGACCAGGTTTGCGGATTATCGCGGCGATTTACCAATCCAGGGACCCTGCTGTCGAGGCTGCCCCCGCTGATGGTGAACATGCCATCGCCCAGCGCGTTGGTGCTGCCGAGCGCCAGCGTGCCGCCCGCCAACAACGTTCCGGAGAAGCTGTTCGAGCCGGACAGAACGAGGACGCCGTTGCCGCTCTTGGTCAACAATCCGTTGCCGGTCACGCTGCTCGGGATCGACAGCGTATTGCTGGTGCTCACGCTGACGATCGTGTTGTCTGCGAGGTTGGCCGCAGCGGCAATCACGTTACCCGAACCGCTCAACACGTTGATCGAGGCGTTGTTGCCATTGTTGTTCAGAGTCAGCGTATTGGCCGGGGTCGGGCTCGAGATGACGAACGAGTTCGGATTGGTGAACACGATTCCTCCGATGGTCTTGGGGGAATCGAGGGTGACCGTCGTCAGGCTGGAGCCGACGCCGAACGTTGCGTATTCGCCAGCGGCGTCAGGAATGTTCGGATTGCTGTTCCAGTTCGCCGGTGTGGACCAGTTGCCGTTGCCATTGTTGACCCAGACGCTGCTCTGCGCGACGACCAGGTTGACCTGTCCGTCGGCGGTTACAACCGAACCGAAGGTGTTCGGCGCGAGTCCGGCACCAGTGATAACCGGTGTTGAAGTGAAAGCCCCATTGATCGTCGGAGCACTCATCAGCAGATAAGTGCCGACCGGCAGAGGCGTGCCGCCGGGAACATTCACCGTGATCGCATTGTTGTTCAACGTCACCGTTCCGGAAACCATGAATGGCGTGTTGTTCATGCCGCCCGATGGACTGACGCTGAAGACGCCAGTCGAACCCGCCTGCCAGGTCACGGCAGAACCGACGGTTCCGGTGCCGCCAAACGCCGCACCCGAAGCGACCGTAACCGCGCCTGCGCCGTAGTTGTTTCCGGTGATCAACAGCGTGCCAGCATTAACCGCGGTCGTGCCGCTGTAGGAATTGCCGGGTCCGGAAAGGGTCCATGTTCCGGTTCCATTCTTGGCAACCGATGCGGCCGGACCGTTGTCGTAGATGTTTCCAGAAACGAGGCCATCACCCGGGCCATCGAGAGTCAGCGTTCGGGCATTGTTCTCCGGAACCGTGGAGACATCGCCCGCGAGCGTGAGGAAACCGCTGTTCACGACGACCAACGGATTTCCGCCGCCATTGGGCATTTCAACCATGCCCTGGATGGTGTTCGTGCCGGCTTCATTCACCAGCACACCACCGCTGTAACTGAGCCGGAAGGTGATCGACGGATCGATGTTCACATTGCCGGCCAGTCGGAGCTGGGTGAACTGCGACGCAAAATTGCCGACTGCGATCACAGTTTTTGGTCCCACGCCGAGGGCCGAGGAGTTCGTGATCCAGAGCGTACCGCCGTTGTTCTGCACGTTGCCGGTGAAGGTGTTGTTTCCCGTCAGCCAGAGGTTGAGTCCCACGTTCGCGAGAGTGACCGTTCCGGAGCCGGAAATATTCCCGGCGAAGACGTTGCTGCCGGTGAGGTTGAAGGCAAGGTTGGCATTGTTCACCAACGAACCCGAGCCGAGGTTTCCAGAGGTGCCGCCGTTGCCGATCTGAAGGGTTCCGGCATTGATCGTCGTTCCACCGGTGTAAGTATTGGTTCCGGCGAGCGTCTGGGTTCCGCCACCGTTCTTGACAATGGCCAGAGTTCCCGCTGTGTTTCGGAGGCTGCCGGTGAAGGTGCCACCCGCGCCGCTCTCACCGATTGTCAGCACGGCAGAACCGCCGGCCAGCGTATCCACGATTCCCGCGCCGTTCAGGCCGTTGATCGTGTGAGAACCGCCGTTGAGATCCAAAGTGCCGTTCGTATTGACCGTCACGGTGCCATTGCCGAAACCGGATGGGATCGCACCCACTTCACCGATTCGCAGCGTGCCGCCATTAACCACGGTGTTTCCAGTGTAGCTGTTGGCACTCGCGAGGGTGAGGACGCCGGAGCCTTCCTTTGTCACCCCGCCTGAACCTGTGATCGTTCCGGAGATCGTGACATCGTTGCCGTTGTTATCGATGACCGCCGTGGAAGCGGAATTTGCGACGATGTTATTTCCCAGCGACAGCGGAGCGCCCGCGCGAATGGTGCTGACGTTCGAGACGCTGAGATCGCCTGCTCCGGCAGCCGTGTTGGCGCCGAGTTGAAGCACGCCGCCATTTACGATCGTTCCAATGGAACCTGCGGTCGGTCCGTAACTGTTGTTTCCATTGAGGATCAACGCTCCCTGTCCAGTGACACTCACGGTGCGCAAACCGCTGCTGTTGTTGACCGCGTTGCCCAAGGTGAGAGATGCGCCTGCCGCCGTAGTGACCGCGAGGTCGGCATTCAGGCTGACCGGCGATGCGATTGCATTCGAAGCACCGGCCTGCACGCTGATCACAGCCGGGCCGGAGGAGTTCGCCAACGTCAGTGTGCCACCGCCGTTCGCGATGAGGAACGAATTCTCATTGGTGAACTGAATCGTGCCGACCGAAACCGGCGCGTTCAGAGAGACCGTGCGATACGCCAATCCGACGCCGAGCGTCGCGGAATCACCAGCCGCCTGCGGATAATAGGGATTGCTGCTCCAGTTCGCTCCAGCGTTCCAAACGCCGTCATTGTCATTCGTCCAGATCGAAATATTGCCCGTGAACGAAACGGTGAGCGTCACCACGCCGCCCGCGGTGGAAATGGTCGAAGCCGTTCCGAGTGCGACACCTGCGCCGACGAAGGTCGGAACAGTGCTGAACGCTCCGCTGCTGCCCGCATTGTTGTAGGTCATCAGGCGATACGTTCCAACCTGAAGCGGCGTGCTGCCCGCGACCTCGATGACAACCGGGGTTGAATCCAGCGTCACGTTTCCGCTCACCGCGAGAATCGTCGTGTTTGAACCGGCCACGACCGCCGAAGGTGTGAGAATGAATCGAGCCGAAGAACCAGACTGCCAGCTCACCTGGCCCTGAACGGATCCGCTGCCGCCAAACACAGCGTCCGGGTTCACGGTCACGGCTCCAGAACCGGTTGCCGAACCGGTCGTGTTGCCCGCGAGCACCGTGCCGCTTTCAACAGTCAAACCGCCGCTGAAGGTACTGGCGCCCGAAAGCGTCAGAGTGCCTGATCCAACCTTCCGAACCGCCACCGTTCCGGAACCGTTGTTGATGCTTCCGCTGAAGGTTGTGCTCGCATTGTTGTTTCCAACTGTAACCTGGGGCATGCCGCCGCTCTGGCTGGTGACCGTTCCCGCCCCGGCCAGACCGCCGACGACAGGAGAACCTGTCATTCCGCCGTTCAGGTCCAATGTTCCACCATTCAAAATAACCGTGCTGTTCTGCAAGGCCTGATCGCTTCCGACGCGCAGCACGCCAGCATCCACAACCGTGTTCCCGCTGTGTGTGTTTATTCCGCTCAGGACGAGGTTGCCACCGGTGAGTCGGAGCCCCAGAACTGCGGAACCATTTTCAATGTTGCCCTGCACAACCGTCGTGCCGGCACCGCCAAAAACGAACTGGCGATTGCCGCTGACATTCGCTGCCGTGAGCGCGAGCTGGCTTGCATTCCCGTTCACGGTCAGCGTCCCAGAGTGATTGTAAATTCCGACGTTGGTTCCGCCGACTGCGTTGAATCGGATCACGCCATTGATATAGTTTTCGCCGTGGCTCTCAACGGCGGCGTTCGCTGCGCCTGAAGCGTCCTCACGCCCCGCGATATTGATGTTCGCGACCGCAGGATTCAGCCAGATGTCATTGGTCAGCGAGAATCTTTTCACTCCAGCGCCGCCTTCGATGGTCAGCGTCTGGGTTCCACCCGCGGCAAGCGCGTCGCCACTGCCAACTCGAAGTGTTCCGCTCGCGATCGTGTGTGAGAATCCGGATCCGTTTCCAATGGGACCGTTCAGCGTAAGAACATTTGCGCCGGTGCCCTCGACGCGAATCGATGCCGACCCCGCACCTGCGAGCTGCCATGGCGCGTCAATCTGCCATGAACCTGAACCGCCGAACGTAATCGTCTTGCCACCGCCACCGCTGCTGTTGAATACAACCCACGGACCGATACGGGCCGGATGAATCGAGTCATTGATCAACAGGTGCGGTCCGCCGGATCGGAAGACGGTGCCCGAAACCACCTCATCATCGCCGAGCGTGAACGGCCCTGATCCCGCTGCAATGGTGATGTTGGAAATGCACAGGAGCGTGCCGGACGAACCGTCGCCGTTCCAGACGATGGCTTGCGGATAGTTGGTAATGATGAAGCTCGATGCAACGTTGCCACTGCCGTTCCAGTTGTTGGCGTTCCAGACAAATGGGACATTTGTCATCACGGTGCCGTCGAAGATGCCGACGTCAGCCGCTCCAGGCGTTGCGTTTCCGCTCCAGTTGCCCGCCGTGTTCAGAACGGTGGTTCCGGCGCCGCCAGTCCAGACGCGATCGGCGGCGAAGGCCGTTCCAATCGAAAGGAGGCTGGCGCATACTATCAGTTTTCGGGTTTGAGTCTTGATTCGCATTTTACAGATGTGAGTTGAGAGGCAGAAATTCAGCACAACGAGGTCAGCCGCGATGCGACAACAACTCCTGTTGAAACAACTCTCGACGAGAGTTCAATTCAATGAAGTGGAAATCGCAAAGCACCTCAGCACCATGTCAGAATTGAATTCGCGTTTACCATACGCAAAACGTCGTATCCCCGTTCGTCACACCAACAACACGCCGCTTGTTCGATCAAATTATTCTTTCTGTTAGCCTGCCGAATCTCAGTGTCTGAAACGGATTGGAGCGACGTCGCTGCGCACAACAATGCGAACAATGCGCCGAAAAATCTTCCACGATCCGGAAACAGGATTTCCTGCACTGATGGTTTGAATCAGGCAAAAAAATTTCCTTCACGGAATTGAACCGAAAAATCTTTGCCGACGCTGTTGGCTTCGGTGCGATCATGTGCGTGTTCATGGTGCTACGACATTCGTCGTATGTCTCGGGCCTGATCACTCGAAGTAATGTTGGATGTGTTTGCAGCCCATTCCGTTTCCTTGATCTCCAATCCATGAAGAGCCGCAGATTGAAACATTCCCGATTCCTTGTGTCGCGCGCTTCATTGGGGCGCGGAAACCGATCCAGCTGCAATTCGCCGCTCGACGGCCTGCGAGAACGCATAACACGTTTCAACGGAACGCAACGACTGTGCCCTCCTGCCCTTCTCCGATTTGTGGCGCTTTTGGTTTTGATTCTGTTTGCGGGCATGAGTTCCGGTTACAGCCAGGCGCAAACCGGCGCGCCGTTGCGACGACCCATTTCTCCCAATCAACCCATGCTGGTCGTTCACATCGACACCTGGAATTCCGCCGATCCGCAAAAGATCATCGATCTGATCCCGATGGACATCCGCCCGTTCGTGGTGATGAACATTTCATTGTCCATCAGCCATAACAGCAGCGATCCGGGGCGTTTCAACGTGGTGGAATATGGCTATGAAACGGCCAGGTCCTGGGTCCGAACCTGCGCGCAGAATCGCATGTGGGTCATGATTCAGCCGTCCAGCGGCGGGTTCTGTCATTTCTCCGATTTCGACCTGTCGATTTACCACGAGTTTTTTCAGAGCTACCCGAACTTCCTTGGCTTCAACTATGCCGAACAGTTCTGGGGATTCGATCTCGCCGACGACAATCCGCCCGATCTGCTTTCAGCCTTCTGGGTGGATCGCATCAACCACTTCGCAAATCTGCTCCAGCTTTGCAATCAGTACGGCGGCTATCTGATGGTCAGCTGGTGTGGAAATCAATGGAGCCCGAGCATCAATCCGATCGGAATGCTCAAACGCGTTCCCGCCTTTGAATCGGCCAGCCGGATCTACAAGCAGAATTTCATCCTCGCCGACAAGTTCACGCAGGTCAGTTATCAATCCGACATGCAGAGCATCTGCCTCGGCGCCTACCTGTCCGGCTACGCCGGGAACTGGGGCATTCGCTACGACGACACAGGCTGGACCGACGTCAGCCGCACGCACACGAACTTCACGATGGCCAGCGCGGGTCCGCCTTATGTGGATCACATCATGGACGGCGCAACGGTGATCGACGGTCCGGAATTGATCTGGACGCAGTGCTTCCGCGAACTCAGCGCCGGCCCGACGGACAATGGTTTCACCATGCGACGATGGGAGCGCTTCCCGCAGTTCGACAACATCACCATCGATTTCCTCCGCAAGCTCATCGACGGCTCGGTGCGCATTCCGACCCGGCAGGAAGTGATCGATCGGGCGAAGGTTGTCATCATCGCTGACGTCAATTCGGGAAGCATCGATGACGTTTACAGTTCGCCGACGACGTTGTTCGAAGGGCTTTATCGCATGGATGGCGACGGCAATCTTCGGGACAATTACACACTGCACAAGAAGACTGGGCGTTACCCGACCATTCCGGTGGTTTACAAGCTGGCCGACACAATCGCGAATTCGTTTCAGGTGAAGGTCAACAAGTCCGCCTATTCCGCGCGCTGGCCATCCATCACCGCCAAGGTGAATGAATTCAACAGCCTGTTTCCTTCTGAATACACCGGCACGATTTCGGCCCGTCGTCTGGAAAATCAGTGGACGGTTTACAATCCATTCAAAGTGATCGGCCAGACGGCGTCCGCCAACATCCCGTTCAAATACAACACCTGCAGTTCCATGGAATTGACGTTCTCGGAATACACCGCGGGCGTCATTACGGAGATCTCGAACAAGGTGTCGATCTACCTCGGCAATTTCGACAATCAGGTGAACAACGTTCTGAAGACGGACATCATCAAGATTTACGGTGCGACCACGGAGCCGACGTATTCGTGGGCCGATCGCGGGAATCACATGGCGAGCATCGTTTCCAAAAGCTGGGCGGGCGGCGTGTTCACGCTGACCGTGCAGCACAACGGTCCGCTCGACATCACGATCAACTGCGCCGGATCAGCAGTGGGCCGGCTGACTGAATTCACTCCGGCCACCGTGACGCCGCCGTCTGCACCACTCGTTTACACCGGTCCGCGCCAGTACGAAGCCGAGCATTTCGATTACAAAAACATTTCAGGCGTCACCAAGAACGGTTACTCGGGCAACATCCGGAATTACACTGGCCAGGGTTATTTGAACTTCGGCACGAGCGCGTCGGCCTCCGTTCGCGATCTGGTGACTGTGGCCAGGAGCGGAATTTACCGTCTCGAAACCCGCTATTTCACGGCCAGCGCCAACGTCACGTCGATTGATCTCTACGTGAATGGAATCAAAGTCGCCACGCCGACCTTCACTCAAACCCCTTCGTTGAACGAATGGGGAGTTCACAAACAGAACATTCTGTTGAACGCAGGCAACAACGTGATCGAGTTCCGCTCAACAACATCCCGCCCGACGGCATTCTACTTCGACAACATGGTTGTCGTCCCGACGACTTATGGCGACGGCGCGGTCATTCAGGAAAGTCACCCCGAGTTCAACGGTGTCGATGGCACCGTGGCCAGCAACTTTGGAGGATACACGGGACCGGGCTACGCAAGCGCGACGCCGACCAACGGCGCCAGTGTGTATTGGAACGTGCTGTTCGACGCTTCTGTGACCAAGGCGTTCACGTTCCGCTACGCGGGCACGGCTACGCGTTCGGCGGATTTGTTCGTCAATGGATCAAACGTCGCGCCCAACATTCAATTCCCTGCGACCGGAACTTTCACGAACTGGGATTATGTGACCGTTTACGCGAGTGTTCCTGAAGGTTCCTCGGAAGTGAAACTTCGCGCCAACACAACGGATGGATTGCCGAACATCGACAGTCTGGAAGTGATTGGAGGCACGCGCTGGATTGCGGGCACACCGCCGTTCACGCCGCAACGCCTGTCGGCAACACCACTTTCCACGTCTGAAATCCGGCTGTCCTGGCGGACAGTGCCGGGCGCGGCCACTTACGAAGTGAAACACGCCACCACCCCCGGCGGACCGTACACAATGATTTCGACCGGAATCACCGAAACAAATTTTGTCCACAGCGGTCTCGGCGAACTCACAACGCATTACTACGTCATCCGCGCTGCGAATGCGTTCGGTGAAAGCGCCGAAAGTTCGGAGGCGACAGCCACAACTTTGACCACACAACCTCCCCCGGCGCCGACAGGACTCAACGCCGTCGCTCTTGGACCCGACAAAGCCGATCTGTCGTGGACCGCTGCCGTGGCCACAGACAGCTACATCATCAAGCGCGCTCTCGCTCCCGGCGGGCCATTCCTGACTGTCGCGCTCGGCGTGACGGGAACAACCCATCAGGACACCGGTTTGTTTGGTGGAAAGACTTATTACTATGTTGTGTCCGGCGTGAATGCGAATGGCGAAGGCGCCAACAGTGCAGTCGCCATTCTGACGACGCCGACCACTTTAAATTTGTCTCCGATCATCGACACCTACGTTCGCGACGGCGGCAGTGCGGGAAATTCTTTCGGCAACTCCACCGAATTGCATGTGAAGAACGATCCCTCTGTGGGATTCACCCGCTACACGTTCCTCAAATTCGATGTCACCGGCCTGACCAACATGCAAAGTGCTGTTCTGAAACTGACGCCTTATCAGGTGGACGGCAATCCAACCGTCGCCTTCGAACTTGTGACCGACGACAGCTGGGACAATTCAATCACCTGGAACAATCCGCCTTCCGGCTCCGGAAATGTCGCCGCGAGCGTTTCCGGGTTCGTCGTCGGACAACCGCGATCGATCAACGTCACTACCGCCGCAAAGAATGAAGCGTTGGGTGACGGAATCTTTTCTCTCAAGGCGTCGCAGCCGATCGCCGGAAATACATTCATCGGTTTTCATTCAAAAGAATCAGCCATTGCGAATCAGCGTCCCGTTCTTGAAATCACCTTGTCGCAGAACGATCCGGCGCCCGCAGCACCCGCGAATCTCGTGGCCACCGCGGTTTATTACAATCAGATCAATCTGACGTGGAACGCAGTTCCGGGCGCATCGAGCTACAACATACGTCGCGCACCAAGCATCGGCGGTCCGTTTACCGTGATTGCGGCGGGTGTTTCTGACACCGCGTTCAGCGACATCGGTCTCACTGAGAACACCACGACCTATTACACAATCACCGCCATCAACGGCGCCGGAGAAAGCCCTGAAAGTCCGGTCGCTTCCGCAACCACGCCGGACAAATTACCGCCGCCGGCGCCGAATGGATTGATTGCTGTGGGCGAAGGGACGAATCGAATTCATCTCACGTGGCAGTCGAGTCCAGGCGCCGCCTTCTACAATGTCCGTCGTGCATTCAACAGCGGCGGACCTTACACGCTCATCGCCACGGATCTCATTGAAACATCCTTCGACGACATCGGACTGGCCGTCGGCGCGGCCTGTTATTATGTCGTCACCGCTGTGAACGAGCTGGGTGAAGGGTTGCCCAGCAATGAAGCTTCTGCGGCCACGGCTTCGATTGTGAGAGCGCTGCCGCTCGCTGACGCCTATGTTCGCAATGGCGGTTTCGACAACAGCGTTTTTGGCAATGACAACAATCTGACCGTGAAGACCGATGACGGCGCGACGGACGCCACCCGCATCACTTACATCAAGTTCAACGTGTCCGGTCTGAGCAACGTGCAGAATGCGAGACTCATTCTCACGCCCACTCAGGTGGACGGAAACGTGCCGCTGTTGTTGGAGGAATGGACGAATGACAACTGGAGTGAGAATTCAATCACGTGGAACAACCAGCCTGCAGGTTCCGGCACCGCCATCACCACAATCAGTTCCTACGCCCTGAACAATCCCGTGCAGATCGACATCAGCAACGCCGTTCGGAATCAGGCATCAACTGACGGCGTCTTGACGATTCGGATCACAAGAACCGGATCGAGCTACATGCGCATCGATTTTGCATCGAAGGAACACGCAACGCCGGCATTCCGTCCCACACTGGAATATCCGTTGTCCCCGAATACCCCTCCGACGCTTGCGTCCATCCATAACCAAACAATCGGCGCAGGCATAATGTTGAGCATCACGAACACAGCGACGGATTCCGATATTCCGGCGCAGTCCTTGACCTACAGCCTGAGCACCGCCCCGAACGGCGCAACGATCGATCCGGTCAGTGGAGTGCTGACGTGGCGGCCGCTGGTGACACAGGCCAACACGGTCAATCCGTTCACAGTTCGCGTCACGGACAACGGTTCACCCGCACTCAGCGCGTCGCAAAGTTTCGTCGTCACCGTCACCAACCTTCCTCAACCTGCCCTTGGCGTGCAGGTTCAGGACGGTTCTTTTGCCCTTCGAATCGAAGGTGCGAACGGGCCGGACTACCAGATTCAGGCGTCAACCAATCTCGTGGACTGGGACGTCATCTTTTCAACGAATGCACCCGCGATGCCGTTCTTCTGGACCGATTCCCCCTCGAGCTCGCCCTCAAAGTTCTTCCGGGTGCGTACGGGCCCGCCGTTCTAGGGAAGCGGTCAACGGCGCGGCGGGAGCCAGCGACCCTGGGATTTGCTGAAAAAACTTCACCGCGCAGGGGTTCCGGTCGATAGAAACTGGAGTTCGTCACTGTGAAACTCCTAATGTCTTGCCGAGTAACGCTTTTCCTCGCGTTCGGACTCCTTGTGGTTCCGAGCGGGGCCTTGGCATTGGACAATTCAAAATCACTCTACCAATACAACGCCCACAGCTGGACCCGGCAAAGCGGCCTGCCGGTCAATGGAGTTCGCGCCATCACCCAGACTCGCGACGGCTACATCTGGTTTGGCAGCCAGAACGGGCTTATCCGGTTCGACGGTTTCGATTTCTCCGTGCTGTCAGTCGCGTCAGACGATGCCTGGCGTGGAAGAAGGGTGATCAGTTTGAAAGAAACATCCCAGGGGCAGCTGCTCTTTGGACTTGAAAACGGCTCCTTTGGAATTTGGAGCGCCACGTCGGGATTTCGCCGGCCCGAAGGGGAATGGCTGGTTTCATATACGACGGCTTCGGCATTTCATGAAGCGCGCGACGGCGGGCTCTGGGTGGGCACGGGATTGGGAACGGCGCGGTGGAAGCCGGGCGAAATGGCCGCTGCCGAACTCAACACCAACGTCTGGGGGGCCCAGGGGTTCTTCGAAGACGCCCGCCAGCGAATCTGGATAGCGACAGCGGAACAGGGACTGTGGATTTGGGAAAAGGGTGAATACCGTCGCGTTCCACTAGGCATCGATGGCGAAATCCTTTTTGCCATGGCCGTGGATGGTCAGGAAAATCTATGGGTCGCCACGCAATTGGCGTTGCACTGCTTCGATTCCGAACTCCGGCATAAAAAAGACTTCGAATTCCCTCAGGAAGTGCGGGCGCTTCACCTCGACAAGGAGGGTGCGCTCTGGATTGGAACATGGGGCGCGGGACTTCATCGATACTATCAGGGCAGCCTCGAATCGATCCGCCATTCCGGCGGACTGGCCAACGACTTTGTGTACGCGATCCACGAAGACAGGGAGGGGAGCATCTGGGTGGCGACGCGGGAGGGACTGACACAGCTTACCGACGTCAAATTTCCAATTTTCAGAGACGAAGAGATCATGGGTTTTGGCGCTCACGGAGTGGCGGCTGGAGTCAGGTCGGGAATCTGGGTCGCTGCGGCGGGGGGTGTCGGCTGGTTCGATGGCACCAATTGGAGTCGATTCAAACCCGAGCACGGCCTGTGCACCCCATACGTGAAGCGAGTGCACCAGGCCCGCAACGGTGACGTCTATCTGCTGAACGGAAACCGGGAGGTGGAGATCATCTCCGGCAACAAGGTGGTTGCTCATCATCCATTTAGCGGCTGGCCGACGGCGATGGCTGAAGATTCAGTCGGAGTCGTTGTCAGCGTGGGCGGAGACCTGTTCCGTGTGGACCGTCAGAGGGTCGCACCCCACACGTTCCCTTCGACGAATGGACCGCAGTTTCACTGGATCAGGAATCTGCACTCGTGTTCCGACGGCTCGATTCTGATCAGTACCGTGAACGGCCTGTTTCGGGCAGACGGCGAACGGCTCGAACACTGGTCCGTGCCCGAGGGGCTGCCAGACTACGACGTTCAATTTGCGTGCGAAGACGACCAGAAGACGATCTGGATCGGGCAGCGGACTGGATTGAGCCGTCTGAAGAATGACCGCATTACCCCCATCAAGGATCCTCTGGTTGAAACCGTCATTCATGGGATCGTTCCCGATGCCGAAGACAACCTCTGGGTGGCGGCCACACATGGGATCATTCAGGTGAGCCGACGCAGCGCGAACGCAGTGGCGGATGAAAAATCCGGACGGCTGGTGGGTCGGATTTACGACGGGCTCGAGTCGATCAAGACAATCGAATCCGCCGACGTGGAATGGGTGGGCTGCCGCAGCACAGAGGGAGCGGTATGGTTTCCGACTCCGCAAGGTCCCGTGCGCATCGACCCCCGGAAAATTCCAGTCAACTCCGTGATCCCGCCGGTGCATCTCCTTGCCGCGAAGGTCAATGGTGTGGACGTTCTGGACGCCGGTCACGCGTCTGTCGGACCGGGAAGCGGAGAGCTGCAATTTCAATTCACGGGGATAAGCCTGCAGGCGCCAGAGAAGGTCCGCTTTCGATACAAGCTGGAAGGCTACGATTCCGACTGGGTGGATTCCGGGCCGAGGCGATCTGCGGTTTATGCCAACCTGAAACCCCGCGACTACACGTTCCGCGTGCAGGCCTGCAATGCCGATGGATTGTGGAATGAACAGGGAGCAAGTCTGGCCGTCACATTGCCTCCCTACTATTACCAGTCCACCTGGTTCAAGGCGCTTGTTGCCATGGCGGGCGTTGCTTTGCTGGGCGGAATCTACGCCTGGCGCGTGTCACACATTCAACGACGATCGCGGCTTCTGAAAGCTGCAAACGAACAGTTGGACGCGCGTATTCGAGAGCGAACCCGCGAGCTGAGTGAACAACGCAACCTTCTACGCACCCTCATCGATCATCTTCCTGACGACATCTTCGTCAAAGACAGGTTCGGCCGGGTTCTCATCAACAATATTGCTCACGCTCGAACGATGGGGTTTGAAGATCCGGAGCAAGCTGCCGGCAGGAGCGATTTCGATTGTTACACGGCAGCCGATGCGGAACGGTTTCGCGCCACGGAAGAAAATCTCCTGCGGACGGGAGAAGGGTACGAAGAAGAAGAGCATGTCACGTTCAAGAACGGCCAGGTCCGGTGGCAACGCACCACAAAGGTTCCTCTCCGGGATCACAACGGGGATGTCATCGGCGTAGCGGGAATTCACCGCGACGTGACCGAGCGCAAGAAGGCCGAGGCGGAGTTGGAAGACCTCCACAAGCGGCTGCTCCAAAGTTCCCGCCAGGCAGGCATGGCCGAGGTCGCCACCAGCGTCCTGCACAATGTGGGCAATGTGCTGAACAGCGTTAACATCTCCGCATCGATCATCGAGGAGCAGGTTCGCAGTTCCAGTGTCGAACGACTGGAGAAAGTCCTGGAACTGCTCAAGGAAAACAGCTCATCCCTCACCGGTTTCTTTGCCGCCAACGGCAAGGGCGACAAGCTGATTCATTTTCTCGAAACGTTGTATCGCACCTTGTTGAAGGAACGGACCCGCATGCAGGAGGAGATCCAGTCGCTCAACAGCAACATCGATCACATCAAGAAGATCGTTGCCATGCAACAGACGTATGCACGTGTGTCGGGTGTGGTGGAAAGGATCCCGCCATCCGAACTGGCAGAGGACGCTCTCCGCATCCAGAGCGCAGGGCTGTCGCGGAACTCAATCCGCCTCGTGCGTGATTTCCATCCGGATGTTCCGATGCTCACCATCGATCGTCATAAGACGCTCCAGATCCTGGTGAACCTGCTTGAAAATGCGAAGAACGCCTGCGAGGCAAACGATCCGACCAATCGCATAGTTCGATTCACCGTCCGTCCGGCTTCCCCGGATCGTGTTCGTTTCGAAGTCCGGGACAACGGCGTGGGCATTCTGCCAGAGAACCTGACGAAGATTTTTGCCTTTGGATTTACCACCCGGAAAAACGGGCACGGCTTCGGACTCCACAGCGGAGCGCTGGCCGCGCACGAAATGGGGGGCGCGTTGACGGCTCATAGTGACGGACATGGCAAAGGCGCGCATTTCATTCTCGAACTGCCGACGGAACCGGGTGCCCCTGCCAAATCAGAGGAGACAAAAGGCGACGCCGTGCTTTTTTGAATCGGTCGGGGCTGGAACCTGGCCGGAAGAACTCCATCCTTCAACAGGCGCTTGCACATTCATCACGCGGCAGTGAGACATCGGACGTATGTCGTATGGGCAAGCCCAGCGTGTTCTCCATCATCTTCATCGGGCCTGCGATCAGCCTCGGTGAGCTTCCGTTGTAACTTTGCCGGGCGGTTCGTCATCCTACGTTCGGCCGGCCGTCCGCCGTAAATGCGCTGACGGCGACGATTTGAGAGCTTAGTTTTTTCACATGAACCAAATTCGGATTCAAACTGCGAAAGTGCTCGCCGCATGCGGGCTTGCTTTGTTCACCTCACAATCTGCCATCGCGCAAACGGGACCGGTCCAGCTCACGGTTCAGACAGCGGAAGCGGGCCGGAGAATCAGTTCAGAACTGTTTGGCATCTTTTTCGAAGATCTGAACTACGCCGCGGACGGCGGACTTTACGCCGAGCTGATTCAAAATCGTTCCTTCGAATACAGTCCTGCCGAACAATCCTCGTGGGGACCGCTCTTTTCGTGGGAACTTCAAAAACGCGGCAATGGTGCGGACGGGTCGCTGGGTGTTTCGACCATGCGTTCTCTCCACGCGAACAACCCGCATTACGTGATTCTCACTGTGCGCACGCCCGGCGAAGGCGTCGGCCTGGCAAACAGCGGGTTCGGAGGTATTCCACTCAAGGCGGGCGAAACGTACGAAGCATCATTCTGGGCCTATCAACCTTACATGGGAATCCTGTGGGGTCGCGGCGACAACAGCAAAGCCATGCCGGTAACGTTGCGATTGGAGAGGAAGAATGGCGAGGTGCTCGCCGAGGAAAAACTCGAAATCAAGGGCCGCGACTGGCGCAAGGTTTCCGTGAAGTTCAAGCCGGCTCAAACCGTCAACGACGCCCGCCTTGTGCTGCTCGCTCACGAACAGGGCGGGTTGTGTCTCGACATGATTTCGCTGTTCCCGGAGAAAACCTTTAACAACCGGCCGAATGGACTTCGCGCGGATCTCGCCCAGACCATCGCGGATATCAAACCCAAATTCATGCGCTTCCCGGGCGGCTGTCTGGTTCATGCAGGAAGCATTTATCGCTATTACAATTGGAAGGACACCGTCGGCCCGGTTGAACAGCGCCGCGCGCAGCCGAACTATGCGTGGGGCTACCATCAGACAATGGGCCTCGGCTACTTCGAATATTTCCAGTTCTGTGAAGACATCGGAGCGATTCCGATTCCGGTCGTGTCTGCTGGCGTAAGCTGCCAGCACGCGGGACATTCTCCTAACCGTGGACAGGAAGGCCTCCCGCTCGATGAAATGGAGGCTTACATTCAGGACATCTTTGACCTGATCGAATGGGCCAATGGACCGGCCACTTCTAAGTGGGGCGCCAAACGTGCCGCTGCGGGACATCCCGAACCCTTTGGTCTGAAGTATCTCGGCGTCGGCAACGAAGACGCGATCACGCCGGTTTTCCGGGAACGATTCAAGATGATCCACGACGCGGTGAAGGCGAAGCATCCGGAGATTGTCGTGATTGGAACGACCGGACCGTTCGCCAGCGGTCAGGATTACGAAGAAGGCTGGAAGTTTGCGCGTGAACTGAATCTGTCGATGGTCGATGAGCATTATTACGTCGCGCCGCAGTGGTTCTGGAACAATCTCCAGCGTTATGACAAATACGATCGCGCCAGTGCGAAAGTGTATCTGGGCGAATACGCGGCGCACGACCGCGACAAGCGCCGTAACACACTGCGGTCCGCCATCGCCGAGGCGGCCGGAATGACGGCACTGGAACGGAACGGGGACATCGTTCATTTCGCCTCCTACGCACCGCTTCTCGCCCGGCGAAATCACACGCAATGGCATCCCGACATGATCTATTTCACCGGCACGGAAGTTTTCCCCACCGCAAATTATTACGTCCAAAAATTGTTCGGTCAGAACAGCGGCGACACTTACTTGACGACCACCGTTTCCGCTCAGGAGAAGCCTGCGAAACTCGCCGCGTCCGCCGTGCGCGATTCCAAGTCGGGCGACGTCATCTTGAAAATCGTCAACGGTTCAGACGCACCGGTTTCGCTGTCAGTCGTGCTCGACGGATTGGGATCGAATGATCTTCAAGCGACCCGAACCGTCCTGACCGGCGAGAACGCCGACGCCTTCAACGAGGACGGCAAGGAACAGGCGATCAAGCCGGTTTCCGAAAAGGTGACCGTGAAAGCGAAATTCAACTACGAAGCGCCCGGCAATTCGCTTACGGTGTATCGCATCGGACGCAACTGAGTGGACGCACTGTAAGGCCGCTTTTCCGGGACTGCCGAAAAGCGCCGCTTTCCGGCGCCACACGAGTGATCGTTGCCACACCGACATCGAAGGAACTCGAAACTCGAATGTTCCGAGAATCGGCGGGCTCGAAGTCTGCACTGCGACCTTCTGAAGAAGTCATGAAATCAATCAGGAACCTTGGAAGCTGCTCACTGAATATGACGCGAACATCGCGCTACGGTCGGATCATGCGCTTCCCTTCCCTGTTGCCGTGTTTTCTCGCGGCGATCCTTTTCCTGCTGCCTTTCGCCACGGCAAATGCGGAAGTGGAAGTTCTGTTCAAGACATCGAAGGATGCGGACAGCATCAACCTCAGTGCCGGATCACAGACGGCGGTTCTCGTTGTCGATGACGCCGATTATCCCGTCGTTCAACTGGCAGCGGGCTTTTTCGCCGACGACGTCGAACGCGTCACGGGACATCGCCTCATCGTGACCAACGCTCCTTCAGACCGAGGGCCGCTGATCATCGTGGGAACGCTGGGCAAAAGTGCGCTGCTTCAACAGTTGATCGCGGAAGGCAGGCTGAGTGACGTTGAAAAAATCCACGGCCGCTGGGAAGCGACACTCACACAGATCGTGAAGTCGCCTCTTCCAGGCGTGGAACGCGCTTTGGTAATTGCCGGAAGCGATCGGCGCGGTGCGGCTTATGGCCTGATGCAGCTTTCGCAGAAAATCGGCGTGTCGCCGTGGTACTGGTGGGCCGATGTTCCGGCGCAACGACAGAGCGCCCTGGCAGTGAAAGTCGCGGCTTCGACACTCGATGCGCCGGGCGTGAAATATCGTGGCATTTTCATCAACGACGAAGACTGGGGACTTTATCCGTGGGCCACGCACACCTTCGATCCTGAGTTCAAAAACATCGGTCCGAAGACTTATGAAAAGGTGTTCGAGCTGATGCTGCGATTGCGCCTGAATTACCTCTGGCCTGCAATGCACGAAGTGAGCCGCGAGTTCGGATCCGAGCCGGAGAATTACCGTCTGGCCGGCAAATACGGCATTGTGGCCGGCTCCTCCCATTGCGAACCGATGCTGTTCAACAATGCGAAGTGGGATGAGCAGCAGAACGGCCGATGGAACTACAGCCTCAATCGCGACGTGATTCATTCGGTTTGGGAAGAATGCGCCAAGGCACGCGGCGCCGAGGAAGCGGTGTGGACATTGGGCATTCGCGGCATTCACGACCGCGGAATGCAGTCGCCACCCAATGACATGCCCGGAAAAATTCAATTGATGGAGGAAGTTTTTCGCGATCAGCGCGCGTTGCTGGAGCGCCATGTGTCAAAGGAATGGGGAAACGTCGCGCAATGTTTCGTGCCTTACAAGGAAGTGCTGCCCATTTACGACTCCAACCTGAAGGTTCCCGACGACATCACACTCGTCTGGGTGGATGACAACTTCGGCTACATCCGCCGCCTGAGCAGTCCGGCGGAACGCACCCGTTCCGGTGGCGCGGGCGTTTACTGGCACCTTTCCTATTACGGCGGTCCGCATTCGTATCTGTGGATCAACAGCACCGCACCCGCGCTGATGTGGGAGGAATTCCACAAGGCGTGGGAGAACGAGGCGCGAACCATCTGGGTGCTCAACGTCGGCGACATCAAGCCGATGGAAATCGGCATCGACTACTTCGCCCGGCTGGCCTGGGCGCCGGAGAGTTTCCCGCTCGCGGCACAACGTTCCTTCCTCAAACAGTTCGTCTCGGAAAACTTCGGCAAGAAGCACGCCGCACGCGTGGCTTCGTTGCTGACGGATTTCTACCGGCTCGGAACCATTCGCAAACCGGAACTGATGGAGCGCCGCTGGGCGATGTCACTCACGGACGAACGCGCAAAACAGCTCGGCGCGGATTACGAAAAACTTCTCGCCGACGAACGTTCGCTGGCGCGCGCGATTCCGGCGGAAGCACGCGATGCATACGTGGAGATGATCGGTTTCCCTGCGCGAATTCTGGGATTGTCCGGAAAGATTTTCCTCGCCGACCGGGAAATTCAGGAAGGCAGAAATGTTTCTGAAAATCAGAAGCAGATCGAACGCCTGCGGTTCGAAATCGACGCGCTGGTCGAAAACTTCAACTCGACCATCGCAGGCGGAAAATGGAATCGAATGATGCCCGGAGCGGTAACAGCCCGGAATCTGACTGCGTGGAACAGTCAGGTCCGCTGGCCCTGGGGCGAAGGAACGAACCGGCCGGCCTACCAAAAAACATCGATTCCCGAACGCGGCTGGCGCAACGCGGCCTCAACCGATCGACAGACCGAAACCTCCGCCGCGCGCTGGTGTCCGATCGAAGGACTCGGCCCCTCCGGAAACGCAATGGCTCTTCTGCCGGTGAAGGCCGACTTGAGTTGGAGCGAAACAGATTCGGGCGCGCCAACTTTGGAATACCGGTTCCGCAGCAAAGCCGGTGACGCTGAAGCGTGGATCGATTTCCTGCCCACGTTTCGAATTTATCCCGGTATGAAATTGCGCGTGGCCGTGGTGGTCGATGACGGCGAGCCGATCATCGTGGAAGTTCCCGGCTCGAGCGGCGCGGAAAATGAAAACGGCCGCATCCGCAGCCAGGGCGTTCAGGACAACTTCGTTCGCGCACACATTCCACTTCCGTCGTTGAAAGCCGGCAAACATGCATTCCGCGTCCGGGCACTTGATCCAGGCGTCGTAATCGACCGGATTCATTTGCCTGAAAACTGAACCTGAAATTGCCCCTTTCCAACAAATCTGCATTCCAATTGAATTGCAGATCGTTGCATCCGTCAGACATCCATTTATGAGTGCAAAAAGCTGCAAAGTGTTCCTGCTGGTCGCGAGCCTCGGTTTTACCGGAGCCACGATTCACGCACAGATTCCAACGACCGCGACACCGTCCGTCATCGTCAACACCACCGTCGAGCCTATCGCACCGGGCAAATTCCAACCCTCATGGGAATCGCTCAAACAGTTCGAAACGCCCGAATGGTTTCGTGACGCGAAGTTCGGCATCTGGGCGCATTGGGGACCGCAATGCCAGCCGGAGCGCGGCGACTGGTATGCCCGCGAAATGTACAGCCAGGGAAATTACAAATATCGCGAGCACCTGAAGCTTTACGGACATCCGTCCACAAACGGATTCAAGGAAGTCATCCATTCCTGGAAAGCGGAGAAATGGGATCCGGACAAGCTGGTCGAGCTCTACAAACGCGCCGGCGCAAAATACTTCGTCGCGCTCGCCAATCATCACGACAACTTCGACAACTACGACAGCAAGTATCAGCCGTGGAATTCGGTGAACCTGGGACCGAAGAAGGATCTGGTCGGCGGGTGGGCGAAGGCGGCGCGGGCTCACGGGCTGAAATTCGGCGTCAGCGTCCACGCCGCGCATGCCTGGAGCTGGTACGAGTCGGCGCAAGGTTCAGACAAGGACGGTCCTCTCGCAGGCGTGCCTTACGACGGCAAACTCACCAGGGCGGACGGCAAGGGAACATGGTGGGAAGGTTATGATCCGCAGGATCTGTACGAACAGCGTCACGAACCCAGTCCGGAATTTCAGAATCTCGGCCGCATTCATTCGCGCTGGAACTGGGGCAATGGCGTGACCCTGCCGGATCAGACCTATTGCGAAAAGTTCTACAACCGCACCATGGACCTGGTGAACAAGTATCGTCCGGAATTCATTTACTTCGACGACACCGCGCTGCCGCTCTGGCCGGTGAGCGATGCGGGATTGAAGATCGCCGCGCATTTCTACAATCGAAACCTGGCGTTGAACGGCGACAACGGTGTCATCCTTGGAAAGATTCTCAATGACGAACAAAAGCAGTGCATGACATGGGACATCGAACGCGGAAGCAGCAATCAGATCGAGCCGCATCCGTGGCAAACCTGCACCTGCCTCGGCGCGTGGCATTATGACCGCGGCATCTTCGACCGGCATCACTACAAGTCCGCGAAAACGGTTATTCATCAGCTCACGGACACCGTGAGCAAGAACGGCAACCTGTTGCTGAGCGTCCCCCTGCGCGGCGACGGCACGCCCGACTCGGACGCGATCAAAATCGTTGAAGATATCGCCACGTGGATGCAGGTGAATCAGGAGGCCATTCATGGCACGCGGCCGTGGAAAGTATTCGGGGAAGGTCCGCAAATGGCCTCCGCTGCTCCGCTCAACGCGCAGGGTTTCAACGAAGGCCGCGGCAAACCCTTCACGGCAGAGGACGTGCGTTTCACCAGCAAAGGAGAAACACTTTACGCCGTTGTGATGGGCAAGCCGACCGCTGCGATCAGCGTCAAGTCGCTCGGCAAAGACGCGAAGTTGCTGGAGAAATCGATCAGCAAAATCGAACTGCTCGGCAGCCAGGAGCAAATCAAATGGTCACAGAATGCGGAATCACTGCTGATCGAAAAGCCGGAGCAACTCGCCAGCGACATTGCGGTCGTATTCAAGATCAGCCTCCGGTAAGCCCGCGAAGGTGAATTAGTCTGAACACCTTTGCATGCTCTGATTCCATTGGGTGAAACGGGCTTTGATTGAGGTCCCGTGCAGGAGTGCGTCGCCGCGAGCATTCCTGCACGGGATTGTTTTTTCTTCGTGAAAAATTCGGAGCTCAGGTACGACGAACGTCATATGGTTCTTTGTCGTCGATTCAGAAGACAATCCGGCCGTTCGTTCCTGGCTGCTCCACACAACGTCCGCCAGGTGTCGTGCAACAAAATCGGAATCCAACGTATGCTCCCAACCAAAACGCTCTGCATTACCGCCGGATTGGCGCTGATCTTTTCATCCGTCCTGACCAAGCCGCTCACTGCAGCAGAGCCCGCTGCAGCTTCGCGCGATCTTGAATTGCATTTCAAGCCGGCGACGTCCACGCCCCTTCCGCCGGATCCGGACGGATTCATTCAACGCTGGCTTTTGCTGGAGCCGATCAACAAACCGATTCGGAGCAACGCCGGCTTCACGGAGAGCTACGTTCGAAACGCTTTCAAGGAATATGAACTCCACAACCAGCTGCTTGATGTGCCTAAAAGCGGCGACAAGGTGACCGTTGGCGGCGAAGAACTGACCTGGCATGCAATGGATTCGCGGAACTGGAACGTGAAGGTGTTTCGCTTTGCGTCCGGCTTGAACAAGCGAACCTACGGCGTCGTTTTCTGGGCCGTGACAGTCATCGATTGTCCGCGCGAAATTCAAAACGTGAGGCTCGCAGTCGGCTCCAATTCCGCGTCGATGTGGTGGCTCAACGGCGAGGAGGCCGTTTCGCTCTTCACAGACAGGCGCATGGTCATGGACGACTGCGTTTCCAAACGGGTCACCTTGAAGAAAGGCCGCAATGTGATTCGCGGTGCAGTCATCAACGGTCCCGGCCTCAGCGATTTCTGCGTCCGTTTCATTGACGAAAACGACCAGCCCGTCCGCGATTTCGTCATCAATCTCGAAAAAACCGGAAATTGATCAACCGCCCCCTGCTCTTCTGACCTGTTTATGAAATCTTCCAAGCTATTCGCAGCCGCAGTCGTCGCGCTCGCATGTGAATCCTCCAGCCAGGCGGCGGCGCTCAACGGTGAGCCCTACATTCACGATCCGTCCACCATCGCAATCTGCGACGGCAAATATTACACGTTCGGAACCGGCGGCGGCGGATTGATCTCCGATGACGGCTGGACGTGGCGCGGCGGCGCGGTCCGACCGGGCGGCGGCGCGGCACCGGACGTGTTGAAGATTGGCGATCGTTACCTGGTCACCTACGGTGCGACCGGAGGCGGACTGGGCGGAGGACATTCCGGAAGAATTCTCACGATGTGGAACAAGACGCTCGATCCGCAATCGCCGGATTTCAAATACTCCGAACCCGTGGTTGTCGCTTCAAGCGATGGCCTTGAAGATTGCGACGCGATCGATCCGTCGCTGCTGCTCGATCCCAACGACGGCCGCCTCTGGCTCACGTATGGAACCTACTTCGGTTACATCAGGCTGGTGGAGCTGGATCCGAAAACCGGCCACCGCGTTGAAGGCAATGAACCCGTGAACATTGCCATCGATTGCGAAGCCAGCGCTCTGATCTATCGGGATGGATGGTATTATTTGCTCGGCACACACGGCACCTGCTGCGACGGCGCTAACTCCACTTACAACATCCGCGTCGGACGCTCCAAAAAAGTCACCGGCCCTTACCTGGACAACATGGGAATGGACATGCTCCGCGGTGGTGGAAAGCTAGTGGTGGCGGCGAGTGGGCGCTTCATCGGCCCCGGCCATTTTGGACTGCTGGATCTGGGCGATGGCGTGCAGAAGTTTTCCTGTCACTACGAGGCAGACCTCGACCGCAGCGGTCGCAGCGTTCTGGATATTCGGCCTTTGCTCTGGAAGGACGGCTGGCCCGTGGCGGGAGACAACTTCCAGGATGGAACCTACATGATCCAATCGGAGCGCGGCGGCTACGCACTTGAGCTCGCCGTGGATAGCGTTCGCATGCCTAATTTCCGCAGACCTCGCGAAATGAGCGGACCGGTTGCAACCAATGCGCCGGGGCCTGGCGGCGGACCAGGATGGAACCGTCCGCCAGCAGGTCCCCTCACCTCTGTTCCGCACCAGACACTGGCCGAAGTTTCGACCAACTGGCCGTCCGGTGAAATTGGACTGCGCCTTGGCGACTTCATGGTTCGTCCGCACCAGCAATGGACCATTACCAGTGTCACGAATGCCGGCGGTTATCCTGGATCGCCCTACTTCAAGATCACTCTCGCAGAAACCGGTCGCGCACTGGCTGCGACGAAAGACGCGGAGCTGGTGACAGTTCCCGAATTCACGGGCGCGCCGGAGCAGTTGTGGCGAATCGATCAGTTGACGGATGGAACGTATCGCATCATGCCGAAGGCTGTGCCGGGTTCGAATGAACCGCTGGTTCTCGCGGCACCTGGAGTCAGCACACCTTCACTCACGCGATTCGATCCGAAGAGCGACAAGTGCCGCTGGACGTTCAATAAACTGTGATCCGACTCTGGCTTTGATCCGCTTCGGATTCAGCAGTCATCTCTGCATGCTCTGCTGTTCAAAGCGCGCCGGTTCTGTCGTTTGCTGTGCCGACAATTGTTGAGCCTGCATCTGGCGGATATAACGCAGCGAATTGGTTTCGTTCGGATTCCGTCGAAGCACGTTTTCAAACTCGGCCAGTGCGAGATCGAAACGCTGCTGCTGGAATAAAGCGATCCCAAGATTCACGCGCGCTTCGATCAGTTCACCGTTCAAACGCACTGCCTCCCGGAACTCCTTCTCGGCCAAATCAGGTCTTCTGAGCCGGCCCAGAAGAATTCCGAGTTGCAAGCGCGGCTGGGTTTCAGATGGCGCCAGTTCCACAGCCGTTTGAAACTCGCGCAATGCGTCCTCGTGACGTCCGAGCTGAATCAGCGCGCGTCCGAATTCGATCCGCAAACGGACGTCGTTCGGACGCAATTCAATCGCTGCGGCAAAGTTTGTGGCTGCGGAATCCATCCATTTCCGGCTGACACAAAAACGCGCGAGGGTTGCCAGGTCGTCCGCCTGATTGACGCGATTGGACAGCGCCTTTCCAAAACAGGAATCCGCATCCTCAGTGCGACCCATCTTTTCGTAAAGCTGTCCCAGCGCCAGCCATCCGGTGCCGTATTCGGGACGCACTGCAAGGGCTCGCTTGAATTCATTTTCGGCAGCCTCCCTTCGCCCCAATTTTTCAAAGCACAACGCAAGGTTGTGCCTCGCCGGCACTGCCTGCGGATCCAGCGTCAGAGCCTGCTGAAACGACCGAATCGCCTCATCCAGCTCGTCCTTCTGCGCCAGCAAAACGCCGCTCGCAATCCAGACACCGACGTTGCTGGGCACGATCTCGAGCGAACGTTGCGCCGCCCTCAATGCCTCGGCCGGATCATTGCCCGCCTGCTTGATCTCCGCCAGGAGTTCCCAAAGCACCGCGTCGTTCGGACGCCGTTCCAGCGCCGATTTGACGGCCACATCCGCGGCCCGGATCGACTCTGCCGAATTCGGCATCGGCAGGGCCCGAATTGCTTCCACCAACCGCTCGCGCTGTTGTGTGTTATTGAACTGAAACGTGAAGGGTGCGTCGGAGAGGCGTCCCTGAACATCGGTCAAAACCATCTGCTCGTCGCGCGCAGTGTATCCAAGCGATTTAGCGCATTCTGCAACTCCCGGCCACTGTCCCGCCCCGGAAATGCCCAGAGCCTGCTCGACCTTTTCCGCCATCAGGCGCGCAAGCAGATGATTTCCTGCGAACGTGAAATGAACATGTTCGAAAAACAATTCTCCGCCGGGAACGCCGCCGGAACTCGCCCGGGCAAATTCATTTTCCGCATCGACGAGAATAACTCCGTTTCCTGCCTGTCGCCTGATGATCTCGTTCAACCGGCGATCGCAACGAAAGCGCAGCGCATCGAGATCGCGCGCGGCCGAAAACTCCAGCTGAGCTTTTGTAACATCATTTAAAGCGAGTGCGCATTGGGCGCGACGAAATCGAAGCTCGGCAAAATCTCCATCGATCCTGATCGCCCGTTCGTACTGCTCGGCGGCGAAACGATGATCGCCCGCAACCTGCGCCTTCACTCCGGCTTCGAACCATTGCTGCCATTCATTTCGTTGAGCCTCGGAAAACCCCGCACCGTGTTGCGATGAAAACGGAGCGCAGTCCCGAAGATTCACCGCAACCGTGCTGAGCACAATTTTGGCGCCACGACTGCGCCCTGCGTCGATGATATCCTCCAGGTTCTGTTGAAAATTTTCATAGACCGCATCGAGCCGCGGATCGGAAGCCGCGACGGTATGCCGGATGAAAGCCCGCATTCCTTCCCATGCCCGATTGCCGGCAGCATCGTTCTGCCTCGCGCGCCAGATGGAATCGATCAACTGCCCTGAGCGGGTTTCTCTGACGGCCAGTCCGGCGCGAATGAGCGGGAGCGGCAATGTCTGGCTTCCAAACACCGTTCCCGCGCCGAACGGACCGACCACTTCGTTGTTGCCCATGTAAATCACCCAGACGTCCGCACCGGCTTTTCGGCAGTCGGCGGCCAGCGGCCGGATGACGTGCGAATTGATGCCGGTCATCGCGGCATTCACAACCTCGAATTTCTTCCCGGGATGCCGCAGGGAAAGCATCGCTTCGAGCATTCGGGGCAGGCCGAAGCGTGGCTGCGGATCACCGTATGCCGCCGATTCTCCAAAAACAAAAACCCTTACGGTGTCGGGCGCTTTCTCACGCGGAATTGAAAGCGCAGCGGGCTGTCGCGATGCGCGTGGACCGAAGAAACGCCAGCCGAACTGATTGTTCTGAACGAACGTCTTTTCGCCGCGATTCGTTGACTTCAACAAAAACCCCGTGGGATATCCGAATCCTCCCACTCGAAGCGCCACTTCAAAAACGGTCACGCAGATCAGCGGCAGAACGATCAGGGCCATCAGCCGGAAACACCACAACTTTCGTTTCGAGATCGGCTCGGCGGTATTTTTCCCGACCTTCGCGCGATCCGTCCGTTTCGCTCCTTTGCGGTTCATGCGTCAGAAGAGTTCTTCCAGCGAACTTTTTGGCCGGGCTGAAACCCAGAAACTGTGCCGGCTGGTTTTCCATTTCATGTCGAGCAGATCCTTCCTTGCCAGCCGCAGCAGCCATCCCATGGGCGTGACGATGAAAAAGAAAATCAAACCCAGAACCACACAACCGAACAGCCGGACTATGTGAAATCCGATCCAGGTCATGAACCGATAATGCCGCCGAAACCAGGTTGGACGAAGCACAGCGCACACAGCGACGAAGGCGATCAGGCACCAGACAACGCTTGCACACATCCACGAGATAGCATCGAAGCCTGCCAGAACGCCGGTCAGAACCGTCGGTCCGATCAATCCCAGCAGAGTCATCTTGCGCCATTCACGGGGGTCTTCCTTGAAATGCAGTTTCATCAGTCGGGTTGCGGCGCGACGCGCCGTTCGATCAGGGTTTGAGGTTGGGTTGAACGATCCAGGATATAGTTGCCAATGATCAGAAAATCAATCTCGGTGTTCATGAAACATCGATAGGCATCATCCGGTGTACAGACCATCGGTTCGCCGCGAACGTTGAATGATGTGTTCACAAGAACACCGCATCCGGTCTCCTGCTCGAAACGCAGCAGCAGATCGTAGAGCCGCGGATTGGTCTCCCTCGTGACGGTCTGAATCCGTGCCGAGAAATCGACGTGAGTCACCGCCGGAATCGTGGAGCGCTGTTGTTTGAGCCGGTCGAAACCACGGCTGTCCGACGGAACCGGTTTGCGCAATTCGGTCCGCACCGGAGCGACCAGCAGCATGTAGGGCGATTCTTCATCCAGCTCGAAATAATCGGCCACCCGTTCCCGCCTCACCACAGGAGCAAACGGACGGAACGATTCCCGGAACTTCACCTTCAGGTTCATCACGGACTGCATTCGCGGTGAACGGGCGTCCCCGAGAATGGAACGGTTGCCCAATGCGCGCGGACCAAATTCCATTCGTCCCTGAAACCATCCAACGACCATCTCGTTTGCAAGGAGGCGCGCTGTCTTCTCCAGAAGCTCCTCATCGGAACACCGCGAGTAAACGGCGCCGTGCGCCTTCAAGGTCGATTCGATTTCCGCATCGGAGTATTCCGGTCCCAGCAGAGCACCGCCCATGGAATCGCGGCTCTTCGCCAACCACGGCT
The DNA here is from genome assembly GCA_937890005.1 of uncultured Verrucomicrobia subdivision 3 bacterium. GTDB lineage: Bacteria > Verrucomicrobiota > Verrucomicrobiia > Limisphaerales > DASXHY01 > DASXHY01. Next base: position 161,464 of record CALBZA010000017.1, on the reverse strand, counting down.
CCTGGCCATACCAGGCCGACAGAGCCGCTCCAATCGCCCCCCCGGCATCACCGGCGGCCGGTTGAATCCAAATCCGATCAAATATCTTTTCACGAAGAATTCTTCCGTTCGCCACACAGTTGAGAGCAACTCCGCCCGCCAGACAGAGGTTCCTGGAACCGGTCAGCTTTCGGGTATGCCGGGCCATGAGCAGCATCATCTCCTCACACACGAGTTGAATCGAGCGGGCGACATCCATGTGCCTTTGTTCGATCGGATCTCCATCGCGACGGGGCGGGCCACCGAACAAACGATGAAAGCGATCATTGGTCATCACGGTTCCGCCAAGGAAATCGAAGTAATCCAGATTCAACCGAAACGATCCATCAGGCTTCAGTTCCACAAGATGCCGGTAGATTGCGTCCGCGTGTTTCGGTTCGCCGTAAGGAGCGAGGCCCATCAGCTTGTATTCGCCGGAATTGATTCGAAAGCCGCAGTAGGCAGTGAACGCGGAGTACAACAACCCAAGCGAATGCGGAAAACGCAGTTCGCTCAGCATCGTGATTTCGGCACCCCGGCCAATGGCAATGGTTGTCGTCGCCCATTCGCCCACGCCGTCGATCGTCAACACGGCAGCCTCGTCGAATGGCGAGGGATAGAATGCACTCGCTGCGTGAGCCTGATGGTGCTGCGTAAAGAGAATGGCGCAGTCGCGCCGCATTTCCGGAAGCTCAGTGCGAATCGTCTTCCGGAGATCCAGCTTTTCGCCGAGCCAGTTCGACATCACCGTCGGAAACGTCCGCCAGCCGGATGGCGCGATTGCCAGGAAGGTTTCCAGAATGCGGGCGAACTTGAGGATAGGTTTGTCGTAGAAGACGACTGCATCGAGCTCGCCCGGCGAGATTCGCGCCTGTTGCAGACAGGCGGTGATGGCACTTCGCGGAAAGCTGGAATCGTTTTTGATTCGCGTGAAGCGTTCTTCCTGAGCAGCAGCGACGATCCGGCCATCGCAAATCAACGCGGCGGCGGAATCATGATAGAAGGCGGAAATCCCAAGGATATTTCGCCAGCGCGCCATGCTTCAGAAGAACGGATAGATCAACCAAACCACGCCGTGACTGGTCGCAAAGATCAGAACCGCGGCGAGTGTGAGCAGAAGGGCAACCAGTGGCAGCAGCCACCACTTTTTTTCCCGCGCACAGAAGCGGAGAAATTCCTGAAAGAGGGTCCACATGACGCGAGGCGGAACGATCAGTCAGTTTGAGGGCGTATCGTTTGAATTCGGACATGCGCTCGATAATCCGTTCGTTGGCAGAAAATCAGGAGCTCGTTCGCGCCGGGAACGAGACAAAGCCGGGCGTTCCTGCCTTCATTTCCTCCAAACGAATTCATGCCTGTCCGTTCAACAAGGAGAGGCAGAGGTGCGACCCTCTGCCTCTCTGATTTTATTCGATTCGTCGAAGCGTTACGGAGTGCTCAGCTTGTAGAACATTTGCGGAGCAGTCGTGACGTCATTCGTGAACGGTGACGTGGCGCCGGTAGGCACCCACGGACCAGCCACATTCGTGGACTGAAGCAGAGTGCCGCCGCTCCAGCTGATCACGAACTTGTTTCCGTGAAGTGCCGGCGGTGCGGTGAACATCGGCGTTACCGGCGACAGACGGAAGCTGTTGATCTGCGCTTCGCTGAGGGCAACGTTGTAGATCCGAACGCCGTAGATCCTTCCTCCGGTGAAGTAATTGCCGAAGTTGTTGCCACCGTTATCCCGGCCACCAATGGTCAGGTGCGACATGTCAGACCCCACGTAGGACGCGACTTCGGCCTGCGTGGCGCGCAAAACGCCGTCCACATAGAGGTTCCGCACACCAGTCACTCCATCGAACGTGAAGGTTCCAGCATAGTGATGCCACTGACCATCATTACCCATGGAGAGGTCTCCGGCCCACATGTCTTCAACGCCGCCTGTACCACGTACGGTCCATGTCGGGTTGCTTCCACCGTTTCGCCGGAGCTGCCATCCCAGGCCGCTCTCACCCCACTTCGAAACAAACGGATCCCACCCGCCACCGGGCCAACCCTTGGCCCATGTCATCACCGTCATGCTGGTGAGACCGGCATCGAATGTATCCATATACCCGCCATCGAGCGTGGACGAGTTGGTGATGGCGATCGCCGTGTTGCCAATGAACGTGAGCGAATGGCCCGTCTTGCCAGGAGGCACGTCGTTGGTGAAGGCGTATCCGGTTGCCGGAATTCCCGCGCCGGTCACTCCATATCCGTCGTGCGTGCCCGCAGGCCGATAACCGGAGGTATCCGCAAGGGTGGCATCGCCAGTGATCCAAGCGCCGACGAGATTGGCTCCCGGCGGATTGGCAATAGGAAGAACGGTCACCGTCGAGTTACTGCTGATCACAGAACCCGCAGGGCTTGTAACCACCAGGCGATAGACTCCAGCTACGCCGGACGTCACGTTTGCGATCGTCAGAACGTTGGAGTTGGCTCCCGAGACAACCGCACCGCTCAGGTTTCCGTTGGACAGGTCATTGCCGTTGAACTGCCACTGATAGGTGACAGGGGTCGCCAGGGTTCTGGCGGAAACGGTGAGCTGCATCGTAGTGCCTTCGTAGGCAGTGCGCGTCGCCGGCGGATTCGCCACGATCACCGGATCCGGGATCATTGCCAGAACCTCGTTGGTGCTGAGGTCATAGTTGTAGATCTGCAGATCGTAGATCTGTCCGTTGAAGAAGTTCCCGTAGTTGCCGCTGCCGGTATCGCGCGCACCGACCGTCAGGTACGCGTCTGGAGCCAGGGCATACAACCCGTTGTTCGTCGCGTAGGCCCTCACAACACCGTCAACGAAGAGCGTTCGAACGCCCGTAGCTGCATTGTAGGTTCCGACGTAGTGATGCCACACACCGGCCTGGCTGCTCAGGGTCAAGCCCGTGGTTGCGGTATCTTCAGCGTTGCCGAACACCGCCTGTCCGACCACGACTGTTCCACCCGCGCCACGAATGGTCCAGGCAACGTTGTCCGCGTCATTCTGACGGCGGATCTGCCATCCACCCGACGGATTCGGAGTGGTTTCACCGTATTTCGCCACGAACGGATTCCATTGTCCCGGCCAGCCTTTCGCCCAGAACGAAACCGTCATGTAGTTGCGGATGACAGAATCGAATGTGTTCGTGTAATTAGCTTCAACCGTCGAGGAGTTCTGAATGGAAACACCCGAACTGTTCGCAAACCGGACGGACTGACCCGTGAAACCTGGAGGCACATCATCCACGAATGTCACATCACCGGCGCCGATAGCCATGCCGTCATGCGTGCCGGCGGGACGGAAGCCGGAGATATCTGCCAGGGTGGCAGTCTTGAACCAGTGGCCGACGAGCTTCGCTTCGGCGAGGGTGACCACCGAATCACTGCTGATGGCCGTGCCATACAGGTTGGTCACGATCAAACGATAGGTGCCGGTCTCATTTGCCGAGACATTGAGAATGGTCAGCACGTTGGAATTGGCACCAATGTAGTTGGTGCTGTTCGGCAGGAGACTCACATCGGTTCCATTCCGCTGCCAGCGATATCCAAGCGTCGGAGTTCCACTGGCGGTTGTGCTCAGGGTCACAAACCTGCCAGGAAGCACGGCCACGGATGCCGGCGGTTGAACAGCGACTGTCGGCGGAACAACGCCGTACTCTCCGAGAACGTCCGAAGGACTCAGCGCATAATTGTAGATTCGCGCATCATAGATCAGACCGTTGAAGTAGCTTCCGTAGTTGCCGTTGCCGCTGTCGCGGGCGCCGATGCAAAGGAACGCGGCCGGTGACAGGGAGTAGAGCACACCGTTTGTGATCTGCGCACGGAGAATGCCGTCCACATAGAGGCTGCGGACGCCTGTCGATGCATCGTAGGTGCCGACGTAGTAATGCCAGTTGTTCGTGTCATCGCCCAGATTCAATCCTGCCGCAGCAAGATCTTCCGGATTGTTGAACGGTGCGGTGCCGAGCGCAACAGATCCAGCTGCACCGCGAACCGTAAAGAGGGGATTCTGATTGTTCTGTCCGTTTTGGCGCAGCTGCCATCCACCCGACGGATTCGGAGTGGTTTCACCATACTTCGACACGAATGGACTCCACGCAGTCGGCCATCCCTTCGCCCAGACCGCCACGGAGAATGCATTGTTGATTCGTTCGTCGAAGGTATCCACATAGTTCACATCGAAAGTGGACGAGTTCTGGATGGAAATGCCGGTGCCGTTCGCCAACGCGATCGACTGGCCAGACTTGCCGTTCGGAACATCGCTTGAGAATGAATAATCGAAGGAGCCGATCGGCGTGGCATCGTGAGTGCCAGCGGGTGAGAAACCCGAAAGATCTTCAAGCGTGCCATTGGTGAACCACTTGCCCACCAAAGCAGGCGCCTGGATGGTGACCGTAGCATTGCTGCTGATCGCGGTACCCTGGAGATTCGTGACAACCAAACGATACGTTCCCGTTTCAGAAGCCGAAATGTTGGCGATTGTCAGAACATTCGAGTTTGCTCCCACATAATTTGCGCTGTTGGGCAGAGTGTTCACGTTGACACCATTCAGCTGCCACTGGTAGCTCAGCGGGCCGCTGCCACCGACCGTTGCCCGAAGCGAAATCGTCGAACCCGCGAGAGCGTATTGGTTCTTGGGGTGTGCGGTCACTGAGGGCGCAAACCCGTTCACGCCAAGGCCCCCGGCAAACATGCCAAGAAGCTCATCGGCTGTGAGCGCTTTATTGTAGATGACCGCACCGGAAATCTGCCCGGGGAATGTGCGATTGACGTTGTTTTGGTCGCCACCGATCCACCTCGGTCCGGGACCGCTCCACGTCACCGGGGAGTGGTTGACGTTGTTCACCGCTGACGCGAGAACCGGTTCCGATGTATTTGGATCAATGTAGTATAGATAGACAGTCGCCCTGTTGCTCTGAACCACCAATGCCACGAACGACCATGATCCAATGGGTGGATAAAGGCCGGAGTTCCAACTCCAGGTGCTGTTGCTGTCGTTCCAGTTATATCCCAGCCGCGTCAGACCCAAGGTCGTATCCTGTCCCCCAAAACCGAAACCAGCCGTCGAGGCACCACCGCTGCGATCAAAGAACAAACCGCCGTCCGCCGGCGGCTGTTGATACGGGTTGATCCACATCGCGATCGTTGTATCGACAACCGTGGAGCTGAGATTCAATGCCGGGAGTGTTACTACCGAATTGATGTCGCCCGGAGTAGTCTGAAGCGCACCCTGATTAACCGCGAAGCCCTGGTATTGGGGCGGTTGCGGACTCAATACGTTGTAATATCCGTTGTATGACGAGATTCCATAGGTGCCGTGAAGGCCATTGCCACTGGAATCGGCTGCGGACAGGGTTCCGGTTGATGGATCGCCGGTTTCGCTCAACTGCCAGAAGCCAGCCGGACCATTGGCCAGGGCCGCCGCCGAATAACTCGGCGCTGCTTGCGCCCCGTTCGGAGAGACGGTGAGTCCCAGCGCCAGGCCGGCTGCGAGCCTGCCGAAGCGACTGCCGACCGCATTTAACAAGAGATTTATCATAACGCTTCTCTGATTCTGTTTGGTTGTTGGATTGGATGGTGTTGCCACGCGTTCGCCGGTGTGCCCCTTAACCGATCATTTCCCCGGGCGGCACCTTCCAACGCGTGGCTATTTCTCGGATGTGGGTGGACGATAGCAGGGCGAAAGCAACCTCGGGAACATGACGTACGTCATGTTCCATCTGTTTTATTTTATGAAGAATCCGAAGAAGAACCGACAAACCGATTTCGATCTGAATCGACCAACTCGAACGTCATTCAACCGGAGAACAAAACGACAGGAAAACAGTCAGAACGAAATGTTCTGCCTGAACTTATGCTGAGGCCAGGAGCTCTGGAAACAATTCCGTTCTAAATCTTCTTGGGCAGTACAGGATGGGATTTCATGTACTTCATGGCAGCCTCCGTCCGGCATCGCACATGCAGTTTCTCGTAAATGTGCATCAGGTGTCCGCGAACAGTTCCCGGACTGATGAACAGCTTTGCCGCAATTTCCTTGTTGCTCAGACCTTCCGCCAGAAGCGCGAGAATCTCCATCTCGCGTGTTGAGAGCTGCTCTGTCTTGGCCAGCGGTTCCCGCGCCGGTTCCATGAATGAACGAACCACCATGCGCGCGATTTCACTGGTCATCGGTGCTCCGCCGGACCGAACCTCGGCGATCGCGGCGAGAATTTCCTTCTCTTCCGAACGTTTCAAAACGTAACCGCAGGCTCCGGCCTTCAATGCCTCGAACACCACTTTGATGTCGTTGTACACGGTCAGCATGATGATCTGTGGCTGGGGAACGAGATCGCGAAGCCGCGCCGTGCAAACGATGCCCGATTCTCCCGGAAGATGGATATCCATCAGAACCACATCCGGACGAGCCTTTGGAATTTCAATCAACGCCTCCTCCGCCGTCCCGCAGGAGCAAACGCATTTCATGCCGGGAGTCCGCGAGATCAGTCGCGCCAGGCACTGTCGAAGCGTGTTGCTGTCCTCGACAAGGGCCACCCGCGTGATGGGTTGAGTTTCCGTGGTTTGACTTTGCATGGGATCGTGAGTCTTGCGACTGCACGCGCCTGAAGAGTCACAGGCGGCGCGTTCTGCGGTTTGTACGGCGTTCATAATTTCATTCCTTTGGCGTTGCTGCCGGGCAGGCGAGCGGGATGCGGATTCGAACAGTTGTCCCCTGCTCTGCGCCGGAGATGATCTCACACGATCCCCCAACGTCCTTCAGCCTCGCCGCGCAATTCTTGAGTCCATGACCGTCCCGGTCAACCTCTGCGTTGAAGCCCTTCCCGTTGTCTGCAATGGAAATTTCCAGCTCTTCACCGACCGACATCTGAAACTTCACCTCGGTCGCATTCGAATGGCGCAAAATATTGTTCAACGATTCTTTAACAACCATCAACAGTTCGTGCCGGATGCGGCCGTCGATGGTGACGTCCGGAAACGCCATCGGAATTTTGAACCGGCACTGGATCGGGGTGCGGGCCAGATATTCCCGGGCGTATCCGCTGAGATAATCAGCCACCGACTGAAGGGAATTGTCCTCCGGATCAACCGCCCAAACGATCACATCCAGCGCCTTCACCAGATCGCGCGCCCTTTCGCCAATCGCATTCAAGGTATTGAACCGGTCGGCATCCGCACTGGGCCAGCCGGATGTGCTCGCGAGGAAGTTGATTTCGGTGAGGCGAGAGCCGAGATCATCGTGCAGGTCTCGTGCGATCCGGGAACGTTCCGCCTCCAGGGCATGCTGGCGTTCGATGCGTTCGCGCTCGCGAATCTCCTCCTGCAACTGCGCCGTCCGCTGCGCCACCTTCCGCCGCAGTTGAGCAATCCAGATGGCGCTGAGCGCCAGAATCACGAGCAATACTCCCAGGGCTGAAAGCAACCGGGGAAGCGTCCACCACGACGGACGGGACAACACGACGACATCAGCGGGTGAATTGACGAGCAACTGAAAGTGAGGCGCATCCCGCAATGGGACCCCGCCGGTCGCACCGGCAACATAAATGCCGGTCAGCAACAGCCTGCTTCCAAGGCGCAACGATTCCATCAGTCTGGGCTCGTTGACATACGCGAGATAAAGGTGACGGGACGCCTGAATCTGAAGCACCACATGGTCCGCCTCCTTGTGGAGACCAACGAGCAGTCCACGAATTTGAATCCGCGTGGATACCAGTCTTTCGTCCGGCGATTCGGACTCCGACAACTGGGGCGCCTGCGGCAAAGGCGCCGATCCGATGCGACGCAGCACTGCCTCACGCAACTGCGGTCCGCCTTTGGAAATTCCGGGATAACCGACAGCCTCAACCAAATCGCCGGCCTTGAAATCAACGTCGCCCTTGGAATGAATTTCGATTCCCGATCCCTGTTCGAGAAAGACTCGCCTGGCATTGGCGTAGGTCACCAGCCCGCGCACCTTGACTCTTTGCAAAGGCGTTGCTTCGGCGTCGAAACGGAAAAGTCCTCGCGGCGTTTTCTCAGGGGCGTCGAATGGATTTTGCGAGGCAGGGTTCTCAACGGAAATGGATGCGTTATGCATCACCACGCGCCCAATCTGCACTTCATGCGTCTCAGCATCCCAAAGCGAAAATAACGTGCCGCGAATCCGCACAAGGGCATTTTCGTAATGCTTGAGATCATCCTCACTGGCCCCATGAATCGCAATCTCCTGGCGACCATCCGTCATCAACAGAGCCAGCCGGTTCGTCTCCACTCCCGTCACCACGCCCTGAAACTCCACCCACTGAACATCCAGGCTTCCGTTCAAAAGCTGCGCAGCGGACGGACGCGCCGGTTGCGGAAAACGTCCGCGCCCAAGAAACTTCGTTCTCCTGGCGACGATCACTGGAGCAAAATCGCCGGGTTGCGTGTGGCCGGACACTTCCCAACGTTCCCCAACCTGAACTGCGGCATCCACCCAATCCAACCGCACAAACACGCCCCGCGTTTCGTCCTGAACCACCATCCAGCGATCGAATCCCTGCGCCACCGCGGTAACAACACCACGGATATCCACTGGAATCCGACGTGCGGCGACATCGCGACTGAGATTGTGCACATCGATGACACTCTTGAGAACGTCTGAAACGACCCGGGATCCGGGCGGAGGCTGAAGAATGGACAGGTCCTTGACGCTGACGGCGGTGAGCGTTCCCAGCACTGTTTTCTGATCCTCCGTCAACACGCTTCCCGCGAGGCCCGAAATGCGAACCCGCGCATTCAGCAAATCGACTGATGTCAACGAACCCGCCGAAGCGACAGCCACCGCAATGGACCGTTCGTCGGAGCGCAATTCCAGTCTCAGACCTTTTCCTTCGCTTGAAACAAAGCTGACGCGCCCTTCAACAGTGGACAGCCTGACTTCGTCCAGGCTTTGCATCTTCGCGCCGATCTCGGACAAAACAGGTGTGGGTGATGGTCCAATGCCGATTCTTTTTGCAGCGACGCTCGTGGGTCCGAGCCAGATGCGGCTCCCGTCGTCCGACGTCAGTTCGAACAGATACTCGCCGTCTTCGGGAATATTCAAAAAGCCGTCAAATTGAATTCCTGACAACGGCACGCGTGTGCGATTCGAGACATCGAAAGTGGAAACCGAAGCAGTCTTGACCGGCTGGAGCATCTGGAAATTTGGAAGCCGAAACCATGAACCGTGAAAATAGGATGCCTTTTCTGCGCGAAACTGGGCCGCTTCACGTCCACTGCTACCGGCGGTGGGAATTCGAATCCCCGCCGAAATATCGAGAAGCCCTCCGCCCAACTGGTTGAACCAGTCGATTCGCACCGGATATCTGCCGGCTTTGAGAAACTGGCTTCGGCTGACCGTTTGCATGGCGTGAACACCGTCGTTGTTCACCAGCGGCGGTGCTGCCAGAAAAACTCCGAGCTCTCCGATGGAAACGAACGCAGGATCGGCAGAAATCTCGATCTGGTCGCCCGCCTTGAACTGTTCTCCCAGGCTGTTTACTTCGAGAAAAACCACACCGCTCGAATCCTGCAGAATCATCGCCCCCGTGTTCGTGTCGCAGGCGAAGACCTGTCCCGTCAGATGAATACTGTCGACAAAATATTTATCGCGGGCGAGTCGCTGATTGAGCTGCGCCAGGTTCGTGATGCTTGCAGCCGGAGAGGAGCAGATGCCGAGCACGAACAACGCGACGGCAAGGATGCAAAGAACCGGATTGCGGAGTGAATGAAGCGCAGTGCGACAACCGAATGCCTGTAAAGGAAGCAGACACATCGGCGCGATCTTAGTCGCAATCGGTTCGACAATAAAGCATTTCAATCGAGTTCGATCGCGCGAAAAACCGAATCAAATTCGCGACAATACCACGATCAGTCCGCCCAGCCCGGAAACTGGTAGTTCATGTAAATGTAGTCGTAATCGCTTCCCGAGTTCGGATTGCCGCTTGGGAATCCAGTCGGACGACCCGCAGCCGCGGCCAGACCCGCCCTGATGAGATTTCCATCCTTCCACTTGCGCGCCTCGGCATGACCGTCCGCAAAACCGAATGTGCTGGCATTGCCGTGATACATCGGGATTGGATCCAGCCATGTAAAAGATTGAGCATGGGCATTATTCGCGGATCGCGCGTTGCGGTTCCACTGGACTGCCCATGTGCCAACATTCCAACCGCGCCCCTGCGAATCGGCATCTTCGACAAACATGAATGTTTGAGACGCATTGCGAATAGCCGATTCATTTCGGATCGAACCGCCAGCGCCCCAGTAGGAGTTGTATTGTTCTCCGCCATAGTTCTGCGAATGGGAATAGCTGCCGTAAGCCCATCCTGAAGCGAGGGTGGACTGTTTCAAACGTGAATCACCGGGGCAGGCATAAACTCCCGCAGATGGCGCGTATTGATAAAGTGGATTGTTCACCGAGAGTTGATTTTTCACCTGAGTGAGCATTTGGTCCGTGTTCCCTGTCAACGTAGGCCCGCCGGGACCACCCCAGAATCCGCCCGCGAAGTTGCGTATCGTTCCCCCCTCTTCCATGCAAAGCACTTTCCCGTTGTTGTCGGAGGCGTACATGGTTCCCGCCAGCGCCAGCTGTTTCTGATTGCTCAGACACGTTGCCTGGGTGGCCTTCAGTTTTGCACGCCCCAAAGCCGGGAGCAGCATCGCCGCGAGAATTGCAATGATCGCGATCACCACAAGCAGTTCGATCAATGTGAACGCAGAGCGTGTTCGCTCACGCGAGAATAGATTGCAGGAAACCATGCTGGGAATCGGGTTTATCGGCTGATGCCGGCTGAGTTGGGTAAATTTCGACATGCCACTGCCTGACCTTAGCAATAAAGAGAACTGCCAGAAATACGATGAGTGTCGTACAACTTCGCCGCCCGTCTGCCAGCACGGCCCGTGGAAATCCAGCAGTTCAATGAAGACAAATGCCGCGACTCAAACTATGTCGGTCGCGGCATCGACGAATTGATTCTGTCCGGCGCTTCAGCGGGATCGTTTATTGCGCGGCAACTTTGACCGGCAGTTTCAGCCGGATATCATCAGAGGCCGCGGCAACAAGAATTTCGTAATCTCCCGGCTCGACCACGTATCGCTTCGTTTGCGTGTCCCATCGCCGCAATCGCTCGGCCGGAATCTCCACGGTCACATCGACCGATTGTCCCCGCTTCACGCTCACGCGGCTGAACCCACACAAAGAAAGTCGCGGTTCGGGTTCGTTCGACTTCACGCGGCGATAATAGATTTGTGCAACATCGTCACCGTCGCGTTTTCCGCTGTTCTTGATTGTGAACGTCACCCACACCTTTCCGTCGGGAGCAATCTTCTTCGTGTTGAGTTTGCCACCCTTGTAGTCAAACTTCGTGTAGCTCAACCCATGGCCGAACGCATACAGCGGTTTGCCTTCAAAAAACCGGTAGGTTCGATTCTTCATCGAATAATCCGTGAACGGAGGCAAATCCGAAGTGGCACGATAGAATGTGATCGGCAGATGTCCTGAAGGGTTGACCTCGCCAAAGAGAACCTCGCCCACCGCACGCCCGCCGGCCTGCCCCGGATACCACGCCTGGAGAATTGCCCGGAGATTCTCGGACTCCCAGGTCAATGCCATCGCCGATCCGCTGCAGTTCACCATCACCATCGGTTTGCCCGTCGCATGAAGCGAGCGAATGAGCTTCTGCTGCACTTCCGGCAGTTCGATCGAATCCCGATCAAACCCTTCGCCTTCCTGCGCCGGAGTGATCCCGCCCACATAAATGATCAAATCCGAATTGGTCGCCAGGGCAATCGCCTCGGCCGCGAGTTCCGCAAGCGGACGCGTTGTCGTGTTGTCCTGACCGCTCCATGCTGCAGTCGCCCTGTTGGTCGTGATCGGGCTTCCCAGGGCAAACTTCACCTCGATGTTCGGGCCCGCGAGATCACAAATTCCACTCAGGATCGTCACAGGACGCGAAGCCGATCCGTGGTAGTTGCCCTCCAGCATCGTCTTCGAATTCCCGTTCGGACCAATGACGGCGATGCGTTTGAATCGGGACCGGTCCAGCGGAAGAATGCCGTCATTCTTCAGCAGCACCAGTGACTGGCGCGCGAGTTCGAGAGCGACCTGTCCGTGCTCAGGCGTGTCGTTGTCTTTGATCGTATAGCGGTTGTAAGGAACCCGCTCGGGCGGATCAAACATCCCAAGCCGGAACCGCGTCCACAGCGTGTGATACAGCGCCACATCGATTTCCTGCTCTGTCACAAGCCCCTGCTGCACGGCGCGAACGAGCGCGTTGTAATCACCGCCGCAACACAGATTGCAGCCCGCCTTGATGGCCAGGGCCGCAGCTTTCTCGGGCGAATCGACATACCGATGCTGGCGCTGCCCCCAGATATCCCGAACCGCATCGCAATCGGACACGACGTACCCATCAAATCCCCACTGACGGCGCAGAAGATCGTCGAGCAGGAATGAACTGGCCGTGCATGGAACTCCGTTCAGCGCATTGTAGGCGCTCATCACTCCTGCAACCTTTCCTTCGCGAACGACACGTTCGAACTGCGGCAGATACGTTTCGTAGAGCTCGCGTTCGGACACCTGCGCATTGAATCGATGACGATCTCGCTCTGGCCCGCTGTGCACCGCGTAATGTTTCGCACACGCCATCGCCAGCATGTAATCGGGATGATCGCCCTGAATGCCTTTCACAAACTCAATCCCGATCTCGCTCGTCAAAAACGGATCCTCACCGTAGGTCTCTTGTCCGCGTCCCCATCGCGGATCGCGGAAAATATTGATGTTCGGCGTCCAGAAGGTCAGGCCGGTCCACCACTTCGAATCTCCGTTGTTTGTGTTGGCGTAATCGTTGTGCTTCGCCCGACCTTCAATGCCGATGATGTTTCCCTGCTCCCGGAACAGTTTTGGATTCCACGACGCCGCGCCGCCAACCGGTTCGGGGAACACCGTGGCCACGCCATTGTTTGCAACGCCGTGCAACGCTTCGTTCCAATAGTTGTAGGCCGGCAGACCCAATCGCGGAATCGCGGGCGCTCCGTTCTGAAGCTGCGCCACTTTTTCGGCCAGAGACATCCGGCGAATCAGATCATTCGCCCGCTCCTTCAACGGCCTTGAAGGATCGCGCCAAAACGGAGCTTCCTTCACATCCGGAACGCGCAGGGCCGCCGCCGTAAATGCATCCGCAAGTTCGGATGCCTGGAATGACACCACCGCTGTGCCCGAGGCATCCTTCACTTCCAGCGTGTTCAACTTCGCCGCGCCTTTGCTCGAAACGAACGTCAGCTTAAGCGGACCACGCAATGAATCGTCCTCCTTCTCCACCGTTCCAGTTACCGCAGCAACCGTTCGAGCTGCACCCGCCGCTGCAAAGATATCGAAGTCTTTGGCAATGACCTGGTCGCCGGAAGTCACATCAAAAACCCGCTCGCCCGCCGCACGCGCCACCGTTTCCGCCGCGCTGATGACGATTGTGTAACGCCCGGCCGGAAGGTGTGAAATGATCACAGTGAAGTTGGTGCCATTGATGTCCTCCCGAAACGCCGCGGCATTATCACCTGCACCCTGGATCACGACGTTGGTGCGATCGCGATGATGTGAAAAACTGCCACTGACGGTTACGCGATGACTGCACGAAGAGCAGACTTCCTCAGCAGCGGAACCGGACAGAACGAGAGATAACCAGATTGAGAGAGCAAAAACGTGTCGCATGTCAGAACGTCGTAAACAGAATGAAATTGCCCGCGCCGCCGAAGTCTTCCAACACGCAGTCCCACCCCACTTGACAGCGTAACGATTCAAAACTCCGGCGGGCGGGCCCCATCATTTCCTTGAAACGTCAGCGTTTGATTGTTCGCGGAAATGCCGTCGCATCACAATATGATGTACGTCATGTGCGAGTGACGTCACACTGAGTTACGTCGCCGGGGGCGCAGGAAACCGGCCTTTCAAGCAAGCTTCCAGGGATCACGATAACTCCGCGAGAGCAGCTTGCTTGCGTCGGAATCATCGAGAATCGTTTCCGCATTCGCATCCCACCGAATCTTCCGCTTCGTCATCATCGCAATCAATCCAAGGTGACCCGGAATTGCAGAATGATGCGCAACGTCCACCGGCGTGATGGTTGGCTGGCGGGATTTGACGCAATCCAAGAAGTTTCGATAGTGATTGCGGGATTCGTACAGCTTGACCTTGCGCAGTTCTTCCGGCAGGGACCAGCCCTTCTTCCATTCCGGATTCGAAGCATCGAAACCGCCGCGGTCCACCCAGACCCAGCCGTCCTTTCCGATCCATTTCGTTCCCATCCGAATGTCCCGATGTCCGCCCGCGATCACCATGGTGACGTCCTTCGGATACTTCAGTTCGATGCGATATCGCGGTGCCGTGTTGAAGATGGCGTCGCTGGGCGGGAACTCGCCCTCGCCTTCAACCTCCAACGGTCCGCTGTTGTCCCAATCCATGCCCCAGTGGGCGATGTCGCAATGATGGCTGATCCAATCCAGCAACTGGCCGCCGCCGGTGTTGTAATTCCAGCGCCAGTTCCAGTGAATGCGCGCGGCGATGTACGGTTCCATTTGCGCGGGACCGATCCACATTTCGTAATCCAGCTCCGGAGGCGGCGTGCCGACGGCAAGTTTCCAACCCTCGGTATCGGGCGTGATTCGCGCCAGATTCGATGTCCCATTTTGCAAGGCCCGAAGTTCCTCACGCAGACGGCGCGAAGCTGCACTATCGCCATGGCCGCCGGGCAAACCGACTTCGATGCGCGTCACCTCGCCGATCAATCCATTGCGAACGATCTCCGCTGCCTTGCGGAAGGACATTTGCGATCGCTGCCAAGAGCCGGTCTGCCAGATGATCTTGTTGGCGTGAACGGCCTTCACGATCGCCTGTTGTTCAGCAATCGTGCGCGCCAGCGGTTTTTCTCCGTAGATGTCCAGTCCCTTGCGCGCCGCTTCAATGGCAATCGTCGCGTGCCAATGATCCGGCACAGCGAACATGATCGCATCCAGATCGGAACGTTCGAGCATTTCCCGGAAATCCGAATAGCCGGCGCAATCGGTGTTTTCGTAACGCTTGTTGACAGCCTCCACTCCGTTGCGGAGATGGTTTTTGTCCACGTCACAAATGGCGACAATCTTGCAGTCTTCATTTCCCAGAAACGATCCTGCGTTTGACGGTCCCTGGGCGCCCCAGCCAATGACGCCCATGTGAATCTTCCCGGATGGCGCGACTCCATTCCGTCCCAGAACACTGGAAGGCAGAATGGTGGGAAGAACGAGCGCCGCTCCGGCTGTTTTAAGAAATCGGCGTCGATTC
Source organism: uncultured Verrucomicrobia subdivision 3 bacterium (assembly GCA_937890005.1). GTDB lineage: Bacteria > Verrucomicrobiota > Verrucomicrobiia > Limisphaerales > DASXHY01 > DASXHY01. Next base: position 146,142 of record CALBZA010000017.1, on the reverse strand, counting down.
AAATGAAGCGGGCGGTTTGACGATGTGTTGCGAAACTTGTCTTGCATTCAATTCTCAAGTTGTCCGTGTGTGTGTTTTCGAAGGATGCCGTCAGCAATCGCGTTCGCAGTTCAATGTCTTTCCTGCAAACAGTTCATCCGTTCGTTCCGACCGGAAACCATTGCGCAGCGACAGCACATTCGGTTGAAGCGCTATATTCGCGCAAAAGCGGAGCGCTGAAACAGTACGATGTTCGACATGTTCTTCAGGGCTCCCGGGGAGCGACTTTCGCTTGGACCGAAGCTGAATCAGCCGACCAACTCACGGAGCAAGCCGGATTCGGTAGAAGTTCTTCTCGTCATCTGCCGACATGGGCGTGGACCAGGAGAATGGCAGCGCCGGCGACAGATTCGTAAACACCGGAATCCACTTGAGCGGATTCAACGCGGAACTCCTCTCAATCACGTAATCCGGACCGAACGTTCCGCTCACAGTGAAGCCGAATTGTTGTCCATCGAACAATGGCGACAGAAGCACCGGAGTCGATGGAGCGAATACCGTGGCGGTGAATGTCCTCGTATCCGTGAGGCCCGGCGATCCACTGTCAGTGACCCGCACCGTCACCGAATTTGTCGTGTTGCCCTGCGCAATGACCGGACGCCAGACAAGGACACCATTGGAAGGATCGATCGTCATGCCCGAAGGCGCATCCATCAGGTCGAACGTCAACTCCTGCTGCGGAATATCCACATCAAAAGCCGAGTTCGTGATTCTCAACGTCTGCCCCGCATACAATACCGCGTTGTCGATCAGACCGAGCTGCGGCGCCTGATTCACTTCAAGCACAGTGACCGTGAATGCTTTGACGTCATCCATCGGCGGCACGCCATTGTCGGTCACTCGAACGCTGATGGGATAGCTACCCGGCCCTTGCTCCTCTGACGGAGTCCATGTGAAAACGCCGTCCGCGCTGATGGCAGCTCCGGCAGGTGCACCAGGATCCAGGCTGAACGTCAGGGTTTGTGCCGGCACATTCGCATCGGTCGCGGTCGCAGTGAACGTGAGCAGCGTGCCTTCGTCCACGTTGCGATTCGGCAGCGGATCAAGCGTCGGCGGGGAGTTCTGTTGCTCCAGATAATTCGCCGCGCGCGGTGTCGGCGTCGTCAGGACGACGATATTTCCCGAGCCATCAGGGAACCGTCCTTCCGTCTGATCCGTTGTCTGCGGTCCAAAGGTGACGGCATCGATGAGATTGCCCTCGGGACTGAACAGGCCGAGCGCTTCGCCGCCCTTGCTGAGCGCGAAATCGGCGTGAAGATCGGCTCGACCGGGACTGTTCTGATTGGACTCGTTGTCCGCCCAAACGAGGAGATACCCATTCGGCGGCACCACGTATTGTCCGTTGGCCGGAACCTGGAACTTAAATTTGTCGCCCAGATTGTCGGTCAGGTAATAGCCGCCCAGATCGACGGGCGAATCGCCTGCGTTGTAAATTTCAAACCAATCCTCGTAACCGCCATCCGCCGGATCCGCCAGCGTGGAGACATTGTCTGCCAGCCATTCGTTGATGAAAAGCTGCACGCCACCGCTTCCCGCGCTGTTGGCTGCGCCCGGAGTGATCGTACTGAAATGGCGACGGCCACTGACGTCGCCGTCCGGAAAATCACCGTAGGAGCGTCCCACCGACGGAACCGCGAAGTTCATGTAATCGAGAATGTTCGTTTTGCCATCCGCCACCTGAACCAGAGCAAGGCTTCCATTCAATGAATCCAGGCGGAACGAGGTATGCCACTCTGTGTCGGTGGATTCACCCGGTTCACCATCCAGCCAGACAATTTTGAATTCACCCGGTTGAATCGTCGCATCAGCCGGGAACTTCCAGAGCGTCGGTTCGTTGTAGTTGGTGGTCAGGTGGAAATCGGCGAGTGAAATCGCGTTGGTTCCGCCATTGAACAACTCCACCCATGGCTCGTACTCGCCAAAACGATCTGCAATCGGATTGTTCACAGCCAGGCTGTTCACCGGCAGCAATTCGTTCAGCCAAAGTGTGGGAAACTCCGGCAGTGAAGCACGGATGGAATTGGGCGCGCCGGGAGTGTAGGCCGCCACGTTCGTGAGAGACGAAAAATCCGTTTCCACTTTCAAGCCAAATACGATGTCTGTGCTGTTTGCCGCAGACTGATGTACCTCGGCGGCAAGCACGTTCAGTCCAGGCTGCAGCAGGGAACCGTCGAGCAGCGGCGAGCTTTCCAGCACCGCGTCAACCACAGTTCCTGATGAGAGCGTCGCATAAACAGGATTATCGGAAAGACGCTGCGACCAGATGCGCTGGCCGTTCAGATAGACCGCCACGCCATCGTCGATGAGCGACGTCAGTTTGAGCGACACTCCAGCGAGGCTGCCGGTGTAGTCGAACGAGGTGCGGAAATAATACGTGATGCGTCCGTTCGCGGTGATCAGCTGCGTACGAATCGGCTCCGGCAGACAGTTGCAGTCTTCCGCCGCAAGCACGCCCGCGCCGCTCTGCCAGGAGAGATCGTTGTATCCCGCCACTTTCCAGTTCTGGCCATTCAGATTCTGTGTCTGATTGTATCGCCAGACCTTGTCCCAGTTCACGAGCACTTCCGATGGCGGAGGGGCAACGGCCTTCCCACCCACATCCCAGTTCGCCACGCGATTGTTGTCGCGAAGCGGATCCACCAACTGGAGCGAGGGACCCATTCCGTCTGCTTCCGCCGGCCAGGGTTCGGCATCGTCGAACGTGACCTGATCAATGATGACGTCCTCCGCCGGAGTGGCGCCCGGCTGAATGAGCTGAAGTGTCTTGGTGCCTTTTACGAAGGTTCCGCCGAACACTCCGGCGATCGGAATGGAGTCGCCGTAGATGCGCCAGAATTCCTCCATATCTTTCACGAAAACCAGGAACCCGCCCGGCTCCAATATCGTTCCGTCGGCAATTGTGTGATCGAGGCCCGCAATCCGCCATCCGGAGAGGTCGTACGCGGTGTTCGTCGCAACATTGTGAATTTCCACAAACTCCCCGTCGGCCACAGCAGGACGGTACATGATCTCGTTGAAAACAATCCGCCCCTCCGCCGGTTCCGCCACACCGGTGAACGTCACGGAAAGCAACACAGATCCCCCCGTGATCAACTGACCCTTGTTGTTCCAACCCTCGATGGTGAGATTATTGACACCCGGCTGAAGCGCGATGCGCAACGTCCAGTTGGTCACACTGGTCCAGACAGGCTGAACCGCGAGTCCATTGACGGTAATGTATGCCGCGGTCACGGGCGCCGTTCCGGAAATCGTGATCAGATTCTTGTTGGTGGCAAACGTGGTTGCCCCTTGCACTGAAAAGCCCGCCGCCACCGTTTGCAGTTGCGACAGGATGTGATTGCGTCGGGCAGTGACGTAGTCCTTCATTCCCTGCAACGTGGGGGCTTCCGGCCCCACCCCGGCGAGTGTAAGCCCGCTATGAATCGCATCGACACGTGCCGCAAAGGTCGCTGGATTCAACGGACCGTTCACCGCGTCTTCAAACGCTCTCCAGTACAACCGCTGGAATTCCGGAAACGCACGCAGTTCGTTCATCAACGGATCGTGGCCTCCGAACAACGCTGTATTTGCCGGATCGCCTCCAACGTTGAACACGAAATCGAGATCCCACAGGAACAACCGCCACGAACCATTGTTCGGCTTGTAGGCGTACATGTTCTTGCCGCGGTCGTAGCCGTAGCTGTCCCAGTTTCCAACGATGCGTTCCGTGGCCAGTACACGCATCCATTCATCCACGTCCATCAAACTCATGACCCGGCTGCGATATGGCTCCGGCTTCGCAGTATGAAGCGCATCAACGAGCGCAAACAGGTTGGTGAAATCATTCGCCGATTCACGCACTCCGCGCGGACGCCAGTTCCAACGATAGCGAGCCGTTTTCTTCGCGCCGCCCGTGGTGGTGAAGTTCTGAAGGGTCGCATCCACATTCCCGGTCCGGTTGTCTCCACTGTCGTCGAACTCAAACCAGTCCTCGACCTTGTGAAAGCTTCCGTCCTTGTCCTCCGGGTAGTACTGGGAGATCACACTGCGATTCGGCTGCTGCGCGTCTTCGTAAATATTTCCACGCTTCTGTCCGTTCATGAAAACCTGGATATGGCGACGATGCAGGTACGGCGTTCCCAGTTTGCGTCCGATCCAAAAAGCCGCCTGTTCGGCCTGATAACCAAAATCGGTATTCAGATTGCCAGGCGTTGCCAGGACGAAATCAGTCGCTCCCAACACCGGGTCGTCCTTCGCCAGGTTCAATTCGTAATCACAGGAACCTTCAAGCGGTCCACTGAATCCCGGCGTATGCCACGGACTGCCGCTGTAGAGCGTTCCAATGTTGTAACAGACCCGCACGCCACCATAGATAAACGTGGCATCGAGGGGATGATTGCTCTGCTTTTCACGCGTTTTCCAGCGCTCGATGTTTTTCTCCGTAACCCAGACGCGATACTGCCCGATCATGGCAAGCCCGGAAGGTTCTCCAAACCTTACAAGACATTCACGAACCGGCGCGTCGGATGGAAAACGTTGCATGAGCGGCACACTGCTTCCATCGAAGGCCTCCAGATAAAACGCGACCATGGTGCCCGCTGATTGGGCCGGAATTGTCGCGGAATAAAATCCCGCTCCGCGATTCACCAACGGCACCGAAATGTAATTCGTTCCCGGATCGATCCGATATTTCAACGCGGCCGCCGCCAGGCCGTCCGGATCTTCGATCTGCGCCGTCACCGTCACCGTCTGCCCCGCCTGTGGCAGCACCGGCCAGTGGCTCACCGATGCGATCGAAGGGCCGGTGTTGGTGCTGGTATATGAATTCGGCGCGGCAGGCGTTCCCAGCGCGCGAGTGGTCAGAATGGGACCGGTGGCTTCCAGCCAGTTGCCGCGCAAACGAAGCAGAATTTCCGGATGCCCGGTCAGCCAGCGAACCCGCGCGCGAATGGTCGCTGTCGAACCCGGATTCAATGTCTGCGAAAGAACGGTACGGATCCGATTCGCGCCGTTGTCGCCGCGATCCGACGCCACGACCCGGAGACAGCCTCCGCTGAATCCGCCCGTTGCCTGCCAACGCGAATCTTCATGCGTTCCCTGCATGAACCAGCCGTCCGTTCCAGTGGTGAATGTTCCGTTCGTGACGAGGTTCACGCCGTTTTGAGTCAGCACCTCGACGTTGTCCACAAGGCATTCTCCGGCGCCGAGAAGAAAAATTTGCAACTGATCGGCCGACGCCATCGCGCCGTGATCCAGCACGCCGGTGAACTCAATCACCGTCCAGTCGCTTCGGGTGCTTTCATCGCTGTCCACCCAGGCCGCTGCAAGGTCACCGTGCAGGCGCGAGTCCGTTCGTTCCAGACTGCTTCCGCCACCATCCGACCACCTGCCCCAGCGTCCGCCTGTTTCATACGTCACGTCGTCCACAACGACGTTGATTTTGTTCGTGGTAAGAACGTCGTTCGCATTTCGGGAAATGAGTTCTGCCGCCTTGGCGAGTTGAACGATGTCCCCGCTGTTGCTCAGCCTTCCGCTGTATGGGCCGGTGACCTTGGCCGGATTCAACGTGGGATGCGCCTGAAGCAAGGTCGCAACATTCCGCGCGACAACAAGACGTTCGCCTGCTGGCAGCACAATGCCCGAAGGGAACGTAAAGCTGATTCCACCGTCCAAACGCCACCCGTCCAGATTCACGGCCGCGGATCCGCTATTGTAAATTTCCACGAACTCTTCGTCGTCGTTCTCGGTGACCGAATGGTAACTCAATTCGCTGATGAACACGTCGCTCGCCAGGGGGCGGGCATTGGGCTCACCGGGAGTTCGCTCGCTCAGTCTTCGGAACTTTGGCGCGCCATCCGGATACCGGCCCAGCGCAATGCCATTTTCCTGCGCATCAAATCGCAATGCATCAATCACCCGGCTACCATCCGCAGCTTTCAAAAAGATCGTCTCCCCATCGCCGCCCAATCCGAATCCGAGCTGTGTCTGTGTGAAGACCAGCCGGCCCATGGCGGGAATACTGGTGCCTGGCGGAATGACAAATCGCTCCACGCCCGGGTTGTCGCTCAGGGAGCAACCACTCAGATCCACGGCGGAACCGCTGTAATTGAACAACTCGATGTAATCCTCCAACGGGGAATCAGCGTGAGCGAGAACCTCATTGATCAACACGGTGCGCCAGGGATTGTCACTCGCCGTTTCCACGCTCCCAGGAGATCCGCCCACACGATCGCTCGCAGCCCACGCTTTCGGACTGCCTTCACCATACGACGGACGGGCTAGCACGAGCGAATGACCGGCTCCATCCGGCGATACCGGCCAGTGCAGTTCGTCGTCGTACTCCACTTCGAGCAGAATAGCTCCCAGTTCATCCAGCAATTGGATCGCTCCACCACCATTGGGAAGAACGTTGTCCAATTCTCCGGGAGTGGAGTTCGTCAACGGCCCCAGCACTCCGGAAATGGAATACACCGCTTCAATATCCGCCGGCTTTGGCGCAATCACGCGATAGCTTCGAGCCGGAATGCTCGTTCCAGGAGGAAATGTGTAGCCGATATCACCAACCAGACGATAGCCACTCAAATCCTCAGCCCAAGGATTCGAATTGTAGATTTCGATATACTCCAGATTGCGTCCATCGACCCGGTTGGTCGGATGATACATGATTTCGGTGATGGCAAGCGCTGTTCGCCGGCTGGAAGGTCCGGCTGGCTCGGAAGCGCCGATAACGTAACGAACATCAAGCGGCGTAATCGCCAGGGAAAACATTGCCTGCGAGTCTGGCAGAATCGCGTTCGGAGTCGCGGCACGATCGCGAACATCGTTTACCGTGAGCGTGTAAGTCACCCCGGAGTCGAGTGGCGAGGTTTCGAGAAGAACGGCTTGATCATCGCCGGCCCATTGCGCCGAAATCACCTGAGCTCCATGACTGAGCGAATAGTTGGAGGCGTTGGTCGCACTCGCCAGTTCAACCGGTTCGGAATAAAACACGGTCAGCCGCGTGTTCTCTCCCAGATTCGCCACATTGACAATCGTCGGGCGGGTGGTGTCCGGATTGACGGTGAGCGTCGCCGGCAACGTGTTCGTCCATCCGTAACTGTTCGTGATGGCGCACACAAAAGTGCTTCCGCTGTCGCTGACCAATGCAGGCGACAATGTGTAGGAGCTCGACGTCGCTCCGGGAATGTTCACCCCGTTTTTTTTCCATTGAAACGTCGCCCCGAAACTTCTCAGCAAAGAAACGCTGAACGTCGCGGAACCGCCTTCAGTCACCGAAACATTTGAAGGGTGTACCGCAATCTGCGGCGCGCCGACGCCGAAAGGTTCACATCGTGACGCCGGGATCGGCTCCTCGATGGTTCCATTGGGAAGCTGCCATCGAACGGCAAGGTGGTCGCCGCCATTGCCTTCCTTCATCAACGCCTCGATGTAGTAACGTTGTCCGGCAACGAGTGGAATCAGAGCCGAAGTCTGACTCGGTTCCCTGGTCCATTCACCGGGATTGGTCCAGAGCGACACCGACGCCACGAGCTTCCGGTTCGCCGGAGTTGCATCGGTGCTGACAAACAGTTGTCCCGCGTCATCGCTCGCAATCCAGAATCGGTAATTGCCCGTCTGCGGCGCCGTGATGATGGCTCTCAACCGCTGACCATACTGCTCATAGGCGTTGACCGGAGTTTCGAATGCTGTGGTAAGCACGGACTCGAACGACGGATTGTCTGGAAACGCCGGATTATTAGTCAGATCGGCAACGGTAGCCCCCCCGATGTTGAGCCAGACTTCCCGGAGAATCCCTTGCGTTTGAGCCGCAGCCGGCCACACAGAAACAGACAGTGCGGAGATGCACAAAAGGATTTTCAGAATGCAATTCTTCCCCCGTCTGAACAGTCGGGAGGTCCGACCAGCCGGTGAGGTGAAGAGGACGGCGCGGGGGGGAAGTGCTTGATGCTTCATGAGAATCGGGGCCAGCATGCCCGATCCTGAGGATTTTGCGAACATGATGAATGTCGTACAGAAACCTCCCGACCTTTCAGCTCTAATCGGGGTCATCACAACAACTGCGGTCAGACAGAACCCATGACTATGTCCGCTAGTGTCGTTCTGCCAATCCGTCCGGTCGAGTTGGTCGTAGGATACCGGCAGCAGGGAGATCAACCACCGTTACATCGAGATTCCTGTCCTTCGAGGGAAAGGCAACGCCAGCGTTCATGTCTCTTCTGAACCCAACCAAGCCAACCAAGCCAACCACGTCCTGCAAATTATGAAAACCGTCACGAAAAGAACTCCGGCGCGATGGATCGGAAATTCTTTCAAACCGGCAGCGTTCACGCTGATCGAGCTGCTCGTTGTCATAGCGATTATTGCGATTCTTGCCGCCATGCTGCTGCCCGCGCTTTCCAGGGCAAAGTACCGGGCCAAAGAAATCAACTGCACTTCAAACTATAAACAGTGGGGTGTGGTGGCGAACATGTATGCCGGCGATTCAAAGGAGTATCTTCCCGGAAGCGCCCACCCCGCCGTCGGCGCGGGCGGCAACCCCTGGGATATCGGAAAGGATTTCACTCCCGCTATCGCCAGTTACGGCCTTACGATCCCGATGTGGTTCTGTCCGGCGCGCGACAAGGAAACTCTGGCACAAAGCGAGGCTGCCAGAAACCTCCTCGGTCGTGACATGCAGACGATCACGGATTTGAACAACTACCTCATCAGCTATTTCGGCAACAATTTTGCCATCATGAATCACAACCTCTGGGTGCAGCGAACGGGATTCCCGGTACAGGCTTCCATCGCTCCCAACACGGACCCAGCCACCTACGGGTTCCCACAAAAAACCACTCATCGGGCCAGCCCCCACGTTCCATTCATCAGCGATTCCTGTTTTTCCGGATACGCTGCGGGTAACGGTGGCGGCCTGAACACAGCGAACATCAATATCGTGGGCGCAAACAACGCCGCTACAATCATCCCCGCTAAAAAATCGTCAGGCCATGTGACGACCGGAATCGGGTCCATCAAGGTCAACCTGACCTTTGCCGACGGCCACGTTGAAACGCATACCAAAAATCAGCTCCGGGGAGTTTACACGGGAGATAGTAACAGCGGCTGGTTTTATTGACCGTCGCGTTCGAGAGAAATTAAAACATCGGACTGCACCGTTGCGTTTCAAAATCGCAACGGTTCAGTCCAAACTTATTTTAAGAGCCGGAAGAATCTCGCATCTTCCCCACTGACAGGCAGCACGATCTGGTATTGCCCGTTAACAACCTGAGCTTCCCATTCGGTCACATTCTGCCAGTCGCCCAAAACGAGGTTCGTGCGGTATTGCAGCTGGAACCCATCGCTCGCCACAGGCCATGAAAGAACCAGGCCGTTCTCCGCAACCGTCATCGACAAAGGCGGACGCGGCGCTAGCGACAAAATCGCCGAGTTGACGCTCTCGCCAGCGGGGTTCAAGGCGGAAACGCTATAATGATAAACAACTCCGTTCGTAAGCCCGGTGTCCACGTAATCCGGTGACGGAACATTCGCAATGACTTCGTAAGGTCCGCCGATGATTGTCGAACGCTTGACGTGGTAACTGGTGGCGCCGATCGATTCCGTCCACGCCAGAGTCGCCTCACCTTTTTCAGCGAATCCAGTCAACTGCTGCGGAACAGGCGGAACGGTCCAATTTGGCCAGCCCGGCAAGGTCACATTGTCAAACGTGGCCGAGCACAACCTCGAGTTGTTGTGTGCTGTCACGGCCAGCCCCACATAGACGGTGCTTCCCAGGCCGATTGTTTGCTGATTTCCCTGTTGGACCCATGTGACGCCGTTTGCGGATCGGAATGCAATCAATGTGCTTCCATTCCGAACGAGTCGCACCCAGTAAGGCGCCGTGAGCCCCCCTGCGGCGCTGTTACCCGAATTGCCACCGGTATTGTTGCGGTACTGCCAGGTCACTCCGTTTCCGGGCGTGACAGCGACAAATCCATTCGCGCCGTTGGCCGAAAGGCTAGAACGAACCATCACACCGGCCTTCGCCCACGGATCAGTGTTTTGGACGGAAAGAACCCGCGCCGTAACCGTGAAATTTCCCGAGACCGGCATCCACACGAAACGAAACGCATCGGAGCTGCCCCAAATGTCCGATCCGGAACCCGACACGTTGAAGATCCCATTGCTGAACGTGACACTTCCCTGAATTCCGACCGAACCCACGTCAGACGTATTCCATGGATACGGCGGATTGACGGTGACTTCCAGACTGTTGGGACCCTCGACCAAACCGGCTGATGCGCTGACGACGTAGTAATATCGAACGCCGGAATTGACGGTGTCGGTGTAGTTCGTCGCCGTCAGTCCTGTGGCGACCATGGTATAAGGGCCGCCACTGCTGAACGAGCGTTTTACTGTATAACTCGTCGCGCCCGGAACACCGTTCCATTGCAGTCCGATCTGCGTTGCGGACAGTCCCGTCGCGGTCAATCCGGTGACAAACGCGGGAGTGGCCGGCAAGAGAATACCCCAGATCTGATTGGCGTTTGCGATGGGATCCCGCGGCACAATCGGAGATCCATTCGTCGATTCCGAACTGAGTGAAAGGCCGGAGCTGACCGGAATGAACCGATAAAATCTGCCGCCTTCCGGTTTGAGTATGTAGCAACGCGAATCGCTGTTGTTCCAGGACGACGCCAGCGCCAGCACATCATTTGCAATGTTCCAGCTTCGCCCGTTGGCGGGCGATGTGATCTTGTACTGCCCGCCGCCCATGTGCTGGAGGTTCCAATGTTGGTTGCCCGAACCCACGTAATTGCTGACGACGACGGTGTTGTTGTTCATCACTCCCTCCACAGCAAGCGCCGTCGCACTGTTCAACAACTTGTAATTTCCGTTCGCCATGAAGCCGGTCGATACGGGAGACAGTTGAATCCAGTTCAGATGGAAGCCGCCCGACTGAACTTCCAGCCTCAATTTCTGCCGTCCAAATCCAAGGAACACCCGTGCGCCGGCGGTGGCCCATGATGTGAAGCTGCCGGTTGGAGCGAGTGTCACCTGGCCAGAGCCATCTGTAATCGTGCTCGAGGCCCGCACGGTGCATCCGCTGTTGGGCGTCGCATAACGAAGCGCCACATCGTAATAGCCTGGCTCGCGAACAAGAATCGTGTACTCAAGCCATTCGCCCGTTTCGATTGAAGTTACTTTGAATCCTCCGCCTGAATCGTTGCAGGTTTCGATATCCACCGCTTCATTCTCCCGATAAAGCCCGCCGGTGTTTGCTGCATCGGTATCAAAATACGAAACACCGTTGCTGCCCCAATCGAAGTCTTCCGCTTCAATCCGAAGGATCCCTGAAAGAAAGTTGTTCACCCAGTTCGCGACAGTCGCCCGAGGCTGTCCGTTATTTCCATAAACTCCCCTCGCCGGTGGCCAGGTTCCAAAATCAGGCGTCCACGAAAGCCCGGCGGCATCCACCAGGTTCTTGAAAAGTTCAGGCCGGGTGACGTCATCGGAAACACCGCTGGGCGGGATGTATTGAAAGGTGAGCCACGAAACCCCCAGGCGCTCGAGATCGGTGGTGAGTTCCAATTCGAGACTCACGCCACGGCTCGTTCCCCAGCGCGGCCAGCCAAACTCCGTCATGAAGCATGGATAACCGGCGTTGATCAGCGCGGCCACCGCCGTTGCCGTTCCCTCCCATCCTCCGTATCCGTGAAACCCCACCGCCTCGTTGGTCCACGTCACGTTCTGAGCGCCAAAGACGGCCTGATTGAACGACCGGATATCGGTCAGCGCCGCATTTGCGCCGCCCGTCCCAGAAAGGACCGCATAGCTCATCAGCAAAACCGGCGTGTGTGGCGCTGCCGCTCGAATCGCCCGATACGCGGCGATCTCCATGTCCAACGTTCCTGGCGGACTGTTGCCGGTCAGATACGACGGTCCCCACGCCATCGGTTCATTGTGAATCTCGAAAATGACGTGCGTCTCATTGGCGTAGCGCGGCGCGTAAAAGTTCCAGAAGTTCGTCGCCCAGGCGCGATTGTGATTTCCATTGTTCGCTCCGTTGCCAATGGTCATCACCAGATAAAGCCCAAGCTCCCGCGTTCGCTGAACGATCTTGTCCACCTCGGTCACGTTGTAGCCCGGTGCGGTGCTTCCTGGATTGGGATAATTGGGATCGAACACCTCCGCATACAAATGCACCGCGTTGCACCCCAGCTCCTTGATCTTTGCGATCTGATCGAGCGGCGCGGCGGAGGTCCATTCGGTGGACGTGTATGGACCGCGCAACCGCTCGCCGTTGTCAGCAACAAACGTGGTACGCTCCGGATTCAGCCTGGGACGTCCGCGCGGGATTTGAATCGCAGCTTCCGAGCTGAGACAGAAAAGCAGGAGACAGAACACGGCGCGCAATACGTGATTCCGTCCCGATTCACAGGCTGAGGTCCGATCGTTCATACAATGTCTGAAACTGAAGTGAGAGCGCGACTGCTGGCGCCCATTCCTGTTACGCCGTCATTGAGCGACCGGCAAGTGCGGATCAACCGAACGAACGATTCTGCCTGCTTGCGAAGGATGCCTATTTCGTTTTCTCGACAATGCCTGCAAAGCCACCGGCCGGCGCGAGCTTCAATGTCAAATTGGCTTTCCGGTCCACCGCAGTCGTGGATTCCTGAACGGCTTCGTAGTCGCGCCCGCTGCTGTCATCGGCAAAGCTGCGGATCGTCCACTTTCCTCTTCCCAGAAACTCAAGCGGCAAGTTCAGTTCCGAGGCGCCGTCGCCATTCATCGCCGCCACATACCAGCGATCACCGGAACGCCGCGCGAGCACGATGGATTTGCCGACTTCACCGGAAATCACCCGGCTCTCGTCCCAAACCGTCGGGATGTCCTTCAGGAACTCAATGCCCGGTTTGCCGCGATAGTTCTGCGGACTGTCGCAAAACACCTGGAGCGGACTCGGATAAATCACAGCCATTGCCAGCTGGCGCACACGAGTGCCCATGACCTGCGCCGGAACGGCCACTTTGAATTCCTTCGCCGGTCGATTGATGAAGCCGCCCGGAGTGAAATCCATCGGTCCGAGCAGCGCACGCGTGAACGGCAGTGTGATCGTGTGAAGCGGCGTGCATTGATTGCCGCCCAGCTTGCTGTATTCGTTTCCAAGCACGCCTTCCTGGGTGATGAAGTTCGGATACGTGCGAGACATTCCGGCGGGCTTGTGAATGCCATGGAAATTGATCAGCAACCGATGCTTCGCCGCAATTTCCAAAACCTTCTCGCACCACTGAACGGTCTCCTGCGACTGGCTGTTGAAGAAGTCGATCTTCACGCCGGCAAATCCCAGTTCGGCGAAATACGCCAGCGCCTCTTCAACGCCGAATGTCTTCACATCCAGCGAATGCGCCCAGATGAACAGGCGCACGTTCCTGGATTTCGCGTACTGAACCAGCTCGGGAATGTTGATCTCAGGAACCGGCTTCCGAAAATCGCCCTGCACCGGATTCGGCCGGGAATGAAGCGACTTATCGTAGCTCGTCATCCCGTGATACCAATACCAGTCCATGAGCTGATACGACCACCCCATCTCCGCAGCGAGATCGATGTACTCCTTGTGCGACGGCGTCGTGCCGCGCGATTCAACGTTTCTGTGACGAGGATCAGGATCGTGCGGATTGATGCCGGTCCACCATGCATCCCATGCGCAGGCGCCGGGCTTGATCCAGGAGATGTCTTTCAGCTTTGAAGGCGTCGCAAGCGTCGCCACAAGATCGGAATCTGCCAGATCGGCGGCGGTTTTTCCGAAAATCAGAACGCGCCACGGACTCACGCACGGCACGCTCGAAACAACCAGTCCGTTGCCATCGGTGCGCCGATCCAAAACCGCGCGAACAGACGGCTCGCCGGTTCCGGAAAGCGACATTCCCGACCAGTCGAGCAGATCCGATTCGGCAATGGCGAAGTATCCGTGCGGTGTTTCCACCAGCAACGGCAAAACGCTGCGATAAGGCCGTCCGGCTCTCGTGCCAGGAACCGCGCTGAGCCGCATCTCCGGATACTGATTTTCCGCCGACGCATTTTCCCGCCCCGCCCAGCATCGATAATCCTCCGCGAACCGGAACTCGGTGATTTCATTGTTCAGAACGAACTGCCCGAGACCGGAGCTTTCCGGCAGATCATAGCGGAACGCAATGCCGTCGTCGTAAGCGCGAACGATCAATCCAAACGTCCGTTGCCCGGATGGTGTGTCTTTCAGCATCAGTCGCATTTCGCGCCAGCTGTCGCGCACACGCGCGCGATTGCCCAAGGGATTTTCCCAATACCCGTTGTGCTTTTTACGATCCGTTTTCTGGATCACAGCGTCGGGACCCAACCGCGTGCCGTCCCTGAACTCCAGTCCCAGCGGCGAATTCGTGACCACCGGCACGCCATTCACCTCCACGCGGAAATTCAATCCACCGCGATCGGATACAATCACGCTGAGTTTTCCATCAGGCGCGGACAGCTTTTGGTCGGCGGCGGGAGCTGCAGGGGCGAGCAATGCCAGCAGCGAAACTACCAATGCAAACTTCTGCATATTGATCAGGGAACTTCCGCAGCGGTCAACGGATTGCCGTCGTAATTGAATGGACCGCTCGGGGCCGGGCGATAGGTTTGGCGCAACAGGTCTGCAAACTTGGCGAACTGCGCGTGACCATCCACACACAGGAGATTCATTCCCTTTCCGTGAGCGCTCGGCATCTGCTGCTGCGCGTTTGGCGCATCCACGTTGAAAAAGATGCCCGGCTTGCCGCTCGACTGGCACTGCTCGATCGCTTTTGCGGCCGGATGCGTCACTTCAGTCACCTTGTGTGCGCGGCCCTGGAAGAATGCTTCGTAGTAATAGTAACTCGAGGGAAACGGAATCTGGTTGGTCGATGGACCGTTTCCAGGAAAACGGCGCGCGAGTTCGAAATTCCATCCGATGCCCTGATCGGTCGGGCATCGATACAACGCCCGGGTGTTCGTGCTGATGTAGGGATCCTGGAGTCGCAGCAGATCGACGAGCGGCATTTTCCACCAGCTCGCGCCAGTGACGTAAGGAAATGTTTCCCGGTTGTCGCCGGTGTACATCGCCATGGCGATCCCAACCTGCTTGAGATTTGAAACGCAATTGATCGTGTGCGCCTTCGCCTTCGCCTTCCCCAATGCGGGCAGCAGCATCGCCGCGAGAATTGCAATGATGGCAATCACCACGAGCAATTCGATCAGCGTGAATGCCGCGTTTTTCCTTTTGAATATGTGATTAGGAGGGTTGTCGCACCGGTCTTTCATAGCTTTCATCCGTTTCGGAAGTCCGATCTGGTGTGTCAGAAGGCACTCGCGAAAGGATAGGAAAACGCTCCTCCACGCGAACAGTACGACGTATGTCCTGTTTCAGACACGCGAAACACAACAGCCGCCAATGCAATGTCGATCTGATTCAAACGATCGAATGAAACGAATAATTTGAATTGCGATCGAAGCAGGACGGCACCAGCACGACAGTCATGCATCAACGCGCTCTCCAGCGACCTGTTTCAAACGAACGTCAGCTCTCAATTCCCGGAGCGGGAATCCGTGCGCCAGAGGTTTGGCAGGAAACGCTCATGCAGCAGATGACGCCATGTGGACCAGTCATGAGCACCATGACCGCCCGCGTAGTACTCGTGCTGAATTCCGTGCGCTTTCAATGCATTGACGAGGGCCGCCACCCGGGTTCCAAAAAATCCCTGTTCCTCCAGCTTTCCCTGGCCAATGAAGAGATAATCGATCTTCCGGTTCACATCCGGCGTGTTCAGAAATTTCTCAAGCGTCTTTTCGCTGTCCACATCGCCGGCGCTAAGAACGCCGAATGATCCAAACAGATCCAGCGAATTGAATCCGACAAACATCGTGTGACGCCCACCCATGGAAAGTCCGGACAACGCCCGGCCCGAAGGATCCCGCCGCACTGAATATTCACGTTCAACCAGCGGAATCACATGCTTACGCATCTCCGCTTCAAACACCTTGAATGTCTTCTCTGCGTGCTTCGGATCATTCCGGTGCACCACCTGGTTGTTCGGAATCGCAATCAGCATCGGCACCGCTTTTTTCTCCGCAAGCAGGTTGTCCATGATGAAATTGACCCGCCCGTCATAGATCCAGTTTGACGGCAATTCACCGCTGCCGCCCACGAGATACAGGACCGGATAGGCCTTGTTCCGATCGTAACCGGGCGGCGTGTAAACGTAGAGTTCCCGCTGTCCGCCCGTGACCTCGGAGTGATAGACGTGCCGGGTGACCGCGCCATGCGGCACATTCTTCGCATCGTAGAAGGCCGGTTCGTCTCCGTGAACAATGAGCTGGCTGTAAGGCGGCATTGCCGTGAATGCCGCATAGGTGTTGTTCGGATCCGCCATTTGCACGCCATCCACATTCAAATGATAGGCGTACATGTCCGGCCGCAACGGTCCCACCGTCAGGGTCCAAATCCCCTGCTCATCCTTTGTAAATGGCAGAGGACGATTGGTTCCCAGCGCGTTCAGAAGCGCGCCTCCGGCGAGCCGAACCTCCTTCGCTTCCGGCGCGCGCAACCGAAACGTCACCGTCCGGTCATCCCGAACATCCGGCGAGTTGAGCGACGCGCTGAACGGAATCAGGTTCTCGGTATTCTTCTGCGGATTGTGAACCAGGTTGACGTGTGCCTGTTGCGCCCAGAGAACAACCGGCGCGACCGCTCCGATGCAAATCAACAGCGCGCGTTTTTTCATGATGTTACTTGAAATAGAGCTGCAGCGTTTCGATCAGGTAATGGCGGGCGTTCATCCACGTATGACCACCGCCGGTGATGAGACTCTTGTGTTCGATCTTCTTGTTTTTGAGGAAATCGTTGAAGGTCACAGCCTGCTGATACAGGAAGTCTTCCCGTCCCACCCCCAGCCAGAGCAGTTTCAACTGCTTGTTCAATGAGTCCGGGTTGTTCGAAAACTCGCCGAAATATTTGTCGAACACTTCCGGCGTCAGATACGCGCTGTAGGAACCGATCCAGCCGAACTTGTCGATGTGGGTGAAACCGGTGAACAGCGACTGACCGCCGCCGCGGGAAAATCCGGCAATGGCCCGCTTCTCCCGCTCGGGAATAACGCGATACTGGCTTTCGACAACAGGCATGATGCTTCCGACCAGTTCATCCGCGAACACCTTGTACATCTCTGCGGCCTGGGGTGTCGCTGGATTTGGCGTGCCGCGCATCATGTTGCCATACGGCATGACGACGATCATCGGCACTGCGCGCTTCTGCGCGATCAGGTTGTCGAGAATGAAGTTCACCCTGCCGACCTTGAACCACGTCTCCTCGGTGTCGGTTGTGCCGCTCACGAGATAGAAAACAGGATAACGCTGATTGCCTTCGCGATATCCCGGCGGCGTGTAAACCAGAAACGGACACATGCCGCCCACGGTTTTCGACTTGTAGGTGCAATAACTCACTTCGCCGTGCGGCACATCCTGGGCCGAGTGCAGCGACGGCTCATCGCCAGGAATGTCCACGAGACTGGCTTTGAACCGCTCGTTCGGAAACAGATGTGTGTTGTTGGGATCGGACACCGCCACGCCATCCACCACGAAGTTGTAGGGATACAGGTTCGGTTCGATCGGGCCGACAGTGATGCTCCACAAACCGTTTGAACCTTCCATGGGCTGGTTGCTCCGCAGAAACTGACCGCTCAGTTCCACTCGTTTCGCGCCGGGGGGCGCACGGAATGTGAACGTCACTTTGCGATCGGGATGCACCACTGGCGACTCGATCTGCGGACCGCGCTGCGCGTTCGCGCTTGTGACGAATCCTGCAATCAAAACCACTGCCGCAAGGTTGACTCTGTTCTTCATGATCATGTTTTGAGTTAAGTGTCTGAAACCGCCGTGAACCGTCGAAGCCTTCAATTTCCTCAGAGCTTTCAGAAATTTTTCTGAAATCAACGTCGCCCGTTCAACGGATCGCAACGTTGAAGCGCTGATCGTTCATTTCATTGAAACAGCACCGCACCACCCATGGGTTCCATGTTCAATGTGACGTCGCCATTTTCATTCACACGAACCTGTTTCGTTCCCGCGGAACGATCCGATTGATCGTGCAGCAGCGTCAGCGTTTTACCCTTCAGCCACGGCAACGAAATCTTCTGTTCGCGGCTTTCCTTTCCGGAATGCGTGGCCGCCACATACCATTGGTCCCCGGCGCGACGGGCAATGACGGCGAACTTCCCGGGATAACCGTCCACAAACCGCGTTTCATCCCAGACCGCCGGGACGCGCTTGACGAAATCAATCACGTGCGCGGGCTGTTCCTGGAGATTGTTCGGTGCCAGTCCGAAGTGCTGCAGCGGCGATTGGTACAATACGGTCGTGGCGAGCTGGAACGCGTCGGTCGTCTTGCGTTCCGTGCCGCGGCGTTGATCCCGCGAGAAGCGCTTGTTGAGAACGAGCGGACCGTAATCCATCGCCGCAACCGGGTTGCGAACGAACGGGAAGACTGTGCTGTTGAAAGCCTCCTTGTCCGCAAAACCCTGGCTGAACACGAGGTTCTCCGACGCCGTCACCGCCTCGCTCGTCATGTGGTTCGGATACATTCGCTCCCAGCCGCGAGGCAGCGTCGCACCGTGAAAGTTCACGACGAGGCCGTAAACGTTCGCATCGGTCATGATGTCCTCATACAGCTTCATCGTGACCTGCTTGTCGCCGCCGAAGAAATCGACCTTGATGCCTTTGACGCCGATCGATTTCATCCACGCCATTTCCCGATGTCGCGCCGGCGCAGAGTCCATGCAGTCGCGCGGCGATTGTGGTGCATCATTCCAGGCGCCGTTGGAGTTGTACCACAAGAGCACGTCCACGTTCTGAGCCCGCGCCTCCTGAACGAGAGTCGCCATCCGTTCGCGTCCAATTTTTTCATCCCACAACGCGTCGATCAGGATGTATTCGTAGCCGAGATCGGCGGCGAGCTTGATGAACTTCTGCTGGTCCGCAATGTTCATGCTCGCATCCTGCCACAGCAGCCAGCTCCATGTCGCGCGGCCCGGACGATACTTCTGCGACGGTTCATACAATGGCTTCACCACGTCGGTCGCCACGGTGGTTTCAATAATCGGCGCGAGCGTTTCACCCACCGTGACCGTTTTCCACGACGTCAAAAGCGGCAGCGATCCATATACCGTGGCGTCTCCGATACCGGCATTTTCACCCGCTTCAGGAAACGCGATCGAATAAAGACCTTCAGGCGTCGGGTCCGAGAGTCTCGTTCCGGCATAACGGGAGGAAACGCCGGTTTCAGAGATCAGGATCCAGCCGTGGTCACTGTTTCTGAACAGCGCCGGAAACGTGAATCCCAACGTGGTTCGCGATCTCGTCCCCACCGGCACGTCCACGAAATAAGCTTCTTCGTAACTCGGCTTCGATGCAGCGAATCCCCCGCCCCACCGCACCTGCGGCGTGACAAACGCCGTCGCCGTCGCAGGCAGTTTGAATCCGGTCAGTTCGCGCTGAATGACAACACGCTTCCGACGCGGTGACGACAACCGGTACGCAAACGCGACGTCCCGGTCGCTCACGCGAAAGATCACCTCCAGCACATCGTTGTGCGAGTTGGTGTAGCGGCTGGTCAGTTCGTTTGCGCGATAATGCACGCGGCTGACCTTGCCGTGCGGCAGCTCATAGGATTCGTCGATCGTTTTGACCTGGAAACCGGTTTGTCCCAGTCCCGTGCTGAAACTTCCAATGCTGGTTTCCAGTCCAAGCGGCGAGGGTTCCAGGAAGGTCTTGCCCTTGAGAACCACGTCGTATGAAAGCGTCCCGTTCGTCAGACCGAGCGTCACTTTCAGCTGGCCGTTCGGACTCGTGACTTCCTGAGCGGCGACCTGTCCCACCGCAACGATCAACGCGACCGCAGCCACGCACCGTTTCCATGAAAACCGCGCGATGCCGCGAGTTGAAGCGTTTCGATCTGCCTTGAGCGATGAGGCGTTTTCCACAAGTGGCCGTTCGTTTTTCTGAGTCAGTGTCATTGATTTAAGTGCGGACGAGATCCGTGTCTGCTTCGAGGTTATTCTCCGGCAAAGAGGCTTTGATCAATTTTTGAACAGGAGCGGCGCGAATTCGCGTAGACTGCGGCGCCACGTGAGAAACTCATGGGCCGTGTTCGGCGAGATGTAGGCGGTGTTTTTGATGCCGATGCCGTTCAGCGCTTCGTGATTGGAGTTGATGCCGCCCGGATTTTCTTTGCTGCCGCAGCTGGCGAACACAACCTTCACTTTCTCCCGGAATCCCGGCGTGTTGTTCACGTCGTTGGGTGTGATGACGCCGCCGCTGAAAAGTCCGATGTGGGAGAACATGTCGAGGTTTTTCAGCGTGATGTATTTGGTTTCCGCGCCGCCCATCGACAATCCGGCCATCGCGCGATTCGGCTGATCGGACAATGTTCGGAAGTTGGCATCGATGTAAGGAACGAGTTCCTTGCAAAGAACGATTTCGAACATCTCTGAAGCTGCTGCAAAGGGATTTCCCATCGCCGGAGCATTGGTTCCGCCGCCAGGAGGACGTCCACGCCGGGCGCGCGGTCCCGGACCTTCGTTGGTCAAACCGTAGGTCATCACGATGATGAACGGACGGGCTTTGCCCTCCGCGATGAGGTTGTCCATGATCAAATTCGCCAGACCCTGATTCCACCACGCGTATTCGTTTTCACCCCAGCCATGCTGCAGGTAGAGCACGGGGTAACGCTTGGTCGGGTCCTTGTCGTAATCTGGCGGCGTATAAACAAACGCACGGCGCGCAATCACGTCGTTGGTCAGTTTCGAAGGAAAGAGAACCATCTGAATCCGTCCGTGCGGAACATCCTTGAGCGCGTAGAAATCGCTATCGTGCGCGGGAACTTCAATGCCGCTTTCCCAACGCGTCGAACCGTAAAAGTTCAGCGTTCCAGGATCGTTGAACGTGCCGCCATCCACCGTCAGCCGGTAATAGTGAAATCCTTCATCCAGCGGACGCGAGGTCGTGCCGGTCCAGTAGCCGTCTTCACCCTTGGTCAGCGCCGTACCCGCGCGCCCGTCACCGCCCAGTCCCAGACTCACGCGAATACTCTCCGCCTGAGGCGCCTGAATGCGGAAACGCGCGTAGCCCTGGGAATTGACCTGCGGATATTGCTGGCCGGGCTGATTGAATATCGACGGTTTGAAGTCGTCCACAATCGCATCGTTGGTCTGCGCCATCACGGACAATGCAGAGAACAGAGCTGCAGTCAGAATCGCTGTTTTCATAGTTGGGTTGGTTTTTGAGTGAGCGGAATTCGGTTTTAAATCATTTTGGCTTCGACGTTGGCTTCAAATCGGCATCCAGCCAGACGCCGCCGGATTTGATCTCAAGTTCAACAACACGTTCGCCATTGCGAATCGTCGCGGTTTGTTTCTTATTCTGAACCGGCTTGATGTGAGCATGAACAAGCTTTCCGTCGCGCCAGGTGACATCCACTTCCAACCCGCCGCGCGCGCGAAGTCCTTTCACGCTGCCGCCGGGCCACGCGGAAGGCAGCGCCGGAAGCAGTTCAATCTCCGGTTTCACCGCGAGATTCATCGGATCGGTCACCGTGCCCAGCCGGCTTTGCATCAGCATGTCCGCAATACCCGATGCGCCGCCGAAATTGCCGTCGATCTGGAACGGCGGATGCGCGTCGAACATGTTGGGATACGTCAGCTCGGGCGTGATGAGATGCTTCAAAATTTCAAACGCGCGGTTTCCGTCGCCCAAATGCACCCAAAGACAAATGCGCCACGCCGTCGCCCAGCCCGTGGCTCGATCGCCGCGAATGTCGAGCGACTTCGCAACCGCCTTTGCAAATTCGGGTGTGTCGCGCCGATGCAGATCCCGTCCGGGAAACAATCCATAGAGATGCGAAACGTGCCGATGCCGCATCTCCGGTGCCTGCATGTCCCAGTCTTCAAGCCATTCCTGCAACTGTCCGTTGCCGCCGATCTGATTCGGCGCGAGCCGGGCGCGAGTCGCGGCGAGTTCCTTCGCGAAATCCTTGTCCTTTCGGAGCAGCTCCGCGGCCTTGATGGTGTTTGCAAAGAGGTCGCGAAGAATCTGCTGATCCATCGCCGGGCCCGCGCACACCGCCGCGCCGAACGGATGCATGTTCTCGGGTGAAATCGACGGATTGGTGACGAGCCATTTGTTTTTTGGATCTTCCTGCAGCGTATCGAGGAAAAATTCGCACGCGCCCTTCAGGATCGGATAAATCTGCTTCAAATATGCCGTGTCGCCGCTGAATTCATAACGGTCCCACAGATGAAGACACAGCCACGCGCCGCCGGTCGGCCACATGCCCCAGTTCGGGCCGTCGATCGGCGCCGTAGCACGCCAAAGGTCGGTGTTGTGATGCGCCACCCAGCCACGCGCGCCATACATCGATTGCGCCGTGCGAGCACCGCTTACGGCGAGTTCCTTTACCATCTCGATCAACGGATCCACGCATTCGGCCAGGTTGCCGGATTCCGCCGGCCAGTAGTTCATCTCAGTGTTGATGTTGATCGTGTATTTGCTCTGCCAGGGCGGATTCAAACTTTCATTCCAGATTCCCTGAAGATTTGCCGGCTGTCCTCCCGGGCGGGAAGAACTGATGAGCAGATAACGTCCGAACTGATAGTAAAGCGCCGCGAGCTGAGGATCTCCGCCACGGGCAAATCTCCGGATGCGTTCATCGGTCGTCAATTTGATCGCATCGCTGCTGCCGAGATCCAGACTCACGCGCCGGAACAGCGGTTGATAATCCTCCAGGTGCGAGGCACGCAGTTTCGCAAACGACTTTTTGGCCGCCGCATTCAGAGTCTTCTTCACAATCGCTTCAGGATCACCGCTGACATCATCAAACCGTTTGAAGCCGGTTGCGGCTGCGATCAAAAGCGTGACCTCATCCGCATTCGACACAGAAATCTCCGAAGCAGTCGCTGAAGTTTTCCCACCTTTTGCCATCACCTTGATCCGGCTCTGAAACCTGATCTTTCCCTTGATTCCGTTTGCGTCGCCGCCGGTTCCGTTCAACACCAGCGTGTCATTGCCGTCGGTGCTCGTCACGGCACCACGCATCGGTGTTTTCGTTCCGGCAACAAATGAAATTTTTCCCGGCTTGTCGGCGGTGAGACGCAGAACGATGACATTCTCCGGAACATTCGCGAATGCTTCGCGGGTGAATCGCACACCATCCACTGTGAAACTCGTGGTTGCTGTTGCCGTGTCGAGATTCAGTTCGCGCCGATAATCTGAGAAATTCGAGGCCTCGGGAAAAGTGAGCATCAGGCTGCCGATCGTTTGATAGGGCATCTGACCGAGCGGCTTGGCCATGACCTTGGCGCTGAGCAATCGCGCCGCTTCGCGATACTTGCCTTCATTGACCAGCTTCCTCACCTCGGGAAGCGCCGCTTTGGCTTCAGGATTTACGGGATCATATGGACTGCCCGCCCAAAGCGTTCCCTCGTTCAACTGAAGCCGTTCTTCCGCCGGTCCGCCGAAGACCATCGCACCGACCTGCCCGTTGCCGATCGGCAGTGCTTCCACCCATTTTGAAGCTGGCTTGTCATACCAAAGTACATTCGGATTGTCCGGCCCCGGCGCCGCACGCAGCGACAAGACGGATACAACCAAAACGAAAAGAGCGACGGTTTTAATCTTCAGAAAACAGTTCATGACTTCAGGGCCGAGTTATTCCACTGAACAAGTTTGCGCGATTTTTCCACAAAACGCTGCGGAAACAGCATTCATGTCATCGCCAGCCGCGCCGCTTTTTCTGCGAAGCAAATACCAGCGACCTTGTGAATTTCGGGGAATCTTATCGGAGCGGCAAAATCTTCCTATATGCTTTTCGTCGTAATCTGATCATACGATCGTCTATCCCGGTCACATCGTGGGAACACTTCACATTGATGCACGGTCTCTGGCGTGATCCGGTTGTGAGGAATCGAGGTTCACGGAGTTGGAGCGGCTCCCGGAAACCACTCCGTGTGTTGATCGCCCTGACGGCCGAAATATGTAACCCGTTTGCCGCGGAGAAATGCAAAGTAGCCCATCACGCCGGCTTCCATCGCGCGCCGGGTGAAGTCGCGATACTTCTGACCGTTCCGTTGGCTGTCGAGAATATCCGCGCGAAGGGCCGCGGAATCGAAGCTGGCAGCCACAGGGGGCAGACTTTCGAAATCGATTGGCGTCATTACGACGCCGCCATCGGCACCGTAAAACGTCTTCCGCAGCGCCGCGTAATCGACGTGGTAATATTCCACGCCAGCCGCCAGCAACTGGCTGACGACTTCCGGAAACGAGATGCTGCCATCGAGAGAGGCACGGGCGGTGGCGACGATGATTTCGGTGTTCATGTTGTTGGAGCCAGATTGGCGGACCTTTTTCGGACTTCAATGATTTTGCCGATAGAAAACTCTGAAGCGTCTGCCTGCCCAAGCATCAACCGATTCGAATATTCGGATTTAAAATGCAGCACCCCCACGAAGTATCAGTGGACGGTAACCGGACGCTTGTAGTATTCGTCTCGGCACGTTCGATGAGAAACCACATCAACATGACAATCAGGATTTCGTTCCGCGCCAGCGGCGTCGCAAAAGCGACCCGTCACGGCCGGTTCAATCAAGGTTGTGTGTTCAACCTTGGAGCATCCAAATCCTATGGAGGGAATAATATGCCCGAAGTGCGTTTGGATAAACTGGAGGTAAGCGGCTAGAGAATCGAAAGAGGATTTCTAAACCCTGCTTACCGCAAAGTAAGCAGGGTTTTTTGTTGCCCGGAAACTGACGGTGAAATGGCAGTGACGAAAGGTGAACCAACTGTGAAGGAACAGAGAACGACGTCTTGATGATGTCTGACGGTGCCAAACGAATTCAGGTGCAGGAACGAACTGACGTTCCACCGATGTGGTGTGTCCACGCGGGGCAAAGACGCGCGCCGAAACGATTTGAAACGCTTTTACAATTCAAGGGCTTCGGAGGAGGTGTGCCCCCAAACACTGAAACAGCCGCCGTGAAACCGCGGGTTGGCAGCGCAAGCTGGCAAGAGGTGTTTGTTCTTTATTGAAGAGTGAAGATTGAGGAATGCCAGTTGCATCTCCTCAATCCTCATTCTCCTGCTTTTCTATTCGAAGAGTTCGAATGGTGAATACGAAGTATCGCCCATCACCCATTTTTGAAATGAATGTCGGTTTAAATTTCGCACGGCGAACCGCGCAGTAGTTGGCTCCAACCGAAGTGCCGGCGCGAAGGAGTTGCTACTTGAGAATCCTGCCGGTTTCACCACTTGGCAGGTGCAGAGCGCCTGGTCGATAACCGAAGATCGAGGAGCGTTCCCGCGCGGGATAACCAATCTTCGGAAGTTCCAAATTCCAAACTCCAGGCTCCAAAGAAACATCAAGCACCAAACAGGCGACGCGGACGCCACCGATGCTCGAAGTTGAATGTTGGAGGTTCTTTGGAGCTTGGTTCTTGGAATTTGGAGCTTTGCCCGCCCCCCGTGTCTTCCGCATCTGCCCGACCAAGCTGCGATTCAGCTTTGGTCCGGTGCGCTTCGGAGTGAAACCGCAGATCCAATCGTGCGAATCCGATTCCACCTGAATCCACGTTCGTGACTGGTTCATGCGGAAATGAATCGGCAATTGTCAGGCGGTGGCGTTGTTCCCGCAGCGTCACCGCTTTGATCCCAGCAGGGAAACAACAAGGAGAAACCCAATGAACTCAGCCACGCCCGGCCCCGATGACGAAGACCATTGTTATGACACAGCTCTGAACTTATCCGCTGCAACGCTGGATGTTTACAAACACGAGCATCTCGCCAACACAGAAATTCCGATGAAAAACCAGAAGTCCAAACCGTCCCGCTCAAGAACATTGGCCTTTTTGAAAGCAATGTTTTACTGGCTTCTCTCGCGCTGAACCTCTGTCGCGGCGGTCTATGATCGTCTCGCATCCGCCGATGAGGAGAACGCCCATCAGAACAGCACGTTCGCGATGAATCGGTCGAGGTGTGCCGGAAGTTTTCGATGCCTTCGGACTACGACAACGAGTTCCCTCGTGAACCTATCCGGCAAGGGCACGCGCACCAGCTTCCGCCGTTGATTGTAGAGCGCGAGCGCTCGGACCGGCACGAAACCAACCCCCATTCCAAGCGAGACCAGGTTAATGATGAGATCGAAGTTATCGAGTTGCATAGCCGGTTCGACCTGCCAGCCGTGCCGGTTCATCCATGAGCGCAGTCGCTGGCCGGTGTTCGAGCGTTCCTCGATCAGCAGCCAGTTCTGTTTCAGAAGCCATTCCATGCGTGCTTTGCTCCTGGAAATTTTTTGCAGTTCAGGAGACAACCCCGCCGGCACTATCAGGGCGAAGGTGTCGGAAAACCGGTGCGTCACGCGCAGCGTTTTCGGCAACCGTGACGGCGGACATAAAACGCCGACGTCCTGTTCGTTGGCCTCAAGAGCAGCCATGATCTCGTCGCTTCGCTGGCAGGTGACGCGATAACCAATCTGCGAGAAACGCCGCAGGTTCGCGTGAAAGAATCCAGGAAGATACGCGAGACCGATCGTGCGCGACACATCCACGCGAATCTCTTTCCGCGCGCCGGCGAATTGCTGCGCGAGCTGGTTCAACGACTGATCCACGTCGCCCAACAGCCGTGTTGCCTCGCGGAAAAGAAATTCCCCGGCGGGCGTAACGCGCACACTTCGGGTGGTGCGTTCGAGCAGATCGATTCCCAGACTGTTTTCGACGCCCTGCATCTGCCGGGTTATTGCGCTCTGGGTCAGGCCGGCGACTTCGGCTGCCTTGGTAAAGCTGCGATGCTTCACGACCAGGTGGAAGAGCGCCAACTCATAAAGGTCAAATGGCACAGTGCTGAGGAAGCGATGCATAACGCGCATCAGTTTATGTCACTAATGAATTTCTCTCAAGAATTCGCAGGCCATAGAATTCGATCAAAACGAAAGGCAAAACTATGGCAGACAGGATTGAGAGGTTACCCAGGAATGCGGACGGCGCCTACTACGTGGATTCGAGCTGCGTGGATTGCGACCTGTGTCGCAACACAGCACCTGATTTCTTCCAACGTGACGATGAAACCGGATTCTCATTCGTTTATCGCCAACCGATCACGGCTGAAGAACGCGCATTGGCCGAAGAGGCGAGACAGGGCTGCCCGACGGAATCCATCGGCAACGATGGAATCGGGCAGTAAGCGGGCCGGCCGATATATCGCAGGACGAAAGGTTCCGACCTCGCATCGTCGTTCTGTAGCTATCGATCTGAAAAGGCGGATATCACCGAATTACCCGATGGGCTTCCGCCTCCTTACGTCCGCGGTTGCAGCCAGATTTGTCCGTGAATGCAAAGCAGCTCGAGCAACCAGCTTTTCAAGCTGGTCCTAATCGGTGCGAGTCCGATCACGGATTCCAGTTCGGGTTCAAACCAAGTTGTCCACGTAGCTCAGTTAGATTCAGAGCGCCACCGTGCGAAGGTGGAGGTCGCAGGTGCAAGTCCTGCCGTGGACACCAATTCAACGGTGATCATGGTGTAACAGTCAGCATAGTGCCTTGTGACGGCGCTGGTATCGGTGCAAATCCGTTTGGTCACCCCATTTCGCAGCTGCCGAGTTACGGAGGCGAATTTCCGGCATAGCGCGATCGAATGGCTTCCGCCTCCTTACGTCGCGGCTACGGTTTCAGAGACGCCATGGAGAAATCCTCTGGTGGGGGAGCGGGCAGAGGCGCGAGTTTCTGCCCGCATTCAATTTCACAGTTTGAATCAGCAAGCAGCCCATCCGGCAGTTCGCCGGAACCTTTCTGCGCATTGGCTGGTTCGATGTAGCTCAATGGTAGAGCAGCGGTTCCTAAACCGTCGGTTGTGGGTTCGAATCCCATCTTCGTGAAAGTTCGAAGCAGTGAGACCAGCGTGCAAACGCAGCCCGAAGACGGCCCTGCAAGCATTGCCTGAGCAATGCTTCCGCCGCTGGACGGCGGTCCTCTGCTTCGAACCTTTGATTTTCAGAAAGGAGAACACATATGAAATACGAAATCCTCATCGCCATCGGTGTCATCATCGCCAGTTTCGTGATTGGCCGCGCATTCCTGAGGAACTGCCGCAGCACGTTCCTCGTTCCTGAGGGCTATGCGGGCCTGCTTTATCACAAAGGCAGGCTCGTCGAAGTCCTCGGTGCTGGACGTCACATCCGCTGGGGCCGCCACTACACTCTTGCAGCCCAGGACGTTCGCAAGTCGTCCTTGCTGGTCGCCGGCCAGGACGTCATCACCGCGGACAATATCGGCCTGAAATTCAGTCTGCTTGTCAGGTATCAGATCGCCGATCTGGGAAAGGCCGTGCACGAGACGCAGCACTGGCAAAGCGACCTTTACCACGTCGCACAGCTCGCGCTGCGTTCGGTGGTAAACGGAATTGCTTTTGAGGCGTTGCTGGGGCAACGACTCGAGATCGGCGCGCAGCTGCTTGCGCGTGTGCAGCCGGAAGGCGCGAAGATCGGCATCAACGTTTTTGCTGTTGAAGTGAAGGACGTGATGTTCCCGTCCGATCTGAAGCGCGCATTCAGCGATGTGCTGAAGGCGAAGCAGGAGGGCCAGGCGGCATTGGAACGTGCTCGTGGCGAAAGCGCAGCCCTGCGCCATCTCGCCAACGCCGCCCGTGTGCTGGAAGGGAACCCCGCTCTGATGAACCTGCGTTTGATGCAGTCGCTCTCGGCCGCACATGGCGCAGGCAGCACGCTTGTGCTCGGCGTTCCGGGTTTTGTTCCGTTGAAGAACGGCAAGTCCGGTTCGACCGAACGCAAGAACGATGACGCCGCCAGCTGACGATCGCGGGCGGGGGTTCACGCCTCCGCCCGCACTTTCACGCAGATCGAACCTTCAAATGAAAATTCAAAGCAAAGACAAATATGATGACAAACTACAGGCAAGAGCTTCTCCGGTTTCCGTTGAACCTCTTGCATTACGGCAACGCGTATTACCTCAAACGCGTTGCCAGGCTGGAGAACGCGCTGGCCGATGCGCCAAAGCAACTCCATCTGGAACTGATGGGTGACGGTGAAATCGATGCCGACTGGGCGTTGGTTTTCCGTGAGGTATTGAATCAGCGTTCCGCCGAAACCCGGCTGATCACTCACGCGCGTTCAAGCCTGAAGAACGCCTCTGCACTCGTGTGGTTGCTGGGCGATCGACGACTCATTCGCGATGACGCGAGGGTATTCTTCCGTCGCACAACTTACACTGAACCTTCGGCGACTCCGGAAAAGGTGTGGGATGAAGATCAACTGGAATACATCGATTCGGACACCGAGGCCGATCCCGAGGAGGCCAGTTACGCCAGGGCGTTGCAATACATCAATGAATTCCTGCCGGTAAGCGAACTTGCCGGGCGGATCATTGACGTTCCCACGCTGCGGCAGTTTGGGCTGATCGAAAATGAAAAGCTCGACGCGATGCTTAAGTCAGCATTTCGTCCTGAACTCGAAACAACCGCAGCAGACGAACGCAGCCAGGTTGTGAAGGCACATCCCTCACAACCGCAGTTGCACCCAAAGCAGACCCAGAAATAAACACAGTAAAACGACGCAGGCGAAGGCGTTTCCTTCGCCTGCGTTCTTCCAAATCTGTAGCGGTGCTCTGTGCGCGCCTTTGGAAAGAAGCGTCGGCGGCCAACAGACCGCCGTTACAACTCAAACAATTCAACAATCAGGAGGAACAGATGAACACAAAAGAGACGATTCAGATCCACGCCACAGGCGAGGCGACCGGATTCATTCCCGCGCCGGACAACAAAGGAAAACCCATCATCGTCATCGGCACGAATTCCATTCGCGCCGGTTTCGATGCGACATGCTTGCAACAGGCGCTCAACGCCCGCGGCGCACCGGGTGTAACCGATCTCGTGCTCAACCCGGATGCACACGCCGGTTACGGCGCGCCGGTCGGTTGCGTGCTCACATCGCCGACACACATCTATCCGGGCCCGGTCGGCGTGGATATCAAATGCTCGATGAGCTTCCTGCAACTCGATCTCCCCGCGGATCAGGTCGCGGACAAGACAATCCGCCGCAATCTCATCAACGCCATCCTCGAACGCACTCCGACAGGTCCGGGTCGCGGACAACGTTCCGCGCGCAAGGCCCGCAAGGTCGGTGAGGCGCTCGGGGTGAAGGTTGTGACGGAAGGGGCCTCGGATGAAGTATTGCACGCGCTCGGCATTCCGCTTGAGTGGGCGCAGCGTTGCGAGGACGCGGTGCACGTCGGACATGACGAAACCCGTGATGCGCTCGCAACCCGGCTCGAATGGTTGCGCGCAAATCGTTTCTCGAACTTCGTCGAAAAGATCACGCAGCTTGGCTCGTATGGCGGCGGCAATCACTTCGGCGAGTGCGAAGTGGTTCGCGTCGAAAACAACGACCGTGCACGCGCCACCGCGGAAGTGTTTGGCCTGCGCGACGGTTGCGTGGGATTCCTCTCGCACTGCGGATCGCGCGGATTCGGTCATGCGCTGGCGACCGGCCAGTTCCATGACCTGCAACGCAAATTCGCGCATTGGGACATTCCGTTGCCAGGCGGCGACAAGGAACTCGTCTATGCGCCGCTCGGCACACCGGAGGCCGCTGCGTATCTCGATGACATGGCGCTCGGCGCGAACTTCGCGACCGTGAACCATCTGCTCATCAACGCGCTCGTGCTTGAGGCGTTCCAGGAAGTGATTCCCGGCGTGAAAGGTTCGCTGGTGTATTACATCAGCCACAACATCACGCGCCGCGAGTTGTTGTCGGACGGCAACGGCGGGTTCAACGGCGATGGCTGGGTGCATCGCAAGGGTGCGACGCGCGCGTTTCCGGCGGGTCATCCGGCGGTGAAAAACACGCCGTTCGCTGCCACAGGTCATCCGATTCTGCTCCCGGGAAATCCAACGGCGGGCAGCGCCATCATGGTCGCCGATCCCGGCGCACATGTGGCGGCTTACTCGGTGAATCACGGCGCGGGCCGCGCGATGGGGCGCAAGATGGCGGATCGCACACTGGATCAGAAAACCGTGGACGACGAGTTCACGGCGAGCGACATCCTCACGAACTGCCGTCTGTATCCGAAGGACGAGGCGCCCGCCGCCTACAAGGACTTCGACACGGTGCTGGATTCGGTGAAAGCCGCCGGACTTGCGAGCGAAGTCGCCCGGCTCAAAGCGCGCTTCGTCATCAAGGACGCCGACATGAGCCTGCGCGGTGCGGCGTGAATGAAACAAACCCGCAACGCAGGATGGACGGAAGCGAAGGCTTCCCAAGCGCAAAAAACAAAACCGCGGGCACATTGCTGCGCCCGCGGTGAATTTCAAACGAATCGAGCCGAGCGGCTCCTGTTCAAGGCAGAACCAGCCGATAGAAGACGGCTTCGTCGGTCGAATTGACTGTCGCCTCGTACTCGGTCACGGCTGTCGAGCCTTCCACATCAACCCAGTTGTCGGAGAGACCGACCGCCAGGCTGTTGGTCTGGACCTGAAGCTTCCAGCCCAGATGGCTCGCCGGCCAGCTGAGGTTCAGCGTGTTGCCCGTAACCGTGAACGTAATGTTCGTCGGGTTCGGATTGATCGGGCTCACGCCGCCGCTGATGAGTTCGATCGTGCCGTCCACGTCGAGTTTGTTGTCCCAAACATAGTTGTCGGAAGGTCCGGCAGGCAGCGTCACCGAGTCGAAGCCCGAAACGGCCACATTGAACAGTTTGAACTTGTCGCCGTTCGCAAGGTCCGGACCGACGTTGGTGATCGTCAGCGTGCCTGCGGGTGTGATTGCGGCGGCCACGATCATGTCGTTGGTCGCGAGACCGTTGGTGCGATTCAGTTCCATTGTCAGAACCGAGTTCGCCGCCAGCGTGAGGCTTCCGCTGATGTTGAGCGTGCCGATGCCGTCACCTGGCAACACCGAGGATCCGAATCCGCCGGTTGCGAAGACGTTGCCAGTGATGGTTCCGCCACCGGTGAGAGTCTGGCTTGTGGTGTTACCCAGGTTCAGCGTGCCGTCATAACGGGCCGAGACGTTAAGGAATGCGCCCGAGCGGACGGCAATCACTCCGGAGGAGTCCAGGCTCGTATTTGGGTTGTTGACGCTTGCGATTGCGAGCACACCGTTGCTGACGGTCGTCGAGCCGGTGAAACCATAGTTACCATCCAGCGTCAGCGTTCCAGTTCCGACCTTCACGAGATTGTTCAAGGTCTCATTGAACGTTCCACTGAAGGTGGTGCTCAGGTTCTTGCCACCGATCACGAACGTGGCGTTGTTCGCCCCGCCGATGAACGGTGTTGTATCGCCAATCAGCGCGCCGAGTTCAAAAGGACCGGCGCCAACGGAGTTGATCGTGACCGAGCTGCCGGTCAGGTCGAATGTCGCAGAGCTGCTGCCGCGGCTGCCATTGAACCGGAAGAAGCCGGTTCCGGGGGAGATGAAGATCGTTCCCGTGACGCCCGAGAGCTGTGTTGCCGATCCGTTCCATGTGAACGTTTCGTTGTTGTCGATGACAACGTTCAGATTGCTGGAAGCGGTGATGGGCCCGGTAAACGTGACGTTCACCGTTCCGGGTGCATCCAGCGTGGCATTGGTTTCCGCGATGATCGGATTGGCGAATGTGATTCCAGCGAGGCTCAGGCCGCCGCCGCGAAGGATGACCGGGCCTGTGCCGAGGGCTGCGTCACTGCGGACGTTCAACGTTCCGTTGCTGATGACCGTGCCGCCGGTGAACGTGCTCGTTCCGCGAACGACCTGCGAACCGGTGCCTGTCTTCACCAGCGCGACTCGCGAGCCGGTTCCATCATTGTCCGCAATCGCAATCGAACTGTCTGCTGCGCCACTGCCGTTGTAGTCGATCGTAACGGTATTTGTTCCCGTTCCAGCGTTGCTGACGAGTCGTCCGCCCGCGTTCAAAGTGCTGTTCAAGCGCGCAACAGTGATGTCGTGGCCGTTGAGATCGACGGTGCCTGCAGCCTGAACCGTGAGAGCGCTTGAGCCCGCAAGAGCAGTTGAGCTTCCCAGGATCAGCTTTCCGGAATTGACGATCGTGGTGCCGGTGTAGGTGTTGTTTCCGGTTGCCGTCATCGTGCCATTGCCATTCTTCGTAAGCCCGCCGGTTCCGCTGATCGAATTGGTGACGGTGAATGCGTCCGAACGATTGAACGCCAGTGTTCCATCATTCGTCACGTCTCCCGTGCCGAGCGTGCCCGTGGTACCGCCGGCACCGATTTGCAGAGTGCCTGCAGTAATCGCCGTCGGCCCCGTGTAGGTATTGTCGTTGGCGAGGGTGACCGTGGTGGCGCCCTGCTGCGTCACGCTGCCTGACCCGCTGATCTGGCCGGCGACCGTCCGATTATCGAGCTGCTGGAAGACGAGCGAACCATTGTTCACCACATTGCCTGTGCCGAGAGCACCGTTGCTACCTCCATCGCCGACCTGAAGAGTGCCGGCATTGATGGTTGTCACACCGGTGTTGTCGTTGATGGTGTTCAAAATGAGCGTGCCTGCGCCATTCTTCGTGATGGCGGTTGATCCACTGATCTTTCCAGCACCAGTGCCCGTGCCGTCATTCAGGGTGTAGGTCGTCACCGGATTGTTGACCGTCACCGAACCGGGTGAAACGGCCGCCATGATATTGACGAAGGGCTGCGAAGCTCCGGTCTCGTCGAACGTCACGAACGAACCGTTTGTGAAGGCCCAGGGAGTCGCACCGTTCAGCCAGCTCAGGGACACACCGAGATCCCAGTCCGATGCTGTTCCGGCCCAGGTCAGCGTGTCGCTGGCCGTATCCGAGACCACCAATGTGATCTGGTTTGGCGTGGCGTCGCTGAGGGTGGCCGCCTTGCCCGGTTGCGAGAAGCCTGTGACGGTGAGATTGGCCGCGGAACCTGAACCGCTGAGAAGGCTGCCGGTGTACTGGATGAGCGTGTAGCTCCCGTTCGCGAGCGAGCCGGTGACATTGAGTTCGAGCGCACCGCTCGTGATCATGAGGTTTCCATTGACAGTGATCACATCGCGCGACGCCTGCGAAATATCAGCCGCGTATGTGCCGCCGCTGAAGGTCAGGTCGCCATTGTCGATCGTCAGGGTTCCGACGGTTCCATTGGTGGCCGGGGTGATGGTTGTTCCGGAGGAAACAATCACCGAACCATTCACCTTGCCTGCACCGGCGAGTTTTTGCGCGACCGGCGAGCTCAATTCGATCTGGCCCGCCTGGGTGACGTCCAGTGTCGCACCGCTGTTGACGATGATTGCCGGGCTGTTGGAGATGTAGCCCGCCCAGAGAATCATAAGAGCTCCCTGGCTGATGACCGTGTTGCCCGAATAGAGATTGGTTCCGCTAAGGGTGATGCTGCCTGTGCCGGTCTTCGTGAAACCGCCGGCGCCGTTGTTTCCGATTGGATTCGCGAAGTAGATGTCATTGCCGCCGTCATCAATCGTACCGCCACCTGCGTTGAACGAAATGGTGTGGACGGAGATGTCCGCGATGTTTCCGGAACCGAACCGCAGCGTGCCGCCATCAAAGATGATTGGCGCGGACGCCGCACCGAGATTTTCGAGCTGCGAGAAAGTGACTGTTCCACCATTCAAGCTGAGGGGACCTGAAAAGTCGTTTGCCGTTTCGAGCACCAGACTTCCAGAACCGGCTTTTGTGAAGCTGGCGGTACCATTGATCGCACCCGAACCGGAGATGGTGTAGTTCTTGGTATTGTTCGAGACCGTGACGCTTGAAGGAGCAACTGTGCTGTTCAGGGTCACAGTGATCGGCGAGCCACCGCTCTGGGTGTCTTCGAACAGAACGGCGTCTTCAAGAACACCGATTTTCTGATAGCTCGTGAGCGCACCGACTGCATCACGCCAGTTCTGAAGACCGTTGATATCCCAAACGCCCGAGCCAGTCGCCCAGCGCAAGGGTTGATTCACAGCCGTGATGACGAGGTCGATGGTGCTGGCTGCCGTGTTGTTGCTGAGGAAGCCAGTGACGTGCGGAGGAAGGGTGAGATTGAACGCGGAGAAAACTTCATCCGAAAATGCGTTGGTCCACCGGATGAGCGGATACTGACCGATCGTCGCACCACCAGACAGAATCGAAACGTTCACAACACCGTTAAACGTAATGTTGTTCGTAATGTTAAGAAGAGCCGTCGTGTTGGTGGTGGGAACCGTGGAATCGTAGAAACGGATTGAGACGTCACCCAGTGTTGTCGCCCCTCCGAGAGTCAGAGTACCTGTTCCATCGAACCCGGGGGCGATGCTTCCGCCGTTTTCAACCGTGACGGTGCCCGGGATGTAGCCACGACCGCCAACGGCGGCGCCATTCTTTACGACGACCGCACTCGAAGCGTTGATCTGACCGTTCACCGCAAGCTCGCCGTCGAGCACTTTTGTGGCGCCCAGATAACCGTAGTTCAGGGCATTGAGCACGAGCCTGCCTGCCCCGGACTTCACAAGCACAGAGCCGGCACCACCTTGTTGAGTGATGGGCGCATCGACAACCACGTCGGCGTATATGTTGTGTTGCTGAATCAGCAGTTCGGCACCGGCTCCGAGGCGGATGCCAGCTCCCGCGGTCGCTTCGAAAACGACAGGCTGGTTGCCGAGATTGGTCGTCACCAGGATGTTGTTCGCATTGAAATTTCGGCTGCTGCCAAAATTCACGCGCCAGTCATTTCGGAAACTGTGACGGGTGTTGAACCGCACTCCGCCGTCTATAAAAATATTGTTGCTCAGACGGATGCCATAGCTGTTGGCAGAATCGCCGTTTACGACATCAATGTAGTTGTAGTTTCCTGCGATGCTCGGAGGATTTCCGTTGTTATTGACGGCATATTCCACACCGGACTCTGCCAGGCCGACCACCTGCGCCTGGCTGTTCAATGCTCCGAAATCGGTGTTGTCGCCAGTCGTCGAATAGCGGATGCCCGCGGGCACCTCTGTCGCCGTTTCAAGATGAATGATTCCGCCCGAAAGCGTATCGAATCGAACGATTGCTCCCGCGCTGCGGTTGAGTGCGCCTTTCAGAGTCACCGTTCTTCCCGGAGCGACAACCCAATCCTGAACCGTGTCGCCAAGCAGAGTCACTGGTGCGGCCAAAATCAAATCCTGTGATGCGCCTGACAGATCCAGGCCGTCCGCGCCAAGCGTCAGTGTGTTGCCGGCGCTGATTTCAACCGATCCGCCCGGATTGGTCAGCTTCAGTCCCGACCAGGTTTGGTTCGCGCCCAAAAGAGTGGTGTTCGGCCCCGTCACAGTGCTGTCCCAGACAGCAATATCTGATGCTCCGGGAACGATGCCGCCGACCCAGGATGATCCGAGGTTCAGGTCGTCTGCGTTGTTGGCTTTCAGTCTCTCTGCTGCCGCGGCTTCTGTGGCAGCGATGGCAACACTGCCGACAAGGAGAGCAGTCGCCATTTGATTGATCGGTTTTCTTGGTGGTTGGGACCGGTGTTGTGACTTGCGCATATTAAATCTTCCGTTAACTGAAGACACTCCTCCTGCCTTGATCCTCGCACCTCTAGGGATTCAGGTCGGCAGGACTAACGGTCGCATCGTCGCAGAACCGACGCAGTAATTGGTATCACCAGTTATGATGACCGGCGCTTAACGCTGCGGAGTGAAAACGGGCGAAGGACGGCCCTTTCTCAAATGCTTTGCCACCGCTTCCGTACGGGAACGGACGTGGAGCTTTTCGTAGATGTGACGGATGTGCGTGTGCACGGTGGCGTAGCTGACATGCATCGCATCCGCAATTTCCTTGTAAAGAAATCCCTTGGCCAGAAGGTCCAGCACCTGGGCTTCACGCGGTGAAAGCGAATCGGTTTCACTCGTGTCCGACGCCGGCTGTTGAAACGACTGGACGATCTTCCGCGCAATATGACTGCTCATCGGCGACCCGCCGTCATGCACCTCGCGAATGGCCGCGAGCAATTCGTTTGGCGGCGTCTGCTTTAGCATGTAGCCGGTCGCACCGGCGGCCAGTGCATTGAAGATATGTTCCGTGTTCTGATACACGGTGAGCATGATGATCTGTGTCTTCGGCAGCACCGGTTTGAGCCGCCGCACGCATTCCACCCCGTTCAAATTCACGAGGTTGATGTCCATCAACGTGACGTCGGGATTCACCTTGGGGATCTGCTCCAGTGCCTCTTCCGCGCTCGGATGCTGGCTCACGCATTTGAACCCGGGTGAACTGTTGATCAGGCGGGCCAGGCTCTGGCGGACCTCCGCATCATCTTCCACAATCGAAACCGAAATGCTCATTCGAACTTTCTCATCGGCCGTTCGGTTCGATTCCAGCGAACTGCAACGCGCCGAATGTCATTCTATTTAGATTTTCTTTCATGCCTATCCCCACAAATGGCTAGACTCACCGGTTCTCATTCAAACCTGCGGCGGCGAACATCGACACGTTGGACTGGAAACCCCATGAAAAACCGCAGCTCGAAAGCCGCACCGCATCTCGTGAAAAACTATCCATTCGGAAGCGTGCTCACCGTCACCGTCATTTCCACGCGTGTCCCCTGCCCCGGCCGGCTTTCAATCCTGCAGGTGCCTCCAATCGACTGCAACCGCTCTTCCAGATTGTTCAGCCCCGATCCTGAGGACAGCCTGTCTCCTCCCTTCTCAGACGCTGTTCCGTCCGGGCTGTTCAATCCTTTCCCATTATCCTCAACAATCAACGAGAACCGGTCCTGCTCCAGTTGCACGCGCAGCCAGACCTCCGTCGCCCTGGCGTGCTTCACAATGTTGTTCAGCGTTTCCTTCAAGGCCAGGAAGAGGTTGTAGCGAAGTTCGGCATCCACCTGCACCTGCGGCGGGGTCACCGGCAGATCCATGCGGCAACGAATCCCCGCCACACGCAAGTAATCCTCTGTGAACGCGGATATGTAATCGAGCAGTCCCGCGAAAGTGTCGTGCTGTGGATCGACCGCCCAGACGATTTCATCCATCGCACGCGTCAATTCGCGCGCCGAACTGGAAATGCGATCCAGCATCGCCGGCGTCTGATCCTTCTCCCGACGGGCCAGTTCGCTCAACAGTGTGATCTGCGTGAGACCGGCGCCGATGTCGTCATGAATATCTTTCGCAATGCGCGCGCGGTCGCGTTCGATCGCATGCTGCTGTTCCAGACGCGCGAGCTTGCGACGATACTTTCGCGACGCCACACTCCGGACCGCAATCGCCACCGCGCCAAGAATCAGAACGATCGCAAGAAACCGAAACGATCTCCGCTCGTAAAAATACGGCTCCACCGAAAACGGCAGCGCCGCCCCTGACTCGCTCCAGACGCCCTTGTTGTCGCTGGCAATGACGCGGAACTGATATTCGCCCGCCGGCAGCTGCGAATACTGCACGGTCCGACGCGTTCCCGCATCGGTCCAGTCGGTGTCGAAAGGTTCGATGCGATACCGGAATCGCGTCGCTTCAAAACTCAGCGCGGTGAACCGGAATTCGTAACGCTTTCTTCCCGGCGGAATTCGGATCTTGCCACTGTCGAGCGGCATCTGCTCTCCATCGACCCAAAGTTCTTCAATCAAAACCGGCACCGGCACCGCATTGGTCCTGATCTGATTCGGATCGATGAAAACCGCGCCTTTGACTGTGGTGAACCAGAGCCGTCCGTCGCGACTCTTCCAACAGGACGGCTGATAACCATCGGAACATTCCAACGTCGGCAATCCATCGAGCCGCCCATACGTGATGCTGTCCACGCGGCTCAACTTCCCGTCCGCGCAATCCTCCAACGCCTTCTTCGAAATGGAACAGATGCCCTGCGGCGTGCCCATCCAGATGCGGCCATGATCGTCCTCCAGCAACTGGCTGATCGCATCCGCGGGAAGCCCCTGTTTGTGTGTGATGCGTGAAAACTTTCCGTTCTTGAAACGCAGGAGTCCGCCGCGAAATGTTCCACACCAAACGGTCGAGTTGTTGTCCACGAGGATCGACCAGATGGGTTGATCCGCAAGCGGGTCATCCGGGCGGAAAGATTGAACCCGATCCGGTTCGCAGCGATAGAGCGATCCGAAATCGCCGCCGGCCCAGATGGCGCCATCCGGCGCTTCAGCCAGCGCGCGCACGGCAGACAATGCCACGCCTTCATTCGTGCCAAACACACGGCGGTCCACCAGTGTCCACCATGACAAGCCCGACTTGGTTCCCATCCAGACCCGTCCAGCGCGATCGGAAAGAATCGACTTCACGCCATGGACTTCCCAGGGGGCACGTTGAATCTGATCGTTGCGGAACGCGTAAAGATCCTCCCCTTCCGCCGCGCTCAACCACACGCCGCCATCCGAACGCGGAAAAATCGAGAACACGAAATTGGCCGCAACATGATTGCCGACCTGAAACCATCGAACATTCTCATCCTGAAGCCGGATCAAACCGCCGCCGCCGGTTCCGATCCAGATCGTTCCGGCAGGATCTTCGCAGACCGACAACGCGCCACGGGCGGGCAAACCTTCCGACTGACCGACAACGTGAAACCGCCTTTCCCGCATTCGGACAAGCCCGCCACGATCGACGCCAACCCAAATGTTTCCTTCACGGCTTTGAAACCACGCGTTCAATCGATCGCCCGGCAAACCTTCCGACGTCGTGAACCGTTCGTAACGTCCGTCGGGTGTGATGTGGAAAAGTCCGTTGCCATAATGATTCATCCAGAGTCCGCTGGCACGGTCCTCATGAACCCCCATTGCGCGGCCGGATGCGTAACCCAGCCTGCCGCGCCATTCCTGCACTTCGTCAACCCACTCGCCATTCAACAACTTCCGAAAACGGTCACCGTCCAGAACCCAGAGATCACCCCGACGCGTCGGAATAATCCATTGCGGAGAAACCGCCTCTGGTCCGGATGGCGAAATCGTTTCTGCGCGCGTTCCGTCCCAACGCACGATCGCCCCCTCGAAACCAAAATAAATGTTTCCGGCCTGATCCGCCGAAATCGCCGTTGCCCGCCTGTCAGTTGGGAATCCTTCCACTGAAAATTCCCGAAACTCGCCGCGATGAAACAGCAGCACCCGTCCATCACGGCTCGTAAACCAAAGCCGGCCCAAGGGATCCGCACATTGCAAAAGCGGCCTTGAACCTCCGGGCGAAGGAATCACCTTCCAGACCAATCCATCCTGATTGCGCACGCCATGCAGCACGTCACCGAACTGCATCACGAAGAAGACTTCATTCGAAGTCGAATGCGCGAGCGTGGTGTGCAGGTCGAACAACCGTTCGTGATCCTTCCATTCCCGGTGAAACCTTCCATTCCGATACGACGTGAGACCGCCGCGAAAGGTGTTGATCCAAAGCGTTCCGCCGGCATCGACGTAAAGTCCCTGGATGCGCGCGTGGCTGAGTTCCGGCGTTTCGACGGAATCGTAGGTGACGAACCGTTCACCATCGAAGCGCGCGAGTCCGTTATAGGTTCCGATCCAGAGATAGCCGTCCGGAGTCTGCGCGATGGAAGTTACCGTGCTGCTCGGCAGTCCATCCCCCGTGTCGTTTACATCGATCAGAAAATCCGTCGCGGCGACGGACGGCAAAGTGGCTGCGAGAAAACCGATCCACAACGAGAGCGCGGACAGAACAAAACATCGCAAGCGCATGGCCTTGAGGCTGGCCGACAGAAACATGAGCTGACTATCTGAAAATCCATCTGCGCAGGCAAGCGGAAGGCTTGAGCTGCCTATGTGGCGTCCATGGACCACGGGTTCCGCATGACGCCATTTCGAGATCGGATCGATCAATTTCCAGTGCGAACAGCTCCTCACCATCACCCGGCACACTCTGCCGGGCGGACAATTTCAGACAGGCAAAAATTCCCTAGTGCGACTTTTCTGCCGGGTGACGCACCCGGAGAAGTGTTCGGCGGATTTTTCTTATTTCCTCGGAAAAAAGGCGGTTTTCCGGGGCAAACAGGTCGTGGCATGTGCGTTGCTAAACGGCCAGTGGCATGAAATGCATGAACACGACAGAAACAGAAGCAGCGCCTGAGTCTCTGACCTGCGAGCTCCGGCTGCCCATGGGCATTCTGGGGTTCGAGCAGATGAAGCAATACCTGCTCATCGCCAACCCGGAGGAGGAGCCGTTCCGATGGCTTCAGGTGAAGGACAACGCCTCGCTCGCGTTCGTGGTCATCGATCCGTTTCTCGTCGTGCCCGACTATCGCCCCGACATCCCGCAGGCCGATGTCGATTTCCTCGGTCTTTCCAATCCCTCGGAAGCCGCACTCCTGAATATCGTCACTCTCCACGGCCACAATCGTGCCACGGTCAACCTGAAAGGCCCGATCGTCGTCAACCGCAACACCGGAGTCGGCAAGCAGGTCATTCTCGCGAATGCCTCCGAATACTCCGTGCAACATCCACTCCCGATTTCCTGACCCCAACCGCCTGCCACCATGCTCATCCTTTCCCGCAAATCAGGCGAAAGCATCGTCATCGACGGACGGATTCACATCAAGATCGTCCGCGTCGAGGGTGATGTCGTAAAGGTCGGGATTGAAGCGCCTGCGGACGTTCCAGTCCACCGGCAGGAAGTTTACGAAGAAATTCAGCGCAGCAACAAACAGGCGGTCACCACACAGAAATCGCCGCTGCCAAAACTTCCGTTGCAGAAAAAGCCCGCAGCGCAAACCGCAGACAAATCGAAACAAGCAGCCACGACAATTCTATGATCATCAGCACCAACATCACCTCCCAGGTTTCCGCACATAACCTGGAAAACAGCCAGTCCCTGCTGAGCAAGTCCCTGTCGCGGCTCAGCTCCGGCAGCAAGATCGTCAACCCCGCGGACGACGCCGCCGGCATGGCCGTCGGTTCACGTCTCACCGCGCAGATCCGCCGCCTCGACGCCGCCCGCGGCAACGTCGGCAACGCCATTTCTTTCACACAGACCCAGGACGGCTATCTCAAGAAGATCGCCGACGCCCTCACCCGCATGAGCGAACTCTCGCTTCAGGCTCAGGACGTCACCAAGTCCGACGACGATCGCGCGCTCTATCAGGCCGAGTATTCGCAGCTCGCCGAATTCATCAGCACGTCAGCGAGCAAGGATTTCAACGGGGTAAGCCTCTTCTCCGGAGTGGCGCTGGACGTCACACTGGATTCCGAAGGCAACACGCTCACGATGAACGGCATCAGCCTCGCCTCGCAGGTTTACACCGACGTGTTGGGCGCGGACCTGAGCACACGCGCCGGTGCACGCGCCGCACTGGATCTCGTCAAGGCCGCCATCACTGATCTTTCGCAGGAACGCGCCGGAATCGGCGCCTATCAGTCGCGCTTGAACTACACGTCGGATCAGCTGACTGTCAGCAAGGAAAACCTGACGGCTGCGAATTCACGGATTCAGGACGTGGATGTCGCCGAGGAATCCACGGAATACGCGAAGCAGAACATTTTGGTGCAGTCCGGCACCGCGATGCTGGCTCAGGCCAACAGCCTGCCCCAGAGCGTGCTCCGGTTGCTGCAACAGTAAACGAGTGTCCAGCGAATTTCGTCGGTCGTGCCGATTGGCGAGACCGCTGGCTCCTTCCTCGGGCGGGTCCCCATCACAGACCCGCCCGGTCTTTTTAAACGCAGAACGATGCACGGACGCAACGACAGCTGAGGCCAGAACCGAGAATGAAAACCACCACCCCTCCTCCATCCGGCCAGATCCCGCAGCTGCTCTCCGGACGACCGGGTTCCGATCCGATCTCCGAGATCAAGAACTGGTGCCTGGAACGCGCCGACGAATGGTTCGAACAGAATCAACCAGCGTTCGCCTGTCAGTTCCTCCAGCACGCGCTGGGTCTCGATCCCAACGACGTCACCATCTGGAT
The DNA here is from genome assembly GCA_937890005.1 of uncultured Verrucomicrobia subdivision 3 bacterium. Taxonomy (GTDB): domain Bacteria; phylum Verrucomicrobiota; class Verrucomicrobiia; order Limisphaerales; family DASXHY01; genus DASXHY01. The sequence continues at coordinate 103,253 of CALBZA010000017.1, read as the reverse complement.
CGCCCTGGGCAGTGTTCACTTCACCAGCGGCAATCTCGACCAGGCGCTTCTCGCGTTCACCCAGGCCGATGAACTGCGTCCCAACGACGCCGCGATTCAACTTCACCTGGCCGTCGTTCAGCAGCATCGCGAAAACTGGTCGCAGGCGGAATTCCACTTCCGCAGATCGCTCGAACTGTATCCGGACAATGTTCAGGCATTGAGACTTTACTCGGGACTCCTGATGGCCCACGGGCGGAATGCCGAGTCGCGTGAGATTCTCGAACAGGCTCTCAGCCTCGACCTCGACGATGTCGATTTGTTTTTACGTCTCGGGGTCTGCTGTTTCCGGATGAACGAACTGAACGCCGCGCAAGCCTGCTTCAAGCGCGCGCTGCAACTCGATCCCAACAACGAACTGGCTGCCGCGAATCTGAACGCCGTCGCCGCCTTACAAACGTCCCCTGCCGACTCCACTCCTGTCATCTGCTGAACCCCTCTCCTATGACACCGAGCGCCACTGCCACCTCAGACACTGCCGCCAACGACCCCCTTCAGAAAGTTTCGGTGGACACAACGGACGTCTGGAATTCCGAGAAAGCTCTGGCGGAATTGAACGATGAAGCACTGGCCGCCTGTTTCGAACGTCTCGTTTCAGAACCGGACAATGCGTTGCTTTATCTCGCAATCGGACTCGCCCTCGCAAATCGCGGACGACATCAGGAGGCCAGGGAAGCCTTTGCTTCTGCCGTGCGGCTTGGCGCTTCCGACTGGCAGACGCAGTGGCATCTCGCCCAGTCAGCGGCGCGGATCAAAGACACCGCGACGGTGGACCAGGCGTGCGCTGAAGTCCTGAAGGCTGTGCCTGAATTCTGGTTTGCCCGCGAACTGCCCCGTCATGTGCGTGGTTACTACTCGCAAATCGGGCAGGACGAGTTCATCGAACAGTTTTTCGCAACGCATGCGCCCCGCACAAAGATGTTCGTCGAAGTCGGCGCATTTGATGGCATTCACTACAGCAACGTTCGCCGGATGCATGAGGCGCACGGCTGGACCGGAGTTTCCATCGAACCTGTCCAAAAGAACTTCAACAAGCTTGCCGCGTCGTACGCTGGCTCTTCGATCCAGTGTGTCCGTGCCGCGGTTTCAGCCATCGAAGGCGACCTGGCGATCAACGTTTCCACCTATCCTCATCTTCCCGACTGGGGCAGCGACGTGGCGTCATTGTCCACGGAAGGCACCAGCCATTGGCAGGAAATTTATGGGGCGCAATGGACGAAAGAGACTGTTCCTGCAAAACAGCTCACGACGATCCTCGACGAAGCCGGCGTTGCCGACTTTGACCTTCTCTCAATCGATGCCGAAGGTCACGATCTGGAAGTCCTGAAGACGCTCGACTTCTCCCGTTTTCAACCGCAGCTCATTGTCGTGGAATACGGCAACCAACGCGATGAACTCCTCCAGTTTCTCACGTCCAAAGGTTACCGGCTCTCGTTGGACAATCAGCAGGACTTGATCATGATCAAACCTGCCGCGAAGCTCGCCCGCCCGCCTGCCTCACCCGATCTTTCCGGTTTTGACGCCGCAACACGTGAACGTGTGCTGACCACAATCAGCTGCAACGACTGCGACGAAATCCCGAAAGTTCCGAACGCCGGAATGGTGATCGCTGGAAACCCGCCGCAACAGGTGATGCACAATGGCGTCCGGATTGTTGAAGGTTGCTATCATGGTCGGTGGATGACAGAGATCATCCGCTGTTTGAAAGGCCATCACGAACCGCAGGAAGAAAAGGTTTTCCACGAAGTTCTGAAGCATCTTCCCGAGAACGCCGTGATGATTGAGGCAGGTTCATTCTGGGCCTACTACTCACTTTGGTTTCACAAGACGATTTCAGGTGCGAGAAACTTCATCATCGAACCCAACCCGACGAAGCTTGAGATCGGGCGGCGAAACTTTGATCTGAACGGCTTCAAAGTCGAGTCGTTCCACGGTTTTATCGGCCGCACATCCAATCCCGCTTCCATCTTCACGGATTGGGATCGGTCGCAGTATCCGGCCCCGCAAATTGCGATCGACCAGTTCGCCGCGGAGCACAGGCTCGAGACGATCCACATGCTGCACGCCGACATTCAGGGTGCTGAAGTTGATTTGCTTCTCGGCGCCGAGAAACTGCTTCGCGCAGGCCGCATTCATTATCTTTTCCTCTCCACTCACAACGATTGCCACAATACCTGCCTGCAGCTGCTTTCAGAATTCGGCTATCACATCGTTGCGGATCACAGCATCGAAGAGAGCACCTCGGTGGATGGCCTCATCGTCGCAAGCTCACCCTTGCTCCCCGAACGATTGAAAGTGCAGATCACACGCAAGAATGTGGCGGCCATTCCCGGCAATCGCGTGCTGTCGAACAGCGAGCTTGAATCGGCTCTGAATCGTTTGAACCCGCATCTGATCGGGCTGAAAACACTGCCGCTGGATCGACCTGTCACGATGAAGAGGATCGACCCAATCGAGCTGCTGACACCGGCTCGCTTCGATCTTCCTGCAAAGCATCTTTATGCCTGGCACCGACAGCTCAACGTCGATTCCAAATGGGCGCGCGAACTTTACCACGCGCACATCCGCGCGTTCTCGAACGGCACCTGCACGGAAGGCGACGGCACGAAGAGTTCAATCAACGATTTCTTCAACTCGTTCGACCGGGTGCTCGATTCGGTTCAAAGTCGCGGTTTCGATGCGGACGAGACTCTCGTTCCTGTGGACCACCGGAATGTGCTGATCGATGGATCGCATCGCGCCGCCGCGTGCCTGCTCCATGGCAAACCGGTCTGGACGCTTTCGTTCGATTACGAAACAAATCACTTCGACAGCGAATTCTTCAAGCAACGGGGCATGGAATCGAAGTGGGCCGATGCCATTGCGCTGCACTATTGCAGGCTCAGGAAGAACACCTACATCGTCACTCTCTTTCCCTCAGCTGTCGGGGGCGATGACGATGTCCGTCGAATCCTTCAGGAACATGGCCGGATCGTTTATTCGAAATCGGTCCACCTGAACCGACGCGGCGCGCTCAATTTCATTTCAGAACTTTACGCCGGGGAATCCTGGCTCGGAGACTGGTCGAACCAGTTCCAGGGCGCAGCAGGCAAAATGGAGCCCTGTTTCCAGAATGACGGCCCCGTCCGGATTTTCGTGTTCGAAGCGGACAATCTGTCGGCGACCAAAGCAGCCAAGGAACGAATTCGAGCTCGCTACAACATTGCGAACCATTCGGTTCACATCAATGACACGCACGAGGAAACGGTCCGTCTGGCCGGGGTGCTGCTCAACGAGAACAGCATTCATTTCCTGAATCACGCCGAACCGCGGAACTTCGAGCGGTTCGTGCGCCACTTCGAGCGGTATCGCAACTGGCTCCGCGAACAGAACCACGATCCCGAACTTTTTTGCATCGACGGAAGCGCCGTCCTGGCCGCTTACGGAATTCGCGAAGCTCAGGATTTGGATGTCCTCCATTACGGTGAAGTGGATTTCTCCGCCGTGCTTCCCGAGGTGAACAGCCACAACGAGGATGCGCATCATCATGTCGTCAGCAGGGACGAAATCATTTTCAATCCGGAACATCATTTCTATCTCCGCGGCGTAAAGTTCGCCTCGCTCCAGATCATCCGGGCGCTGAAGGCCCGTCGGGACGAACCCAAGGATCGCGTGGATGTCGCCGGAATCGATCAACTGACCGGAGCAAAGTCTGATGATCCGAATGTCGGCGCGTCCATTTCAGGTGTCAGAAAACCGAAGATCGTGGCGCTCCTGGCTGCACGAAATGAATCCGCAAGGCTTCCGTTCTGTCTCCGGGCGCTGGCTGTTTATACCGACGCGATTGTCTATCTGGATGATTGTTCGGATGACGGTTCTGTCGAACTGGTGCGTTCACTCGCGGCTGAATGCCGCGTTGAAAGGATCATCACCAAGACGACCTGGCATCGGGACGAACCGGGCGATCGCAATCTTCTTCTTTCGGCCGGCCGCGAGATCGGAGGCACGCACTTTGTCGCGCTGGATGCGGACGAAGCCTTTTCGGCAAACTGCGCGGACAACGACTTTCTCCGGCGTCAACTGCTGCATCTCCGCCCCGGCGAACGACTGGCGCTCACCTGGATTCAACTCTGGCGGAGTCCGTATCAATATCGTTTCGACAATTCGATCTGGACGCACGACACACGTCCATTCGCCTTCTGCGACGACGGGAAATGTCATTACGAATCCGGGTTCATTCACACTCCCCGCGCCCCTGACAATCTCAAGGGTCGCACGATCACCATCGGCGGATACGTGCATGGCGTTCTCCACTTTCAGTTTGTCAACTGGACCAACCTGCGTGTGAAGCAGGCCTGGTATCGGTGTCTGGAACGCGTCCGTCGTCCGGACCGCTCCGCGGCAGAAATCAACGCCCAGTATGGCGCCAGCGAAGATGAATCCGGACTGGAGACACGACCGGCCCCGGAAGACTGGCTGCGCAACTACACCTTTTTCGATCCCGCTTCCCTCAATGCTCCCGACGAGCGGCGACTGCGCGAAGTGCGTGAATGGTTTCAAACATTCGGAGCCGATTATTTTGCCGAACTCGACATTCACCACGTCGATTGGGGATTTGACACGAAGGCCGTCGAGCGAAAAGCCCGTTCGACAAAACCGTTCCTGGCATTTCCTCCGATCCCCGCGAACCAACCCAACGGAAAATCTATGATCACTGCAAACACCCCGAGTGCAGCCAATGGTTCAAAATTGCCCAAAACTGTTACCGATCTTCTGGACGTTGCCGGGATGTATTTCGCCAACGGGGATTTGAAATCCTGCCGCAGCTCTCTGGTCTGGGCGCTGGAGATGGCGCCGGAAAATCCTCAAGTGCTGGCCGCGTGCGCGAGCGTGCGATTCCAGCTTCAGGAATTCGCCGAGGCGCGCCAACAGTTCGAGGAAGCCGCAAAACGGGATACGACCAATGCCGTGCTCCAGGTTCAACTTGCCCGCACCTGTCTGGAGCTGGAGGACATCGAAGGATTCGAGAACGCCCTGGCCCGCGCGCTGGAGATCGATGAAGACTGTCCCGAAGCACTGCGCCTGCTCGGAGACCTGAACTTCTCTCAAGGCCAGCATCGCACCGCCGCCAATGCCTATGAACGCGCTCTGAACCGAAATTCCAGCGACATCACTCTGCACCTGTTGCTTGGAAACGCACGTTTCTCGGCAGGTGAGTTCGCCGAAGCTGAACAGGCCTTTGAAAATGCTTTGAAGCTCGATCCAACGAATGAAGTCGCACGGGAGAATCTCGGAGTGGTTCGTTCGAAGATGAACAAGAATTCAACCAATGGCTCCGCCGCTACGGCGAAGAATGGCCCCGGCGCCAAACCTTCCACGGCGACACCCAAGCTCACCTCGGTCAGCGACATCATTCAATTTCAGTCGGCAGCCAACAATGTTTCGCCCGCCAGGGAAACGTTCTCGAAGAGTCCGGCAGCTGCATTTCGAGCGGAACCATCGAAATCACGAGCGGAAGCATTGGCTCCTGCGAACGGCGCAACGTTGCTCCATAACGGCAATCCTACGGTCCGTGGCGACAATTCGGCTGCGAGGGCGAAATCGATGTTTCAATCCATGCCGACCGCCGCAGCTCCAAGACCCCATGCCCAGAATGGGAATGCCAGTCGTTTCGAGGCTTTTTCGGTTGCAACGCCAGCACAACGCCTCTTCAACAACGGCGCGCCACAGGAAACTTCACGACCTTCCAGCAAAGAGCTGTTCGCGAAATATGAGACGCTCTTTCCCGAAGTCGAAGGATGGCTGCATTGGGAGGCCGTAAGGGTTCTCGAATTCTTCAATCGACTGCAGATGGCTGAAGGCGTCACCGGCAACTTCGCCGAAATCGGCGCCTACCAGGGCAAGTTCACGCTGGCAATGGCGGCATTTCTCAAACCGGAGAATGAGCAACTGGTCGTGAACGACATTTTCGACAATCAGGACCTCAACACCTCGCAGTCCGGGGTCGGTGCAACCCTCAGCGCGTTTCGACGGAACTTCGCGAAACTCGATCCCAATCCGCACTACCTCCGTCTCGCCATCAAACGCAGCGATGCACTTCTTCCTGGCGAGATCGGAGAAAACATCCGCTTCTTCAGCGTGGACGGCGGCCATTCCATGGACGAGACGTATGTGGATATGCGTATCGCTGCAGAAACCCTTCATCCTCGCGGCATCATCGTTCTGGACGATTATTACAACGTGGACTGGCCGGGGGTTGAAGCGGGCGCCAGCCTTTATTTCCAGAAACATTCGGACCTCGCGCCGCTCGCGACATTCTTCAACAAGTTCGTTTTCGTTAAGCGCGAATCGCATGCGTGGTTTCTCCAGCAGCTTGAAAAACATGGATTCGATGCCTTCTGCCGGGAGCTGGGTTACACCAGCTCGCGCAAGATGCTCCATGGTTTTGAATATCGATCCCTGCCACAGGACCCGCGTCCCAAAGCTTCTTCAGTCAGCAATCGCACCGTTGCTCAGAATACTGCGGTCGCGCCCGTCCCACCCGCGCCCGCGCCCGCGAATCCGTCCCAGTCGAAAAAACGCCTCATGGAGGCGGCCAGCCTTTGCTCGCAGATCGGCCGGTTGAACTATTCGGAACTCAAGCCCTTCTACAAATCGTTTGAAGAGGGACTCGACGCATGGATCACACCGCGCCTCGGTTTTTCAATCACACCGAATCCGCTCGGACAGGTGTTTCCTTTGGTGGAAAAAAAATTTGAATCGTTCCACGACACGATGCGGCAGCACGCGCGGGAGCTGATTCCATTCATTCAGTCACCCAAGCTCACCGCGATTCCTGAAAACAAGACCGACGAAGTCACGCCGTACTGGCTCAACGACTATTTTCATCAGGGTGATGCCCGGCTCGCCTACGCGATGGTTGCCTGCCATCGTCCGAAGCTGATCATCGAATGTGGCTGCGGCAACTCCACCAAGTTCATGCGCCGCGCCGCACAGGATTATCAGACCGGCACCCGGATCGTCTGCATCGATCCCGAACCGCGCGCGAACATCAAGGGCGTGGCCGATGCGTTTCATCAGGCCAGTGCCACGACGATCGATCCCGAATTCTTCGACCAGCTCCAGCCCGGCGATTTCCTGTTCATTGACGGAAGTCATCTGGTGATGAATGGAAGCGATTGCGTCCATCTGTTCCTGAACGTGCTGCCCCGACTCAAACCGGGCGTCTGGGTTCACATCCACGATGTGTTCCTCCCCCACGATTATCCGTATGAATTGCATGTGGAATGCCGCTACAACGAACAATACATGCTCGCCCAGCTGTTCCTATATTCGAACGACTGGACGCCCGCCGTGCCGATCTATTACGGCCATCGCAAAGGCATCCTGCCCTACGGCGGCGGTTCGTTCTGGATGCGGAAAGAAAAATAATTTGAAGTAAGCGTCAACATGAGCCTGCCCAGCCTGCCAAAAATCAGCATTGTTGTTCCCTCGTTCAACCAGGGAAAATACATCGAGGACACGATCACGAGTGTTCTCGACCAGGGTTATCCGAACTTCGAACTGTTTGTGTTCGACGGCGGATCGAAGGACAATACCATCGAGGTGCTGAAGAAATACGATCAGCACATCACGTTCTGGGTGAGTGAGCCGGACAAGGGACAGACCGATGCGATCAACAAGGGATTGCGCCGTGCAACCGGTGATCTGCTTGCCTACCTGAACTCGGACGACTTTTTCCTTCCTAACGCATTCGACTATGTGGCGCAGGCTTATCAGGCGCATCCGAATGCCGGGCTTTACACCGGAAACGGTTTGATTGTGGACGGTAAGAAGGAGAATCCGAAGCATTACATGCGGCAGATCGGTTACACGTATGAGTCGCTGCTGAAAGGTTCCTGCTACCTGCTGCAACCCTCGACCTTCATCAATCGCAAAGCCTGGGACAGGGTGGGCGAATTCGATGCTTCCCTGCGATTTGCGATGGATCTGGATTACTGGCTCCGCGTTGGGAAGGATTTCGACGTCGTTCTGCTGAACGAACTGCTTTCCGCATGGCGCATGCACGAGGATATCAAGACCTCGCACGGCGGCATGGTTCGCTGGGTGGAACTCTGGAACATTTACCGGAAATTCACGAAGGATCAGATCACTCCGGGATTGCTCGTTGAATTCTTCTCCATTCTCCAGAGCCCGATCATCAGCGAACAACTCCGAATCAACGTCCGCGATCTGAGCCGTCAGAACTTTCACCAGCTCTACACCGAGATGCAGCGAACCCTTCGGCTGCAGGATTGCATCCCGGTCGGACAGGGAACTCTGTTCAAGCCGCAGAAGATTTCCGGCCCGCGCCCGACGTTCCGGGCTTACCCGCCCCAGCAGTCCGCCCCTGCCCTGTTCAATCAAACTGCGCCAGCAACACCAGTTGCACCGATTCCCGCGCCAAAGCTGCCGGAGACCAAAACTGTTGCAGCGCCGGCCATCATCACAGGTTCGACCAGCAAGGCGCGCGTGGACATCGTTCTCCAGGCCACTGGATCGCACGCCTGGGCCGTCGGTGGAGGCTGGGAAAACGCCGCACGTCAGCTTGGAATACATCATCGAACATTCCGCCCCCGTGCGAATTGGGGAGATCAGGATGTGCTCAGTGATGACGGTTTGTTCGCCTATCTGGCCAATCCTCAGTCTGACATCATCCTGCTCGCCGGATTCGACTGGCATTCACAGATGCTGCATGGTTCACGGCGCTGGCAGGAACGCTGGCAGCAATGTCCCGCTCGAAAAATCCTTTACGCTCAGGAATCCATCCTAAATCACGAAAAGCTCTCGGGCAGCAAGGTGATGGAACTCGCGTTCCGCCGGGCAGCCGCCTGCGTTGATGCGATCATCTACACGGATTTGAGCGATCGACCTCTGATGGAAGCGATCGGCAAGCCGGCATTGTTCCAGCCGTTCGGTGTCGATGATTCGGTATTTGTCCGCAACCAGCCGTTCAACGAACGTCTGCAACGCGCGTTCTTCCGCGGCAAACACCAGCCGTTCGCCGGCCAGTCCAGTTCCTACTCCGACCGCCGCGCTCTGCTTCAACATCTGATCGACAATAAAGCCGTCGATCTGGTGCCGTATCAGGAACGGCCAGTCACACCTGAAGATCTGGCGAACGATTTCAATCGTTACCAGGTGGCGGTGAATTTCCCGTCCGTGTTCTCGAATCATCCGACGCGCATTTACGAAGCCATGGCCTGCGGCTGTGCTGTCGTCACCAATCGCACCGGCACGGAAGAAATCGATCGCCAGTTCGAACATGGAAAACATCTTCTCTACTACTCCAACCGCGACGAACTGCTCGCGGCTGTTCGTGAACTGACGTCGGATCCCGCCCGCGCAGAGAAGCTGGCACAAGCGGGTTGGGAATATGTCCGACAGGAACATGCCTTGCATCGCCGTCTGGAGCAGGCCGTGCAATGGGTCGATTCATTGCCGAAACCGGCAGTGACTGCTGTCCGCAAAGAAGAACTCTCAACAGAAAAGACGATTCTGATCGACGGGGTGATCTTCGAACTGCAGCGAGGCAGGCCGCATGGCATCAGCCGCGTCTGGCATCGAATGCTCGAACAGCTGGCCTTGAGTCCGCTCGCGTCGAGGATCGTTCTACTGGACCGGGCTCGATCGGCTCCGGACATTCCCGGCATTCGTCGCCGCGACATCGCCAGTTACAACTTCCGCCAGTTCGAAGACGATTCGTTGCGACTTCAGCGGCACTGTGATGAGGAGAATGCGGCTGTCCTCGTCTCCACTTACCACACGTTCGCGGAGAACACGCCGAACGTCATTGTGCTGCATGACATGATCCCTGAGGTGACAGGCCAGGATCTTTCGCTGCCCGAATGGCGGGCGAAAGCCAAGGCAATCGACAAATCATGCGGTTACCTCGCTGTTTCGCAGTCCACCCTGAATGATTTCCGCTCGCTTTACCCGCAGCATGCGGATCGTCCGGTTGTTCTGGCTCACAATGCGGTGGGTGACGAACTGCAACCTGCGGGAAGTGAATCCGTCCGTGCCTTCAAGGAAAAGCACCGGATACAGAAACCGTATTTCCTGCTCGTCGGAAACCGCGGCATCTACAAGAACGCAATCCTGTTCTTCCGGGCATTCGCGCTTCTTGAGAATCGTCATGAGTTCGAAATCGTCTGTGCCGGCGGCCCGGCGGAACTCGAGAGCTCTCTCAAACCTTATGTCCGGGGCGTCCGCTGTCACATGCTTCGCCTTTCAGACGCAGAACTTTCCGCCGCCTACGCAGGCGCCGTGGCCCTCGCCTACCCGTCGCGCTATGAAGGTTTCGGAATGCCGATTCTCGAAGCCCACAAGTGTGGCTGCCCGGTGATTACCTGCCGCAACTCATCCATTCCAGAAGTGACGGGCGACGCAGCCATCTACGTCGGCGATTCGGACGTTGCCGGAATGCAGAAGGCGTTGATCGATGTCCAGAACCCGGAAGTGCGCTCGCGTCTGATTGAACTTGGCCGCACGAACGTGAACCGCTTCTCCTGGACTGCGACCGGAAAAGTGTTCGCTGAAGCAATCTCCCGCTTCACATCCATCGCGGAAACGCTGCCAAAGACCGGCACTGATCCGATCGATACGATCGGCCGCCTCATTCTTTCGTCGGACCGCGGTGACGAGCTGCATCAGAAACTCGCGGTCAACCTCAGGAGATTGACCCGCATTTATGCCGGGTTCGATCGCTACGACTCTCAAAGCACGGGTCTCGCGGAAGCGCGCGCGGCATTGGTGTTCAATCGCGTCGCTGCCGGATTCGCCGGGCAGCTGTCGCAAATTTCGGAAATGGACAGCGTTCTCGCCCTGCTCCTGGGTCTTGAGGCCGAGATCCGGAAGGACTGGCGTCAGGCGTGGCTCTGCTATTCGCAGGCACATGTGACCGCGCCAAGGGAATATTCGATTGCCTACAGGCTTCGAATTGGCCTCCGCCTTTTGAAGGTTGCTGTGCATCTCGGCGACGACTCACTGGCGGAAAACGTCGAGCAGAAAATTCTTCAACCGCTGCATGCAGCACTTCCAGCAAACCTGGACGCAGTGGAGGAAGAGGCGGCCATTCGCACCTGGAACACGGCAACTGTTCCCGCCGCCATCGCCGAACTTCAAAAGCCAAAAGCCGCCGCACAACGGGGATCGCGCTCCAATCGTCCCCTGGTCAGCGCCATCGTTTCCACATTCAAGTCGGAACGTTTTCTCCGCGGCTGCCTCGAGAACCTTGAAGCGCAGACCATTGCCGACCAGCTCGAAATCATCGTGGTGGACAGCAACTCGCCCCAGAACGAACGCGCCATCGTCGAGGAATTCCAGAAGCGTTATTCCAACATCGTTTACATCCGGACCGAGGAACGTGAAACTGTTTACGGCGCATGGAATCGAGGCGTTCAGGCTGCACGCGGTCGATACCTGACCAATGCGAACACAGACGACCGTCATCGAAGCGACGCGCTGGAAATCCTGGCGCAGACTCTGGACCAGAACCCCGAGATCTCACTCGTTTACGGTGATTGCCTCGTCACGCTGAATGAAAATGAAACCTACGATACCGCCGATCCTGTCGGTTGCTATCGCTGGATGGATTTCGATGCTAAGGCGCTTTTGCTCAAAGGCTGCTTCTGCGGACCGCAGCCGATGTGGCGGCGGGAAGTTCATGATGAGTATGGATACTTCGATGCCGAAATGGTTTCAGCCGGCGATTACGAGTTCTGGCTGCGTCTGGCACAGACGAAAAAGTTCCTACACGTCAAGGAAACGCTCGGCCTCTATCTCAAGTCGCCCACGAGCGTCGAACACGCGAATCGCGCGGTTGGAGCCAGGGAAATCAAGACGGCTCAGGATCGATATCGCGACTGCATTCTGAACGGGAAAAAACCTTTCATTCCAAAGGTCGCCGCTCCCAAACCTTTGAGCCCGAAAAAGCCAGCACCCGTCAGCGTTCCTGTGACGATTCCGGAAGTGGCAAAGGTCGGCGAGCTTTCGAAAGCCCGCGAACATTTCGGACGCAAAGCCTGGGAACAGGCGTGGACCGAAGCGACGGCTGCCATCGCCAAACGCCCGTTTCATCCGGAAGCATTCCTGTTGCTTGCAGAAATCGCGCTGGCGGCCGGTGACGCGAACAGCGCCCGCATTTGCGCGCAGCGCGCCCGCGATCTCGCACCCGGTTGGAAGACGCCGAAGCAATTCCTCCAAAAGCCGCTCAAGGGAAATGCAAAGCCGGAGTGGCTCGTCCTGCCGGATGCAATCCGCAATCCGCAATCCGCAGTCTGCAATCGCCTGTCGGTCTGCATCATCACGAAGAACGAGGAAAAGTTCATCGCACAATGCCTGAAGTCGGTGAAGGGCCTGGCGAACCAGATCGTGGTTTTGGATACCGGTTCGACCGATCGCACGGTCGAAATCGCGAAGGCAAGCGGCGCGGAAGTGCATCAGTTCAACTGGTGCGACGATTTCAGCGCAGCCCGCAATGCGGCCCTCGAACATGCAACAGGCGACTGGATTCTCATGTTGGATGCCGACGAAGAACTTCCGGCCGATCAACATGCGAACCTGAAAAAGGACTTCAGCAATGCCGACGCGCTCGCCTATCGCCTGCCGTTGGTGAATGTCGGACAGAACGACGGACGCAGCTTTGTGCCGCGCCTGTTCCGCAACGCACCGGGCGTTCATTTTTACGGACGCATTCACGAGCAGGTGTTCTCCAGCCTTCTCCCCTACTGCAAAGCCTGGGGCATGAAGACTGAACTCGGCACGGCTCAGCTGCTGCACCACGGTTATACGAAGGAAATCGAGAAGGATCGCAACAAGGTCGAACGCAACCTGCGCCTGCTCAAGCTCGCGGTCGAAGAACGTCCGAACGACGCGAACCTCGTGATGAATCTTGGACTCGAACTGGTCCGATCCGGTGAACTGCACGAAGGTCTTGCGCGTTATGCCGAGGCGTTCGAACTCATGTCCGGACAGAAACCGGCGGAAATCGTTCCCGAACTTCGCGAAGTCCTGTTGACGCAATACACGGTTCATCTCTATCGCGACCGCCAGCACAACGAAGTCATCCGCACTCTCAACTCGCCTCTCGCTCAAAACGGCGGTTTGACGGCGTCGCTGCACTTCGCGCTCGGGCTGGCTCACTTCGAATTGAAAAATTATTCCGAAGCCGCCGGACAGATGCGCCAGTGCATCGCCAAGCGCAATCAGCCGGCGCTCTCGCCGATCAACACGGACATTCTCACAGTCGCGCCGCGGCATTGCCTCGCCTTGAGCCTGATGAACGCCGGCGATTTGAAAGGCGCGGAGAAGGAATTCGAAAGCGCGATTTCGGAAACCGGCAATCTGGAAAACGTGAAGCTCGATTACGCAAGGCTGCTGGTTCAGCAAAAACGACCGGTCGATGCATTGCATGCGCTGAATTCCATTGTCGCGGAAAACTCGCAGCATGTCGCCGCATGGAAACTCGGCGCCGAGATTGCATTGTCGAATCCGGAGTTCCTCGAGTTTGCCTGCGACTGGACCGGTGAAGCCATCAAAGCGATGCCGGAGGAAAAGGCGATCATCGCATTCCGCGCAGAGGCGCTGTTGCTCAGTCAGCAGACAAAGGATGCGCATCCGCTCTGGGAACGGGCCTGCAATTGCGCGCGTCCGCCCCAGGCGCTGGCGGCGCTGATCCTCTGTTCGGCTGTGGAATCACAACCGATCCCGCCAACACGCGACGCTTCGGAAGAAACTGCCACGAGCCGGGCGTTTGTCGGGTGGTATCAACGCCTGGTGAACGCCGGAGCGCAGGAAACGATCCTCCGACTGAACTCCCGCGTGAATGAATTGCGTCAGTCGTTGCCGACAGCGGCCACTTTGCTCGATTCAGCAATTGCTTCGGCGCGCGAAGGCTGAATTGGATTCGTCTGATCGAGTCACACCGCCGAGCAGAGCCGCAGAGAAATTCTTGAATCAAACTGAAAGCCGCATCCGGGTCGTTTCCCGGATGCGGCTTTGACTTGTAGAAATCTGAGGTCTGCCCGCCTGCGCTGACGGCGTTTGAGCTATTCCACTCGTTTCAGCACCACGAGCCAGCCGGTTTCATTGGGAGCGTTGCCACCGAGAACGAGCATATCGCCCTTCGGAAGCTTCTGGGCTCGTCGCAGCACCGACTCCCCTTTTCCAATCAACGCCACTTCCACGCTTTTGCCATCGATATCCTTGATCGAAACCTTGCACTTGTCGCTGAGGGTGATCTCCCGGGTTTCTTTCGGACGCACCGATGCGGACTCCTTCTTCACCAGAAAGTAGTTCTTCCACTTGAGCGGCAGGTCATCGAGTTTCTTGCGCAATGCACCTTCCACCGGCTTGTGTTCGGGATTGGGAGAATTGTCCGCCGTCGTGGCCCAGATGAGATAGGCTTCAAACTTCAGGTCTTTGCCGGCCGCGGCATTGGCGCTGAACGTGAGAAGGAAACTTGCCGCCACAAGCAGCAATTGGACTGGAAGAATCGGTTTCAGTCTCATTGTTGAAATACTAGTAATCGGCATACGTTCCGCAAATCACCTTTCTGCCGGGTAGGAAACCCAGACCAGTGTGGTGCCGTTTGCATAATCCCGATAGGTGAACGCTCCGGAGTCTGCAACAGCCATTTCCGAGTCGGCGCCATTCGGCATCCCGCGGAACATCATGACGCCGGCCGCCGCGACCAGCGCAAATCCCGCCGCCGGAATCAGCATCCGCCGCAGGCGTTCGAACAGCGACGGTTGAACCGCCCGCACAGGAACGCGCTCGGACCGCTCGATTTCACGCTGGATTTTCGACCAGTAAAACTCGCGCGATTCCGGAAGGCGGACTGGGCTGACGGAATTCTTCAGCGCCTGGCGCGTATTCCGCAGTTCCTTTGAAAGCGCCGTCGCCTCCTCGTCCTGGGCGATCCAGGCTGAGATTTCGCGGGCTTCGTCCTCGGGCAGTTCGCCATCGAGGAAAGCCTGCAGTTTGAGTTGTTGCTCTTCGTTCATTTGCTCACCGACGTTAAAAGGTTACCGGTCAATCGCTGATACCCTGGTAATGGTCGTTTCACGGTTCACTTTTCAAATCCGCCAGAAGAGCCGCCAGTTTTCGTCGGGCATAAAACAGCCTCGACATAACGGTTCCGATGGAACAATCCATCGTTTTGGCGATCTCTTTGTATTCCATTTCTTCAAATTCATGCAGCACCAGCACGGTGCGATGCTCGTAGGAGAGCTGGCTCATCGCCTTGTCGATCCGCTGACGCAGTTCGCCACGTTCCAGCCGCTCGGTGGGATTCACGGTGATCACCGGCATCTGCCGTTCGACACCGCCGGATTCTTCATCAAGTTCCTCGATCGACTCCGCGCGCTGACGCTTGTGCTTTCGCAGCTGGTCGAGGCAGAGATTGATCACAATCCGGGTCATCCAGGTGGTAAAGCTGGATTCGCCCTGAAACTGCGTCAGCCGCTGCCATCCCTTCACCCACGCTTCCTGAGAAAGATCAACCGCTTCTTCTTCGTTCCGCATCATGCTGAAGGCCCGGGCGTAAATCTTGTCCCGATGCCTGAAGACCAATTCCTCAAAGGCCGCGGTATCGCCCTTCTGGGCCAACCGCACCAGGGCTGGATCTTCAGCCGAGGAATAATCTTTATCAGCCATGTTTTGACGCTGGATCAATGGGGGGTATTCGACCGATCAAAGCTTCCCTTTTGTGCTCGGGAGCTGGCCCGCAATCCGCGGATCCTGCTGGCAGGCGAAGTCCGTCGCCTTGGCAAACGCCTTGAACAATCCTTCCACAATGTGGTGCGGCTCATCACCATACAACAATTCCAGATGCAGATTGCAGCGGGCTTCGTTGGCAAAGCCCTGAAAGAACTCCCGGGCCAGCCCAAATCGGAATGCGCTCGACATGTCCTGCATCTTTTCCCGTTTGCTGACGGCTTTCTGCCCGAATTCATTCAATCCGCGCCAGACAAGATAAGGCCGTCCGCTGAAGTCAATGACGCATCGGGCCAGACATTCGTCCATGGGAACATAGGCCTCGCCAGTGAAAGGATTTTTCGGATGAAAGCCGGTTCCGTAGCGGCGAATCCCTTTTTTGTCGCCGAGCGCCTGAACAAACGCCTGACCGAGCGCAATGCCACAATCTTCCACGGTGTGATGCGCATCCACTTCCAGATCACCTTTGCAGCGAAGCGTCAGGTCCATCACCGCATGCTTGGCGAAGAGCGTGAGCATGTGATCGAAGAACGGCACGCCGGTTCGGATGGAGCTCTTGCCCGAACCATCGATGTTCAGCTTGAGCGAGATGTTCGTTTCTTTCGTGACACGTTTGATCGTGGCCTGCCGCTTCATGATGGCCGCAGTAAAACAAACGCGATCCCGAAAACAAAGAACTAAGGATCAATGCCTCCCTCCCGTTCCACAATCCACAATCCGCATTCCGCAATCCCAATATCGCATGCCCCATCCGATTGTAGCCCCGCGTTGACAACGACCATACAGGCTGTGTAGTTTCCGGCGAGTTGGATTGAGTATGAGTTCTCTGCTGAACCAACATGTGCTGGTTTTGAATCGCCTCTGGCAGGCGGTCAACGTCTGCACGGCGCGTCGAGCATTGACACTTCTGTTTCAAGGCCAAGCTCAGGCTGTCCTCAACTGTCCCGACGGTTCGTTCCGCACCTTCAGCTTTTCCCAATGGCACGAGTTCTCGCAGCAACAACCGGGAACCGAATGCGTCAGCACGATTTCATTCCGCATCCGTGTGCCGCGCGTGATTCTGCTCGCCGTGTTCGATCGCCTGCCGAAGAAGGAAGTGAAGTTCACGCGGCATAACATCTTCGAGCGCGACAAAAACACCTGCCAGTATTGCGGCCATGTGTTCGACCGGAAGGATCTCAATCTCGACCACGTCATCCCGCGCGATCGCGGCGGCCCGACCAGCTGGGAGAACATTGTCTGCTCGTGCATCGAGTGCAATACGATCAAGGCAAACCGCACACCGCAGGAAGCCGGCATGCATCTCATTCGCAAGCCCAAGCGGCCGAAGTGGCGTCCGTTCGTGCAGATCAATCTCAGCCTGCAACAGCACGACAGCTGGAAGCATTTTGTCGATCTCGCCTACTGGAACGTCGAGCTGGGAGAAGATGTCGTCTGATTTCCTTGTGACGGCGAGTCCGAGCGCGAGTGCGTTCACAGCTTTTCTCCTTTCCAACGCCAGCTGTGGTTGATCTTCACGCACATTACGACCGCATGTGGCAGACGGCCCGGCCTGCGATTCAATCGGGCGAAATTGAAATCGATCCCCTGCTCGCCCGGCGAGAGCCAGATCAACGCCGCGGCATCACTCTTCTCGCCGAACCTTCAGCCGAGGTCAGCACACGCATTCTTGAACTGCTCAATGCCGTTCGCGGGATTGAGCCGGATCAACATTTCTACAGCGCTGCAGAACTGCACGTCACCATTCTCTCACCGTTCACAGTCACCGAGAATTTCGCGCCGCATGAATCGCGACTGTCTGAGTATCTCACGGCCGTGGATCGGGCCGTGAAAGACATTCCACCTTTTGAGATTCGCTTCCACGGCATCACCGCCTCAAAAGCCGCCGTGCTTGTTCAAGGATTTCCTCAGACCGACACGCTGGAGACATTGCGAACGGGGTTGCGTGAGGAACTCACCCGATCCGGATTCGGCCACGAACTGGATCAACGCTACCAGCTCGTAACCGCGCACATGACGGTGGTGCGGTTCCGAACACGGCTGAGCAACAGTTCACAGCTGGCAAACTTTCTGGAGCAGCATCGCGCAACGGACTTCGGAATAACGCAGGTAAAGGAAATCCGGCTGGTGAAGAACGACTGGTACATGTCCGAAGCCGCGCAGGAATTGCTTCGGAGCTATCGTCTGGATTGATGAATCAACACCCGTAAGACAGAAGACTTTGCCTCACGCGAAGGGCGCAAAGGGCGCGAAGGATGATGATTTGGGAAATTCCCGGAATGCGACGGTGCCGCGCAAAATTCCAAACGCTAAAACATTCTCAGTACTTCGTTCTGCCTTCGCGTCCTTCGCGTCCTTCGCGCCCTTCGCGTGAGGCTATTTGCTACGCCTTCGCCGCTGATTTCGCCGCTTCGATCATTTCCCAGAACTTGGGATTTTGCTGAAGCGCCTGATCCTCCTCCATCTTCAGACCCGATCGGAAAAGAAAATCTTTCAGCGTATGACGATTCAGAATGCGATGAACCACGACACCCAGATCGTGGCGTTCAAAGTAAACGCGATAATCGCCAACGCGAAAGCGATGCAACACACGCCCGGCACGCTCCAGTTTTCCGAAATCGTCCAGCTCCGTGTTCATCACCTGCTGCGGCAGCCCGCGAAACTCGCCGAGAATCTGCAACTGAAGTTCCTTCGGCATCTTCGCAAGTTCAGAAGCGCTGGTCGGATTGAAAATGATCTGAAATGGACGCATTGACGGCTGAATTTAGTGAGTCGCTTCAACCGGGTCAATCCGCGCGGCAGTGCGTTCGGGCGTCAGGAGTTGACGCGATTTTGCGAATATTTCCGCCGGTGTGCCAAGCTGCTGTTTCAAAAGCACGTCGGCGTCCCAGGGATTTTTCTCCCGCGAAATGCGCCAGATCTGACGCGGCGAAAGCCGGAACGAGTAATACCACGACGACACCAGGGCTGTGTTGATCAGTGGAAAATCCGATCCATATATCAGGCGTCCCTGAAATTCATTCCGTGTCAGAGCCTCTTTCATGTAAGGACGTTTGTTGATCTGCGTGAGCGAGGAAATTTCAGAAGTCAGATTCGAAAATTCGGACATCAGCTTCGCCAGACGGTCAGTGCTGCGTTCGCCGTGAAAGCTGCCCGTCGATGCGATATGCGCGGCGATCACTTTCACTCCAAGACTCAGCGGAAGGCGCAGTCGAACCGGATCACCGAAATCATCCGCCGACGTGGAAAACGAACGTTCATTGCCCGTATGTGTGAGCAGAGGCAGGTCGAGTTCGACCATCTTTTCGTAGAATGGAATCAACTCCTCGTCCGCGGGATCGATGTGCATGATCGACGGAATCCATTTCACCAGCACGGCGCCGTTCGTCTTCGCCCAATCCAGCAGTTCAAGTGCGTTGGTGCGGTATGGATTGATCGAAGCGCCGAAAAGCAGATTGGTGTGTTCCTGAACCGCTGCGAGAACGAACTGGTTCGGCACATAAACTTCAGTTCGATTCGTGTCGAGAGAGCCGTCTTTACCAACAACTCCGTCCATTGCGAGAATCACCGCCTGGCTGACGAACCGGCTTTTTGCAAGAGATTCAGACAGGAGTTTTGGAACGATTCGGTCGCCATGTTTTTCCAGTTCCTCCTTCGATGTCCCGAAGCTGCGAAGATAGATTCGGAAACGCCAGCTTTCCCGCAGGGACTTGGAAATGAAACAACTGCTTTCCCCCGCCCCGACGCCCGCGACGTGGCAATGCATGTCGAGAATGTTCCCGGGCAGCGGTTCGACCTTGCGATAAGGGGTGCCGAACGTCCACGCCGTAAGGACCAACAGAAACAGAATTGAAAAAATGATCCGCCCTTTTCTTCCGATTCGAATGCGCTTCATGTGACGTTCCTACCTGATTACGGACACTGCGATGAAATCGAAATTTTCATCAACAACATCGACGACCGCTCGATGTCATCTCGCTGACGATCATTTCTCAGGCTTCGAATGTATTGAACAAAATGCCGGAAAAGAAACCGAAGCCTGTTCTACTTCCGTCCGAGCCGTTCCAGGAGCTTGTTGTGAATGCCGCCAAAACCGCCATTGCTGAACACACAAATCACATCGCCGCCCTGGGCATGCTTCGTCATGTGGGTCACGATGGAATCCGCGTCCGGCAAATACTCAGCGCTTTTCCCGGAAGCCTTGATGTCCTCCATCAGCTTTGCAGGATTCAACCGTTCGTCGGCAGCCAGCTGTTCCAGTCGCGCCACTTCGGCCACCACCACTGCGTCAGCATCGGCAAAGGATTCTGCAAGTTCGGCCTGAAAGACCTTTCGCCGTGTCGTGTTGCTGCGTGGTTCGAAAATCGCCCAGAGTTTCTGTTGCGGATATTTGATCCGAAGCGCGCGCAGTGTTTCGCGGATCGCAGTCGGATGATGCCCGAAGTCATCGATGATCGTGATGCCACCCGCCACACCTCGAATTTCCATGCGACGCCGGATTCCCTTGAACGTGTCGAAGGCCGACTGAATCTGCTTGTTGGAAAGCCCGCAGTGTTTCGCACAGGCAACCACCGCCAGGGCATTCCGCACGTTCAATTCGCCGACGAGATTCAAATGAAACTTGAAGCTTGGAATCTCGAACTCCGTCGCTGTCGGGCCGAATCGAAGATTGAATCCCTGCACGGCATTCTCGGCGCCCAAACCGAATCGCTTCACGGGGCAATGATTCAAGTTCAGAAGCGATGCGAGATTCGGATCGTCACCGTTGGCCAGCAGCAATCCGTTGCGCGGGACCAGGCGAAACAGATGCGAGAACGACTTCTTGATCGCATCGAGACTTTCAAAAATGTCGGCATGATCGAACTCCAGGTTGTTCGCGATGACCACTTCCGGCAGGTAATGAACGAACTTGCTGCGTTTGTCGAAAAACGCGGTGTCGTATTCGTCGCCCTCGATGATGAACCACTCGCTGTCGGTGAAACGCGCTCCCTGCGAAAGGTTGTTTGGAATGCCGCCAATCAGATAGCTCGGGTTCAGTCCATTATGTTCGAACACCCAAGTGAGCAGCGATGTCGTCGTGGTCTTCCCATGTGTTCCCGCGACAACGATCGAACGCCTGCCTCGAATGAAAAACTCCTTGAGCAACTCCGGCAGAGAGCAATAGCGCAGCTTGTGATCGAGCACGAACTCAGCTTCGGGATTGCCGCGCGAGATGGCGTTTCCAATTACGACGAGGTCGGGCTTGTGAGCGAGATTCTGCTCGGCATAACCGTTCATCACGGGAATTTTGCGGTCCGCGAGGAACGTGGACATTGGCGGATAGACATTCTGATCCGAACCGGTGACTTCGAATCCCTTCTCCTTCATCGCCGCCGCGGCCGAAGCCATTGCGGTGCCGCAAATGCCTACAAAGTGAACCGACTTAACCGGCAGAAACATAGGCGAGCGAAGATAAGGAAAGCCCGAACGAAGGAAAAGGAAACTCGCGAATTGCGTGGCGAAGTCTTTCAGCAAACTCCGCCAGACTTCGCGTTCTCAGAGCAGTGCAGTGGAATCGGGTCGGTTAAACCAATCCCTCAAGCACGTGCGGAAGGCGTTCCAAACTGCGATGCAATGAAGCCCGGGCGATTGCCTGATCAGCTTCGTGTTTGTTCGGAAACAACGCCTGCCATCCGGACGCAGCCATGCACTGTTCCGTCGTCACTTCAACGAAGTTTCCACTGCAGCCAATCTTCGCGTTGCGCATCAGAAGATCCGCGATCTGCACGGAGGCAACGATCGGACGGAAATTTTCCGCCTGCTCAGGGCAATGATGATAACGCGCGGAATTGACCATCAGTTCCGGCAGATGATGTCGCTCGAGATAAAGCGCGCCGAGTTCGGCATGATCGATTCCCAGAATGTGATTCTCCAGATCGAGAAGTTCCTGGTCGCCGGGTTGCGCCTGGCGATAAATCTCGGCGAAATGTTCCGGGAAGCTGTAGGCCATGACGATTTTACCCACGTCATGCACGAGGCCGGCGACGTAATCGGACTCGTCTCCCGTTGATTCGACCGAGCTGTAAATTTCACGCGTGAGGATCGCAGTGCCGATGCAGTGCTGCCAGAATTCGCGCCACGGAAAGTTGCACTTGCCGGACAGCTTTTGAAAATCCTCGATGATCGGCGTCACCGTGGTGAGCTGCCGAATCTGCCGGACGCCAAGATAAAATACCGCTTCCTCGATGCTGTTGACCGGTGTGGTCAGGCCGTAATAGACCGAATTCACCAACCGAAGCAATCGTGAGGTGAGGCTGGGATCGCGCCGGACAATTTCCGAGATTTGCGCCGAGAACCGTTGCTCCGCGAAGAGCAGTCCCTGCAACGCCTTGTTGATGCTGCTTAATGACGGCAGCGGCGGGCAGAGTTCGAGACGGTTGTTGATTTCCTTTCGATCCAGACGTCGCAAGTTATGTGAAGCGGATGCAGAAATCATGGTTTGGTCGTATTAACAAAGTGTTTTTCTATCGGAGCATGCGAGAACCACTTAAACCCAAATACGATCGATAAAAATCCTGCCAACCGGCACGTGTTACCTCTTAAGAACCGGCAAAAGTTGCCGATTGATCAGCAGAATTCCGGTGTTCTCCGGCAGAACCTCGGCTTCATCAAAATGAATTGTGGCGTTTTAAAAATATTGGCGCTGCCAGCCCTGGCAGCGGCTCTCGTTCTCGGACGGGTCCACGCCGCAAGCCCCGGCTACCTGGCAAAAACCGGTCCCGCTCCGATGCGATTCCAGGTCATCAAACCGCCACCCATCAACCTCGCGGAACTGGCAAAAGCCCACGAAAACCCGCCGGTTGAGCCATCAGTCGAAGCTGTCCCCGCAGTTGCCGAAGTGTCTCCCGTGGAACCTCCGCCCACACCGGTAGCACCTCCGATTGAGATGGCCGCTCCGATCGAAGCCCCTCTTGAAACTTTACTGCCGAAACCTGCCGAACCGGTCGTTGAAACGAAACCGGAGCCACCGGCGGCAAACGAAATGCTAGTCATTTCACCTCAGATGATACTTGAGTTCCTCAGAGCAGGTTCGCATTCGACGAACGGAACCGGCGTTTCAACGCTTGTCCCGGTCTCCTTCACTCCGCCCACGCCCGCTCCGGCTCAATCGTCCCGCGCGGTTTACAGGACGGAATAAATGAACTCCCAGCTTCGAAAGCGATTGGCCGTGATCCGAATTGTTGCGCTCGGAATCGTATTCCTTGCTGCGAATACTCCGCTGCACAGCGTCGCCGAACGGCTCTATCCAATTGGCACTCTTCCCATCGAGGCTGCTGAAACCCTGAACGAGCCAACCAATGTTATCGACCGTGAACACGCAGCCGCTCGCAAGGCGCTGGGCGGCCTCGATCCCGTTCCCAAACCGGCAGAAGGTACCGCGTCAACAAACGGAGTTCCTCGGAATCTCATTGAGCTGTTCAACAAACCCCGCACCCCGGATGCCCCGGCTGAAAAGGACAAGACATTTGAGCTTCAGCGGAAGCTGGAAACCGCCCGTTATCTCCGCACCAGCCGCCTGACCGCTCAGGCCGAACCGATCCTGATCGAACTCCTTGCAGACGAATCTCCGGAACAAATCCGGCAATCGGCGCTGCTCGAACTCGCTGCGGCGGCTCAGGACGACAACAACCTTCCGCGCGCGCAACAGATTTACTCCCAGTTCCTCAGCAAATGGGCAAACGACCTGCGCGTTCCCGAAATTCTGCTGCGGCAGGGACTGATTTTCCGGCAGATGGGATTGAACAATCTGGCGCTGACAAAATTCTACGCCGTGATGACGAGCGCGCTCGTCCTGAAGAACGATCATCTCGAGTACTACGCCAAACTGGTGCAGCAGGCGCAGTCCGAGATCGCGGAGACTCACTATGCGCTCGGCAAATACACCGACGCCGCAGAATTCTTCACGCGCCTTCTCAAGCAGACCAACATCACGGACCGATCGTCCATCCTCTACAAGCTCACGCGTTGTCAGTCCGCCACCGGACAGCACGCCGAAGCCATTGCGAATGCGAACGATTTTCTGATTCGATTTCCCAACGCCCCGGAACAGCCGGAAATCCGTTTCCTCCTTGCAGATTCGCTGAAGCAACTGCGTCGCGACAACGAATCACTCCAGCAGGTTTTGCTTTTGTTGAAAGAACAGAAGGAACTCACAAAGGATCGCCCTGCAGTCTGGGCTTACTGGCAGCAGCGCGCCGGCAACCTGATCGGAAATCATCTCTATCGCGAAGGCGACTATGCCAAGGCGCTCGAAGTTTATCTCAGTCTTGTGCAGCTCGACGATTCACCCGCGTGGAAACTTCCGGTCACCTACCAGATTGGAATGACGTATGAACGCCTCTGGCAGCCTTTGAAAGCCGCGGAAACCTATGCTGAAATTTTGAACCGTGAAAAGGAACTCGCGGACACGGCTTCACCCGGATTGAAATCCATTTTCGACATGGCCCGCTGGCGCATGAATCTGATCGACTGGCAGAACAAGGCGGAAGAAGCCAATCGCCGCTTCAACACCACGCCGGAAACGAACACCTCGGTGACCGCCAGCCTGCCGCTGAATTCACCCTCCATCCCCTGAATCCCATGCCTCCGTTCATCGTTGAACTGACGAATCATCTTCGCGGTTATCTCGCGCTGTGCGAAGAAGTGCTCTCGCTGATCACGCGTGAGAATCAGGCACTTGCCGCTGCGGGAGACTACCAGCCGTTTGAGTTTTACCAGGGCAGAAAAGCCTTGCTTTCACGTCTCGATACCTCGCTTAATCTGCTCCGCACCTGGCGTCAGGCATGGCAGCGCCTCGACCCTCAGGAACGCGCCCAGTACTCCGAAGTGAAAGCATTGCTCCAGACCGCACAAGACGCACTGGTCAAGATTCTGCAGCTTGACCGCGAAAACCAGCAGGCCCTGCTCCGCCGGGGTGTTCTGCCTGCTCAGCAGGTTTCCTCCTTCGCAAGCCAGCCGCCTCATTACGCTGCGCAGCTTTATCGCCGGCACGCCACCTGACTATGTCCATCGAGAAAATTGTCGTCCTCGAGGATGACCTGATTGTAAGAAAAAATCTCGAACACCAGCTCCGCCAGCGCCGCTACGATGTCGCCTCCGCCTCCACGATCGCGGCGGCTCAGGAATACCTGAACAAGGACAACTTCGACCTGATCTTTCTCGACGTCCGCCTGCCCGATGGCGACGGCACCGATCTCCTGAAATCGCTTCAACTGCGCCCGCAACGTCCGCTTGCGGTTGTCACCACCGGTTTCGGCTCCGTCGAATCCGCCGTCGAATGCATGAAGAACGGCGCATTTGACTACATGATCAAGCCGTTCTCCGCGGAACAGATCGAAGTCGTCCTCAAAAAGGCGGAAGAGTTCACGCAACTGCTTCGCGTGAATCGCTTCCTCAGTCAGGACAGCGAGGACACCGGCTACGAACTTCTCGGTCAGAGTCCGGCCATGGAAAACCTGCGCCAGCTCGTCCGGAAGGTCGCTCGAACGCTCGCCACGGTTCTCATCCAGGGCGAAAGCGGCACAGGAAAAGAACTCGTCGCCCGCGCGCTCTACCGCGAAAGCCCGCGCGCCAACGCTCCGTTCATCCGAGTGAACTGCGCCGCGATTCCGGAAAACCTGATCGAAAGCGAATTTTTCGGCCATGAGAAAGGCGCATTCACCGGCGCGTTGAACAAACGCGAAGGCCGATTCGAACTCGCCCACGGCGGAACCATCCTGCTGGATGAAGTCAGCGAAATTTCACCCAGCGTCCAGGCCAAACTCCTGCGCGTGCTTCAGGAACGCGAACTGGAACGCGTCGGCGGCAATCGCACCATCAAGGTCGATGTCCGCGTCATCGCTACCACGAACCGTCACCTCGAACAAAGCGTGCAGAAGAAGGAATTCCGCGAGGACCTTTTCTTCCGCCTCAACGTCGTCCCGATCCACGTTCCGCCATTGCGCGATCGCAAGGAGGACGTCACGTTTCTCGCCGAGGAATTCATGCGCCGGTTCAGCCGCAAACACGGCATCCGCGTCACAGGATTTTCCGACAAGGCACTCAAAACCCTGCGCGCTCATCACTGGCCGGGAAATGTCCGCGAACTTCAGAACGTGATCGAACGCGCGGTGATTCTTTGCAGCGACAGCGGTACGCTCGACGCCGAACATCTCGGACTCGGCATCACCCAGGCGGAAGAATCCACGTCCGCAACGGCGCCGGTTACGACATCCTCCACGCAGTCATCCACAACTGCATCTGTCCCTGCGGAAGCCGGCAGCGGGGAATTTCTTGAAATGGCGGAGATGGAGAAGCGCCACATCCTGCGCGCGTTGGAACATTGCAACGGCAACCGCACGCATGCAGCCAAGCTTCTCAACATCAGCATCCGCACCCTTCGCAACAAGCTCGCCGACTACCTCGGTTCCAAGAGCGACGGCGAAGAGGAGTCGGTGTCGGAAGGGTAGTTCAATCACACCCCGATCTTTCGAGCGCCATGCTGAAGTGCAGGCGCTCGTTTATTTTTTCAGGCCTCGGAGAACTCCGATCACCACGGCTATCAGGACGATCGGCACGTGCATCACGATCGGAATCAATAGTGCGATCAACACCAGCGCGCCGGGCAGAATCATCCACTGCCAGTTCAGGTGCCACGCAAACCACAATCTCGCCCTCCATCCCGCGCCTCGGGCTGCCAGAATCTTTCCCGTGCGGCGGAACGTCCGGCGCACATCAGCACCGGCCTTCTTGAGCGCGAACTCCGAGAAATGCGGTTTCAATGTCTGTACCGCTTTCTCCCAGGCCGAAACGCAGCCAGACTCCGGATCAAACTCCACAATGGCCTTTGTCAGAGCCAGAAGCTGGCTGTCATAGGCGACATTATTGCGTGCATCACCCTTCTCCAGGTGCTCGCGAGCTGCATCCAGATTCCCTGACAACGCTTCTTCGACAGCGAGAAAAAGTCTCATATCCCGCGCACCATCACGATGCTCCAGATTATTCACGACTTGTGAGGCGATTTCATTTGCCTCCGCAACGCGCCCCAACTGCCGCAGCGCAAGACATTGATTGAACAGCGTCCACGGCTGAACGTCAGGCCGCTCCCGCCAATCCGACTGCCAGCTGGCAACGGCGCGGTATCGCTTGAGCTTCGTCAATGCATATCCGGCCCTTCCCCACGTGAGCGGATTTTTCCTGATCACATCGCGGCGGCGCCACATCAGGAAAGAAAACAACCAGCCCCTCTTCTTCTCCGCGAGAGCGAGGATCAGTGGATCGACGGCTCGGATTTGCGCTTCTTCTGATTTCAGCTGAAGCAAAGTTCGCAGCGCCGAGAAATGGCTGCCGGATTCCACCAACATCCGGATCACGACCGCGCCTGTTTCTGGATGACACCTGGGATCTGTCAGGAGGGGACGGAGAATACGAATCGCGTTCCCTGACGAATAACGCTTGCGATAAGCCGACACTGCCTTTTCCAGTGGCCAGGCATCCGGATCGGGAGAAAAACAGAGAGTTTCGATTCCACCGCGCGCCAGTTCGCCCATTCCGTTCTGCACGTGCAGGACAACTTCGCAGGCCAGAGTGCGGCTTCCGGGCTGATGCGTTTTCATCAGCTCCAGCGTTGCCGCCGCGCCGTCATGGTCGCCGGTTTCAATCTGAAGATCGAACAACTGCTCCGCCGCATATTCATCGGTTGGCTGAATGGACAGCGCCAATCCGAATGCCTGCTTCGCATCGGCCTGATTTTTCAATTGCAGATGAAGATGCCCGATCCGTCGCAACAACCAGGGATCGTGCGGACGAAATCGCCGCAGCTTTTCCATCGCTTCCAGTGCGTCCTTGATTTCTCCGCGTTCCGAAAGCCACACCGCGAGATGATGCCACCCCCACGCATACGATGCGTTTTCCGTGAGAACGGCGCGCATCAGGTCGATCGCCTCATCCATCCGCCTGCGCCGCGCCTGAATCCACGCGATGCGTCCTCTCAGCATAAACAAATCGGTGCTGCACGCTGCCAGACCGTCGTTGCAGGTTGCGATCGCCCTGTCGAACAACTCGGCTTCCACAAGCAGTTCGGCTTTCAAATCCCAGGCCTCGGCAAGTTTTGAATTCAGGCGCAGCGCCTGATCGACTGCGTTCAATCGCTCGGCAAGTGTTTCCGTTCCGTGAAGCATTCGCGCGAGATTCAACCACACCGAGGTTTCGCCCGCGCGCTCCTGGGTCAGCTCGCGCGCAAGTGTTGCGGCGCGGGTATTCTGCCCCGCTTCAACGCTCCACTCATGCAGCTGCGACCAGGCGGACTCGTATTCCGGCGCCAGGCGCAACGCCTGTTCAATTGCTTCCAGAGCCTCCTCCGCCTTGCCCTGCCGCCAAAGCAAACTGGCCCGGGCGCCGTGCAAGTGCGCGATCCGCGGAAGGTGCTTCAACGCACGCTCGAAGACATCAAGAGCCGCATCGAATTTTCCAGCGCGCGCAAAGGCATCGGACAAGGCGAGAGCCGCGCGAGCCCAGCCGGGATTGATCTCAAATGCGCGTTGCGCGGCGGTGATTTCCGCGTCCGGCTCGTTTCGCCAGCGATGAACCGACGACAGATCCAGCCACACGCAAGGCAGATGAGAAACCTTTTCAGATGCCTGGCGGGCGATCGACAGGGCTTCGTCCAGCTGCCCCATGCGAGCCAGTTGCGAGGAAAGCGACGACCACGCATGCCACAGGTCTGGACGTTCGCGATGCGCCAATCGCAACTCGGCCAGAAGTTCGTGCGGTTCGAGAATCGGACTCGCCATGTCCACCCACGCCAGCAAACCGTCGCCCTGAACCACCTGCCAAAACAATTGTTCCTGAACAAACGTCAGCGCCTGTTTTCGTTCCGTATCGGTGCCGGCAAGTCCCAGAAGCGCTGCGATCGCGCCACCATTGTCCACGCTCAATTCCACCGCACGACGAAGATTCCGCTTCGCGTCGTCCGTGTCATTGCACACATGACGAATGTGCGCATAGACCGAGTAGGAATAGCTGTTTTGGGGTTCGATGCTGATCGCTTCACGCGCATGATTCGAAGCGTCCTCCGTCCGGCCGAGCTTCGACAACGCAAGGGCAAGTTCGCGATGCGCCCATGCATCCGCAGGATCGATTCGCAGAAGCTCACGGGCGGCAGCCTCGGTTTCGGAGGGTCCGAGTTCACTACTCCACTCAACGAGCATTCGCTGGAGCGAGTAGTAATGGGGAAATCGTTGTGTCGCTTCCTTGAGATGCGCGATCGCTGAATGCGTTCCTTCAATTCTCGCCCGCGCCCGAACCACGCAACTGTGCGCATCCATCGCAAGCGGTTCGAATTCAAGCAGCCGCCGCGCGTGTTCCAGAGCCCGGACGAAATCGAGCCGGTTCTCGGCAATCTCGGCCGCAGTCCGAAGCCAGTCGTTTTCACGCACCCTGTCCTTTGCCGATGCGAGAAGCTTTTGAGATTCCTTGTGCTCGCCCAGATTCGCGAGAATCGTCGCAGCACGAAGAACGAGGTATCCGTCAGACGGCCTCAGCTGCATCGCCTGCAACAAAACCTCCCGGGCGCGAACCGGCTGTTCCATTTCGCACAACGCCCACGCCAGCGTGAGCGCCGGTTGTTCGGAGCGGCTGCCAAATCGTTCGAATCGCTCCTGCAGATGCACCATCGCCTTTTCCACCTGACGCGTTTGCCGGCAGGCGATGAACCACGAGCGATACGGCGGCTCCCGAAAACTTTCCAGCGTTGCTGCCTGTCGATACAGCTCGGTCGCTTCCTCCCGTTGACCTCGATCCCACAGCAGATTTGCGACGGCTCCTATGACATTCGAATCGTTGCGCAACGAATGCCGTGCGCGCTTGAGACAGATGCGCGCTCTCGAAACACAACGCGCATCGCCCTGCAGCGCACGTGCCATCTCAAGCAGAAGCATCGGATCCGAATCCCGGTTCGCGCAGGCCTTTTCGAGGAAACCGATTCGCTCCGCTCTCGACGCATTTCCCATGCAGGCGATCCGCTGCAACAAACGAACGGCATTCTCCGGGAACAACTCCAGAAGCCGGTCCAGGCAACGGATGCGCTCCGACAAATTGGAATCGTATGCCGCCACTTCCAGTCGTGCCTGCCAGACCAGTGCGTGATCCGGCGAAGCCTGTTCCATGCGCGCCAGCCTCTGTTTTGCGTGTTCCCGATCATGGCGGGCCAGCGCTGAGAGAAGCCCGTTGTATTCATCCCAAAGTTCTGAATCCGGAAGTGAAAGCCCGTCCAGCCGCGCGCGTTCCTTTTCAGGCACAAACACCATCCCGTGCGGACCGAAGGCGCTGTAGCGCTTCAGAAACTCCTCCGCCGCCGCTTCCAGAACATAGGGCCGGCCGGGATCGCGAAGCAGAATCGTGGACCGCACCGAGTCGAAACCGATCAATGCCATCATGTGGGCGGTCGTTGTTTCGACGATTGCCATGGCGAATGGAATACCGCGCCGGATCAATGCAACGGCGCTTTCGTGCGTCACACTGAATTCACGCACATGCCAGCCGTTCTGTTCCGCCCATTCGCGCTGCTGCCACGACGGGGTGCCGTCATAGCACATGGCTTCGGCGAGCTTGAGATGATCGCCCGGCATCTTCCAATACCGTCCCAGCGCAGCGAGCGTGGCGGGCGCGCAGGTCTTGAAATGCTGACGCACGAAGGTCACGTCGAGTTGAACCCGTTCGCCCTGCTCCCCCTCGGCATTCAGTTTCTCGGCGAACCGGCGATCGAAGTCGCTGCCAGCCTCGACCGCAAAAACCGCCGCCTCTTTTCTTTTTCCGAGATGATACGCAACGCGCGCCCGC
Organism: uncultured Verrucomicrobia subdivision 3 bacterium; assembly: GCA_937890005.1. Classification (GTDB taxonomy): domain Bacteria; phylum Verrucomicrobiota; class Verrucomicrobiia; order Limisphaerales; family DASXHY01; genus DASXHY01. The sequence goes on along the minus strand of CALBZA010000017.1, from coordinate 72,623 downwards.
TGTGACGCCACCCACTTGTGAAATCCGGTTTCAAGCAACGGAGACAGTTCAACATATCGCTCCAAGGCACGTGAAGCTTCCGCCCACCTGCCGTTCTCCTGAAGCAAACTGTACAATTGCGCCGCAACAGGACCGCTCTGCAGAACAGACCCCGCTTCTTCAAGCACATCGATGGCTTCCGGATCCCGGTCCAGCACTTGAAGGAGATACGCGATTGTTTGAACCGCCGGACGATGAAACGGATGCGGATGAAGAGCCATCGCGGACTTCGCGGCGCTCAGGGCGTCTTCGACCCGATCCTGTCGTTCCAGCAGATGCGCGCGCTGAAGATGAACCCACGGTTTGCCGCTCAGTTTTTCGGCGCGGTCCAGCAAAGCTTCGGCATTTGAAAAATCGCGGAGATCGGTGTGCGCACGCGCGCGCAACGCAAGCATTTCCGCCACATCGTCCGGCGTGGCATCGGGAGTCTCGGGCCAGCCTCGAACGGCCATCAGAAATGCAGCCGCCCCACGCTGCTCCGAAAATTCATATCCATACTGCAACTGAGCCGCGGCGCTGTTCGGCGCGGCTCGCCAGACGCGCACCGACAACCGACTTTCCAGGCGAGGCGCTCCGCAGTTGACCGCGATCCGGGCGGCGAGAACGCATCCCTCCACACCGCGCCAGTCTTTCAACGGCGCAGATTGTTCGGCACGACGAAGTGCGTCGAGGACCTTTCCTCGTTCGTAGGCCTCTTTGACAGCTTGGATCACCTCCTGAGTGGGCATGCTTTGCAGCATGCGTGAGAGAATTGCGAACCGCGTTCCCCTTGACCAGAAATTTTCGCAAAAACTCCCGCTGAAATAGGATCAAATCTTCAACCTCTTTTGCACTGCGTACGTCAACGATGGGGAGATGTTTCTCGATCTGGAACTGACAGCTGGAAGAACCACGACCTGAGAATCGCACCAATGAAAACAGCCGGGTGTTCTTCAGTTGCGGGAAACAACGCTACGGATCGCCAATCGCGCTCTTTCAATACGACGTTGCCCCCGCCTCCAGAGAGAAGAGGGTCGGAGTCTGAAGACTAAACCGCGTCGGACCACAGACAGGTCAATCGGGATTAATGGGTAACAATAATGCCGGTTCCCACGCCTGCCCCGCCACCGCCATCGCCCCAGCCTGAACTGATGACACTCCACCGCCGACAAACTCCGAGGCCTGCATCAGGCCGGTCGGTCGGGTGCGTGTTCGGGGAACAATCTGGGGTGGGGATTGGGTTTTCAACGATGCAACCGCCGCTTCAAGCGGAAGCAGCTCGAGTGATGTGGGCGGAAAGACCCGTCCTTTTCCTTTGCGGCCCACGATAAAGCCGTTAAAACGGCTCATCGGCCGCAACGGCCAGGCCAGCCAGTACCGCGCTGAAGCGCGGTGCTGAGGAGAGTTCCAATCCGGTTCGCCTTGCTGTTCTTCAACCGGGACCCTCCCCGAAATCTTCGCTCACCAAAACTTGCCTACCTTCCCTGCCCAACTGGGAAACATTTGCCGCGTTCAGGGAAAACCCCTTCGAAAACCCCTGTAAACAGGCCCTTTTTGCCCATGGCACTGCCGTTGCTCAGCAGACTCGGAAAAGTTTGCATGATCGAAGCACTGTTCAACACATCCGGGTATCTGGCGGCGAAGAAATCGCTGGATGCAGTTGCTTTGCGCCAGGAAGCCATCGCCAGCAACATCGCCAACCTGGAAACGCCGGGATACAAGCGCGTCGATCTCGCCCCTTCGTTCAAAGCGGAGCTCGCCAAGGCCTGTGCCGCCGGCAACGCCCAGCAGCTGGCCACGCTCAAACCGGCACTCGCCGCCGATCCCAACGCCGTTCCCAACAGCAAGGACGGCAACACCGTGAATTTCGAAAACGAGATGCTGCAGCTCAGCCAGAACACCGTTGAACATGCGCTGCAGGTGCAGCTCGTCAGCGGACGCCTCCTCCGCCTGAAACTAGCCATCACCGGCAAAGCCTGACGTTTTATATGGTCAACATCCTCTCAGGAATCCAAAGCACCGCGGCCGCACTGAGCGCCGAACGGACCCGCATGGACGTGATTTCCGAGAACATTGCCAACGCCCACACCACGCGCGGCATCGACGGCAAACCGTATCAGCGCAAGGTCGTGATGTTCGAAACCGCGCTGCAACAGGCCCTCGACGGCAACGGCCAGGTCGCCGGCCTCAAGGGCACACGCATCGAAAGAGACACGCGGCCCGCACAGCTCGTTTACCAACCCGGCCATCCCGACGCAGACAGCAACGGCATGGTTGCCATGCCGAACATCAGCGTTCACGAGGAAATGGCCGACATGATCACCGCCTCACGGGCATTCGAAGCGAATCTCGCCGTCGTCAAAACCGCCAAGAGCATGGCGCTTCAAACTCTTTCCATCGGCAAGAAATAATCTCGCGCTGAACTGACATGCTGCCGATCTCCAACATTCCGCAAGCACTGCCGCTCCAGGCGATCCGGCAAATGCAGGACGCCGCCGAGGCGATCCGGATGCCGGGGATCGACACCATCGCGCCCGCCGGCAAACCGGGCGAGGTTAATCCCGGCCAGAACACGGGCGACTCCTTCGGCAGCATGCTGGGCAAGCTGGTTCAGGAGGTGAACGCCAAGCAGAACGCCTCCATGGAAGCCGTTCAATCGCTCCAGTCCGGCGGCAATGTCTCGCTCCACCAGGCCGTGATCGCGATGGAGGAAGCCAGCGTCTCTTTCCAACTGATGGTCGAAGTCCGCAACAAACTCCTGGAATCGTACCAGGAGATGATGCGCATGCAGATTTGATTCATGAACCGGAACCTTTCCAAACTCGGAAGCCAGCTCCTCGAAATCTGGAAGCACCTCGGCCCAAGCCAGAAGGTCAGCGTCCTCGCCGCCACTGTGGTCGTGATCGGCGGCCTCGTCGCGCTTGCCACCTGGTCTTCCCGCACCGACTACGGCCTCCTTTACGGAAAGCTGTCCGACAGCGAAGCCGCCAAGGTCGTTGCCGCTCTCGACGACGCGAAGGTTCCCTACAAGATCAGCAAGGGTGGCGGTTCCATCATGGTGCCGTCTGACAAAGTTCACCTGATGCGCATGCAGCTCGCCTCGCGCGGCATTCCGCAGGGCGAAGGCGTCGGATTCGAAATCTTCGACAAACCGAACTTCGGCATCTCCGACTTCGTCCAGCGCGCCAACTACATTCGCGCCGTCCAGGGCGAACTCAGCCGCACGATCAGCCAGCTCGACGAAATCGAATCCGCCCGCGTGATGATCGTTCTTCCCGAAAATCGTCTTCTGCTCGACCGGGACAAACAGCCGACAGCGTCTGTCTTTGTTCGTGTTCGCGGAAACACCCAGCTGCAAACGATGGCGATCAATTCAATCCGTTTCCTCGTGGCGAATTCGGTTGAAGGCCTCAAGCCCAACAACGTTTCGATCGTGGACAACCTCGGCAATGTGCTTTCAGAGAACACGGACAACGATTCCCTCACCGGCCTGACCACCACGCAACTCACCGCCCGCCGCAATCTCGAACAATACCTCGCCAAGAAAGCGCAGGATGTTCTCGAGAAAGTTCTCGGCCCCGGCCAGGCGATTGTCCGCGTATCGGCGGAAATCAATTTCGACACCGTCACCCGCACCGAAGAGAAGTTCGACCCGGATGGTCAGGTGGTGAAAACCCAGACCAAGAACGACGAGAACAACGATTCCACAACGGCGAACAACGCTCCGATGGCTGCCGGCATCACGTCAAACACCGCCACCGAGACAAACGCCTTGTCCGTCGCAGCCACGCCGGTCAGCAACTCGAAGAATCGCAAGACCACCTCCACGGTCGAATACGAAATCGGCAAGAGCACCAGCAGCGTCATTCAGGCCGCAGGCGGCATCAAACGCCTCTCCACCGCGGTCACGATTGCCTCACGCATGGAAGGCGACGGCACCGAGCGGAAGGCCGTGCCGCGTTCCAACGAGGAAATCGAGAAGCTCCGCCGCATCGTTCAGAACGCCGTCGGAACCGATGCCACCCGCGGCGATCAGATCGCGCTTGAAGAACTTCCTTTCAACGACCAGTTCGCGGCCACCATCACGCAGGAGCTGACCCAGCAGGAAAAACGTCAGTTCTGGTGGGATCTCGCCCGCAACGCCGTCTATCCCGCGCTCGGTCTCGTCGCGCTTCTGGTTCTCATCACGATGTTCAAGAAAACGCCCGTTCAGGAAATTCCGATCGGCGTTCCCGTTGGCCGCATCGTCGGACACCGCGCGAATGGTAACGGCAATGGGAATGGGAATGGAAACGGCCACGGCCAGGGCGAACTCCAGCCCGGCGTCGTCACCATCGATGTCCTCAACCGCCTGGTGAAGGAAAATCCGACCAACATGACCCAGGCGATTCGTGAGTGGATGAACAAAGGCCGCACGGCTGAAAACTGATTCGACCCATGGCTGCAACCGCAACCCCCACAGAAGCCGCACCGCAGGAAGCCGGCGCACTGACAAAGATTCAGAAGCTCGCCGCGCTTCTCGTCATGCTCGGACCCGACAGCGCCGGACAGATCCTCAAGGATTTCACCCCGCGTGAAATCGAGGCGATCTCGCGCGAAATGGCGCGCTTCAACCTGATCACGCTCGAGCAGCAGGAGGACATCCTCGCCGAGTTCTCCGACGTCGCGATCGCAGCCAGCACCTCCCTTTCCGCAGGCGTTGAAGTCACTCGCAACACACTCGAAAAGGCGCTCGGCACCTTCAAGGCCAGCGACATCATGGGCCGCGTGGTTCCCAGCAAGACGCCGATCGGCGCGATGCAAACCATCGCCGACATGGATCCGCGGCACATTTTCAATCTCATCCGCGACGAGCAGGCTCAGACGATTGCATTCATCATGAGCTATCTTTCGCCGGAAAAGGCGTCGCAGGTCTTCAATCTCGTCCGCCCGGATTTGCGCGACCAGATCGTTGAACGCCTTGCCACGCTTGCGCCGACACCGATCGAAGTCGCTGAAAAAGTTGTCGATGTTCTGAACGCCAAACTCGGCATCAAGCAGACCCGCGCGTTTTCGCAAACGGGCGGTGTCACATCAGCCGCCGACCTGTTGAACGCCATCGACAAGACCGTCAGCCGTTCGTTGCTGACCGCGATCGAGGAACGCAATCCCGATCTCTGCCAGGCGATCCGGAAGAAGATGTTCACCTTCGAAGACCTGTTGTTGCTCAACGCGCAAACCATTCAGCGGATCATGCGCGAGATCGACATGCGCGACCTTTCACTCGCGCTCAAGAAGGCGACGGAACCGCTCAAGAAACTGCTGCTGGCGAACATTTCCCGCCGCGCCGCAGAGGCGGTTCAGGAAGAAATCGACATGCTGGGCCATGTGAAACTGCGCGACGTCGAAGCCGCCCAGTTCCGAATCATCGACGCCGTTCGCAAGCTCGAAGCCGAGGGCGAGATCGACCTCGATGAATCCCGCAATTCCGCGGAGTATGAGATCGTATAAGGCCATTTCGCTCGCCACCCCGTTGCGCGACGTCTGCCTCGTGACCGAAGGCAATCGCATCGAGATGGAACAGAAGCAGCGCGAAGCCGAGGCCGCCGCCTACGAACGCGGACGCCGCGACGCCGAAAAGGCTTTGAGCGAACAGCTCCTTCAACAGCGCGCCGAAATCCTCGAACTGCAACAGGGCGTGCTGACCTCGCTTCAGAACGCCGTTCCCCGGCTGATCCAGGACTCGGAGAAAGCTCTCGTGGATCTCACGTTGGAACTGGCCCAGAAGATCGTCACCGCGCTGCCGGTCACCACCGAGATGATCGAAGCCGAAGTGCGCGAAGCAGTCAGCCAGCTTGAGCAGACGACGGAAATTTCCGTTCAACTGCATCCCGAAGATTTCGCGCTGCTTCAAAAGAACGATTCCAAAATCCTGAACGGATTGCCCGGCGCAGACACGGTCCGCTACGCCAGTTCTCCAGAAGTCACGCGCGGCGGATGCATCATTCACACACGCTTCGGCCTGCTCGATGCCCGGCGCGAAACAAAGATCGAACAGCTGCGGAAGTCGCTCGCATGAACACGCTCCCCTGCTCCACCAATCGCCTCGGCGCCGCGCTCAGCCGTGTCCGGCAGACGCGCGTCACCGAAACATGCGGCCGCGTCGTCCAGGTGATCGGCCTCGTGATCGAATCGGAAGGCCCGCTCGCAGCGGTTGGAGAAGTGGTGCGAATCGAATCCGCACGTCACGACGGCCACACGCTCGCGGAAGTGGTCGGCTTTCGAAACAATCACCTGCTCCTGATGCCGCTGGGCGAACTGCACGGCATTCATCCCGGCAGCGAAGTTTTCGCCACCGGCTCGGCCATGCGAATTCCGGTCAGCAACGCGCTCAAGGGCCGGATTCTCGACGGCCTTGGCAAGCCGCTCGATGGATTGCCGCCGATCACCGCAGATCAAACGGTCGGACTCAATCTCCTGCCGCCGCATCCGCTCAAGCGCGAGCGGATCAAGAATGTTTTTCAGACCGGCATCAAGGCGATCGACACGTTCACTCCCTGCGGACGCGGCCAGCGCATGGGCATCTTCGCCGGCAGCGGCGTCGGCAAATCGACCCTGCTGGGCATGATGGCGTCGCACGCGGAAGCGGATGTGAACGTCATCGCGCTGATTGGCGAACGCGGTCGTGAAGTCCGCGAGTTTCTCGAACGCGATCTCGACGAAGTCGGTCGCAAGAAATCCATCGTCATCGTCGCCACCTCCAACGAACCCGCGCTGCATCGTGTCAAAGGCGCGTTCCTGGCAATGGCGATTGCCGAGTATTTCCGCGACGCCGGACAAAGCGTTCTTCTGATGATGGATTCCGTCACGCGTTTCGCCATGGCACAGCGCGAGATTGGTCTGGCTGTCGGCGAACCGCCCGCCACGCGCGGTTACACCCCTTCCGTGTTTTCCATGCTGCCTCAGTTGCTGGAACGCGCAGGCACCGGCGAAAAGGGCGCGATCACCGGTCTTTTCACCGTGCTGGTTGAAGCCGACGACATGAACGATCCGATTGCGGACGCCGTTCGATCGATTCTCGACGGACACATCGTTCTGACCCGCGAACTGGCGACGCAGAATCATTATCCTGCGATCGATGTCCTTGAGAGCGTGAGCCGTCTCACCCGCGATCTGCTCGATCAGAATCAGCTCGCCGTCACAGCCGCCGCGCGTGAACACATGGCGACCTACCGGAAAAATCAGGATCTGATCAACATCGGCGCCTACTCCGCTGGCAGCAGTGCCCCCATTGACCACGCGATCGCACTGCACGATCCGATCAAACGTTTTCTCCGGCAGGGCGTGACGGAAGGTTTCAACGCCGCGCAAAGCTGGCAGCTCCTTTCGCAAACGCTTTCCAGCACGAAACCGGTTCCGCCGCAGCCGGCCAAATCAGTCAGATGAAGCACCTATGAAGCACGCCCACTCCACTCCATCCGTCCCGACAGGGGAAAAAGCCAGGCAGTCGCACCGTTGCGAGGAAGCCGTTCGCCGATGCGAACAGCTGGCCGCGCGGGTGAAATCGACCAGCGAGGAACTCACCGCCTGCTGGACGGCGCTCGGCATCGAGATCGCCACTGGTGCCACACGCACGGACCTCTTGAAACGCCGCGCCTGGTGCAACGTGATCGAACTCCGCCTCCGCGAACAGACCGCCGAACTCGAAGAGGCGCGTCACACGGTTGACGCCGTCTGGAAGAGCCTGATGAGCACGGCCCGCAAGCATGAATTGAATCATCGCCACCAGCCGAAGAACGCCGCCGAAAACCTGTTTTCAAAAACCTGGACGCTGCTGCTTCAGCCGAAAACAACAGCGACAGGTCCGATGGCCGTCGCTGCGAAGGAATGATGAAATGAAACCGTTCCGCTTCTCATTGCAACCGATCCGCATTCTGCGCGAGCAGAAGGAGCAGAAGGCCCAGAAGGCTTTCGGCGAGGCCATGCGGTCGTATGACAACGCCGTTCTTCAGCTGAAGAACGCGAGCGATGAGCTTGTGGCGGGATGGAATGCGCTTTGCCGGGAAATGTCCTCCGGCGTGAACGCCTCGCAACTCACGAAATCCCGCGCCTGGTGCAACGTCCTCGAGCTGCGCCAGAAGGAACGCGCGGAAGCGCTTCAGCGCGCGAAACGCGCCATGGAGGCCGCCATGCAGGAGATGCTTCTTGCCACGCGCGACCGGGAAGCGATCGACAATTACCACGACAAACGCCGCGCCGCCTACGAACGCGACGTCCAGCGCCACGAGCAGAAGGAACTGGATGAACTCGGGCTGCGCCGGTCGTCTGCCGCGCACTCATTCAGCCGAATCCAATCGCATTGAATCCGTCATGAAACGCATTCTGCAATCCACCTGGTTCACCGCCGCCATCGGCGGAGTTCTCTATCTTTTGGTCACGTTCCTCGTGTTGAACTCCGCGAAGTTCGAAAACGTCGCCGCCGCCACACATGCTGAGACGGAACCGAAAACTCTGCCGCCCGACAACAATCCCTCCTGGAAGTTCCAGAATCCCGAATTCGAACAGTGGGTCACCGAATTGAAGCGTGAGAAGGAGGCGCTTGAATTGCGGGCGCAGCAGCTGCAGGAACTCGCGCTGCGAATCGAGGCGGAACGCAACGAACTGACTTCAATCACCCAGATGGTCGCGCAGCTCCAGGCCGAGTTCGACAAGAACGTCCTTCGCATCCAGGAACAGGAGGCCGACAACCTCAAGCGCCAGGCCAAGGTGTTCGCCAACATGAGCTCTGATGCCGTTGCGGCGCTGATCAGCGAGATGGCTGAGGACGAGGCCGTGAAGATTCTTTACCTGATGAAAAACGACGACGTGAGCGCGATTCTCGAAACGCTCAGCAGAATGGGCAAAGTCGAATCCAGACGCGCGGCCAGCATCACCGAAAAAATCCGCCGCACACTTCCCCCGCCCAAGTCAAAAGCTTCCTGAACATGCAATCATTCAACGTTCCCACCGCCGCGCTTCCCGCCGGAAACGCTCTCTGCCCTTCCCTTCCGGACGCGTCCGGAGCTTCCGCCGGAAGCACCGAAGCCTTCCGCGACCTCATGGATCAGGCACTCGGCGACGCGCCAGATCAAATCTCAAGTGAAGCCGCTGCGACGGAAACCGATTCCGAAACGCCGGCGCTTGAACAGCCCTTGGACGACACATCCGCAACCGATGAACAGTCCACGATTTCTTCCGCATCGGAATACATCGTCTCATTGATTCTCTCCGCGCCAACACAGCCGCAACAGACGACGACAGCAGCGATTGAAGGCGAAGCGGAAACATCGGTTCCGCAGGAAGCGATCGCGGGCGATGGAACTGCCGGACAGAACGTTTCAGGCACCAGCACGACGCCGTTCACGGAAACATCATCAACAACGGCTTCCTCAAATGCAGCGGTCCTGGAAACGGCACAACAGAATGCTCAGGGATCAGCAACCGACTCAACCCAGACGACTGCCAAGGAAGTTCCATCAGGCACCGCAGCAAACGATGACGTTGCCGGCAACTTGCATCCGGACCGATTGGGATCATCCAATTCCGCCTCCGAAATGCGAACCGACGCAGCCGCGGAGAAAGTTGCGGCGAATTTGAATGCGCCGATCACACCGGATGTGTCGAAGGCGGAACAGATGCCTTCTTCACCGTCCGCGCTCGACAGCAGCGTGGAAGTGGTTTCTGAAACCGAAGCGGCACTCGCGTCGGATCAATCCGCCGAATCGGAGTCAGAGGAAACTTTTGCCGGGCAAAATCTCCCTGCGACGCCAAACGGAGAAAAAGCGATCTCAGACAGGAAGAATGCCGCTTCGCGGACCTCCTCAGTGCTTGGAGAAGTTGCTGGCACATCCAGTGCTAAATACGCCTCGCCCATGCAAAAGGCCGAAAAAGTGAAACAATCTGCCGGGTCAAACGAGCAAAACTTGCCGGTCAACGACTCGACCGCTGCCGTTCGGCCTGCGCCCCGCCCCGCTTTCGAGCCCGCACAGGCCGCCCGTGTTGACCGGACGGACGCCAGGCTCGACCCGCAAATGTCTTTTCAGGCGGTTACGAGTTCCACCGAGACGCAGACCGCGTCGATCACGCTGGCTTCAATCACTTCCGCCCGCACACTTGAACGAACACAGGATTTGATCGCTTTGCACGCCTTCCGGTTGCGCGACTTCGGAACGGAGTCAATGCAGGTGATCATCAAGCCGGATCAAAATCTCCACCTTTCGTTGAATGTTCAGATGCGCGACGGCGCGGTGGAGGTGACGGCGAATCTGCAGAAGGGCGACTTCGAATTGCTGAACCGTCATTGGGCAGAGCTTCAGCAGCAGCTGGAATCACGCGGCATCCGGCTCGCTCCCTTGAGCCAGTCCGAGAACCACGCGAACAACAATTCCAGCCAGTCCAGCAACAACAGTTTCTCGCAGCATTCGCGCCGCGAACAATCAGAGGAAAAACCGGCGCGCACCGGCGCCTTCGCCGAATTCGCGCTCACGAGCGTCCTCGTTCCCAAGCGCACGAACAAAGTCACCAGTCCGCGCGGCTGGGAATCCTGGGCCTGATCATTTTATGTCAAACGTCTCTCCAGTCACCGCAGCCACCACGGGTTACGAAACCCAGACGACGACATCCACGCTGCCTCCAAAAACGCTGAGCCAGGAAGATTTTTTCCAGCTCCTGATCGCGCAGATGACAGCGCAGGATCCGATGAATCCGCTGTCGAACGCGGAGTTCATGGGCCAGATGGCGCAGTTCAGCGCGCTCGAGCAGACGCGTTCGCTGGAAACGACGATTTCCAAGATGCGCAACGAGCAGCAGATGCTGCAGGCCAACACGCTGATCGGCCGGGACGTTTCAATCCAGGATGACGGAACCACCGTCATGGGAACGGTGAGCAGCGTTCTGCTGGAGAAGGGTGTTCCGAAGGTGGTCGTTGACGGAACTGCCTACGATCTCAGCAAGGTCGTCACGATCTCGCCGCAGGCTGAATGATTCAATTTCCTTTATGCTGAACCCACTCAAATCCAACACGGGGCGTTCAGGGAAAAAAGACCGCGCACTTTCGAACGTGCGGCGCCAGATGGCGAACCATCTGATTGGCAACGTTGTTGAAATTCTCGTCGGATCGCGAACGATCCTGCACGGAATTGTCAGCGGCGTTTTGACTGAGGCAGGGAAGCCGAAGATTTTGGTGAACGGACGCCGATATGACATCAACCAGGTCCTCACGGTCCTGCCGGCATCACTCAACTAACCTCCGACTCAAATTATGCTTCGTTCACTCAACTCCGGCGTCAGCGCCATGCAGCAATTCCAGCAGAGCATGGACGTCATCGGCAACAACATCGCCAACGTCAACACCACCGGCTACAAGGGCGCCCGAATCGATTTCGCGGATGCCTTCAGCCAGACGCTCAGCTCCGGCGCAGGCGGCGTTTCCATGCAGATCGGCACCGGCGTGGGCACCAATGCCATCACCAACCAGTTTATCCAGGGCGCCATCACCAACACAGGCACCAACACCGATCTCGCCGTTTCCGGCAGCGGATTCTTCATGGTCCGCGACAGCCTCAGCGGCGCGGATTTCGCAACGCGGGACGGCAGCTTCCACGTGGATGCCAACGGCTACCTCGTCACCAGCGGCGGCTTGCGCGTGCAGGGTTTCAATGATTCCAATCTCACCACTCGTGGCGACGTGATCATCAACGCGGACGACATCCGCGTGACACGCATTGCGGATGCGAACACCGCCGTCACAGCCGCCCAGGCCGCCGTCACGGCCGCACAGGCTGCTGTCAATGCCGCCGATCCGAACGATCAGGCTGCTGTCGATGCCGCCAACGCCCAGCTGGCTGCGGCGAACGCACAGCTTGAAGATGCCCAGGATTCGCTGACCTCGGCGCAGGGACTCAAGGTTTCCTCTTTCAACATCGACATCGAAGGCAAGGTGAATGTCCGCCTGAACGACGGCACCGAATACGTCCGCGGCCAGGTCCTGTTGCAGAACTTTCAGAATCCGAAAGCCCTCGCCAAGGAAGGCAACAACCTGTTCTCCGGAATCGCCGGCGCGGGTCCGCTTTCGCAGATCGAAGCGCCCGGCACGAACGGCCTCGGAAAAATCCAGTCCGGCGCCCTCGAAATGTCGAACGTCGATCTCGCAAACCAGTTCTCCTCGCTGATCACCACGCAGCGCGCCTTCCAGGCCAGCGCCCGCATCATCTCAACCAGCGACGAAATCCTTCAGGAACTCGTCAACCTCAAACGCTAATCTCCCATGGCCAATCGCATAGAACCCGGTGCCGAATCCGCTTCCGCGGCCGGCGACGCCGCAGCCAGAGCCTCCTCGGCTGCGGGCGGTGGAATCAAAGCTTTCATGCCCCTGATCATCACGGTGGTTCTCATGCCGGTTCTGGCTTATGCCATGACGAGCTTCGTGCTGCTGCCGAAGTTGAAAAGCGAACTCGGCGTCTCCCTTGCATCCGGGGACAAGTCTGCCGAAAAAGTCACGGGCAAAAAACTGAACCCGAACGCCAGAAAGGAAACAGTCACCATCAACAAACTGGTGGTGAACGTCGCCGGCACGATGGGCCAGCGTTACCTGCTGGTGAGTCTTTCGCTCGTCGGGACCGATCCGGACTTCAAGGCCCGGGTCGAAGATGCCCGCGATCAATTCAAGGACTTCACTTCCGGCACGCTCTGCACCAAGACACTGGCGGACCTGGAAAAGCCCGGTGCGAGAAATTTGATCCGCACCGAATTGATCTCCGGCTTCAACAACATCCTGGGAGCGCCCATGGTTCAGGAAATCTTCCTGACCGAATTCGCGATCCAGTAACAGTCCCTGACGGGTCAATGGATAAGCAACACACGGCATGAGCGCGTCCACACCTCCGACACCGCCTTCCGAGAACGATCCCGCGCCGGTCGCCGCCGGCACGGTCACCGTGCTGAATTCGAAAGGCGCGCGTGAGCAGAAACAGGTCGATGCCATCCGCAGCCACGATTTCCGCCAGTCGGGATTTCTCGCGCCGAGCGAATTGCGCCGAATTCGCCTGCGCCACGAACAGTTCGTTCGCAGCCTTGCCGCCCGTCTCGCGATTTTTCTCCGCGTCGAATACACGGTCCAGCTCGGCAAGCTTCAGATCGTCGGTTACCAGAAGTTCATCGACGGCCTGCCCAGCCCGAATCACATCACGCTGTTCAAGACCGATCCCCTCAAGGGAACCGGCCTGCTGGTCATTCCGCCGCGAATCGGATTGCCCCTCGTCGATCGCCTGCTGGGCGGCCCCGGACAGGCGCCGAACAGCAATCGCGATCTCAGCGAAATTGAAGTCGCGCTGATCGACCAGGTCGCCACGCTGTTGCTGAGTGAATGGTGCGGATCATGGCCCGAGATGCGCGACATGCGCCCCACCCTGCTCGGCCATGAAAACAACCCCAAGTTTCTCCAGACCGCGACCGGCGACACCGCGATGCTGGTTTTGACGCTGAATGCAGGGTTTGGCGATCAGCTGGAGCCGATTCACATTGCTTTTCCTTACGCCACGGTGGAACCGCTGGTTCGGCTGCTTTCACCGGTCGGCGTTTCCGCCAACGACACCCCGGCGGCGCGTGCTGCCAGGCCGAAGTGGAACAATGAACTGAACGACGTTCCCGTCCCGGTGGTTGCCGAGTGGGAAGGATTGAAACTTTCCGCCGGGGAAATCACCCGTTTGAAGCCTGGCGACGTCCTTATGCTCGATCCGAGCTGCGCGGCACAAGTCCAGCTACGCTTGAGTCAAATGCCGAAATTTACCGGGCGCCCAGGAACCAGGGCCGGTAAATGGGCGGTGGAACTGACCGCTCCGGTGAAGACTTAAGCGACTATGAACGCAACCGCAGAAATTCCGAACAACCTGAATCTGGTGCTGGATGTGCCTGTCAGCCTCACGATTGAGCTGGGCAGCTGCCAGTTGCCGATGAAAGAAGTCCTGCAGCTCAACATCGGCTCCGTCGTCCAGCTGGATAAGCCCGCCGATGCCCCCGTCGAACTCAGCGTCAACGGCAAGCTCATCGCCCGCGGTGAAGTCGTCGTCATTGAGGATCGCTTCGGGGTAAAAATTACCGAGGTGATCGGCAATTCTGTCGCAGCCTGACCGCTTGGGCCATGAACCTTCCCCTTTCCAGGCGGATTCTGCCCTTGTTGTTGCTGGTGGCGGCAATTTTTTCCGCACCGGCTCAAACTGACCTGACAAATTCTGCCGGTTTGCCTGCAGACGCATCGGTTGTTGAAACACCAGCCCCGGTTGTCGCAGAAACCAACGCTCCCGCAACTTTGGTTTCAACCAATCGCATTGCAGTAAACCCGGAGATTCCCCAGGCGAACGTGACGGGCGCACTCATCCGCGTGATGGGAATGCTCGCGCTGGTCATCGCGCTGTTTCTCGGTGGTGTCTGGGTCTTTCGCAACTGGCAGCGGCTTACGATGCCGCGCGGACAGGCGCCGAAGCTGAACATCATTGAAACTCGTTCGCTGGGAGGACGTCATGCGCTGTTTGTTGTCGGTTACGAACATGAACGCTTTCTGATCGCCTCCTCGCCCGCCGGCATCAACATGCTGACGCATTTGCACTCGGCTGAGGAAGCCGGATCCGACGCGAAACCGGCACCACCCGCAACACAACCTTCATTTGGCGAAACACTCGCCCAGATGCTCAAGGGAGGAAAACGCCCATGAGCACCATTCGAAACAGCCAATCGCCAATCGCCAATCGCCAATGTGGCGATGGCAATCCCCAATCCCTAATCCGCAATCGCAAACCGTCCTTCCTTCGGCTGATCTCGACCGTTCTCGTCCTGGTCGCCCTGTTCGTCACCTTCTCCGCCTCGGCGCAGACCACGAACGCGCCGAGTCTCGGACCGGTCTCAATCACCGTTGGTGGCAACGACGGCGTTGGCAATGTCGATACCGCCCTCCAGCTCTTGTTCGTCATCACCATGCTGTCGCTCGCACCGGCGATTCTGCTTTTGATGACCTGCTTCACCCGGATCGTCATCGTTCTTTCATTCGTCCGCACCGCGCTTCAGCTCCAGGGCACGCCAGCCAATCAGATCATCATCGGCCTCGCCCTGTTTATGACCTATTTCGTCATGGCACCGGTCTGGGAAAACATCAACCGCGACGCGCTCGCACCTTTCCAGGCAAAGCAGATCAGCGGCACCGAAGCGCTGGACAAGGCTTCAGGCCACATTCGCACCTTCATGCTCCGCCAGGCCCGGCCCAAAGATGTCGAACTGTTCGCATCCATGGCGAAGCTCGAGCCCACCGCACCGGAACAACTCCCGATGCGCGTCGTCATCCCCGGCTTCATCATCAGCGAACTGCGCACCGCGTTTCAAATGGGCTTCCTGATTTTCGTCCCATTCATCCTCATCGACCTTGTCGTCGCGACAGTGCTCATGAGCATGGGCATGATGATGATGCCGCCAACCACGTTCTCACTGCCGCTCAAGCTGCTGCTCTTCGTGCTCGTGGATGGCTGGGAACTGGTCGTGCAATCGCTCGTAAGAAGTTTCGGCCTCTAGCCTCGCGCGTCCAACCCATCGCTATTTATGAATCCTGAATTCGCAATCGAACTGCTGAAGAACATGATGCTTCAGGCTCTGACCCTCTCCGCGCCGTTCCTCCTGACAGCCATGGTCATCGGCCTGGCGGTCAGTCTGTTCCAGGCAGTGACATCGATTCACGAGCAGACACTTACGTTCGTGCCAAAAGCGTTGGCGATCGTCGGCATCATGCTCCTGATGCTCCCGTGGATGGTGCGATCGAGCGTCGAGTTCACAACTGCGGTGATACAGAAAATTCCGCAGATGGTGCAGTAATGTTATTCCACGTTTCGCGTTTCGTGTTTCAAGTTGCGAGTTATCCAACTCAAAACTCAAAACTCAAAACTTAGATTGAAGAATGCTGATTGATTATCAGACCTGGATGCTGGTGTTCATGCGGATGAGCGCGTTCCTGCTCGTCCTGCCATTCTTCTCGGCCACCAATTTCCCGGTCGCGATGCGCATCGCTCTCGGCGCGCTCACGGCGATGCTGATGCTGCCGATGATCCCGCCGGTTCATCTCAGTGAACTCACCTTCTTCGGCATGTTTGGTGTCATGACGAAGGAAGTCGCGGTCGGCCTCCTCCTCGGGTTCATCTCACGAATGGTCTTCTTCGCCGCAGACCTCGCGGGCAACATCATTGCCACTGAAATCGGCTTGAACATGGCGCCGGTATTCAATCCGCTCACCAGCCAGTCCGCACCGGTTCCGAGCACCATTCTCTTTTTCCTCGCGGCGATCGTCATGTTGACACTCGATCTGCATCACTGGGTTCTCGTCGGCTTTCAACAGACCTACACCGTGCTGCCGATCGGCGGCGCGCAGTTGAACGGGCCGCTGTTCGAAACCGTCCTCACTCACACCAGCAAGATTTTCGTGGTTGCCCTGCAGATTTGCGCGCCGGTGATGGCAGTGTCATTCGTGGTGACGATCGTTTTCGGAGTGTTGAGCCGGGCGGTTCCGCAAATGAACGTGTTCATTCTGAGCTTTCCTTTCCGTATTGCGAGCGGGCTGGCCGTGTTCGGCTTCACGCTGCATCTGACAGCGCAGCACGTCTCCAATTACCTGAACCGGCTGCCCGATGACCTGTTGAACATCGCCCGGTTGCTCAACGTCTGACGCCCACGCCCTTCCATGAGCAGCGAGCAACAAGGCGAGAAGACAGAACAACCGACGCAAAAGAAGATCGAGGATGCGTTAAAGAAAGGTCAGATTGCCCGCAGCCCGGAGGTTCAGACCGCGTTCGTTCTGCTCGGCGCCCTGACCGCGCTCAGTTTCAGCGGCCAGGAAATCTGGCGGCAGCTGGTCGGCGTAACGCTCAATTCACTCGGCCACCTTCACGACACCTCTCTCAGCATCAACGAAATTCAAGGCTACGGTGTCTCCGGCGCGCTGATCATGCTCAAGTGCGTCGCTCCGGTCGTGCTCGCATGCATGTTGTGCGGTCTGCTGGCCGGTGCGGTTCAGAATCGCTTCAACACCGCCTCGGAGGCGTTGGAACCGAACTGGAACCGTCTGAATCCAATTGAAGGTCTCAAGCGAATCTTCTCCTTTCGCTCCGCTGTCCCGGCCATGTTGTCGGTGACGAAACTCGCAATCATCGTCGCGCTCACCTACAACGAGGTTCAAAGCATTCTGACCGACCCCATCTTCGCCACCTCCGTCAACGTCTCGCGCATTGCACAGTTTCTTGCCGAAACGAGCCTGCGCATCTTTGTCCGCGTCAGTCTCGCGCTGCTCGTCATTGCGGCCGCTGACTATGGCTATCAATGGTGGCGGAATCATCGGGATCTGATGATGACCAAGCAGGAACTGAAGGAGGAAATGAAGAACACGGAAGGCAATTCGCAGATCAAAGCTGCGCGCCGCCGTCGCCGGGGAGTCTCAAAGAAGAAAATGCTGGCGGATGTTCCCACGGCGGACGTGATCGTCACCAACCCGACGCGTATCGCCGTTGCGCTGCGTTACGATCGCAAGACGATGCGTGCGCCCAGGGTGGTGGCAAAAGGGATTCGTTTGAATGCGAAAGAAATTCGCGACATCGCAAAACAGCATCAGATTCCGATCATCGAAAACAAACCGCTGGCGCGAATGCTATTCAAACACGCGAAGGTGGGCGCTGAAGTTCCTGCAGATTTGTACGCAGCGGTCGCCGAAGTTCTCGCCTGGGTTTATCGGGTGAATCGATACCGTTATTACGCGGAGCAAAGCGCGGGTTGATTGGTGATTTCGGATTGCGGAATGGGAATTGCCAACATCACGCTGGATACCGCCCATCGTCCATCGCCTATAGCCTTTTGTCTTTTGCCTCTCCCCTTCCCCTAACCTCAGACAAAGCGGCTGGCCATTCTTCCGCATCCCTGCCATCTTCGTGCGCAGCCTATGAAGATTGCGATCGGATCTGACCACGCAGGGTTCAAGTATAAGGAACAAATCAAGGCCATGCTCACCAACATGGGCCATACCGTTAAGGATTTCGGACCGGAATCCGATTCTCCCGTCGATTACCCTCTCTTCATCCGTCCCGTGGCCGAAGCGGTCGCAAAGGGAGAAGCCGAACGCGGCATCGTCCTCGGCGGTTCCGGAAACGGCGAAGCGATGACCGCCAATCGCGTGAAAGGAATCCGCTGCTCACTCTGCTGGGATCTCGAATCCGCCCGCTTCGGACGCCTTCACAACAACGCCAACGTGCTCTCGCTCGGCCAGCGAATGATGTCCCTCGATCAGGCCCTCGAAATCGTCCGCGTCTGGCTCGACACTCCGTTCGAAGGTGGACGCCACCAACGACGCATCGAACTGATCGACGAACTCTCGTAGGCGCACATCCGCTTCGCGCTCAGGTTTCGGGTTGAAGGTAAATCCGGGCAATGGCTTCGAGAACACGCTCCAGCTCGCGATAGTAATCGTCCTCCGCCATGGACGTTTTGCGTTCGCGCAACGCGTTCAATTCACTCTCCAATGCATCGCGTTGCGCGCGGCGTTCCGGTGACAGCCGCGCCTCCTCCGTTCCGCGAATCACATTCATCTGGTGCGCGCGGACCCCATCCGTGCTCCGACCGCCCTCAGCCTTTTTCGTCGCCCGCACTCCCACGAAAAATTCCGCCGGCGTGCCCAGTCCATCGCCATTGTCATCCATCAAGGAATGCTCCGTCGCGAGCCGGCCCGACTCCGTGTAAAACTGCTCGACCTGCCGCGACGCCATCAAATAGGCCTCCAGCAGCGAAGTCTGACCGTCCTTGTCCAGATCGGCTTCCGGACTGCCGATCGCCTTGGCCAGATAATCACCGAAACGCGTCAGATTCAGTTCGTATCCGCTCCGCGTCGCAGTGATCACCACGCGGCCCGGACCCGACAGCGCCTTCAGAAAAGGTCCGCTCGCGGAAGCGCAATTGATGACCGCGAGAGGACGCCGACAGTTCTTCAACGCGGCCGCCAATTCATCCGAGGAAATATCAGGTCCGCGCAAATTGAACTTTGCCGTTTTGCCATCAAACGTTCCGTGCCCGATCAAAACGACCCAGAGTTCTCCACCCGACGCTGCGATTTCATTCGTAATCGTCGTCAGCAACTGCACTTTGTCGTCGGCAACTGAGTTCGTCCCCTGCCCGATCACAACGGTTCGGAATCCGCCCTGTCGCGCCGCTTCCGTCCAAAGGTCCGCCGATCTGGCAAACGCCTCGCCATATTCCAGTTCGCCCGCAGCGCCAATCACCAGGACAAGCGATCGCGCCTCATTCGTTTGAACTGTCGAACTATTCTGTGCCGTAACGGGAAATGCGGTAACCGTCGCCAGCAGAAGAATCGCAAGCCGCCAAATGATCGCCTTCATGAAACGAAATCTCATGGCAATCCTTTCCGCCGACGCAATCCCCACTCGACAAGAAAGCATCCCAGGGCCAGCGCGAGAACTTCAGGTCGATGCCACAATGGCGTGCTCGTCGCTTCCATCACCGGCGCGCGTTCCTTCGGCAGCCGCTTCGCAAAATTCTCGAGATCATGATAATCGATCACTTCGCCACCGGTTTTGCGTGCGATGTTCTCCAGCAGGGCGCGATTGACCTCAAGGTTCTGGAACTCCTCCGCATCCGGCTCGGATGCCCACGCTGCGACCGCGGAACCGATTTTCACGTTGGCAGAATCCGCGACGGACGCCTCCACCATGTAGGCGCCGGGATCGCGCGCGATGTAAGTGGCATCAAACGTTCCCGGCTCATTCACAACCGGTTCCGCCGGAAGCTGCACGAGATTGTCAGAAACATTGTTTTCCCCCGCGGCCACAATTCGCCGCAGGTTCAACGTCACATTCGCGGATTCGATCGGCTTGAAATCTTCATCCCGAGCCTTCACACGAAGCCGCACAGCTGAAGCATCGCCGGATTCAGACGGTTCCACCGCCACCGTGATCCGCGCCGGAACATCGGCCACGAGCCAGCGGACCAACTGACGCCAGCTCCGCCCCAAATCCTTCTGCATCGTTTCGTCCCGCAATCCCCAGCGCCACAGATCACCAACGGTCAATGCAGCCGTGCGTCCCAGACCGAAACGCTGCACCACGAGAGCGGGATAATTCCTGCCATCCGGATCGGAAACCGTGGCCAGCACACTCGCGCCCGGTTTCACGTCGCGCACGGGATTGAAGACTTCAAACGCCGGCATTGTTTCCAGCCGTTCGTTCTCTTCGGATTCGGTCGGACGCAACCGCGTCCAGGGCTGAAGCCATCCTTCCCTGCTCAACGTCAGCCGCAATTGCGAAGGAAGATGAACCTCCACCGGTCGATCGACATAAACCGGCAGCAGCGACGCGATCGGGGTTCCGGCGTAATCCCCTTCGCGAAACGATTCCGCTCCGCCCAACATGAGAAATCCGCCGCCGCGTTCGGAGACGAACTGCTGGATCAGCGACAACTGATCGCGCGTGAAGAATTCCGCTTCCACATCGTCGAGAATCAGCGCGTGATACTGAAAGAGTTCCCCGGCTGTTTTTGGAAAACCACCGCGCAGTTCGAGTTCATCCTTCGTGTTCAACCGGACCAGAACAGGCTGATCGTAACGGGCGCGTTCCTCGTCCGCTTCGTTGAATCCGCGAAACAATGGATTGCTCGACTCGCCGGCACGTCCTTTGAACTCAAACTTCGGTTCGCGTTTCGCGACGCGGATCAGCGAGACCATCTGCACCTGATGATCCTCCTGAATCGCGCGATTCAGAAACTTGTATTCCCAGTTCGGCCTGCCACTCACGTAAAGCACGCGGAATGGCTGCTGGCCGCGATCCACGACCAGCATGCGCCTGTTGTTCACCAGTGTGGCCTCGCCGGCATCGTCGGACCGTCCATTCCCGCTCGCAATATCGAGCGAATAAACATGGATGCCGGGCTGATCCGGCTGGAGTTTAAAGCGAAACGTCAAATCCGATTCCGCTCCGCGTGCGCGCGAGGTCAAAGACGCAACCGTGTTCGACTGCGCTGAAACGGAAGCTTTGAACGTCCGGTTCGAATCAGCGACATCCTGCACCGCCACTTCGGTCAACGTGGCAACCACATCCGATCCGCTGAATCCCGAAGCGCGAACGGACGCCTGAATGTTCACCGGTGCATCCTCGAACGCTGTCTGGCTCATCGTCACTTTTCGGAGCGCCAGATCGTTCAGTCGCGACCGGCTGTTGGCAATCACAGGATAAACTGGCGGGAAACCGGTGAGATCAGGAAGTTCATCCCGAATGTCAGTGGCGTTGCCGTCCGTGAACAGCAGAACGCCGGCAACGGGTTGTCCGCGCCATTGTTCCGCAGCCGTCCGCAACGCATTGGCCAGACTGGAAACGGAACCGTTGAAGTTCAACTGCGCGAAATCCTTCGTATGTTCCAGCCGCGAGTCGAATGTGTAACGTCGCACCTGAAAATCCTCCTCCAGCTGCGCGCGCCAGCGATGTTCATTTCCCGCAACCCATTCGCGAACATTTTCCGCGCGAGTCGCACCGCCATCCTTCACAGTCATGCTCTGGCTATTATCCACAATGATCCCGAACAGGTTCGCACCCGGTTTCGCCCGCTGACCTGCCCAGATTGGTTCCATCAAAGCAAGTGCGAGAAGCAGAACGCCGAGCAGCTTCAAGCCGGCACAAATGGGAGCGGTGCGCCGGGATGTTCCCGTTTCACGCCAGGACCGGATCAACGCCGCAATCGCCACTCCGGTGAGAATCAGCGCGGGAATCAACCAGTCGCGACCAACAATGACAATGGCAGAAAGGGTGATCACCGGGTCGTTCCAAGATTTTCGTAATACTGGCGCACCAGTTCGGAGAAGGTCTCCGGTACCGGATCGCGGTCCAACGGCACAAGTCCCTCCGGCGTTTCGCGACGCGCCAGTTCCTGACGCAACCAGACCCGCACCTCACTCAACGGTTTCACGATGTTGTGCTTCAACACCTCCTCGGACGGACGCCGTCCGGATTCGCGAAACTCGGCCCGCATCGCTGCAACCCGTTCACGAACCGAGGCCAGTTCGTTGCGAAGCTCCGGATCTTCCAGCACGCGTTCCACATCGCGCAGCCGGTCGGCCCAATTCACAAAACCGCCCCCCGTGATCGGTCCGCCATCCAGCCTGCCGTCGTTGCCGGCGCCAATCTGTTCGGCAATCTGCCTCAATCGATCGCCATCACGACCACCACCGCCTCTACCGCCGCCACCTCCACCACTCTGCGGGTTTGCATCTGCAATCTGACCCTGACCCTCGGTCGGGCTCGAACGCTCGCCACCTTGATTTCCCTGATCAGACCGGCCGGACTGACCCTGCTGGCCGGACTGTCCGCGCTGACCGCGGTCGCCATTTTGCGCCTGTTGATTTCCTGAACGTTGCTCCTGGCCTTCGCCCTGGCCGGCAGTTCCATTTCCCTGACCGGATGGCTGCTCGTTCTGTTGAGAGCCTTCGCCGCGCTGCCCCGTCTGGGCCTGGGCGACTCGAGTTTCCTCACTGGCACCGGATTGCGTGCCCGGTTGATCTGAACCTGCTTGAGTGGGTTGCCCATTGCTGCGTTCGGAACCTCGTCCGCCGGGTTCATTTCCCTCTCGCTCTCCCGTTCGGGCTTGTTGTCCGGACTGACCCTGCCGATCCATTCCCATTCCTCCCCCGGCTTCCCGCAAACGATTGGTTTCCGAACCAGACCGTCCGCCCGCCCCAGCCAGCGAATTGGTTCCACCGCCACCGGCGAGTTCCCTCTCAATCTGTTCGGAGAGCTGATTCAGTTCCCGTTCCGCGTAACGCAGCGATTCGGCTTCGTTTCCAAGCACGCTTTCCGCCGCACGCTCGATGCTTTGCCGAAGGTCATTCACGTTCTGTCGAATACCACGTTCGACTTCGCTCGCCTGCGGAAGGAAACCGCGTTCCGCCAGCTGCGCTCCCATTTGCAACATTTCATCCGTTCGCGCCTGATCCGCCCGGCGAAGCGTGTCGTAAAGCTGTTTCGAAAGAAGCGGTTCGGTGTTCTCGGCCTGTTCGGTTACGGCGCGCATGTTCGAGAGAAGATTCGTCAATGCGTTGTGTTGCTGGGTCATCTGACGGACCAATTCCTGCCGCTCGCGCGAATTGTCGAGTGACCGTTCCCGGCCATTCTCCAGCTGATCGAGCTGACGCGCGATCTCCTCCTGTCGCCGGGCCAGTTCCCGGGCATCATTGCGCATGTCGCGCATCTGGTCTGTGAACTGGCTTGAAGCCTGACGCCGCAATTCGTCGCGCAGGTTCTGCATGTTCTGTTGCGCGCGCGTGCCGGCGGCCAGGGCGCCCGATGCGGATTCATTCTGCATCTCCTCAGCCGCGCGTTGCATGTCGGCACGGGTCTGCTCCATCTGCTCGCGCGCCTCGGATGTGGCGTTTGAGGACTGTTCCATCTCCTGACGCATCTGATCCACGTCGGCCAGCATCTGCCGTTGCTCGTCCTGAAGGCGTTTCAATTCGCGGCGCAGCTCCTCCTTTTCCGGTTCGGTTCGTGCCGCCTGAAGCGCT
The DNA here is from genome assembly GCA_937890005.1 of uncultured Verrucomicrobia subdivision 3 bacterium. Lineage (GTDB taxonomy): Bacteria > Verrucomicrobiota > Verrucomicrobiia > Limisphaerales > DASXHY01 > DASXHY01. The sequence continues at coordinate 49,015 of CALBZA010000017.1, read as the reverse complement.
GTCTGCAGTTCCCGCAATCGTTCGTTCAAATCCTGCTGCCGTTGCGCGAGCTCCCGCAATTTATTGGACGTCTCCAACTGCTCCCGCTGCTGCGGCGTCGCTTCGGCACGTGCCTGCCGTTCCGTTTCGTAACGATTCTCCTCGCGGCTCATCTCGAGCTGCTCCATCTGCTGCCGCTGGGGCTGGCCGGATTGCCCGCGGCCCTGATTCTGATTGCGCTGACTTCGTTGCATCCGATATTCGCGCGGCATCATCTTGAGCAACGCCTGATACGCGTTCTGCTGCGCAGCGGTCGCCGCGGCAAGTTTCTCCGGTGATTTTTCGGCGGCTTCAAGCGCTTCCTGCGAACGCTCCATCTCCTTGATCGCGGCCTGAAGAGCCACCCGGTCGCGATCGCTCTCGATCTGGTTCATCATCTCGCGCGCCTGTGTCAAAGCCTGCTGCTGTGCCTCGCGAATGACGACCAGGTTGGAGGAATAGTTTCCTGAAGCCGGAGAAACTGAAGGGGCGGAGAGAGGCCGGTTCTGACGCTGCTGACTGAACCCGGATTGCGGAACGAACATTCCCAACGCCACGAACAGCGCCGAACCGATCAGTGCCCGCCGCAGGGTTCGCGATGGCTGCCTTGAAGCCTTTGTGGACAAGCCGTCGCCCAACACCGATTTTTTTCCTTTGCTCTTCATGGCTTCGATACCGCCGGAGCGGCTCCTTTCTCGCGCTGGATTTTCCAGGTCGCGATCACGATTTGTTTTTGCAGCTCGGTCAGTCGCGTCTGTTGACCGCCACCGCCCTCCTGGCCACCTTCCCCACCCTGCTGTTCCTGCCCACTGCCATCGCCGCCAGATTGGTCCGCTCTGAAAATTTCATCGAACGGACGAATCTCCGCGAAAAACATGTCGCCGTAATTCCGCCGAATCTCTCCCGCAGGTCCGACGTCATCGGCCCAGACGAAATACGACACCACCTGGTCGATATCGACGCCGAGCTGTTCCAGATCGATCTCGTATTGGAGCGGCCGTTTTTCGTTGCGCGCGGCGCCGGCGCCAAGTTCCACGAATTTGGGTTCGTCTCCCGCGATTCCGTAGCCAAGGCCGTATCGCACCACGCCGAAGTCGTCCATCACTTCGCCTTCCAATCGCAGTTCCTGCAATCGCGACACGCGCTGATCACCGCGGGGGAAATTCAGTTTCAAATCAGGCGGACGATTCGGCAGCACCTGAAAAACAAATTCACTGCTGCGTCGATTCGTCCGTCCATCGTGATCCCGCAGATGAAGCGCAAACCTGCCGCTGCTGGTTAACGCAAAATCGCTCAATTCCAGAGCCGCATTCGTTCCGGGCATCAGGCGGATGGTTTGTTCCTTGGAAACCAGGCTCGCTTCAGCCACGGGTTTGTTGAGCTGAAACGTGTAACTCAAACGCGTTCCCTCCACCGCAGTGATCCGCAGCGTGTCCGGAATCGCCTTGTTCGTGAGTCCGGTGTAGGCGGGAAATTCCAACGATGCGTCGGCGCGGACGAGCACGGGGTATTCGAAAACGGTGATCCGATAATCGCGGGTCTTTTTCGATCCATACTCAATGTGATACGAGCCGCTTTCCATAACCTCACGCAAGCTCGTTCCAAACAGCGGATCGTCCAGATGCCGTTCCAGGGGTATTCGCCTGATGCCCTCTCCCGTTGCCAGAACAAGCGTGGCTTCACTGGGCGGCTGGCGATCGAATCGGACGGTCACGACGAAACTGCGTCCGCGCTCCAGTTCGATGTCGCCGGGCTCGACCTGAATCGATTCCGCAAACAACGATTTGCTCGGTGATTTGCGTTGCGGTTTGCCGTGATCGATTCCCGAGATCGAAATCAAAACCACCGCGATCGCCAGGCCGAACGCATGATTCGTTTTGGCGGTCAGCAGCTTTTTCTCAAGGCTCTCCTGCAAACTGCGCAGCGACGGATGTTGCAGCGCCTGCGTCACCACGCGTTGCTGAAGGAAATGAAATTCCTTTGAATCCGGATCGCGTTCCTGCTCGTACGCCGTTGAAAGCAGCGGATGCAAATCGGGATGTTCCGCTTCAAGGCCCTGCACGAGCGCCCGGAAATCGTTCGCGCGACGACGCTCAACAATCCAGATCGAAATGACCGCAACCACGCCTGCCGCCAGAAGCGTCATCAGGCAAATTGGTCGCAACTCCACTGACGTCACCTTGCTGAATTGAATCACCGCCAGAGCGGCGGCAACGATCCACCAGCAAATTGCGGCGCGGTTCCACAGACGCGCTTTCTTCCGCAGCGCTTCGAGTCTTTCCAACCGGACCTGTAACCGCGCGTCGATCAAGCGAACTCCTCCTTCCGCGTCTCGACAGGTGCCGCAGCCGGCTGCGATTCATCTTTCGTCCGACGATCGTTCTTCCGCATCAATCGGCCGCTCAACACCATTTCAGCAATCAAAGTCAACAGCGCGCCCGCAATCAACCACCGCCACAATTTCTGCCGACCCTCCAGCTCATGCTTTTGCGACAGCACCGACTGGCTCGCCGCCGCAGCAGCGGTGAGCCTGGTTTCATTGCCCTTCAACGGCACACCGAGTTTCGCCAGCTGATCCACACTGCCCGGAGTCGTGCGACTTTCGTCAGCGGAAAGGTTCACGGCAAATTGGCGTTCCTTCCCATCGAAACGGGCGGTGTAAAATCCGGGGACGTCCGTCCGCACAAAAGCCGTTCCCGCCGGGAGCGTTTCCCGTTTCCCATCCGGCGATTGCCATTCCACCGCCGAACCAGTCGAAATCGGCGACGGGATGGAGTCGCCGACGACAAATTGCGATCGCGACGGAGTGGCCGCCATGGCCCACGACAATAGTGTCTGCATCAGCGGTGGGAACTTGCTCGAAACAGCCAGTTGACTGTCGGCCGGATGCCATCCTGATGTGAGCACCAGCAAAGAACCTTTCCCGATGGTGAACTGAACCAAGGCCGGCGAATCGTCATCGAAGCCCGCGACCACACGCGCGTCCGTCTCCGCCGGCAAATCCAATCGCCGATGTTTCCAGAAATGAATCTTTGTAAAGTCGCTGAACCGCGGATCGGCAAACGGTGCGAAGAGCGGATGATTGAAATCGATCTTCCCGAGCAGCACGAATCGGCCGGAAGCTTCACTCACACGCAACGCATCAACACCGGTCAGCGCCACCAGCGAGTCGGTCGTCGCATCCTCCGGCAACATCATCAACACAGCGTTTCCGGATGCGATCCATTGTTTCAAAACATCCGCTTCGGCGGCATTCAACGCGCGCGAAACAACCGTCAGCGATGCCTCCCGCAACGCTGCGGCTGAAACCGGCTGATTGTTTCCAACAACCGCCACTTCGACCCGTCGGCGTTTGGTTTCGGGAAACGCTTTGTCGAAGTAAAACCGCATCTGCGCCGGATCGTTCGCCGCTTCACTTCCAAGCCACGCGATGGCCACATGCTCGGTTTGGGGAACGACGACATAAGCCCGGTTGTCGAACGGCTCCGGGTCTTCAAGACGAAGTTCAGCGGTTCGGGCGGATTCATTCAGCTCAAGCGCCATCGTCTTCATCTGTCCCGGCGCCACGTAGGCTTCGACAATTTGATCCGATGCCATCTCTGGCGACGCGCTGCTGTGGAGAACCTGCACCTTGAATCGTTCCCGCGCTGTATCCCGTGCGTTCACGACCCGGAACGATGGTCCCGCTGCCTTGCCTTCAGACGACACAACGTGAATTCCCACATTGCCGCGCCGCGCGGGAGCGACGGTATCGACGACCACGGTCAAATCACGCGGCCATTCATAGCCCTGCAATCCATCGAGCTTCGCGCCTTCCTGAAGATCGGAGATCAGGATCAACTCCTTCCGTTCCGGCGCATTTCCGGAAACAGCCTGATGTTGGAAATGCTCGACGGCGCTGATCATTGCCGCGCCGAGTTGCGTGGCGTTCCAGTTGGGTGAAAGCGTCTCCAGCCTCGCCAGCGCGAGAGCTTTTCGCTGATCGGCCGACCAGCCGTTCCATTCCTCGAACGTGATCACCGATTGAAAACGCCGGTCGAAAGAAGCAATCGCCACCTGGTCATCCGGTCCGGCATCGGCAAGATGACGTTCTGCGATTGAACGCGCTTTTTCCCAGACCCCGTCGCGTTGCATGCTCGCACTCGTGTCGATCAACAGCAATTTCTGCCGTCGATCATCTGTGACCAGCGGCGCGATGGAACTGCGCGAGAACAGCGGCCGCGCAAATGCCAGCGCCATCAACAGCACACACAGACAGCGCAAAACCAGCAGCAACACGTCATCCACACGTTTCCGGCGCGTGACCTTGGGCGGCGTCGGATGAAGAAACAGCGTCGAGCTGAACTGAACCCGTTCCCGTGCGACCCGGCGGATCAGGTGAAACAGAATCGGTCCGGCGATGGCCGCGCCGGCGATCAGAAAGATGGGCGCGAGGAAACTCATGACGACCGTCCTGTTGAGCCCGAGCGCCGCTGCCATTTGCCGCGCCGATTCCGGCTCTTGAGCAATTCCAGCAAAGCGATTTCCAGCGGCTGATTTGTCACAAGACGATGAACCGGAATACCGAGGCGACGGCAGTTCGAATCGATCAGTTCGAGATGAGCGCTCAGCTTGCGCTGGTATTCAGAACGAATGCTGTCCGGATCGAGTGCGATTTCCCGCCCGCTTTCCAGATCCTCCAGCAGCGTTGCCTGCGAAAACTCAAACGCCAGCTCGTTCGGATCGAGTATCTGAAACACCATCGTTTCGTGCCCTGCCGCCGTCAGCCGGGCCAGGTTGTTTTCCAGCGGTTCGACCGGCGCGAGCAGGTCGGAAACAAGAACGATCAAACCGCGTTTCCGCACGGTCTCCGACACCCGCTGAAGCACTCCGGCGACGTTCGTTTCTCGTCCGGGCACCTGCTTTTCCAGCGCCAGCATCAGCTGCCGCAAATGGCCCTGACGGTTCCGTGCGGGAAGATAATCGTTCACCTGTTCTCCGAACGTGAACAAGCCGACCGCATCGCCCTGTCCATGCAAAAACCACGCAAGCGTCGCGGCCAGTGTGCGGGCGAAGTCCGACTTCGAATAACCGATCGAGCCGTATTCCATCGACCGGCTTTGATCGACGAGCAGATGGCATCGCAGGTTAGTTTCGTCCTCGAACTTTTTCAGGTAATAACGATCCGATCGTGCGAACAGGCGCCAGTCGAGATACCGCGTGTCATCGCCGGGGCTGTATTGCCGGTATTCCGTGAACTCCACGGAAAAGCCATGATACGGACTGCGATGCAGACCGTTCCAAAATCCCTCCACAACCACGCGTGCGCGGAGCTCCAGGTTGCGGATCGCCATCAACGTTTTCGGATCGGCGTAACCGCGGCCGCGATCGGCGGAGGAAGCTGGAGAAACGACAGGCATTAACAGGAAAGAATCTTCACGCAACCGGTTCAGTGACGTGCTGCAACAGTTTGGAAATGATGGTTTCAACACCAACACCATCCGCCTCGGCGCGATAATTCACGAGTACACGATGCCGCAACACCGGCGCCGCAAGCGTCCGGATGTCGTCGCCGGTGACGTGGGTGCGCCCCTGCAACAGCGCCCGTGCCTTGGCGCCAAGCACCAGAAACTGCGATGCGCGTGTTCCAGCGCCCCAGCTCACCCATTGATTGACGAACTCCGGCGTTCCGTTCTGGCCGGGTCGCGTGGCCGCGGCAAGCCGCACCGCGTAACGAACCAGGCTTTGCGCGATCGGCACCTGTTTCACGAGTTCATGAAACCGAAGCACATCTTCGCCCGTGAACAGCGGTTCGATGTTCAATTGCTTCCGCGCTGTCGTTTGCTGAACCACCTCCACCTCGTCGTCCTCAGGCAAATAATTGATGACGACGTTGAACATGAACCGGTCGAGCTGCGCTTCGGGCAGCGGATAGGTGCCTTCCATTTCGATCGGATTCTGCGTCGCAAGAACGAAGAACGGTTCCGGCAGCGCATGACGGATTCCGACCGCGGTCACCTGATGTTCCTGCATCGCTTCCAAAAGCGCCGACTGCGTCTTTGGCGGTGTGCGGTTGATTTCATCGGCCAGAATCATGTTGGCGAAGATAGGGCCTTTGACGAAGGTCAGGCGCCGGCCGGCTTCGGTTTCGGAAAGAATTTCAGTGCCGGTGATGTCTGCGGGCATCAGGTCGGGCGTGAACTGGATGCGCTGGAAGTTCAGGTGAAAGATTCGCGCGATGGATTTCACGAGCAACGTTTTCGCCAGGCCGGGCGCGCCGGTGATGAGGCAATGCCCGCCGGAAAACAGCGCCAGCAGAATCTGCTCGAGCACATCCTTCTGGCCGACGATCACCTTGGAAAGTTCGGTCTCAATATGCGCGCGTCCGGCGATCAGTTTCTCAACCGTCTGCGCGTCTGTTTCATGAATTGTCGTTTCCACAATGCCTTTCTTCGTTAATGCAGCTCCGGGCTCAACTTACCGGACGCTTCCGCCGCTCTTCCGGTTCCAGCTAGTGCGTCATTGAATAGAAAATGACGTTGATGCCGAGCGGGAACGAAATGTTCTCGGAAAACCGGCGGAAAAAGTAATCCGTCTGCCCCTCCCCCTCGCGCTCCCAGCCATCGCCGTTGTCGGTGTTGTGCAGGGCAAGCACGATGATCCGGCCCTTGTCGTCGTAAAGCGCGCGGATGTGCACTTCCGTGCATTGCTCGCCATCGTGATATTCCCAGGTGGGTCCGCCGCGTTGGGTATCGATGCCGGCCCGGAAATTTGGCACTTGCAGCGCATTCTTGGGACCTTTCAGCGGGAAAACACAGTTGAAGATCGGGTGATCCATCGGCACATCCACGAAATCGCGCTCGGGAAACACACGTTTCATTTCCATCTGAAAGTTCCGCCACTGCACTTCACCCCAAAAGTCATCCACGAGCATGAAACCGCCGTTGAGCAGGAACCGCCGCAGGATGGGCACTTCCTCTTCCTTGAACTCAAGCCGGCCGGGTTCAACCATGTAAATCCACGGATAGTTGAACAGGTCGGGATCGGTGAGGCGCAGGATGCGTCCGTAGGGATCCACCTTGATCGACGTCATCTGCTGCACGCGGAATGAGAGATTCAGATCGCTGTCGGGAAAATCCGTTATCCAGTTGCCCGCCCGCCCTGGCAGGTAACCCTGCGTTTTACGACCATAAATGATTCGGACAAATGTGAAGGTATCGCGCGCAAATGCAGGATTGTTTGTCCACATCGGCGTATCCGTGCTGTGCGTCGCAACCTCACGCGCCGTGCGCACGCGGTCGAGATCGACCGGGATTCCGCCTTCCGTATAAACAATGCCCCCATCATCCCCTCCGCCCCAGCCACCACCAAAGCCACGACGACGCTGCGCATACACAATCGTGCCCAGCACACACACGAGCAGAAAAATGAGAATGGCGCGTTTCATCTAAAAATCTCGATCGCCCGGCGTTTTGGGAATGCTGCGACATGTCGCAGCTCTTTTATCACCGCAAAATGTCTCACCCGCGGTTGGAAAGCGGCGACATGTCGCCGCACGCCACAAGCTTCGGACTCGCGTTCCGTTCCTGATTGTCCAACTCGAATCGATGCTCGTCATACGTTCCCTGGCTTCAATTCGTCACCGCTTCGCCTTCGCGCAGTTCCAGCAGCAACTGCTGCGCGGCCCGGAAGCGCGGCGCCTCTTCCAGTGCTTTCAGCACATGCCTTTTCGCCTCGGTCCGCGAATCGCCGCGCTTGTGAAGCAATCGCGCGAGTTGCAGATGAGCATCCGCCGGATCAGGCGGATTCAACAACAGGAGCGCTCGATACGCACCGATGGCCTGATCGTTTCGTTCCATCGCCGTCGCCGCGCGCGCCAGGGCGCGATACGGCAGTGAGATCAATGGATTTACCGCGAGAAGCTTTTCGGTGTAATGCATCACGTTCGTCCAGTCCTGCCGCTGTTCGGACAGCTCGATCAATCTCTGAAACAGTTCGATAAAATCGGCATCCTGTTTTGCCAGCCGCTCCAGCAACGCCAGTTCGGCGTTGGTGTTTCCGAGATTCCGTTCCACCACGGCCAGCAGCCAGAGCGGATTGTCGCCGCCGGTTTCGCCCGCGTACGCTTTGGAAACAGATTCAAGGATCGGTTTGGCGTCGTTCCACCGCTTTTCTTCCATCGCCAGCCGCGCCTTGCGCATCTGCACGAAGTAATTCCTCGGATTCGTCGCCTGCCATACGGTCAGCTCGGATTCCGAGCCGCGCCCGGGCGGACGGGTCAGATCGATGTCCGGCGCAAGATTCTTCGCTCTTTCCCGGCAATAAGCTTCAAACTCCTTTTCCACCTTCGACAATTCCGCGGTGTGCGCGGCGATGGTTTTGTTGATTTCTTCGCCGGCTCCGAGATCGCGCAGAATGTTCCGGATCGCCTCCAGTCCGTATTTCTCAATCATGAACTCCACGGCGAGCGATGATTCGTAATAGGCGAACATCAGATGCTGGCTGCTTTTTGGAGCGAGGAAGGCGCCGCTCAATTTTCCGATTGGAGTGAAATCGTCGCCAAGGATCATGTCGCGATACGCCAGATTCATTCTCTCGCCCCACGCGGGATTCGCCTGACGTTCCTCGTAAACCGAAATGCCTTCGCTCAGCCAGCGCGGCATTTTGTTCCGGGTCGCGTTCAGAGTGACGACGTGACAGAACTCATGCCAGAGAACGCTTTCCCAGTTCGCCGGAGAACTTCCCTGCGAGGCAGGGCTGTTGGCGGTGATCACCGATCCAAAGCAAACACCCAGGTAACCGGGATTTCCGGGCATGCCGAATGTCCGAACCTGAAAATCCTTCTGCTCGGGAAAAATCTCCACGATCGTCGGCCGCGTCAGCCTGACGCCGTATTTGCCGCACAACACCGAATGTGCCCGTTCCAGCAGCGCGAGGACACGATCGCCATAAATCGCCGCCTCGCGTTCAGACATGCGGACGATGAAGTTTCCATTCGTGAGGCTTTTGAATCCGCCCATCTTGTCGCGCAGCACGGTGAGGTTGAACGCTGTGACGTCGTATTCGTCGTGCTTGTGAACCGCTTCCGCCAGCTTCCAGCCCTCTTCCGTGTAACCGAGGCGAAGCAGATCTTCCGCGAGCTGCCGTTGGGCGGGAAGGAAATCGGGCTGAAATTCCAAAGCCTTTTTCTGCGCGGCGGCGCCTTCCTCGAAACGATATTTCTGCGACAACTTCCGGCCGATCAGATGGTCCACATTCGGGTTCGTTTTCCAGAACTTCAGGGCCTCCGCGCGCAACTGCTGTTCCCGGTCGCGTTCATTCCGGAGATGTGCGATCACGGCGCGGTAAGCGAAGGCTTCGGGATGCGAGGGATTCACCTTCAACACGAGCTGCGCCTGTTTTTCCGCTTCGTCATATTGCTCGCCATCGATGAGATGATCCGTGAGCAGCAGCAGGCTGGGGATGTGATTGGCGTTTCTCGCCAGCGCCGATTCAATCGCCGAAAGCATTTCCTTCCGGTCGCCGGTTTGAAACGCCTGTGCCAGTCCGCCGTACATGTCGGCGTCATCGGGAAACTTTTTCAAACCTGCGCGAAACGTTTCTGCCGCCAGTGCGAAATCGCGTTTTTCCAACCCAAGTTTCCCGATCGCCAGAAACGCTTCGCGCGGCGGAGCCGTCATCCGTTCCGCGCGTCGGAAACAATTTTCCAGAATCACCCGCGGCTCGACCCCCAGCAGCAGCAACGCCTCGCCCGCTGCGACGAGGCTTTCACCATCCGACACATTCAAGCCTCTGCGTTCGATCACCAGCCGCATTTCCAACAACCGGCGGTTCGCCTCGACGGGATTGTTTCCATACAAAGCCGCCTCGCGCGCGAGCATGAGAACCCGCAGGTCCAACGGCGAATAGTCAACCGCCACTTTCGCGCGCGCTCGCGCCTCATCATAACGCCCGACCATCAGCAGCGATTTGACATAAAGCACATGCCAGTCGGTCGAAAGACTGTGGCTGCGCGCTTCGGCAGCACGGATCACGGCGTTGTAATCACCGCCAAGAAACAGTTTCTGAGATTCAATCAGCGTTTGCGCAAAACCGGGAAAGCAGAGCAGAAGAAATCCCAATCCGAACCAGAACCACTTCGGCGCACGACATCTCGGAAACGTCTTCGAACTGGGCATGCAAGAGGATTGATACGCCCAATCTTCCGGCGGCGCAATCGGAGTTTGATCCTGCTGATCAAGTGCGCAAAACCTGCGCAGTTATTGGCGGGAAACGCTTTTTGAATGTGCTGTTTTTACGGTTTCAACGCCGCTCGCCCCGTTTCGAAAGCAGGGCGTTGTAGGCTGCGTTGACCGATTTCGCCCACTCCTCAGCGAGCGTTCGCGAGTGTTCGTCAAGTGTGGCGTGGCGGTCGGGATGGCATTCCTTCATCCGACGGCGATAGGCGGATTTGATTTCGGCGATCGAAGCGTTCGGTGCGACGCCGAGAATTTCGGCCGGACTGAGCGATTGCGGCTCGCGCGGCCTGATCGGTTCCGGTTCCGGATCCGGATCGTGCGAAGGTTCATTCACATGCACGCGCTGTCGTCCACGGAACAGGCGCATCTGCAGCCTCAACGGAAGCGTGAGTGTCATTCGAAGTTCGTCCGGCTGGAAAAAGATGACTCCGGGAATCAACTTGAGTTCGGCACGCAATCGATCCCAGTCGGTTTCGGGAAAGAGTCGCAACACGTCCGATTTTCTGACCGGCGAATCGCGCCCGGCGAGGAACAGCAGGACGCGGCCGTTGAGATCGAGGTCGAATTTTTTCCAGTGCCGAAATTTTCTGATGGCGGGAACAACCTCAAGCATCAGGCGCGGACCGATGTCGATGTATTCGCGGATCAGCCAAATGCTGAGAGCCGACATGTCGTCGCGTGGCGAACGGAGGCTGTCGAAGAACAGAAGCATGCAGAACGCCGCCGCTGCGGCTACGCTGCCCAGGGTGACCCAGCCGGACAGCCCGATCGCGGAAAGCAGGATCAGTTTCACGATCATGAAAACGATCCAGAATGTCAGGCCGAGGAAGATCGTTCCGCCCAGAAACGTGAGCACGGCGTAACCTGCCGCCATGGAAAGGCCCTCCCGTCGTTTCTTCCGAAGCCACCGTTGGAGGGGAGACGGCTGCATGATGAAGGCCGCTGCTGGAGGCCGCCCCCGGTCAGTTCGTTCCCGTCCGCAGCTTGAACGCCTCGCGCAGGATCTGCAGCACCAGACGTTCGTTTTCCTCCAGCTTGTTGTCACTGGCGACGATGGCGGCGAGAAGATTGAACGTGCGGCGGCGCAGCTCGGGCGTGGTGATTTCAGACGCGACAAAGTCGATAAACGAACGAATTCCCTCCGGCGAGGAACTGCGCTGACGGGTTCGCGTGTAGGCCGCATCGAGGAACCGGTTCCGGGCTTCCTCCGACGGGAAATTCATGGTGTCGAGCAACTCTCCGATCCGACGGTCCTCAATCGCGGTCAGATTCCCGTCCAGATACATCCCGTATAACAGAAGATCGAGAAGGATTTCCTTCTGCCGGTCTGAGTAGCCTTCGAATTCCATAATGATGTCGCAAAGGGTCGATTCGCGTCCGAACGGAATTCAGGGGTATGGAAGCATTCAACGCAAGTCTGAAGCCGCAACCGCATCAGACAGCCGCACCACTCGAATGTCTCACCAGCACCGTGCTTCAGTGCGGTGAACTTGGACGGGAACTGGATAAGCCGTTTTGAATGGCTTGATTGCCGAAGCCGTTAACACCGCGCTGAAGCACGGTGTTAATGAGATTTAATTTGCCTGAGTTCACGTGTTCGTCCTGTTCGATGGCTGCTGTTTGAGAACGCAATTGATATGGAACGGATGGGATTCCTTTCCACACTCTCGATACGCGACCGAGCCCTTTCGTCAAATTGCCGGTGGCACGACCGGCTGCCGTTTCAACACGCGAAGTTCCTGTTGCTGACGGAGAAATTCCAGACGGCGGACATCATCGACATCCGGCTGCGCCGCCTGATGAATCAATGCCGCCAGCTGCCGATCGATGAACTGATTGCGCAAGCGTTGGACCACGTCGGCAAGCTGTTGAGGCGGATTGGGAAGTGGACGTTCATCCGTCGCGGCTTCGGTGATGAGACTTCGCAGGGCCGGGTTTTCACAGGTGTCGAGAAATGCTGCCAGACTGCTCCAAGTGTCGTCGGCGAATTTCTCGATTCGTTTCTGCACCGCTTCACGAACAAGCGGATGCTGAATCCATTCCAATCGCAATTGTTCAGCGCACCACGGCACGAGATCGTCGTGAAGAAACAGCAGTTTCAGTAGCCAGAATTCATGCGTTTGCGGACGCGGCAGTTCTTCTTCCTGGCCGGACGACTCCAGCTCGTGTGATTCCTCATTGTCCGGACGGAATCGTGTTCCCCGAACCCGAAGTTTCTTGAACTCGGCGCGGACCGCATCTGCCGAAACGCCCAGTTGCAACGCCGTCTTCTGCGCGTATTTGTCGATCAACACGACGTTGCCGGTTTTGTGAACCGCCTCGGCCATTGACCGGAGAATCGCGAGCCGCCCTTTGTCGGTCGAACCATCGTTCGTGGCACAAAGTCGCTTGAGATAGTAGTCGAAGAATCCTTCCGCGTTTTGAATCAGCTGACGGAACGCCTCACCTCCGGACGCCTTGATGTAACTGTCCGGATCATGCGGTGCCGGCACCACTGCAACGCGAACCGCCAGCTCGGATTCCAGCAGATGATCGAGCGCGCGCACCGCGGCATTCTGTCCGGCGTTGTCGGAATCGAAACACAGCACCACTTCATTCGCGTAACGCTTGAGGATGCGGGCGTGGTCCGAAGTGAAGGCGGTTCCCTGCGGCGCGACGATGTTTTCAATCCCGGCCATGAAACATGCGATCAAATCCAGCTGGCCTTCACAAATGATGGCGAAACCTTCGTTGAGAATGGCGCGTTTGGACTTGTCGAGTCCGAAGAACACCTTGCTCTTCGTGAAGATCGGCGTCTCGGGTGAATTGACGTATTTGGCCTGCTTTTCGTCGCCGACGAGAATGCGTCCGCTGAATCCGATCACCCTGCCCTGTTCGTCGCAGATCGGAAACATGAGCCGTCCGCGAAAACGATCGTAGTAATGATCCGTTCCCTCCTTTTTCAGGATCAATCCGGCCCGTTCCATCATGGCGAGATCGTAATCCCGGCTCTTCGCCCAGTTGACCGTGTCGTCCCAGGCTTCCGGCGCGCAACCGATGCGGAACAGTTTGATGGCTTCGTCCGAAACGCCGCGTTTTGCGAGATAATCGCGCGCAACCTGTCCTGCCGCTTCGGACGCCAGGCAATTCTGCCAGCGTTGCGTAATTTGTTCGTGAATCTGCAGCAACGTGTCCTTGAGATGCCGCGTCTGCTGATCGGGTCCGCCCTGATCGTATTCCAGCGGGATTTTTGCGCGGTCGGCGAGGCGTTTGAGCGCTTCGAGGAAATCGATGCTTTCGTATTCCTTCACGAACGTGAAAACATCGCCGCCCTTGTGACAGCCGAAGCAGTGAAAAATCTGCCTGGAGGGATTGACGTTGAAGCTGGGCGACTTCTCCTTGTGAAACGGACACAACGCCACGAAGTTCGCCCCCGCCCGCTTGAGCGGGATGTACGAACCGATCACGTCCACGATGTCACTCGCGGCGCGAATTCGTTCTTTGGTGGCATCGGAGATGAAACCGGACACGCGCCAAGGTTAGAGCGCAGGAAAAAGGAGAGAAAGACGTTTGTGCGAACGCGTGCCTTCGATGAGGCCGCCATCAGGGCGTCGCGTATTCGCGCTGCTTGAATTCCTTCACCTCGGGTGCGGTGGGCTTGATGAGGAGAAACCCGAGCTGATTGCGAAATACCGGACCGAGGAGCGATTTCTCGAACACCTGCGCCTGAATCTCATAGAGTTCCGGGAAGAAATTGCTTCCATAGACTTCACTCTGGAATTTTTGCTTCGCCCGAATTTCAGCGGGGTTGTAATAGCGGGCATTCAACAGGGCCAGCACCGAGATGAGAATGCATGCAAACCGGATCATTCCCGCCAGCATGCCCAGGTAAAATTCACTTCCGCCGAATGTGTCACTTCCAATCAGTTTTCCGCCCAGCGCACGTTTCACATAGACAAAAGCGATTGCAACCAGGCCAGCAATGGCAACATAGGCCATCAGGTAGCCGGACAGCAGGCTGAACACCGATTTTTGCGCCAGGATCGAACCGACCGGTGCGTAAGCCAGCCCGCAGATCGCCGCGATCGATATCCACATCAAAGTTTTGAGCAGTTCGACCGACAGTCCGTGTTTGCGTCCACACTGGATTCCGACAAAGAGCAACACGACCGTGAGGACGTCGAACCAGTTAAATGGCAGATTAAAATTCATTTGAGACGCGCGCCGCGGTTGATGAATGCGACACGACGTCCCAAACCGAGCCATTTCCATGCCACAAGGTCAGTGAGAACTGAGCCAGTATCGGATGGTGGCTGCCTGGGGATTCTTCGGATCCAGCTCCAGCGCCCGGTTGTAGTGTTCCTTCGCCCTGGCGTTGTTCCGAAGCTGCTGGGCATAGATGCTTCCCAGGGCTATGTGAACCCGGGCTTCGCGGGGATAGCGGGAGAGAACGTTCTCAAACTCGCGAATGGCGTCCGCAATGAAATTCCCCTGCCGCAATGCCACGGCGAAATTATATCGCGCATCCAGCGAATCCGGACGAATCGCGAGCGCGGATTCGTAGGCTGTCAAAGCTTGGGACAGATTTCCGACGCCCAAAGACGCAAGCGCCATGTTGTAGTAGGCCTCATAAAAGGCTGGATCAAGCTTCGTCGCCTGCTGATATGCCGCCAACGCCTCGTCGTAGCGGTGCCCCTGATGCGCACGAGATCCTTCCTGAAAAACTCTCCGCGCGGCAGGAACATCACCCGCCTCCGGTTTTCGCGGGTTCTTGTATTTGTAACGCGGAAACGCGGCCAGTGCTTTGGCATCCGTTGAACCTTGTGTGGCTTGAGTCGATGACGGTCTGGACGCGGACGCCGTCGATTGCGGTTCCGTTCTTTCGTCGGAACGAAACAGCCGCATTGGATTCATCTGGCGAAGAATGCCCGGTTTGTTTGTCGGGGTTTCGGTCCGCGGCTGGGTCGCGGCTGCATTTGCCGGGCTGTCGGTCGGCGTCGTTCTGGTAGGAGCAGCGTCAGCACCGGAACGAGAACTGTCAGCAGCCCTTGCCACCTGAGTTGTTGTCCGAGGCGGTGGATTCGTCGTCGTCCGCGTCACCGGAGGCCTGGCCGCTGCAACCTCTGCCGGTTCGACCTCGCGCGTTGTTGAAGCAGTCGCCGGGGCGGGATTGAGCTGCTGTTCAAGTGACGCGGCTATGGCGAGAACTGTTTCCGAATCCGCGTTCTCATCGGAGAGCGCCAGATATTCCTTGTAGTTTCGAAGCGCCGGGGCGGGATTGTTCAGGTGAACGTGATTGACGACTGCGAGATTCAAAAGCGCGGGACCGTAATCCGGTTTCGCCTCCAGGGCACGATTGAAGAATGCCGCTGCCTGGCGCGCATCGCGACGTTGAAGATGAATGACCCCGAGATTGTTCAACGCCTCCGGGTTTTTCTCATCGAGCGCGAGCACTTCGTTGAAACTTTTTTCCGCTGCCGCGAGTTCCCTCAGCCGCAATTGCACGGTCCCGAGTTTCAGCCAGCCTTCAATCGAATTTCCACGCAACGCGGTGTAGGAAATGAGCGCCGACTTCGCCGCGTCAAGCCGCTGTTCCTCAAGCCGCAGACAGCCAAGATTGAACTGGGCTTCGGAAAGGTTCCGATCGAGAGACAATGCCTTGAGATACGCTGCTTCGGCGTTCGTCGATTGTCCCATGTGTTGCAACGCGATCCCGAGGTAATTCCAGGCCGCCGCATTCGTCGGCATCAGCGATGTCGCCGTCTGGAGCTTCGCGACTGCATTGGGGAAATCACCTTCTTCGATCAGTTTCTGCCCGTTCAGGAGCGCTTTCGGCCCCGCGGGCATGCACCCTGCCAACCCCATCGCCAGCAGCAGAAGAAGAGCACATTTCACCCCCCAATTTTTGATGATCAGCATTGGAACCCGTGGTACCATTCGCGCCCTGACGTGTCAAGAAACGCACTGATAAATCAAGGTTGCCGCGCAATGTTTGCGCTGGTGTTGCTCTGCTTCCTCCCCGGACTGCACGCACAGTTCGATCAATCGATCCGCACGCAGGGCCCGGCGCGATCGACCGTGTTCGTGGTGGAAAACCCGCTCGCCACCGAAGCGTTTCGCCCCCGGCCGGATCAGATGGAGCCAATGCTCGTTCAAGGACTCACCAGACTGACACAGACCGCGACCATCCGTGATGCGTGGCTTTCACTTGTCAGAACGAATGATGTTGTCGGCATCAAAGTGTTTTCCGAACCGGGTCCCAACAGCGGCACCCGGCAAAGTGTCGTCGCTGCTGTGGTTCAAAGCCTGATCGCAGCGGGAATTCCAACGAACAACATCATCGTTTGGGACAAACGCCTCGGCGACCTGAAGCTGGCCGGATTCAACAGACTGAGCGAGCAACTGGGAATCCGTCTCGTCGGCAGCGCCGAAGCCGGTTTCGACGAGAAAACGTATTATGAATCGTCGCTGATCGGCACGTTGGTCTGGGGTGACCTGGAGTTCGGTCGCAAGGGCGAGGGCGTGGGAAAAAGATCGTTCGTATCGAAGCTCGTGAGTCGTGACATCACGAAGATCATCAACATCACGCCGCTGATGAATCACAATCAGGTCGGCGTGGTGGGAAACCTGTACAGTCTCGCGCTCGGCAGCGTGGACAACTCGCGCCGCTTCGAGAACGATCCCGCCCGACTCGCCACTGCCGTGCCGGAAATCTATGCTCTGCCCGCTCTCAGCGACAAGGTGGTTCTGAACATTGTCGATGCCCTGATCTGCCAGTACGAAGGAGAGGAACGCACGCTTCTGCACTACTCAACGCCTTTGAATCAACTTCGTTTCAGCAAAGATCCCGTGGCGCTGGACGCGTTGTCGCTTCAGGAACTGGAACAGCAACGGGAAAAATCCAAGGCGCCGCGTTTGAAAACCAATATGGAACTCTACTCAAATGCGGAATTGCTGGAACTCGGCATTTCCAATCCCGGGAAAATTCGCGTGGTCAAGGTGACTCAATGATCGCGCCCGAAGTTCACGGCAACACAATCACTCTGTAGAACCTAACCGGTTCCGCTGCGACTGAGTCCGTCACGGTCAGCACCATGTTGGTTCCCGGAATCGGTCCGCCGAAATTCTGCCATGAACCGACAGTCAGGTTGGTTCGATATTGAACCTGATAGTTCGGACCGGGAATCGCGCTCCAGCTGAAACGAACCAGTTCGCCTTCCCTCGTCATGCTCGTGAACGATGGCTGCGGGAAAGTCGAACAACAGCTGACGACGGCGTTCGACGAAACGATCCGCAACGTCCAGCCGCCGCTGATGTCACCAAAATCGGCCACGTTGAAATCCTGAATATAAAGAGACCATGTTCCGTTCGGAACTGTCCCCAGCGAAAGCAAAGTGGTTTGATACGGAGGCGGCGGCGTTCCCTCCAATCCGTCATTTGGAAAATTATCGGTCGGGCGATACGTTCCGCCGAATATCTGCGTCGAATCGGGTAGAGAGGCCGGGGCGGCGTCATCAAAGGTCAGATTGATGAACGACAGATCACCATCACCGCCACATGCATCCATCAACTTCACCGCCCGCCCGTTCGGGGCGACCAGCAGCATCCCGATGTCATCGGGATAAGTGTGGCTGAGCCCGTTCAATGTCACGGTCACTTTCACCACCTCGCCTGAAACGCCACCCACATTGATTGATGACGGATACGGCCAGGCAACATCGGCATCCTGAATTACGATGAAACCCGGATTGTTGAACACCTGCGTCACGATCGTCGATTGCACGCTCCCCAGGGTGAATGGCCAGGCTGCCGTTCCAAGGGACGTGCCGTTGTCGGACAGCTGAAACAGAGCTGTGAGCGAACCGCCGCAGCTTCCCGATGGAGTGAACTGAAATGACCGCGTCGCTGTGCTTCCGACCGGAATCACCCCGATGTTCTGCGGAGCGCCTGGATAATAGATTCCATTCGTTTGCAGAAGCGTCACAACCAGATTGGTCGTGGGAGCTGTCCCGGTGTTCTGAAATGTGAAATTCACCGTGACCGTTTCAAACGGATCGATCCAGCCGTTCGTTGGAAAACACGATTCCGAGGTCACCACGGCATTTGAAACAGAAACGAACGGGCCGCTGGGAACGATGGTGAAGTTGGCGTCGGAAATGTCGTAAAAAATGTTTCCTGCCGCCTGAACCTTCACCCGCGCCTGTGACGTGCTCACGTTCGGAAGCGTGACGAGTCGGGAACCGGTGTTCGGCACATTCGTCGCCAGCTGATACGAAAAAGTCTGGCCACCATCTACAGAGAGAAAGATGTTCACGCTCGAGGCATTGATCGGGGCGGCAGTCGTTCCCGCAACATTCCATGTCACGGTCTGGTTTCCTGCCCAGGCCACAGCCGTGTTGGGCGAAGTCACCCGGAACGGCCCGGCGGTTCCAACAACTGTGACCGTCATGTCGTCATCAGCCACACCACCACCGCCCGGTCGATTATCCCGGACAGTAACGCGGAAGTTCATCGTCCGGCTCGTGGTGGGCAGTTTTTCCTGATTCCAGTTGGTATTCGCCAGAACGCTGCTGAGTTTCGGGAAGTATCGAACCGGACTTGTGGTCGGCAGAAATGAGCGGAACAGCGGGCCGCTCCCTGAATCGCCGGCTGAAAGCGATGCCGAGGGACCGAGATCCATTTGCTCCCAGCAATAAGTCAGCGCATCTCCATCCGGGTCAGTGGCGCTGGCGGTAAGCACAAACGGTGTGTTTGCCGGGATCACATAGTTTGCCCCGGCGTTTGGCACGGGCGGAGAATTGCCGGTTGCGGATCCCATTGCGCAACCGGCATCCGTGTTCAGGAATGTGTGGATTTCGTCCAGACTGCCGGCGTGAAAATAAGGGTCGCTGTGAAACTGGAGATCGTTTCCCGTACAGATTCCCGCATAGGCCATGATCGTCGATCCGCTTCCCGGTTCATACGCCGTTGGTCCATGCCGGTTCCCGCTACCGCATGCGCCCGAGGTGCTGTTGAACGTATGATTCGCTCCGAACTGATGTCCCATTTCGTGCGCGACGTAATCGATGTAAAAGGCATCGCCAACAGGGGAGAAAGCACCGGTTGCGCCTCGGGCCTTGTAGGAGGGATGACAAACACTCCCTAGCGTTGCAATTCCTCCACCGCCAGTGCCGAAGACATGTCCAATGTCATAGTTGGCACTGCCGATGATCGAATCGACGACGCCCTGATTCTCGTCGAGCATCCAGCTCTCATTCTCGTTCGTGAATGGATCGCTGTTCCCGTCGGTGAAAATCAGAAGGTCATTGTTCGCCACGAGCACGAGCCGCACGGCCAGTTCCTGTTCGTAAATGCCCGTCACGCGATTGACGGCGGTGACGACTGCCGACATCGCCGCTTCCACAGTCCCGCCGAAGAAAGCCGTATATTCGCCAGTCGTGGATACCGCCAGCCGGAACGTTCTGAGACTGCCTCCTGAAAGCGGTCGTCGCACCTGGAGAGACAGATCCGGGCGAATGGCCGAACCAATGGGAATCGGAGGAGAACATCGAAATGTCGTGTTCCTCCGCAAATCGCGCTTCCAATAGGCCACGTGGGTGTTGGTGTCACCGCGAAACGCAGGATCAACGTAGATCGCACCGCGCGGCGACAGCACCTGCGCATGAAATCCCAATGGCGTCAGATCCAGCCGCACGGTCGCGTCGGGATCATTAATTCCCTGTCCGGCGTAGGTTGTAATCTGCGGAAACTTCGCCGCGAGCTCGGGCTCCATGATCGGCGCTTCCACAATCGCGAATCGCGCGGTCGTTCCATCCGGCATCGGCAGTTCGACTTCCATTCCACTGGCGCGCGCCGACGATGGCTCACCGCGCGACGCCTTTTGCGCGACGGCTCTGAATGCAACCTGATCCAGGGTGAAATATTCACCACGATCCGGCTCAACCCAGCGCTCTTCCGGGCGCGGATTTCCCGCCGTTCGAACCCAGATTTTGGCGTCGTTGGTCGATTGCGCGTTGGAGGAGCTGATTCCAAACAGGCTCAGAAGTATGGCCGGCCAGGCGAGAAGATTTCTGGATGAGGTCATTTGCGTCCCGCGCGAAGCAAAGCAAAGTTCTCCCGCACACGCGAGGGGAAATCTGTCTCGACGAGAAGAATCCCGGTTGCCGGCTCAGTGGCCTGCCGCCTGGATCGCCGTCTTCAACGCATCGACTACCACGGCCGGCACGCAACCGAGGATCACCACAGCAGCCGCGATCAAGCCAAGAACGATCTGCTGAAGAATCGGCACCTGCACCGGTTCATTCGTTTCAGGTGCCGCCACGTAAATCTGCTTCAGCACCTTGAGGTAGTAGTAAAGCGACACTGCACTCGTTGCGATGGCCAGGATCACCAGCCAGAGCAGGCCCAGGTTTTCTCCACCCTTCACCGCCGCGGCAAAGAGATAGAATTTTCCGAAGAAACCTGCCAGCGGCGGAATGCCTGCCAGCGAAAGCAGAAACACGAACATGCAAAACGAAATCAACGGCGCCCGCCGGCTCAGTCCGGCGAAGTGGCTCATCGTGTCACCGCCAGTTCTGTTTTCCACCACTGCAATCACACCAAACGCGCCCACCGTTGTGAGGCCGTAGGTCAAAACGTAATAAAGCAGCGATGCCACGCCGTCTTCGTTGTTCGCCGCAATTCCCAGCAGTGCATAACCGGCATGTGCAATCGCCGAATACGCCAGCAGCCTTCGCACGCTTCCCTGCACGATGGCCGCAAGATTGCCGAGAATCATGGATGCACCAGCAATGACCGCCACGGTGGGAATCCAGCCAGAAACGAAGCTGCGCCACGCCCCGCTTCCTTCCACTCCGGCGAAACCGATCATCAACAGCTTCGCAAAAATAAAGAAGCTCGCGACCTTCGACCCTGACGCAATAAACGCCGCGCTCGGTGCCGGCGCGCCTTCATAGGCATCCGGCGCCCAGAGATGAAACGGAACCGCCGCCACTTTGAAGCCGAATCCGACAATGGTCATCACAACCGCAACGACCAGCAACGGATCAAGTCCCTTCCCCGCCAGCGCAGCAGCGATCTGGTGAAGGTTGGTCGATCCAGAAAGGCCATACACGAGGCTCAGGCCAAACAACGTGAATGCCGCGGCCATTCCACCAAACAGGAAATATTTCAACGCCGCCTCGGCCGACTTGATGTTCCGTTTGTTGAACGCGGTCAGGATGTAAAGCGACAGGCTCGTCAGTTCCAGCGAAACGAAGATCATCAGGATGTCCTCCGCGCTCACCAGAAACATCATTCCCACCGCGGCGAACAAAATCAGCGCCATGTATTCGCCCACGTGCTCCGTGAAATCCGAGTCGGATGAAAGCAGCACCGTGAGGATGGTCAAAATGAGAATGCCCGCTTTCACCAGGCGCGTGAGCGGATCAATCACCAGCAAGCCATTCATCACATTGGCGTGCGCCGGCGTCACAGCGATCCAGCCGGCCGCCAAGGCACAACCAACACTCGCAATCAATCCGCCAATGCGGAATCGAAGCCGCCGGTCGAGTCCGCCCGTGGAACGGTCCGCGACCAGGATGAAAAATGCCGTCGCGACAAGAATCGTTTCAGGCAGCGCCAGTTTCAGAAGTTCGAGGTAGCTCATTGAGCACCTCCTTTCTGAATCCATTGGAACAACGGCGATTCAAAACTCGGAACGATGATTTTCAACAGCACGTGCGGATAAAGGCCGACCAGAACGGATGCGCCGATCAAAAGCGTCGCTCCCAAACGTTCGGGCACGGAGATCGGCTGAAGCGGTTCATGGCCGTGGCTGTTTTCATCGGCATCAGCCGTGGCCGCGGCAGTGGTGTCGTCACCAAAGAAGGCTTTCTGTGTCGCACGCAAGGTGTAGGCAACGCCAATCAGAATGCCTACACCGGTGATGATCGCGAGTGCGGGATACGACTTCCACGCGCCGATCAACACCTGCAATTCCGCGATGAATCCGCTGAAGCCCGGCATGCCCATCGATGCCACGCCGGCAATCACAAACGTCACCGCCGCGAACGGCAGCATCTTCGAAAGCCGCATCGCTTCCAGCATCGGCAGCTCGCGTGTGTGGGTTCGTTCGTAAACCATCCTTCCGACCACAGCGAACAGCAGGCCCGCGATCACGCCGTGCGAAAACATCTGCAACACCGCACCGCTGACACCGATCGTGTTCAACGTCACGAGTCCAAGCAGAACGAATCCCATGTGGCTGACGCTCGAATAACCGATGACGAATTTGAAATCCTTCTGCACCAGCGCGACCATTGCGCCGTAAACGATTCCGATCACCGCCAGCACCGCGAACACATCGCGCCACGATCCGAATCCGAGCACCGTGCAGCCCCACGGTTCCAGTCCCTGCGGGAAAAGCGTCATCGCCACACGCAAACAGCCATACGCGCCGAGCTTCATCACCACGCCGGCCAGCAGCATCGAAGCAGCGGTCGGCGCAGCCACGTGACCGGTCGGCGCCCAGGTGTGGAACGGCCACATGCCGGCCAGGATGGCAAAACCGACGAACACCAGCGGGAACGCCCACATTTGAAAACTGTGCGGGAACGAAAACTTCGCCAGTTCCACAAGGCTCATGGTCTCCGCGCCGGAAACCACATACGCCGCAATCATTCCCACCAGCACCATGGCGCTGCCGATGAACGAATAGAGCGCGAGTTTCATGGCGCCGTACTCGCGGCGCGTCGAACCCCAGATCGCGATGATGAAATACTTGGGAATGATCGCGATTTCGTAGAACACAAAAAGCAGGAACAGATCGAAGCTCAGGAACACGCCATACACACCGCCGATCAGCGCGAGATAGAAGGCGAAAAATTCCTTCGCGCGATGCTCGATGTTCCAGGAGAAAAGAATTCCCGCGACCGCTGCCAGTCCCGTCAGCAGAACCAGCGTCAGGCTCACGCCGTCCGCAGCCAGCTGGTATCGGAATCCAAGCGTCGGAATCCATGCTTTGTCGGCGATGGTCAGCAGTTCACCGGCCTTGAACCCGGCGTAAGCGACCAAGGCAATCACCAGCCCCGCAAAAGCCGTTGCGAATGCCACGCCGCGCGCCGCGCGCGGATTGTCCTTCGGCAGGAGCATCAGCACCAGCACACCGAGAAATGAAATGTAAATCGTCCAGGCCAGCATCTTCAGATTGCGGATTGCGCAAACCGTGTTCTGGTCGCATCCCACAAATTGTTTCGTCTCGTGTTCATCGGCGCATCAAAACGGCAGTTGCTTCACCAGCTGCACCACAGTGGCGTTGATCGTTCCGAGCACCAGCTGCGGGTAAACGCCCAGCACAAACATCAAGGCAATCGGTATCGCCAGCAGCACGCGCTCGGACGTCGTCAGGTCCGGAAAACCGGTCCATTTCTCATTCAACGGTCCGTTGAAGACCCGCTGCAAAATCGTCAGGATGAAAATCGCCGTGACAAGCAGGCCAATCACCGAGACCGAAGCGGAACACATCGCCAGCGGGAATACACCCTTGAAGATCAGGAATTCGCCGATGAATCCATTCAGGCCGGG
This sequence comes from uncultured Verrucomicrobia subdivision 3 bacterium, assembly GCA_937890005.1. Classification (GTDB taxonomy): domain Bacteria; phylum Verrucomicrobiota; class Verrucomicrobiia; order Limisphaerales; family DASXHY01; genus DASXHY01. The sequence goes on along the minus strand of CALBZA010000017.1, from coordinate 25,238 downwards.
CAGTCCGAGCGACGAGAACAGAGCAATCCCCATCAGTCCGCAGAAGACCGGCGCCACTTTCCGCAAGCCGCCAAAATCATTCAGTCCACGCAAACCGCCGCTGCGCTGTTCGATCAGGCTCACGAACCAGAACAACGTCGCCGCCGTCAGGCCGTGATTGAACATCTGGAGCAACACGCCGTTCAATGCAGCCGCGCGTTCCACGTCCGGCGCCGGAGATGTTGTCGAACCCGTCGCGACTGCGAACATCGCCAGCAGGCAATAGCCGAGATGGTTGATTGAAGAATAAGCGAGGATGCGCTTCAGGTCGCGTTGCGCGAAGGCAGCGCACGCGGAGAACACAATCGTGATCACCGCCAGCACAAGCAGCGGAGTCCGGTATTGTTGAATTTCCGCCGGGAAGATCGGCAGCAGAATTCGCAGGAAACCATAAACGCCCATCTTCGACATCACACCGGTCAGCAGCATCGTCGTCGCCGACGGCGCTTCGGTGTAGGTCGCAGGCAGCCACGTGTGGAACGGCATCAACGGCACCTTGACTGCAAATCCAAGCAGCGCGCCCAGGAAGATGATTCCGACCAGTGCTTTTCCGCTCAGCCCGGTCCAGGTGAGATCGGATGAAATGGCCGAGGCAATTTCACCTTTGCGCGCCAGTTCAGCCAATGCCGTGAAATCAGAGACATGTCCCGTCGCCAAAAAGATTGCGAGAAACGCGAGCAACATCCCGATGCTGCCGACCATCGTGTAAACAAAGAACTGCGTCGATGCCGCGGCGCGTTGAGGTCCGCCCCACAATCGAACAAGGAAAAACGCCGGGATCAGACTCAGTTCCCAGAACAGGAACCAGTGGAAGAAATTCAGTGCGGTGAAAGTTCCAAAGAGTCCGCCCTGAAGAAACAGCACCAGTCCATAATACAGATGCGACCGGTCATCCATCCGCCAGGAAGCAAGCATCGACAGCAGCGTGACCATCGCCGTCAGCACCAGCATCAGCAGGCTGAGGCCGTCCGCCGCGACGCGGTATTCAATGCCGAGCGTCGGAATCCAGAGATGCTTTTCCTCGAACTGCAATGCGCCGGAGGAAGCGTCGAACGATTTCCACAGCCATAGTGTGATGACAAATGTCAGAAGGCCCGTTCCAAAAGCCAGATTGCGTCCGACCTTCCGGTTTTCGCTTCCGATTCCAATGACCAGCAAGCCGGCAACGATCGGCAGCAGGGTAAGCAATGTGATGAGTGGCAGACCGTTCATGAACCGCTTCCTCCCCAGATCAGCCAGATGACCAGCAGCACGAGCGCGATTCCGATCGCCCGCAGGTAACCCTGAATCCGCCCATCCTGCAGCCGGGAGAAAAATCCGCCGCCCAGCGAGATCCGTTTGCAGCCCTGGTCAAAGCCGAGGTTCACCACGTATTCGTCGATCACGCGATTCACCCAGGAAAAACCGATCACGACGTAAGAAACCAGATGCACCAGTCCGCTCCAGATCCAGGTGTCGAGGAAGTCGCACACCTTCGCGAACCAGGCATTGAAGGCGATCACCGACTTCTCGTACAGCTCGTCGATCCAATACTTGTTTTCGAGAACCTTGTAGATGTCGGGACGCAGCGTTTCGAGAACATCAGGCTGATCCGCCTTCGCAATCGGCTTGCGGCCATAGAACCACCAGCCAAGGCCAAGACCGGCGAAGACGATTGCGGAAGAAATAATCATCAGTGAAACGACATCCTTCGTGAACCCGCCGCCCTCATGATGCGTACCGAGAAACGTCTGGAACCACGGCCATGTGGGCGTTCCGATGAAGCCCAATAAAATGGCAAACGCCGCAAGAATCATGAGCGGCGCTGTCATCACGAGAGGACTTTCATGCGGTTCGGAAGCGGAGTGTGAAGACTCCGCTTTCTTGCCATGAGATTTGGATACGGAACGAGAATGATTGTGATCGTGTCCGCCGCGATAACTGCCAAAGAAAACCAGCACGACCTGCCGTGTCATGTAAAACGCCGTCAGCAGCGCGCCGGCAATTCCAAGATAGAATGGAACGTGCGACACCGGCCATCCGTGCGCCGCGTGCAGGATTTCGTCCTTGCTCCAGAATCCGGAGAACAACACCGGGAATCCGGCGAGCGCCAGCATGCCGATGGCGTAAGTGATGAATGTAATGGGCATGTATTTCTTCACGCCGCCCATGCGCCGGATGTCCTGTTCTTCGTGACAGCCATGAATCACCGAGCCCGCGCCCATGAACAGCAGCGCCTTGAAGAACGCGTGTGTGATGAGATGGAACATCGCAACCGCCACCCCGCCAACGCCGAGACCCATCATCATGTAACCAAGCTGCGAAACGGTGGAGTATGCGAGAATGCGTTTGATGTCGTTCTGAGCCACAGCGATTGAGGCGGCAAAGATGGCGGTGATGGCACCAATCCACGTGACCACCTGAAGCGCCACCGGTGTGGCCGTCGATCCTTCCGGAACGACACTCATCAGCGGATACACCCGCGCCACCAAAAACACGCCCGCGGCCACCATGGTCGCAGCATGAATCAGTGCGCTGACAGGCGTGGGACCTTCCATCGCGTCCGGCAGCCAGACATGCAACGGCACCTGACCGGATTTACCGACAGCGCCAAAAAAGATCAGCAGCCCAATCGCAGTGGAAACAGCCATTCCAACTCCGGTCGTCTGCGCCACCAGCTTTGTCAGCGCCGCCTGCTGCATGCAGCCGGTGCCCTCTTCGGTGTAGAACAACAGCGTTCCGGTTTGCGAATACAGCCAGACCATTCCGAGCAGGAAAGCGACGTCGCCAATGCGTGTGGTGATGAACGCCTTCTTTGCCGCGGCGGCGGCGGTCGGTTTGTGATACCAGAAACCAATGAGCAGATAGGAGGTCAGCCCGACAATTTCCCACGAGATGAACAGCAGCAGCAGGCTGTTGGCGATGACGACTCCCAGCATTCCCCCGGCGAACAGCGCAAGGAACGTGAAGAATCGCGTGAAGTTCTGGTCGTGCGCCATGTAGCCGACGCTGTAGATGAAGATCAACGTTCCAACGAACGTGACCATCACCAGCATCACCGTTGTGAGCGGATCGACGATCCATCCCAGCTGAAGAGCACCCGCGCTTCCCTCGGCGAACTGAAACCAGGTGACGTTGAAAACCTGCCGTGCTTCCTCGCCGTGACCGTGGTGTCCCAGCACGTTTGCAAACGCGCACAGAGACAGCAGAAAGGCGCCGATCATTGAGCCAATCGCCAGCCCGGCCGAAAACTTCCGGCAACGCTGCGGTGCGAGCGCGCTCAATCCCGCCGCCAGAACCGGCAGCGCGGGAATCAGCCAAAGATTTTTAACAATCCAACTCATGCAGTTAACACCGCGGCAACGCTGCGCCGCGGAGGCAGACAAAACATTTCAGAAACCGGCTTCATCCCTTCAATTGATCCATCTCGTCCACGCTCGTGGTCTTGTAATGCCGGTAAATCGCGATGATCAGCGCCAGTCCAACCGCCGCTTCCGCAGCGGCAAGTCCGATCGAAAAGATCACGAACATGACACCGGTCAGCGCCTCCGGATTCGGTCCAAACCGCCAGAACGCGATGAAGTTCAGGTTCGCCGCATTCAGCATCAGCTCGATGCCGACCAGGACCAGGATCGCGTTCCGCCGCGTCAGGGCACCGGCCATGCCGATGGCGAAGAGGAAGGCGGAGAGGAGGAGGTAGCCGACAAGCGGGTTGCTCATACGCTCGATCCTTTCCCTTTTGAAAAGGAGAAAGGGAGAAAAGGAGAAAAGGAGAAAAACGCAGGTATTTTCTCCCCTGCTCCTTTTCCCCTTTTCACCCCTGCTTGATTCAAGGCGTTCACTTCATCTTCCTTTCTTGCCTGTCGCTCATCGCAATGATCACCGCGCCGATCAGAGCGGCGGTCAGCAGGAGGCCGATCACTTCGAGCGGGAGGACGAATCGGTTCATCAAAACATCGCCGATGCCGCGGACGGTCACTTCAGTGGCGGGCGAAGGCTCGCGTTTCACAACCTCGCTGTTCGTGATCGCCCATACGAGAACGCCCAACACAGCAACCACGACCGCCGCGCCGGCCATCCACGTTTTCGAAAAAATCTCCTCATTCGGATTTTCGCCACTGCGGGTGAGCAGAATGGCAAATACCACGAGAATCGACACGGCTCCGACATAAACGAGCAGCTGTGCAAAACCGACAAACTGCGCGTTGAGCTGAAGATACGCAGCCGCCAGTCCGGCGAATGCCACCACCAGCGCGAGCGAACAGTGAATCAAATGGCGCAGCGTTATGGCCGCCACGGAAGCGGCAATGATCACAACGGCGATGATGGCGAAACTGATCGTCATGTTATCGGTTCATTCAGCAAATCGATACGTGCGGCGGCCAATCTTGCGGCGTTCCATCAGTCCCCGGCCGAGCAGAATGTAGGAGCCGATGATGATCGCCGAGCAGGCGATCCAGCGTGCCGCAGCCGGCAGCGGCAGCATGAAATGCCAGACAGCCGCGGCAACAATGTTGAGAAGCGTCATTGGGAGCATGAACTTCCACGCGAAATTCATCAGCTGATCCTGCCGCAGACGCGGAAGCGTGCCGCGAATCCAGATGAAGACCGCGATCAATGCCAGAAGCTTCGCAAAGAACCACGCCCACGATGGGATGAATTGAAGGAACGAGAGCGGCGCACCCCAGCCACCGAGAAAGAGCGTGATGCCGAGCCCGCTGACCGCAAAAAGCCCGATGTATTCGCCGAGGAAGAACAGCGCGAACTTGAATCCGGAATACTCGATGTAATAGCCGGCGATGATTTCCGATTCGCCTTCCGGAAGATCGAATGGCGAACGATTCGATTCCGCCGTCGCCGCAATCATGAACAGAACAAATCCGGCAAAGCCCCACGGCGTGAAGACGAACCAGTCCGGAAATGCGCCGTTGAAACCGCCTTGTGCCGCGACGATCTCGTTCAGCGAAAGTGATCCGACGATCATGATCACCGTGACACTGGAGAGAATCAGCGGGATTTCGTAGCTGATCATCTGCGCGATCGCGCGCATGGCTCCGAGCAACGAATATTTGTTCCGGCTCGACCATCCGGCCATGAAGACCGACAGCTCCATGATCGCGCCAACCGAGAAGAAGAACAGGATGCCGGCATCGAAATCAACAAGCGTCATGTTGCGGCCGATGGGAAGAACCGAGAGCACCAAAAAAGGAGGAATGACCAGCACCAGCGGCGCAAGAAAGTGAACCACCTTGTCCGCGGAGCGCGGAACCAGGTCTTCCTTGATCAACGCCTTGATGCCATCCGCTGCCGGCTGAAGAAAACCGAAGGGCCCGACTCGATTGGGTCCGTAACGATTCTGGATGCGACCAAGTCCCTTGCGCTCGAGAATCGTGGTGACCGCGAACAGAGTTGCAAAGACACCCATGAGCGCGGCGATGGAGATGACGATCGAAGCGAGGCCCTGCCACGGCTCCGGCGCGAAGCCGACCAGCCAGTGCTTCAGGTTCACAAATATCTGATCTATCGAATCAGCCATGCTCAAATCCCATCAATAAAATGCGCGGCCCTTGAAGGTGGATGGGAAACACGTCCATGCGGCATTGGATTGGCCGCACACAGCCAGGGCGCTGCGGACGGCGGAAAATAACCGGCAACGTCTTTTGATTTCCAGAAGAAAAGTGGCGCGAAGCATCTGCGGCGCGAAACTGCTGAGCGAGGTGCCGAACGGAGAAGCGCGGGTCTGTGACCCGCAGCGATGTTCGCCTTCCTGAGACAGAAATTCTTTGAATCTTTGCCCACCAATTCATGCCGCTGCAACTCACAGAGTCGTGGTCCGATAGCTCGGGCACCGCATGGTTGAGACACACGTCGGCGGAGACAAATTTCCGTCCGTTCGGCGCGGTGCGTCGGAAAACAAACTGGAATGCCCGGCCTCATTTCGCGGCATCCGCCGGAGCAGTTTTGGCCGGAGCAGCAGCGGCAGCGGCTTTGGCAGCTGCAGCAGCTTTTGCCTTTGCCTCGGCATCGGCCTTGGCCTTGGCTTCGGCCTTCGCCTTTTCTGCCGCGATCACCGCGTCGGACTCCGCGGCGTCCTTGGGATGAATTTTCCGATAATGCTCATTCGATTTGGCGAGCTGATGCTTGTTCACCAGCAATCCACCGAACCGGTTCGTATTCGCGAGTTCAAACTCGGTGTCCATTTTGATCGATTCAAACGGACAGACCTCCGCGCAGATCCCACAACTCATGCAGACCGAGATGTCGATGTCGAACGTGGCCGGATAAAACTGCGGCTGGCCCTTGTAATCGACGCGCTTGTCCTTGCTCTTGACGATGTAAATGCACTTCGGCGGACATTCCTTCTCGCAGATCTGGCACGCCACACAGCGCAATCCCTTCATCGGATCTTCGCCGTCGTAAACCAGAAATGGAAACTGCCGGGTCGCCTCCGGGAGCTTCTGCCGCTCTTCCGGATATTGAATGGTCGGCAATCGTTCCTCGGAAACATAGCTTCCGAAGAAGTTCTTGGCGGTCACCGCCATGCCTTTGAGGATTGCTTCGCCTAACATGCTAAAAAGTTCCGGGTTTGAAGTTCGGAGTTCGTGCCGATTGTCCTGAGCAATGGCGTCTCGAAACACGAAACGCGAAACATGAAACACCAAACTTGAAACGTTTCTTCATCGGTCCACTTCCCCCAACACGATATCCACGCTACCGAGGATGATGATGATGTCGCCGACATTGTGACCGAGGCACATGTCTTCAAGAACCGTCAGGTTGATGAAGCTCGGCGGTCGCACGCGGTAGCGATAGGGATTCGGCGAACCGTCGCTGATCAGATAAAAACCGAGTTCGCCTTTTGGCGCTTCGATCCGGCCGTAGGATTCGCCCGGCTTGGGACGGAACCCGCGCAGCTTCGCCTTGGGATCGATCACCGGTCCTTCAGGAATATCCTTCAACGCCTGCTTCAGGATCTTGATCGATTCGCGCATTTCGAGAACGCGCATCATGTAACGATCGTAAACATCGCCGTTCTCGCCGAGCGGCACGCGGAAATCGAACCGGTCATAAATCCCGTATTTATCGACTTTCCGCACATCGTAGTTCACGCCGCAGGCACGGAGCATCGGGCCCGTGATGCTGGCGTTGATTGCCAGTTCGCGCGGCAGGACGCCGACACCCTGGGTGCGCGCCATGATGATTTCATTCTCGCTGAGCAGCGTGTCGAATTCGTCGAGGAACGATGGAAACTCATCCACGAGCTTCTGCACGCGCGCGAGCCAGCCATCCGGTGCATCGGTGCGCAGTCCGCCAAAGCGCATGAAGTTGCACATCATGCGCGCGCCGCTGATCGATTCGAACAGATCGAGCACCTTTTCGCGCTCGCGGAACGCATACATGAGCGGCGTGCCCATGGCACCCATGTCCTGGAGCAGGAAGCCGCAGAGCGACGCGTGATTCTGAAGGCGGGTCAGTTCGGCGAGAATGACGCGCAGGTATTCCGCGCGTTCAGGAACCTGCAGTCCGGCGAGCTTTTCCACCGAAAGGCAGTAAGCCCAGTTGTTCGTCATCGAACAGAAATAATCGAGCCGGTCGGTATATGGGATCGAAGACAGGTAACTCGTGCCCTCGGCGATCTTTTCGTGGTTGCGATGCAGGTAGCCGAACACCGGCTTGAGCTTCACCACGCGTTCGCCGTCGAGCACCACATCCATTCGGAACACGCCGTGCGTGGACGGATGCTGCGGGCCCATTGAAATTTCCAGCAATTCGCCATCGACGGCGCTGCCGTTCTTCCGGCCGGGCAGCAGGGTGTAGTTCCTGGTCGAATCGGACGGGATTTCCACACCGGACGCGCTCATGCCTTCACCTCTTTCGCCTGGTGTTCCTTGACCCGTTCCAACACTTCATCGTGCGGCGTCGGTTCGTATTCGAAATCATCCGGCTCAACATAATCCTTCCGCATTGGATGATCCTTGAATTCGTCCCACATCAGAATGCGGCGCAGGTCCGGGTGCCCTTCAAACTGAATTCCGTAAAGATCGAATATCTCCCGCTCCTGAAACTCCGCTCCGCGCCAGAGCGGCGTGAGCGACGGCAATGTGACATCCGTGCGATTGGGCGTGCGGACGCGAAGAATGACCGGACCGTGTTTCAGGCTCATGGAATATAGGTGATACACCACTTCCAGATAACCCGGCCGCGGCGTCTTTTTCACCTCTTCCACTTCCTTCTCCACGCCATCGACCACCTTCTTCACCTTGATCTTCTCGGTCAGCTCGGCGTCCAGCCAGTCGATGCCTGTCGCGTTCGAAAGATAGTCGAATTGGAGCGACGGTTCGTCGCGCAGAAACTTCGCCGCGGCAAAAGCGTGCTCGCGGTCCACGAGAAGCGAGCGCTGGCCCGACGGGCTGTCGTTCGGAACGATTTCCAAACGCACGCCCGGGACGGCGGCTTCAATTCGCGTTATGATCTGTTCGAGACTTTCCACAGTTAAAATGAACGAACCCGGTCAGGCCGGGTTCAAAGCGTTACGTTCTGGCCACCTGAGGCGGCTGCCATACTTCAGAGTTTTTCGACGGCACAAGGTCGTGCTCACCGTATTCCGGCACCGGAAATTCGCTGGGAGCATCGGCTTTCAAATGACGCGGACGGCTTTCCCCCGTGAGTTTCTGATCGTCAATCCTTTGCTGAAGCGTCATGAACGCATGCAGCAACGCCTCAGGGCGGGGCGGACAACCGGGAATATGCACATCCACCGGAATGAACCGGTCGATGCCTTTCAGCACGTTGTATCCCTGCTTGAACGGTCCGCCGGAAATCGCGCAGGCGCCCATCGCGATGACGTATTTCGGCTCCGACATCTGGTTGTAAAGCCGCACGACCTGCGGCGCCATTTTCTTGGTCACGGTCCCGGCAACGATCATCAGATCGGCCTGACGTGGCGACGGACGAAAAACCTCGGCACCGAACCGGGCGAGATCCCAGCGCGACATCGACGCCGCGATCATTTCAATCGCACAGCAGGCGAGCCCGAACCCCAGAGGCCAGATGGAATTCTTCCGGCCCCAGTTGTACAGCTCTTCAAGGGTCGTCACCACGATCCCCTGCTTCTGCAATTCACTTCTCAGTGTTTCGTCCATGTTATCAAAAACAGCAGCGCCTTGTTTGGCGCAAACCTTCGCAGCATCACTGAACGCCGGACTATCCGTCGGCCGGTCTATTTCCAGCTGAGCACTCCTTTCTTCCATGCCCAGACAAGACCAACCACCAGCAGGAACAGGAACACCATCATCGTGATGAATGCTCCCGCCGACAGGCTGGTAAACGCCACCGCGAACGGCAGCAGGAAAATCGTCTCCACATCGAAGATCAGGAAAATGATCGCGTAGAGGTAATACTCGGCCTTGAACTGCACCCAGGCGTCGCCCTTCGATTCCAACCCGCATTCATAAGTGGCGTTCTTGTCGGGACCAGCCTTTTTGGGAGAAAACTTCCTTGCCCACAACCATGCAAGCGCCAGCGGCGTTAGCGCAAACCCCAGAGCTGCGATCATCAGCACCAGAATTGGCAGGTAAGGGCTATTAGTGAACGACATACGAACTGTTCAGTTCTAAAGTTCGCCGCACCGTACCAACGGACCCCTGCCCCGTCAAGAAATGGGCAATTTTTGTGGATTAAAGAGCAAGATCGGACACAACCAGATCGTCAGACCGTCACAACTTCCGTTTGGAAAGCAGGTTGGCGTCAGTTTCGATTGGGCCGATGCAATCCCACCGAATGCGCGATGTCATCGAACTCTTCGCGGCTCACGTCTTCCAGCTGTTTTCCCTTGGCGGAAAGCTTCTCGTTGATCTTGATGACTTTCTCCGTCATGACCTCATGGGTCTCCTCTGAACCACCGACCAGCGCAAAGTTCGGACCGGTCGTCACGCGCTTGTGGCCATCAGAATCGAGTCCAACGCCCAACAGAATCGCTTTCTTCTTCGCAGGCTTCTTGCTGTTTGATTTCGCCATGTAACGGAACGTAAGGACGCACAGGAGCCAGGTCAAGGTGGGCGAGCAAATCGAGCTGGTGGAAAACGCATTGATTCCGATGATTTCAGTTCTCATAGCACCGCGCTTCAGCGCGGTGAAACGGCGGCCATTGCGGCGCTCAGCTGTTTTAACAGGTTTCTGTGTTTCGAAAGCAAAGCTGTTGAAACAGCTTCTTCAATTCAGCCCCATATCACCGTGCTGAAGCACGGTGTTAATGAGAGATGGAAATCTGACGTTCCCTGAAAATCCCCACTTCGATCACAGCGTGCGGATCTCTTCCCAAAGCGGTTTCAGATCCAAATCCGCCAACGCCATTGTTTTGATCGTATCCTTGTCTCCCGCCTCGAATGCGCGTTGAAGCCAGACGCGCGCTTCATCGAGATTGTTCAACTGGCAGGCGTAACACGACAGGTTGTAGGGAATCGTCGGCTCCTTCGGAAATTTTCCAAATGCTGGAAGCAACGCCTCCTGAGCCGCCCGAACGCCTCCGCCCGTGGCGCGCCGGATCGCGTAAGCCTGGTGCAGCCAGCCGGACGAACGGCCCGGAGCCATCTTGACGAGCGTGCGTGCGACCTGCAGCCCTGCGTCCCAATTCTCCGCCTCCGCCGCAAGCACCCAGCGCACTTCAAGAACGTCGGGATGACATTGAAGCGTCGCCGAAACGCGGTTCAGTTCGGCCTCCGCCTCGGACATGTTTCCGAGTTCAAGCCAGCCAATTGCGGCGGACAGATGATGCGCATCGGGTGGTTCAATCTTCTGCATAAGTGGATGGCAATGATCGAAGATCGAGGAACGAAGTCACTTCAAAAGGTTTGTCATCGAAAGTCAGCTGCAATCCAACACCTGCCGGACCATTCGGGCCAACGCCGCCGGGGGGAATGGCTTGTGAAGGAGCGGCGCAGTGAGTTGGGAAGGATCGAAGTTCCCGTTCGAATGTTCCGGAAATGCAGAAATGAACAGAACCTTCGTGTTCGGACAAATCCGCCGCACGCGATCTGCCAGATCCCGACCGTCGATCTGTGGCATCAGGATGTCGGTCAGGAGCAGATCGATCTTTCCCGTGCGGTTTTCGACAAGCTTCAACGCCTCGATCCCGTCAGCCGCAGCGAGGACATCGTAACCCAGGCGTTTCAGGACTGTGACGGTGACGTCGCGCAGCATCGGATCGTCTTCCACGAGAAGAATGGCTTCCGTCCCGCGCACAAGATCCTCCACACCGGCGGGAACTTTTTTCGCCACCGAATCCATCACCTTCGGCAGGTAAATCGTGAACGTGGAACCGCAGCCCGGTTTGCTCGTCACCGCAATGTGTCCACCCAGCTGCTTGATGATGCCGTAACAGGTCGCGAGACCGAGACCCGGTCCTTGACCAATTCCCTTCGTGGTAAAGAACGGTTCGAAAATCCGCTGCTTCAGCTCGTCGCTCATTCCACGTCCGGTGTCGGCAATCGAAAGTGTTACGTAGCTGCCAGCCCTGAGTTCACCTTCTTCAGCACTATCTTCGCTGATGAGAACATTCGAAGTGGTCAGGTCCAGTTTGCCGCCCGCGGGCATCGCCTCGACGGCGTTCATCGCCATGTTGATGATCACCTGCTCCATCTGGCCGACGTCGGCGCGCACACGATCGAGGTCCGGATCATAACGCAGCGAGAGCTGCACATTCGTGCCGCCGAGATGGCGCAGCGTGTTCTCCATTCCGCGAAGGACATCGTTGAGATCGAGCACTTCCATCCGGAGAATCTGCCGCCGGCCATAGGCCAGAAGTTGCCGCGTCAAAGTCGCCGCACGTTCGGCAGCGCGGCGAATCTCGGAGACACTGAAACAAAGAGAATCGCCGGCCGGCAGATCCTGCAGCAGCAGTTCGCTGTGGCCGATGATGGCCGTCATGATGCTGTTGAATTCGTGCGCGATGCCGCCCGCCAGGCGCCCGACCGTTTCCATCTTCTGCGATTGAACCAGCTGCGCCTGAATCCGCTTCCGTTCGCTGATGTCCGTAAAAACAACCGTCGCTCCAATGATCTTTCCGCGGATGTCATGAACGGGTGTACTGACGTAATCCACCGGAAATCCCGAGCCGTCCTTCCGCCAGAAGAAATCGTTGCTGGCATGGTGAATCCGGCCATCGACCAACGTTTTCAGGAACGGACAATCCTGTTCCGGACGCGGCGTGCCGTTAGCTCGGGTGTGATTGAAAGTCCGATGTGCCGGACGGCCGATCCATTCACCTGCCTGATCGCCGAACAACCCGCGGGCAGCAGGATTGTCGAAGGTGAGACAACCGTGCGAATCGATGCTGAACACGCCTTCACCGATCGAGTTCAGAATCAGCTCGTGCTGTTCGTGAAGCTGCCGCAGCTCCTCCTCAGCCACCTTGCGCCGTGTGATGTCCACCACGGACGAAAGATCCTCGAATCCGCCATCCGGCCGCCTGCGACGTTCGAGGGAAAACATCACCCAGACGATGCGTCCGTCCTGATGCACGTAGCGTTTATCGCACGAAAACTGTCCCGATCCCTTTTGCTCGAGTTCGCGGAAAAGCTTTGCCTGACGTTCCCGATCTTCCGGATGTGTGATCCGCAGCCAGGTTTCTGGTTTGTCCTGTTCGCGAGTAATTCCTGCGATGCGGAAATGCGCGTCGTTGATCACGCGCGACGTGGTGCCATCGGCGCGGGTGATGTTGAGGCAGATGCCGATCGGCAGCGCGTCAAAGATAAACTTGAGACGGGAACGTTCCTCGAAAGTCGTGTGGCCGGAACCGGACTCGGCGGGAGGCGCCAATGCCGCAAGCGAAGTTGGTGAAGTGCGCGCGAGTTCCTGATCAAAACGCACGTATGTCTCACTGACCGTCCTGAGAAATTCACGCCATTCCTCCGGAATCGCGTCTTCATTGCCGAAATGCCGGAGCGCCTGCTGTCGCAACAGATCGTGGAGCCCTGTCATTGACCGCCTTTCCAATCAAAGGAAACCGCCCGTCGCCATGCGGAACTAAAAGAAAGCCTTGGCACGGAATCTAATGGCGCCCTGGCCGTGTCATTCAAAGAAACTTCAAACAACGATGCCTGCACGTCCGTTGCGCCAGCTTCGACACGGATCATTGCAACCAATCTGTAAACGCTTGCCGCCAACACCTGAATCCCTCCCATGAACGAATCCACGCCAGAATCAGAGCGTCGGACAACGAAAATGGCAATCCTTTCCTGACCGCCCTGCTTGCGCTTTTATTCAGCCTCACCCTCCTGTTTCGGATGCAGTCCAAATTCCTTTAGCTTCTCCCGCATCTTCAACCGCGTGATGCCAAGCCATTGTGCCGCCCGGGTGATGTTGCCGTCCGCCCGCCGGATGGCCTGTGCGTAAAGTTCCGGTTCGAGATCCGACAGCATCTTTTCAAACGCATTCCGGATTTCGCCGCGCTCGACGCGATCCATGAGCTCCGTGATATACGCGGCGTGGGATTGCTGCGAGCTGGCGACCGGCTCGCGTGCCTTGTTCAGGACGTCCCGCACGTGATCCGCGCTGATGGTGAAGTCGCGCGCATTCAACAGTGCCTTGCGAACGGTGTTTTCCAGCTCACGCACATTGCCCGGCCACGGCTGGCTTTGCAGGAATGCAATGGCCTCGGGCGTGATGGCCGGCGCGGCAACACCGGCTTCAGGACCGTAGCGACGCAGGAAATACCGGACCATGTCCGGAATGTCGTCCACCCGCTGGCTGAGGGGCGGCAGCTTGATCGTGACCACGCTCAACCGATAGTAAAGATCCTCACGGAACAGACGTTCACGGATCGCCGCCTCCAGATCGCGATGTGTGGCGGCAATGACCCGTACATCGACCGGAACATTCTCCCGCCCGCCAACACGCTGGATCGTTTTCTCCTGAAGCACCCGCAGCAGCTTGGCCTGCAGGTTCGGATTCATGTCACCGATTTCATCCAGGAAGATGGTTCCTCCATTGGCCTGTTCGAATCGTCCAATTCGTCGCGCGTCGGCGCCTGTGAACGAGCCGCGTTCGTGTCCGAACAATTCGCTCTCCAGCAACGTCTCCGGAATCGCAGCGCAATTGATCGCAATGAACGGAGCGCCCGCGCGATCGCTGTGCTGGTAAATGGCGCGGGCAATCAGCTCCTTCCCCGTTCCCGTTTCACCGCGGATCAGCACCGTGACGGATGTCGCCGCGATGCGGCCGATCTCCTTGTAGATGCTTTGCATGACGCGGCTGTTGCCAACGATCGCAGTGCGGTTCGAAACGGATTCGCCCATTTCCACCGGCTCGGACATCAACCGGCTGCTTTCGAGCGCCTTGGCGGTGAGATCGAGAAGCTCGTCCACTTCGAACGGTTTCGGAACGTAGTCAAATGCGCCCCATCGCGTCGCCTCGATCGCGACCTCCGTGGTGCCGTGCGCGGTCACGAGAATGATCGGCAGCTTTGGCTTCGCCTGATGCAACTGACGCACCAGCTCCAGACCATCAAGTCCGGGAAGCTTCAAATCGGTGACCACGATGTCAAACGATTCGGCAAGCGCTTTCTCCAGGCCATCGTCGCCGCGGCTCACCGCCGTGACGTCGTAGCCGGTCGCACGCATCACCTTCTGCAGTCCGGTGGCGATGTTCGTGTCATCCTCAACGAGCAGAATCCTGGGTTTGGTTTTCATCTTTGAATGCGAGCGGCAGCACAATGCTGAAGGTGGTGCCGCGATTCATCTGCGTTTCATAATGAATCACACCGCCATGCGTTTCCACAATCCGCGCCGCGATGCACAGCCCGAGGCCGGTGCCGTTTTCCTTCGTGGTAAAGAACGGATCGAACAACCGCTTCTGCACTTCCGGCGGAATTCCGCCGCCGGTGTCCGCGATCTCCAACACGACCACAGGAACGATTCTGCCCTGCAGCGATTGTTCATCGACATAGGTGCGAAGTGTAACGGTTCCGCCATTCTCCATGCTGTCCGCGGCGTTCTGAATGAAGTTGATCAACACCTGCTTCATCTTGTTGCAGTCGGCCCGGACGGTCTGGTCGGTTTCAAGCTGCAGCTTGAGGATGACCGATCGTTTCGCCAGATCGGATGCCAGCAGCCCGACGGCATCCTGAAGCAATTTCGCCGCTGAAACCTCCTGGAGATCCGGCTCGGACGGACGGGCGAATTGCAGGAAATCGCGAACGATTCTCTCCAGCCGGTCGATCTCATTCTCAATCACTTCCACGTCTTCATGATCGGAAGTGCCGGGCCGATTGTTTGCCTTGAGGCTGAAGAGCCGGACTTTGATCGCCGTGAGCGGATTGCGGATTTCATGCGCGATGCCCGTGGCCAGCACGCCGAGCGACGCCAGTTTCTCCTGTCGTTCGATGATCGCACGGCTTTCAGTCAGATTCGTGCGCAGCGGAGCGATCATTCTGCGATACGCAAACACAAGCACGATCGTTCCGCTGGCAAGCAAGCCCAGCAACGAAAGAAAGAGGAACCGTTGCACCCGGGTAAGAGCCGCATTCGTTTCCGTGACGAAACGTTCCGCCTGGGCATGGTCAGCGACGGCGAGCCTCTCGATCTGATCCACATTCATCTCCGCCCGCAACGCGCTGATCTCCCGCCAGGCGGTTCGCTCCGCCCAAAAAAGCGCCGCCCCGATGATCGCGGCGGCAATCACGAGTTCAGTGAGCCTGAATGAAACCTTTGCGTCCATGGATCGGAACGGCAGAAGTCTAATCCGCCGCAACCATCGAGCGCGAAACAAAAACAGGCGCGGCGGAATGTCCGGGCGAACGCACTTGGAGCAGCGCCTGGAGACGTTTGCCCGCAGTGGTGAGTTCCACCCGGCCTCCTTCCACCGCCGCCAGGTCGGCCCGGGCAAGAATGCTAACCACTTTCCGGATCACCGATTCAGGCAGGTCCCGTTTGTGCAGACGACTCAACCGGTCGTTCACCGCAGAAGCCACGTCTGGCTCCGGCATTCCACCGCCGTGCGATGCCAGCGCCGCCAGCACATGACCCGACGTTGCGGATTGTTCAAAATGACGAAGCAGACTTTCGGCAAGCGCGTCATCCAGAGCAACCGACGCATGTGGAACCCGGTCGGACGACCCGACCGGTTCGGGCTCCATCATGCTGTCCAGAATCTCCTCCAGGAATTTGTCGCGCCGCCGGGGTGCGACGAGCGCTTTGACAATCAGCCCGAGCGCCCCAAACAACGCGATCGCGGCAATGGTTCGAATGATTGTGATTTCAGTCATGATGGACTTCCTTTAGCCATCTGTGTGCCACTGCGGCGACGATGCAATCGAACCCGTCGAATCCTCGCTTCAATCGACGGGTCAAAAGAACCCGCATCCGAGCAGCAGCTGCGCTTTTCTTCAATTACACGACACCCTTCCACAACGGCTTCGAATTGGCGACAGCGCCGGTCTCCTCGTTGCAATCGAAACAAAAACGACCGGCATCGGAACGAAAACAGCCGGAAGCGTCGTTGTCTCGCGGCCGACTTCTCCGAATTCCCCACGGGATTTGGAAAGAACGCCGATGGCACGAGGCCAGCTTGAGAAACAAATGCAGCGTGAACCGGGATCAACGCGCTGCTCCATAACAAGCCTATGAAACAAAACACAAACATCACTGCTTTGCCACGCGGCCGGGCAGCACGGAAAATCAAGGTCAGTTCGTGGAAACAGGAAGCGATGGACATCCTCATCCGGACTGAAGGCGTCGAACTGACGGAAAAATTGCAGGAGGCGGTCCGGCGCAAGCTTGGGCGTGTGCGGCAATACGCGCCGCGAGCGCTGCGTGCCCGGGTGCAACTGCAGAAAGTTTCCCCTTATCGCTCGGCCCACCAGTTCAGCGCACGGGTTCATTATGAAGTTCCCGGCAACGACCTGTTCGCGGAACACAGCGCACACGAACCGATCGCAGCCATTGATCTCGTTGCGGAAAAAATCGAGCGACGGCTGCGGCGCCGCAAAACCGCGCTGCTCGCCCGACGCGTTCGGAATCATCGGGCGCGAATCCATCGCGCCGCGCCGACGCTGCGAGCCTGATTCGAACGCCAGCTCGTCTGGAGATATCAATTCAAAGAGAAAACCGAACCGGGTTCACAGCCCGGGAAAGGAAAGGAAGTGACATGTACAAAGAAATGATTCCGGCAGACAACGTCTCCCGGAAGGACTCGATTCATCCTGCGGGAGAAACGTTCAACCCGGCCATTCACGCCACGTCCCAGGCACCTGAAATGGCTCCGCTTCATACGGAGCTGGCCGAGTGGAAGAATCGTTACCTCCGGCTCGCAGCAGATTTCGACAATTTCAGGAAACGCATCGCACGTGAAAACGATCGGCGCGCCGCGGAACAGAAGAATGCGTTCGTCCGCGACCTCCTGCCGGTCGTGGACAACCTGGAACGGGCATTGAGCGAAGCTCAAGGCACGGCTGAGTCGCTCGTTCAATTGCGTGAGGGAATCGGGCTGACATTGCGCCAGCTGACCACGGTTCTCAACCGACATGGGTTCGAGGCTCGCGATGATCTGGGCAAGCCGTTCGATCCTCAGTTTCACGAGGCGGTCGGCATTTGCGCCGGTCCCGCCCACGCGCATCACACGATTGTAGAAGTCTGGCAACGCGCTTGGCTTCGTGGGGCTGAACTGATCCGTCCCGCCAAGGTGATTGTGAACGACCTGAAATCCAATCGCCCCACCGCACCACACGAAAACACCGATTAAAGAGAAAGGATTTACACCATGATCAAGGCAAACTTCTTCGCAGACAACATTGCCCGCAACATCAAGCCGGTTGCGCCAGCCCACGATGTGAGACGTCACAGCTGCCGGACAAACGGCAGCAGCAATGGACGGAAGAAGAACGGAAACCGAAAACGGAATCATTCCCATGGAGGACAACGCGCCCGGATTGAGCCGGACTCCAGTCGTCCCAACCTCCTGATCCTTGGTGCATCCGGCCACGTCGCGCAGGCGTTCCTGCTCCGGCTTGCTGCGTGTCGTCAGAATTTCGGCCGGCTCGTGCTCGTCGATCCAAACAACACCGTGCTGCAGAATCCGTATCTCGATCATGCCCTGCTCGACTATGAGTTCGTCCGGTGGCTGATCCGATTTCCGAATGATGCCGCAAGGTATGGCCAGCTGCTCCGCGATCATGGAATCGACGTGGTTCTGGACGTGACCGATCTCGACACGTTGCCGGTGTTGACCGCGACGGATGAGGCGGGTGTTTCCTACGTGAACACCTCCCTCAACGAATCGGGACGCGGAATCGCGGAAGTGGTATCCGATCTGCATCCGACGCGCACCGAACCTCGGCGCGCACCGCACATTCTGAGTTCCGGGATGAATCCGGGTGTGGTGAACCTCTGGGTCTGGCACGGATTCCAACAGCATGGCGTGCCGCACGACGTGGTGCATTTCGAGTACGACACTTCGACTCCGACAACAGGATGGCGTCCGACCATCACCTGGTCTCGAAAGGAGTTTCTGACGGAAGCCGTATGGGAACCCACGGGCAAAGTCGTGGATGGCGAATTGCAAATGTGCCGCGGCAATTCACTTCAACATCGCGAAGACTTGCGCCCCATCATGGAACCGGTGCTGGCATTGCCGGAATATCCGCGAGGCCTGCTCGTCCTTCACGAGGAGAACGTGAAGCTCGGCGCCAGACTCGGAGCGTCGTCGAAATACATTTACGCCATTCATCCGAAAACGATGGAACATCTGGAAACATTGCTGCGAACCCACGGCCGGATCGAAATCGCAGATCTGGAAATCGCCGACAATACTTCGGTTCCATTGTCCGGCGCGGACATCATCGGTGTCTGCCTGAAATATCCGGACAAGCAGGTCTATTATCTCAACTGCCTCGCGAACCGGGACATCATCGGAACCAGCGCGACATGCGCCCAGGTGGCGGTGGGAGCGGATGCAGCGCTGCAGACGCTCGTTTCGGAATCGTTGGACCCGCGCATCCACTTTCCCACGGACCTGTATGACACGGTCTATTCGGATGTGGTCTTTGCGGGATTGCAGGTGGAACACTCCGTGTTCGAGAAACAAAACGGTCGCCTCGTCAGGCGCGAACGCGTTCGATGGCTGCGGCCTTCGGTGCGGAGCGTTTCCAGGGAAATGGCTGCCTGAACTGATCAATCGACCGGGCCGCGATCACTGCGGCCCGGTTTGCTTCCAGCAAAAACGATTCGCTGGATATTCCATCCACACTCAACGTCCCGGCGCGGACACCACCTTGAGGCCAACCACTCCCGCGACAATCAGGATAATGCAGAGAATTCTCAGCACCTCCCGCGGTTCGCCGAGAAACATCATTCCAATCACCGCAGTGCCTGCCGCTCCAATGCCGGTCCAAACGGCGTAGCCTGTGCCCACCGGGATCGTCTTCAGCGCAATGGAAAGCAGGATGAAACTGGCGATCATGGTGCCGACTGTTGCCACGCTCGGCCAGAGCCTGGAAAAACCTTCCGTGTGTTTGAGGCCGATGGCCCAAACGATTTCAAGCAATCCCGCGATGATCAAATAAATCCATGCCATGATTCAGCTGCTGTAACTGCTCCGCACTTTCGACGTTTCACCGGTTCAAATCGATCCGGCGGCGGAACCAATTGTACCGGGCAGAACCGATACGAGAAGTTGTTTATCGCAAATTCCCCCGAAAACATCGCGTAACAAACCAGAGGTCGCGATGGCACGAACCGAGCTTAAGGAAAGGGGAACCGAGATGCGCGAGATGGTTCAACCCGGATCATGAAGAGAGAGTTCATCCATCGCCCACACAGCTCGCCGCGGACATCGGTCGAAGCCTGCAGGCACGCACCAGCGGATGGCCGCGCTTCTGATCGGGGCCGAACAAGTCGATCGGCATTTCGATTCAACAGGCGTCCCGGACAAAGACCGCGCTTCGTCCATCACGGATGGCGGACAGTCGGAATCTCGGATTTTTCGGAGACGGTGACGCGTCATTGACGGAACGACGAAGCGTCACTCCATCCGACAACACGACCGGCCTTCGATGCCGGCAACAACCATGACTTTTTACGCTTATGAAACCAAACCTGCTGATAGTGGATGACGATTATTCCGTGCGCGATTCGCTTCGGAAACTGCTCGAGAGCGAAGGCTACGACGCGTTTCCCGCCCGCGACGGCGTCGAAGCGCTCGATCTCTTCAATTCACACCCGATCGATCTCGTCGTGCTCGACATCAATCTCGGCAACGACGACGGCTGGGAGGTTTTTGAAGCCATGGCAGATGGGAAGCCGTTCGTGCCGGTCATTGTAATCACGGCCGAATGGGGACAGCGCGACAAAGCAGAAATGCTCGGGGCTGATGCGTTGATTGAGAAACCGATCGACGTGCCGATCTTCCTGGAGACGATCCGGGAACTCCTGGATGAAACAGCGGAATCGAAGCGCTCGCGGGTGCGCCGCGATGACATCCACTGCCGTTACGCAGGACGTCATTACGAACCGTATCTGCGCCTGCTCGAGGAACGCCGCAACGCGCCGTTCAAGATCGAATCGTTGCCGGCGGGCTTTGGCAGCACGAACGCAGATGCCAACACTCAAACCGTCATGCCGACGGTGATTGGAACGCTTTTGAACCATACGAAATGCGAAGCCGACGCGAGGAAGCGATCGGCCAAAGAAAGGGAAAGAAACGAAAGGAACAACTGACATGAAGAACATCCGATTCCATTCGACCGGAAACATCGGCACGGACAGGCACGATTGCGTGGCTGGCGGTGTCACGAAACCGGCGTTCAGCCATTTTCGGCGGGCCGGAAAACGGACCATCCTTGTTCCAGTCGATTTCACCGAGGCTTCCGACGCTGCCATCGATCATGCGCTCAAACTCGCGGAAGACCTCGGGGCTTCGGTGGTGTTGGTTCATGTTCTCGAACAGACGTATGCCGAGGGATTCCTCGACACGCCCGCGAAAACCGCTCTCCGCGAGGAAGCGCTTGCCTCGGCGAAGAAACGGCTGGATGCCACGATTCGGAAACGCGGCAGGTGCCTCGCGCCAATCGAACGCGTCGTGATCGCAGGCAAACCGGAGTATGAAATTCTGAATCTGGCCGAAGATCTGAACGTGGATCTGATCGTTCTCGGACGGCGCAGGATGAACCTGCTGGGACGATGGCTGTTCGGAAGCGTGAGCAAGGACATTCTCGACGTGGCAAACTGCCCCGTGGTGCTGGTGAAAAGCCCGGCGCACAGCGAGACAAGCTGATTGCTCTCAACGGGTCCAAATGGGATCGTGCAGGCCACACGCACGAAAAGTCTCTATGACGAAACGAACCGTGGACCTGCGCGATATGCATCCGGCCGATCTGGCCAACCGTCTGGAACGTCTTCCAACGGAAGAAGCACGAACCATCCTGCTCCAGCTGCCTCCCAACGTCGGCGCTGAAGTCCTGTCCGAACTGGACACTCGCGACGCTGCTGATCTCTTCGAGGGATTTTCCATCGAGGAGATCGCAGCGCGCCTGCGTCCACTCCCCCCGCATCGAATCGCCGACCTTCTGATCGCCCTGCCCGTCGCCCGTCGCGAGCAGATTCAACAGCATCTTCCCGCGGAGCAAATGACCACAGCCACTGCCCTGCTCCGTTATCCCCCCGATTCCGCGGGCGGCATCATGGACAGCCGCTTCATCGCCGTGCCCGCCAACAGCACGGTGGAGGAATGCCTTGCCACGCTTCGAGCCAATCCCGATCAACGCACCGGCAGTGTTCTCTACATCTACGTTGTGGATGACTCCAATCACCTCGTCGGCGTTGTTTCACTGCGTGCGCTTCTGTTCGCATCGCTCGACCAGCGCATGCACGACATCATGAATCGCGACGTTCGATTCCTGCGTGTAACGGATGATCAGGAGGAAATCGCCCGGCAGATTCAGCATTACCATTTCCTTGGCCTGCCGGTCGTGGACGAACAGGAACGCCTGGCAGGTGTTGTGAAGATCGACGACGCCATCCGCGTTGCCCAGGCCGAGGCCACCGAGGACATGCACCTGATGGTCGGTCTCTCCAGCGAAGAACGCATCTGGACGCCGTGGAAACATTCCATCGCCCGAAGGCTTCCATGGCTTGGTGTGAATCTGATCACCGCCCTCGGCGCTGCAACAGTCGTCAGTTTCTTCGAAGGAACCATCTCCCGCTGGACAGCGCTCGTGTCCTTTCTGCCACTCATCTGCGCCGTTGCGGGAAACGCCGGTAATCAGGCGCTGACGGTGATCATCCGAAGCCTCGCCCTCGGTGAAGTGGCGCCGAGAGACGCATTTCGCGCGTTGCGAAAGGAGCTGTTCATCGGCGCTGCAAATGGCTTCGTCCTGGCAGTGGCGATCGGCCTGATCGCCTTCGGCTGGAAAGGAAGCGTGCTTCTTGGAACCGTGGCCGGAACCGCAATGCTGCTGAATCAGATTCTTGGCGCGATGGCAGGTGTGGTCATCCCGTTCGGATTACGCCGATGCAAGGTCGATCCCGCAATGGCCTCCAGCATCTTCGTCACGGCGCTGACCGACACGATGGGCTTCCTGGTGTTTCTCGGACTGGCCACGTTCGCCATGTGGCGATTTGGATTGTGATCTCCGGCTCAATCGAAGACGAGACTGCGTAGATTCACAGCCTCATCTTCCACGAACCACGTTTCGCGCGACATCAATTGATTGCCGATTCGTAAAGCTGCCGCCGAATCTCTCGACGCTGGGGCGCTTCTTCCTTTGACATCTGCGTGGCAGACGTCACGGCTTCCATCAATGCAACACCCACTTCCGCTTCACCAGCCGTCACGAATTCAGCACCTGCCCGGCGCAAGGCGTCGGCATCGCGCAGATGTGCGCAACGCGCCAGCACGCGCAATTCCGGATTCAAATGCAGCGCCTGTTTGATGATTTCCGCGGCGTCCTCAATATCCGCGCTGAGGATCATGATTTCGGTCGTTTCAATGCCCGCCTCGACCAGCGTGCCGGGCTGCCGGACATCTCCGTAGATGGCGCTTTGTCCCGCGTTGCTCAATTCACGCACGGTTTCGAGGTTCAGATCGACCACCGTGACTTCACCGCCGCCATCCAGAACCAGCTTGTGCACGATTCTTCCGACCGGTCCGAATCCAACCAGGATGCAGCGTTTCGTCCTGATATTGAGTTCACCCGACGCAGGGGATTCCACCGGTTTTTTTGCGCTTCGCGAACGAACGAACAGTCGCGCGCCGCGATAAATGTAGGGATTCGCCGCGATGGAGATGATCGACGCCGCGACCAGCGCATTCCAGCCGGCGTCGTTGATCAACCCAAGTCCGAGCGCCACGTTGCCGAGGATGAAGCTGAACTCGCCGACCTGAGAAAACGCTGCACCGATCGGCACCGCCCTTGCCAACGGCTCGCCGAGGAAGCGCACGGTCAACGCCGCCGCGAGCGGTTTCACGAGCACCACGACCAGCAACACCAGTGCGATGATGTGGGGAATCTTCAGCAGGCTCGTGGGATCGAAAAGCATTCCCACGGAAACAAAGAAAAGAACGGCGAACGCATCGCGCATCGGCAGCGCATCATTGGCCGCGCGTGTCGCGAACTCCGACCGGCTCACGGCCAGTCCCGCGAGAAATGCACCGAGAGCCATCGACACCCCGAAGAACTTCGCCGACCCGACCGCAATGCCCACGGCCAGAACCAGCACCGTCAACGTGAACAGTTCCCGCGAACGCGTGTGCGCGATTTTTTCCATCACTTTCGGAATGCCCCATTTGGCCAGCGCCCACACCACCACGAGCAGTCCGACGATCTTCAGTCCGGCCACACCCAGCACCGCGCCAATGTTCTCTTTCTCAGCTGCACCGGCTCCGAACAGGATCGGCAACAGCAAAAGCAGCGCGACCGTGAGGATGTCCTCCACAACCGTCCAGCCGATCGCAATGTGACCGATTCTCGCGTGCAGATCGCGCCATTCGGCAAGCACAAGAGCCATCACAACGGTGCTCGCCACGGAAATCGCCATTCCCAAAATCAGCCCGGCGGTCCAGGTCCAGCCGAGCAGATGTAACGCGGTGGCCAGCGCGAGCGTGGAGGCGGTGCTTTGAATCAACGCGCCCGGCAGTGCGATGCGCCACACGGCGATCAGTTCGTGCAGGTGAAATCGCAGACCAATTCCGAACAGCAGAAGGATCACGCCGATCTCAGCGAACTGTTCCGCAACAGCCCGATCGGCCACAACGCCCGGCGTGAACGGACCGACCGCCACTCCGGCCAGCAGGTAACCGATGATGGGAGAAATCTTGAGGCGAACCGCGATATAACCAAACACCAAGGCGCCGGTCAGACCGACGGCGAACGTAATCAAAACATTGAGGTCGTGCATTGCTCGTGAAGCTGCGTTCAATCTTGTGAGCTGGCAAACGAAATCAAGATCGGAAGGCGTTCTGTTCCAATTTTTCCCACGAGATACAGACGATGCCGGCACCCTAAATAATGGACATCCCGCCTGACCACGTCGCGGTGACGCATGGCGAACTCAGTTTCAGTCATCCGCACTCCGATCCGCGACTATCGCCGCTTACAAGCAACGCGGCCTTCCACCGGCAGAAAACACTTCCACGCCAATGCCGCTCTTCAATTCATCCCGTGCCGCATGAACAACGTCCGAATCCATTTGCACGAATCGGACGCAGGACGGCGCTTTGTTTTGCGAAGATTTTTCTGCCGGTCACACAGTCCCCTCCAAACCGAACCATCGACCGCCGGGGACTGCCAATCTCATTCAAGCCGTGGCTGCAGACAAAACGCGGTTAACATTCAGCATCTGTCGTGGAAATCTCTGCTGAATACTTCGATGTCAGCGATCCAGTCTTGCATAACGAATCACCTGCTGGCGAAACATCCATAGAAAGAATGACACGATGGAAAAAGCGAGAAAAACACCCTGAAGCTCCGCGGCTTGCGAAGACACGGAGAATAGCTTTGGTGGCAACATGTATCCCAATGCAAAAAACGGCATTGCCGTCAACGTCCCGATGGCGCTCCACATCCGCCACATCCATACGACTACCGCGAACCAAACAACCCCCAACAGCGGCGAAAGTCAGAAGATAGGCTGGCGACCCTAGCGACATAAACCAAAAAATGACAGCGCACACACCAGTCCCAGGGTCTTTTTCCCAGAGGGCGGAAGTTGTTGAGGAACATAGCTGAAAGT